>NZ_JAUNUG010000024.1 GCF_030538285.1 Corynebacterium sp.
GAGGAGGCCGCGCGTGTCGACGGCGCCTCCCGCGGCCAGGCCTTCCGCCTCGTCCTGCTACCGCTGGCGGCCCCGGCGCTGTTCACCACAGCGATCCTGGCGTTCATCGCCACATGGAATGAGTTCATGCTCGCCCGCCAGCTGTCGACGACCTCCACCGAACCCGTCACCGTGGCCATCGCGCGTTTCTCCGGGCCGAGCGCCTTCGAATACCCCTACGCCTCGATCATGGCGGCCGGCGCGCTGGTGACCATCCCGCTCATCATCATGGTGCTCATCTTCCAGCGGCGGATCGTCTCCGGCCTCACCGCTGGTGGTGTGAAGGCCTAAGGTGGTCGAGGATCCCGGGCGGGGACGGCGCAGGACACTCCAGTACGACACACTGCTCGGGTTCCTCGGCTTCTTCGCCTTTCTGGCCCTGGTGCAGGCGGTGCTCAATCTCTTCGCCCCGGAACCGGCCATATGGCCGGGCCCCTTGGCGGCCCTACTCGTGGGACTGACCTGGTGGCTGTGGCGCCGGGCCCGGCGGTTTAAGGAACCCACAACTGGCGCAGCGCCGCCCAGTGGGAATCACTGAGCAGGCTGGCCGGAGTCACCGACACCGCTGGTGCGCCCCCCTGTTGGGCTGCCACCAGACTGTCGACCAGTTCGCTGCTGCGCAGCACGGCATCATCATCGGCCCACAGTCCCGTGGACATGACGAAGCGACCGGGATGGCGCTCCTGCAAGTGTGCCGCCACCTCCCCGCCGAAAGCCACCGCCCCGTCGGCGCCACCCAGACCGGGGTAATTCCACACCACAATGCGGTCGACTACCGTGAGCAGCAGGTCATAGTCATGCCCGGACAAAGCCCGGTCGGAGGCGGGATCACCCTGCGGGGCCCGCACATCCATGTCCACCTTCACCGCATAAGGGTCCACCGCGGCGACGATGCGCTCGGCGACGCGGGCGAGAGCCTCCGAACGCCACGTGGCTATCACTGGCGCTTGAGCATCGATCTCGCCGTCTTTGTCCCGCGGCCAATCCACCTCCCCGGTGTGGGCCAGGAAGTGGCGGAGGTCGGTGTCCCCGAAGGTGGCGTCGTCGAACATCAGCTCTGTCAGCGCGATGCGGTCGGGCCCGTAGGTGGCGGCGATGAATTGGGCGAGCTCCACGAGACGGTCTCCGACCGCTCCACCGTCGAGTGCGGCCACGGAGGCAAAAGTCGTGGAACGATCCCCTGTCGGGCTGACCCCGGCCAGCTCCGGCGTGTCGGCCAGCATGCGGGGTGCGAGGGCGTCGATGGTGAGGGTGATCTCCCAGGCAGTGGGGATGGTTGCCAGGGCTACTGCCAGGTAATCGATGCCGTTTTCACGTACGTCCGCAGCCTCGGCGTCGGGGTGCGCCGGCCAGGGTGCTGCCACCCAGTCGGGCCGGCCCACCGCGAGGGACACGGCGTTGGCTCCCGAACTGTCCAATGCTCCCGGCTCCCAGACGGGGACTATCGATTCCATGCCGTAGTTGACCGCGCGTTGGCTGCCATCCGACGGGGTGGGCACCGACGTGGGCGGCACGCGGGGGGTGTTATCTGTTGTGGGGATGAGTTCCTCCCTCAATCCGTTGATGGCCATTGCCCCGCCACCCAGGATGACTACCCCGGCCCCGGCGAGGCGGAGCAGGGTGCGGCGGGACGGTTCGGTGGTGGTCATGAGGCTTCCTTCCCAGGTGCAGAGATACTGATGACGCCGGTGCGGGTGAGTTTGCCCCAGGCCCTCTCGGCGCCACTGATTTCCAGATACATCGCGCGGACGACGGTAAATCCGACGAACACCGCATACAGCGGCCAGGCTGGCAGGGTCCACAAGTGCCGCAGGTCCGCCCAGGCACCGTTGAGGGCAATGGAGTAGAGCAGCACACCCACGGCCACGCCCACGCCGAGATAACCCAGCCAGGCCACACCGTCCGCGGGACGCCAGGCAGGCAGGAAAGGCAAGGCGATGAGCACGCCGGTCTGGATGAAAGGCACGGCGATCATGGTGAGGGTGTTGAACAGGAGAAACAGCCCGAACATGCCGAAGCGGGGGTTGGCGATCATGTCACGGTGCAGCCAGGTGGTCTGGATGAGCCCGCGCGCCCACCGCACCCGTTGGCGCCACAGACCCTTGAGAGTGGAGGGGGATTCCGCGTAGACGATGGCGCGGGGGACGAAGCCGACATCGAAGCCGGCGCGGTGCATTCTCCAGGTCAGCTCCAGATCCTCGCCGAGGGAATCGGTACGGAAGGGGCCGGTGACGTCGAGGGCGGAGCGTCGAAAAGCACCGACGTTGCCGGACACCACGGGCATGCAGTGCAACAGGGCCAGGGCCCGGCGGATGAACCCGGTCCCCACGTGACTGATCAGCGCCAACAAACAGGTCAACGGGTTATCAAGGTTGACGGGACGATCATCACCGCCCACCGCACCGACCTTCTCATGGTGGAAACCACCGAGCAGATCCCGCATGGTGCGGGGGCCGAAAATCCCGTCGGAGTCAACGCAGAGGATGAACTCGCCGCGCGCGGCTGCCAACCCCAGGTTCAGTGCCGAGCCCTTGCCACCGTTGGGTTTGTCGATGTGCAGGATCCGGGGATCGCTGGCGGCCAGGCGGGCCATGAGGGGGCCAGTGTTATCGGTGGACCCGTCGTTAACCAGGATGACCTCAAAGTTGGGGTAATCGGAAGCCAGAATCGAGGCCACGCAGTTCTCCAGCACGGTCTCCTCGTTGTAGCCGGGGACGATGACGCTGAGCAGCGGTGTGCGGGCCAGCACATCCGCAGGCCGGCGGAAGCGTTCGCGCAGTTCGAAAATGAGGGAGGCCGGCACAAACAGCAGTTTCACCGCCCCCAGCCCGAGGACCAGGAGCAGCAGAAGGGCCAGGGTACTCACGGTACCTCCCAGTGTTCTTCCACGTGGGTGAGCACGCTGCTCAGCAGCTCGGGCGCCAAGTAGCTGTTCGCCCCGAAACGGGCGTTGACCTCCAAGACCACGGGCCGGCCGTCGGCAAGCCGGCGCACATCAACGTCGACGGGACCGCGCAGGCGCAGTGCACGGGCGGCGTCGATGGCCAGGTGGGCGACGTCGGGGGCGTCGACTCGCTCGACCTGCACGGCCCGGTAGTCGCTGTCGCTGCGCTTGGCGGCCACGACTGCCCATGGCTCCGCGCCCATGAAGACCATCGGGGCGTATTCCTTTCCGGGCGCGAATTCCTGCACGATCATGTGCTTATCGACGTCCCACTGCTCCCCCACCGCGTCAAGGTGCAGCTCGCGGACCCCGCGGCTTCCCCTGCCATTGCGGGGTTTGATGATGACGTGGTCCCCGACGGCAGCCCGCAGCGTGTCCACGGAGGCGTGGTTTTCGGGGCGGCTGAAACGGGGCACGGACACACCCGCCTGGTCGAGGACGAGCATGGTGAGGTACTTGTCGGCCGCGTCGCGGACCGCCGATTCCTTCCCCACCAGCACGCGGGCCGGAAAGAGTCGGGAACGGGCGGCGGCGATGAGCGGCAATTCCTCCTGCACGGTGGGGATGAGCAGGTCAATGTCGTGGCGGCGGATGAGATCGCTGAGCTGCTCGATCATCAACGGATCATCCGCCCGGGCGACGATCTCACTGTGGCTGAGCGCGGGGTGGTTGACCGGAGAGATATCCACCCCGATGACCTGATGTCTGTCCAGTTCCAGGAGTTGGGAGAGCAGGGCTTGGCCAGCGGGCCCGCCGGCACCGGTGAGCAGGATATTCATGCTGCACCGCCCAGCGAGCGGTCCAGGAGGCGGACGACCTCAAAACCCTCCGCGTGATCGACTTTGGCCTGGGACCCCCGAAACACAGCCATCCCCTTGAGCTTGTGGCCCTGCATATAGGGCTTTCCCGTCTGATCACGATGGGTGGCCACGGCGAACACCTTGGCATCCAGGTAGTCACTGATGTCAACGAAGAAGGAGGGGTTGAAGGCTCGGGTCGCCGAGGGGGATTCGTAGCACAGGATCGAGGGATGCCGACGGGCCGCACGAAGGGTGGCCTCGTGTACGGCCTGGTGATCCTGGTGCTGGTCATTCGGTGAGTGGGTGAGGATGAGGTCGGGGCGCAGGGCTTCAATGCGTTCCTCGATCGCAGCGACCAGCTCGACGCTTTCCTCGGCGAGACGGGTGTCGGTGAACGTGTGCTGGGTGAGGGAGGCGACGTTCATGAACAACGCCCCGCGGCGGGCTTCCTCGGGGCGCAATTCGCTGTCACCGCCCCGACAACCGTCGGTGAGAACGAGGACGTGCACAGCCGCGCCCTCATCGGCGAGCTTGACCAGCGTGCCTGAGCAGGCCAACTCCAGGTCATCGGGGTGCGCACCGATGGCGAGCACGGTCTGCGGGCGGCCCAGCGAGCCCGGGGGCAGGATGCGCTGCCGCAGCAGGAGCAGCCCCACGAAAAGCACCACCGCCAGCTTGCCTACCTCAGCTGCGAAAACGAGGAGGTGATGGTGGTGGTAGATGATCTCCAGGATCTCCATGATGATGACGGCGATCCCCAGCCCGATCATGAGGAGTCTGAGCCGGTTACCACCCCGGAAACGTCTACTGAACAGCTGTCGGCCTGGTGGGGTGAACGCGAAGATGACGGCGCCGAGGGCGACGAGGGCGGTAAGTACCTGCACCACGACGATGTGTACGACCATGTAACCTGCTCCATTTCTGCGATTATGTACAGCAATGGAGATTAAGAATCTCTTATGAAGGCTTCATGAAACCCAGATGAGAGGTTCTTCATGATTGGATACCCATGCTTTCCGTTATGTCTAGACAGGTGAGACCCCTGTGCTTAATGGGGAGAGTGTTATCTGCGTGTCTAGGTGGACAACCACCCACCACCGCTTAAGGTCGACAGCAGAAATCAATTAAAGACACAGGTAGGTTCCATGATTCACAGAATTGCTTCGCGACGCCGCGCCGTCGCCAGCATCGTCGCCGCCCTCGGCGTCACCGCCGCCACCGTACTGCCTGCAGCGCCCGCGCTGGCGGCCACCCGCGCCTATGAATTCATCGGCTACTGGATCGACCCGCCGGAGTCCGCGGTCTCCGGCCTCGATGTCGTGGGCACCGAGTGGAAGTTCGACATCAACGACGACACCCCCGCTCCCACCAACAACCCGGTGAGCAACAACATCGTCACCATCACCCTGGAAAACGGTCTGTTCACGGCCCTGCCCACCACCTGCCTGACAGAATCGCCTGATGCGTGGGGAAACGACGTCGATAAGCTCTCTAGCGTCTCGGATGATGGCCGAACCCTCGAGTGCAACCTCGGCACCCGCAACGAGGGCACCGCCGAGCGTCTGTTCGCCGGTGTCCTCGCCGACGGCCCCGCCGGGTCCCAAGTCGCCGCCACCGGCACCTTCCGCGATCACACCGTCGAACTGCCGCCGATCCCGATCCTCAACACTTTCGCCATGGACGCCAAGTTCGACGGTGGCGGACCACAGTCCTACACGGGCGGCCCGGATCCGGACTCCACCACGCACAACCAGTACATGAATTTCCCGTTCTCCATCAACCACGCCAAACACACCTCCGCTGGCCCGGACGCAGTCACCTACGAACTCACCATCCGACACCTCGGACAGGCCATCAACCCCGAAGTGGAACTACGCGAACCGGCGTGCGTACCCAACGAGCGCATGCAATCCGGCTTCCCCTACTCCGCCCCCGGTTTCGCAGAAGAGCAGACCACCCGTTTCCCGGACTGCCAGATCACCAAGACCGGGCCGGCCACTTTCCAACTCACACTGTCCAACCTCGACTACACCGCCGGCCCTCCCCTGGACTCCAACGAGCAGCCCCTACCGGTGGACATGAATGCCATCGCCGCAGGTGTCATCCAACTCGAAGTCCCCTTCCGCTCGCCGGGTGGGCGCGTCATCCTGGAGGCATCTGCCCCCACCTACGTTTCCGTTGAAGGCCAGGAATCGCAGGACAACCCCGACAACAACTCCAACCGTGTGCCCGTGACCCGCGGCGGCTGGACCGGCGGCTGGGTTGTGGCCAGTCAACATCCCGACGCCTACCCCGGATCCCCCTGGACGGACACCTCGCGTGCCCCGGCTGGGGCCACCGTCATGTCCGTCGGCGGCACACGCATTCCCTACCTGTGGAACCAGCGAAACGATAACTGGGTGTGCAAGATCATCGACACCGACCACGCTTCCTTCGCAGCCGCTCGCGTCGTGCTCGACTTCGACGCCCAGCCCAGCCTCTACTACGACGAGTCCTACGACGGTGAGCTCTGGTACTACACCGGAGAATTCGTCAACCTTGACGGCGTGCCCGTCGACCCGAACGAGTTCGCCTGCGGTGACATCACCGACCCGAACGATCCCGCCGCCGGAAATCCGGAAGGCTGGAGCACCACCCCACCAGCAGACCTTTCGCAGGTCAAGGCCGTGAAGCTGCACATCCCGAAGTCACTGGCAGAGCAGTCCACCGCCTCCGATGGCCGCGCCTACCTGGTCATCGACCAGACCATCCATCCCGACACCCCCGTGGGCACCGACATCTGGACGTGGACCCACACGTTGGAAGAAGGCCGAAGCGACTGGTCCTGGGAGAGGCCGAACGCTGTCCGCACTTACGACCGTTCCCTCGATCCCGCGCACGTCAAGCCCTTCGGCAGCGTCACCGAGGGGTTGCAGTACCCCTTCGCAGGGCCCGGCCGCGACGTCCTCCGTGTTGTTGGTTCCTCCCCACTAGTGGACAAGGAGGTTGAACTCAAAGAGTACGGCCCCGGTCAGGAGGTGACCTACACCGTCACTTTCGGCCTCGAATCCAACCTGGCAAACCCGAGCCCCGACCAGGTGATCATCACCGACACCCTGCCCCAGGGGATGACCTACATCCCAGGCTCCGCCCCTTCGGAACCCACCATCGGCGACTCCCCCGAGGGGCAGGTGCTCACCTGGACCTTCGAAGGTGTAGTCCCCAATGCCGAGCAAGACTCCTTCACCTTCCGCGCGCAGCTTCCACGCGACGCCACCCCGGGCAGCGTGCAGGTCAACGACGTGACCGCCGAAAGCCAGACCATCGTCCACGAAGACTCCGCACAGTTCCTGGTGCCCAACTCCGGGTTCACCACCCTGCTCAAGGACGCCGAGGAGCGCGTCATCGACGGCACGACCGCCTCCTGGTCCATCGTCCTCTCATCCCGCGACCCGAACATCTCCCCCACCACCGACCTCATCGACATCCTCCCCTTCAACGGCGATGAGCGCGGCACCTCCTTCCACGGTGACCTCCAACTTACCGAGGTCATCGCCCCCGAAGACGCCACCGTGTACTACACCACCGCCGATCCCGCGACTCTCAACGAAGACCCCGGCCACGAATCCAACGGCGGCTACTCAACCCCGTCCGACATCTGGTCCACCGCCTTCACCCCGGAAGCCACCGCCTTCCGCGTCATCACAGGCCCCATTGCATACGGCGAGTCCCTGGAGACAGTAGTCACCGTCGAGCTTATCGACGCCCGCGACAACGACCGCTACGTCAACACCGCCGTCGCCCGCGCCGACAGCACAGAGATGCGCATGCGCACCTCCGACCACGTCGTACTTAACCCCACCGACACTCCCCCGCCCGGGGACCCGGACGATCCGGGCACACCGGTTGTGCCGGGGACGCCGGGTGAACCGGGGACACCGGGCACGCCGGGTGAACCGGGCACGCCGGGCGTCCCGGGCCAGCCCGCTGAACCGGGAGCTCCCGGCCGGCCAACCCCGGATTCTCCGACCGAGGAGCGCGGCCTGGCCCGCACCGGACCGAACGACCTCGCTCCCGTGGTGTTCACGGCACTGCTCTTCCTGGCCGCCGGAGCTGCTCTGACTGCCGGCCTCCGCCGCAGGAACTAGCTGGCTGCCATCCCGACCCCCGCCCCATCCGTGAGGCGGGGGTCATTGTCTTGGCTACGGTTCTGCGCAACGTCAGACACCCCACCGCCGTTAGGCCCAGTCCCCCGCGCCTAAGTTCCCCGGCCGTCTGGCGTTTGGCAGAAAGCAGCCCCGGTCCCAGCCCGCCCCCGCGACCGTCTGCGCAACGTCAGACACCCCACCGCCGTTAGCCCCAGCTCCCCGCACCTAAGCTCCCCGGCCGTCTGACGTTGGGCAGAAAAGGGGCCCCGCTACTACGTGGGGAACGCTCCCCAAGCAGTGGTTTCGCTCCATGCAGTCCCTTTATCGCGAGACTTGTCAGCCACTTCTCCTACAAAGGATCCATCTCATGAAGCTCCGCAAGTCCGTTCTCATTGCCGCCACCGCCACCCTCATTGCCACAGGCTCCGCGGTCCCCGCTGCCAACGCCATCACGATGACCACCGATAGCCAGAACTGCACCTTCGTTCACGATCCCGCCGATCTGAACACCAGCGCCTCCATCAGCCTCCGGTGGGTCAATGAGACTGTCTCCCGCGCCAAGGCGCAGCAGCGGCTCAACAACATTCAGAGCGTGGACCGGGCGCTGGAGGCCGAACTAGGTCGCCTGAGCCCCAGCAACACGCAGCGTCGGGGGAAAATCCTGCGCCATCTGAGCTACTCGAAGAACCACGTGCAGCCTGCGTCGCGGGCCTGCATCGAGGGCCGCGGTTACCAGTCAGGTGGTGATCCCGCGGCCGTGCTCCTCGGCCTGTCGTCGATGTCCTCGTTCTAGGACATCAGTCAGCGGAGGACAGGCTGGAACCGTCCTCGCTGAGGCAGGCCTCGCCGATGATGCCCAGAGCCAACGCGCCAGCGGCGAGCAGGCCGATGCGCTCGAGGGCACCGTCGGCGGTAAAGCGCTCAATCTGGGCGGCCAGCTGTGGATCGAACACGCCGGCCTGGCGCTGCAGCTGACTGTTCGCATCCTGCAGGGAATCACGCAGGGTGTCCACCATGGGGGTCAGGCCCGGGACGTTGACCTGTGTGGCCAGGCCCAGTGGAAACAGGATGGCGAAGGGGAGGCCGACTGCGGCGATCGTCGATACACAACGATCACTGGAGGAACCAGTGGAACCTTCACCGGGAACCACAGGAGGCACCTCAGGTATCTGTTCGCCGATCACGGTGACCGTGACCGTGAGATCCTCGGCAGTCTGGTCTTCCTGTGCAGGGCTGAAGTAGGTGACCGTGACGGGCACGGTGAGTGAATCCCCGACCGCGGCGGTCTCCGGGGGAGTCACCGACACGGTTCCCGTAGCCGGGTCGACGGTGTAGACCCAACCGTCGGCGGTGGGATCAGTGATCTCTCCCAGCGTGAACGTGGTTTCGGGCGACAGGTTCGGGTTACCCGTCTGTGCGACATCGACCTTCGTGCCGGCCGTCGTCGTGGCGTCGAGATACCCCGCCCCCTGTGTGTCCTGCAGCAGGACGTACGCCGGCGACCGCAAGTTCACCGGATTCCGGTAGAGATCCCACTCCACGGTCTCTCCCGGGCGCGGATTCGCCCACGAATTCAGCCACAGGGCGCTGGTCGCCCGTAACAACCATCCGGGCACACTGACGTGGGCCTGCCCCTGATCGTCGAGGTAGGCCTCGACCTTCTCCACCGGACCGGTTTCACCCGGTCGGCGGTGCTGTTCCCACAGCTGCTCCCATTGGGCATCCGTGACCAACTCTCCGAGTCCCGGGATAGTTACGCGCAGTTCGATGCGCTCATAGTCGGTGGGGGCACCGTTGAGGAACTGCAAAGTCAGCGGGTGGCCCTGCGAATCCGCGGGAACCACGACAGGGATGCCGGTCGAGGCCGCTTGAAGGAGCTGGCAGTCGTCGTCCATCTCCGGCCGTGGGCGGATGTTGGCCGTGGTCGTCAGGGTGGGGTTGGAGGGCTGGGAGATCTTCCAGCCCAGCACTGTCGTCGCTTCCCGATCCTGATTGTTCAGTGCCGAGGCGTCGACCGAGTACGTACCGTCACCGTTGCCCACCAGTGGGCTGGTGTGGGTGACCTCGACTTTCTTCGGATGCACCCCGGGTACGAGGTCATCGTCCTGGTGGGGGATGACTGTCCCCACGGGGAGTGTCTCCACGGTTGCGTCCGTGGAGCCGGGATCGATGACCGTCACCGCGTCCTCGAGCCAGTACTCGCGGTTCGTGTGCCACACCCATGGGAAGTAGGAACCAGTCTCCTGGGCAGCCCAGGCCGGCTTGACCACGGTGTACAGCCGCGGCGGATAGTAGTAGCCGCCGACGTTGGGGTTGTTACGCGACGTGATGGTGCAGCCGGGGCCGATCTCGGGGTCGGCGGAGGCCAGCTGCGGGACGGTGAGCGTGGCGGCCGCTACCGCCAGTGATACGGGAAGTGCCAGGAGGCGGGGCAATCGCATCGGAGACCTCATTGCCGGACCGGGTGGGAAGGATAGGGATAATCATACGCCGAAATCAACACGGCAACCTTAAAGGTGATGAAGCGCAACCTTTTTAGGGGGTAACCCGAGGCCGAGAACCAACCACCCGCCGCCACAGGATCCGCAGCGCGGAATGCGGTAACGCCAGTGCCTCCCGCAGCCCCGCCACCAGCAGGTCCCGGCGCTGCGTCGGGGCACCCACCACGCGCACGGGGATCCCCAAGTGCCAGGCCCACAGCCGGGTGCGCCACACATGGAAGTCAGAGGTCACGACTGTCCAGCGAGCAACATCGGGAAACAGCGCGGCTGCGTTTTCCAGGTTTTCGTTGGTGGACCGTGCCCGGGGTTCTTTCACGATCCGCGCTTCGGACACCCCGTGTTCGACCAGCCAGCGCGCCATGGAGGCAGCCTCCCCGTCGCCGGAAACGACGACGGGTCCGGGGGCGGCGTCGATAAGCGGGCGGGCGGCACGCAGCCGGTCAACGAGAATCCGGCTGGGGTAGCCGTGCAGCGTCCGCGCGCCGAGGATGAGGATCACATCGGCCCGCTGACCCTGAAGAGGTGTTCGTTGGCGAATTCGTTGACGCCCCACTCGCCGAGCTCACGGCCGTATCCGGAGCGTCCGATACCGCCGAAGGGTTCGCCCGGCGCGCCGCCCCCGGGCTCATTGATCCAGGTCATGCCGGCCTCCATGCGGGAGGCGACGGCGCGGGCCTGCTCCAAATCAGAGCCGAAGACATAAGAGCCGAGGCCGTAGTCGGTGTCGTTGGCGATGGCCACGGCATCATCGACATCAGAAGCGCGGTAGAGCAGGGCGACGGGGCCGAAGACCTCGTTGCGGCCGATATCGGCGCGCGGGTTGATGTCGGTGAGCAGCGTCGGTTCCATGTACGCACCGTCGCGGTCGAGGGCACGGCCGCCGACGACGATCTTCGCGTCGCCATTGGCTTCCGCTTCCTTGATGCGTTCCACGATCTCGTCGCGCGCGCTTATCGACGACAGCGGCCCGACCTTCACGTCCTCCTCATTCCATTCGCCGACCTTAAGGCCACCGATCTTGCCCGTGAGGTACTCAAGTGCCCGGTCGTAGAAATCATCGAGGACGATGAGACGCTTCGGCGCGGTGCACGACTGTCCGGCATTCGACATGCGGGCCCCCACATAGAGACGCAGGACCTGGTCTAGGTTGTGATCGTCGAGGACCACATAAGGATCATTTCCGCCGAGTTCAAGTAGCGACTTCTTCAGGTACTCACCAGCGGTCTTGGCGACAGCCCCGCCGGCATCCTCCGAGCCCGTCAGCGACACCGCCGCCACGCGCTTATCCGCGACGAACGCGTCCATCTGCGAGCCGGAAGCGTAAATGTTCTGGAACACACCCTCCGGCAATCCGGCTTCCTCCAGGATGTCCTGACAGGCCTGCGAGGACAGCGGGCACAGCGAGGCGTGCTTGAGCACCAGGGAGTTACCTACCAGCAAGTTCGGTGCCGCCCAGCGGGCTACCTGGTAGTAAGGGTAGTTCCACGGCATGATGCCCAGCACCACACCCAGCGGATCCTTCCGCACGAAGGTGCGCAGGTTGCCCTCAGCGGGCAGCTCCTTATCGGCGAGCAGCTCGTGCGCGTGATCGGCATACCACCGGTAGATCGCCTCCACGGAGCCCAGCTCGCCGATAGCCTGGCGGCGCAACTTGCCCATCTCCCGGCCGATGATCTCGGCCAGGTCCTCTTTCCGCTCGGCGTAGATGTCGGCCGTACGGCGCAGGATGGCGGCACGTTCCTCGATGTCTGTCGCACGCCACTCGCGCTGCGCGGCGGTGGCACGGTCGAGGATGGGGTCGCGGTCCGAGTCGTCGATACGCTCGAAAGATTCCTCGGACCGGCCGGTGCTGGGGTTCTCCAGGGCAAAAGTAGTCATACCCCCCTGCATACCTGTAGTGCAGGGGGCATGGCAACGACCTAACCCTCGAGCAGGCTCTTACGCAGGCGCTCGTCCTTGGCCTCCACCTCGGCGGCCATCTTCTGCTGGTAGGCAGCCATCTTCTCGGTCAGCTGCGGGTCACCGGCGCCGAGGATGCGTACGGCGAGCAGGCCGGCGTTCTTCGCGCCACCGATGGACACGGTCGCCACCGGCACGCCGGCGGGCATCTGCACGATCGACAGCAGGGAGTCGAGGCCATCGAGATCAGCCAGCGCGCGCGGTACGCCGATGACCGGCAGCGGGGTGGCCGCGGCAACCATGCCCGGCAGGTGGGCGGCACCGCCGGCGCAGGCGATGATCGCCTTCAACCCGCGCTCGTGGGCGGACTTGGCGTAGCTGAGCATCCGCTCCGGGGTGCGATGCGCGGACATGACGCCCACCTCGAAGGGCACGCCGAACTCGGCGAGCGCCTCAGCGGCGGGGGCGATGGTGGGCCAGTCCGAATCCGAGCCCATGATGATGCCGACGAGTGGGTTCATGTTTTCTCCTTAAGCGAGGTAGCCGTCTGCCCAGCGGGCATGGACGAGGTAATCAGCGGCGAGGCGAGCTTCTCGACGAACGCGCTCCAGCTCCTCACCCGCCAGGTTCACGTGCCCGATCTTCCGGCCCGCCCGGTACGTCTTGCCGTACATGTGGATCTTGGCCTCGGGGAAGCGGGCGTGAACGTCGCGCATGCGCTCGGCCATGGGCTTGTCCGGGTCAGTATCGCCACCGAGAACGTTCGCCATGACGGTGACGGGGGCGGTCTGGCGCACGGAACCGAGCGGCCAGTCGAGGACGGCGCGCAGGTGTTGCTCGAACTGACTGGTCACGCAGCCGTCCTGGGTCCAGTGGCCGGTGTTGTGCGGGCGCATCGCCAGCTCATTGACTGCGATGGTGGGCTGGCCGTTCTCGTCGTGGTACTCGAAGAGTTCCACGGCCAGGGCACCGGTGACGTCGAGTTCCTCGGCGATGGTCACCGCCAGCTGCTGGGCGCGCTCCGCCAGCTCCGGGGACAGGTCCGGGGCGGGGGCGACGGCCTCGGTACAGATGCCGTTGGTCTGGACGGATTCGACGACCGGCCACGGCACCACTTCGCCGGAGGGGCGGCGGGCGACCATGGCTGAGAGTTCGCGGACGAGCGCCACCTTCTTCTCGGCCATGAGCGGGGTGCCGGCGTCGAGAAGCTCTTGTACAAGTCCTTCTAATTCGGACGACGCAGGAAACCACACACCGTGCCCGTCATAACCGCCGCGCCGGGCCTTGAGGCACACCGCGCCGTCGACGGCGTCGGAGAACTCGCGGGCGTCCTCGACCGACTCGATGGCGGCAAACGGCGGGACCGGGGCGCCGATTTCGCGCAGCTTCTTACGCATGACCAGCTTGTCCTGGGCGTTGACCAGGGCGTCGGGGCCGGGCTGGACGTTGACGCCCTCGCTGATCAGCTGGTGCAGGTGATCGGTGGGCACGTGCTCGTGGTCGAAGGTCACCGCGCTGGCGCCCTGCACGGCAAGGCGGAGATCATCAAGCTTGGTGTAGTCACCGAGGACGACGTCAGCCGCGACCTGCGCCGCGGAAGAATCGGGGGCGCCAGCCAGCAGGCGGATCGACTGGCCAAGCTCGATGGCCTCCGTCTGCATCATGCGGGCCAGCTGGCCGTCACCGATGACAGCGACGACCGGCATGCCGGGGACGTGGGCGTTCGGGTTACCTGCGGGATCAGTCACGGCCTTCACTATAGTCAGCGGGCCCGGAATCTCTGAAGCACCACTACCAGTGCGGCACCGGCTCCAGGGACTCCTCGATCATGGCGGTGACCTTCTTGGCGCGCGGCACGTCAGGGAAGTACAGGGGCCGCTGGTAACCGATGAGCGACAGGTAGATGCCTCCCCGGCGCCGCTGCACGGAACGGATGTCCCGGAAGGGAATGGAGTCAGTGCGCGCCCCAAAGGCCCCGGCACGCACCACCAGCCGCTGATCAGTGACCACGAAGCGCCGGCGGCGGGACTTCAGCAGCGGCCACACGAAACGCCACAGCGCCAGCAGCGCCCACACCAGGACGACGCCGTTGCGCACCTGCGGATCGACCACTGACCCGGGCTGGTCGAGCCAGCCGATGAGCATCCACGACAGCCCGGTGACCAGGATGAGTTCCAGGACAGGGAAGGTCAGCGTGCGCAGCGGCGACGTGAGGTCGGCGCGCACCACTTCTCCTTTAACCGGTCGGAACAGTCCCATGGGTGGGGATCCTACCCCCGGCCCCTTAATAAGAGGTATCCGTGCGCCGCAGGTGCGTGACGTCTCCGGCGGCGATGAGTCGCCGCTCCCCTTCGGTGGTGAGCAGGTCGAGGCGGCCGTCAGGGGCGATGTCGGTGACGGTGCCGAAGACGTCTCCGCTGGCGGTGACCACCCGCACGGACTTGCCGATGGTGATGCATTCGGCCCGGTAGTCGTCCATGAGGCTGCGATCGCCGCGGGCCCACTGCTGCAGGCGCTTATGCAGGGCGCTGAGAACAGCCACCGTCATGTCCTCGGCCGCGACCTCCACACCTTCCAGGGCCAGCGAGGTGGCGTGCTGAACCGGCAGTTGTTCCCGGCTCAGTGACACGTTGACGCCCAAGCCGACAACCACCCGGGGGTCTTCCGGGAAGCCGGTGGCCTCGGCGAGGATCCCGCACAGCTTCTGCCCATTCCACAGGACGTCGTTGGGCCATTTCAGTTCCGGACCGGGTGCGCCGCCTGCCACCTGGCGCGCGGCGTCGAGTACTGCCAGGCCAGCGGCGAGCGGAATGGCACCCAGGCGATCGAGCTCAGCGGCAGTAGGCCGGAGCAGCACCGACATGATGGATTGGGTCCCCGCCGGGGAGGCCCAGGGCCGGCCCAGGCGGCCACGCCCGGCGGATTGCTCTCCGGCGACAAGGGCGGTGAAGGCGGGGGCGGTGGCGTCGGAAAGCAGGTCGGCGTTGGTGGAACCGGTGGTATCGGTCCAGCGGACGTCCGTGTACTGCGGGAGGCGGGAGGCGAGGGTTTTCACGTCGCCCACCCTATCCGGAGTCTCACCCGCCACATCCGACACGCCGAAGTTTTGCCTAAAAAACCAACCACAACCTGCACAAACCCCCAAAGTGACCGGCATCACACCACTTTCGTTGTGGAAACTAGCAGCAAAGGGGTCTACACTCCCAAAACATGACCATTTCCTCACCTTTGACGGACCTGTCCGAGCTGACCGACGTCACCACCACCGCCGGCAAGATCGCCGACCTGAAGCGTCGCCGTGCCGAGGCCACCTACCCCATGGGTGAGAAGGCCGTCGAGCGCGTGCACTCCCAGGAGCGCCTCACCGCGCGTGAGCGCCTCGATTACCTCCTCGACGAGGGGTCCTTCGTCGAGACCGACATGCTGGCCAAGCACCGCACCACGGACTTCGGCATGGGCAAGAAGCGCCCGACCACCGACGGCATTGTCACCGGTTGGGGCACCATCGACGGCCGCGAGGTCTGCATCTTCTCCCAGGACGGCACCGTCTTCGGTGGCGCCCTCGGCGAGGTCTACGGCGAGAAGATGATCAAGATCATGGATCTGGCCGTCACTACCGGCCGCCCGCTCATCGGCCTCTATGAGGGCGCCGGCGCGCGTATCCAGGACGGCGCGGTCTCCCTCGACCAGATCGCCCGCACCTTCTACCAGAACATCCACGCCTCCGGCGTCGTCCCGCAGATCTCCGTGATCATGGGCGCCTCCGCCGGCGGCAACGCCTACTCCCCCGCCCTCACCGACTTCGTCGTCATGGTGGACAAGACCTCCAAGATGTTCGTCACCGGCCCCGACGTGATCAAGACCGTCACCGGTGAGGAGATCACCCAGGAGGAGCTGGGCGGCGCCTCCACCCACATGTCCACCGCCGGCAACTCGCACTTCACCGCGAAGACCGACGAAGAGGCCCTCGACTGGGTCCACGACCTCGTCGGTTTCCTCCCGTCGAACAATCGCACCGTCGCGCCGTACGAGGAGTTCACCGCCGACGAGGGCGCCGTGGGCGACAACATCACCGCCGACGACCTCAAGCTCGACGGCATGATCCCGGACTCCCCCACCCAGCCCTACGACGTCCGCGAGGTCATCGAGTGCCTCACCGACGACGGTGAGTACCTGGAGATCCAGGCCGAGCGCGCCGAGAACGTCGTCATCGCCTTCGGCCGCATTGAGGGCCAGTCCGTCGGCTTCGTCGCCAACCAGCCGTCCGTCTACGCCGGCTGCCTCGACATCGACTCCTCCGAGAAGGCCGCCCGCTTCATCCGCACCTGCGATGCCTTCAACATTCCCATCGTCTTGCTTGTCGACGTCCCGGGCTTCCTGCCCGGCGCCGGCCAGGAGTACGGCGGCATCCTGCGCCGCGGTGCGAAGCTGCTGTATGCCTACGGCGAGGCCACCGTCCCGAAGATCACCGTCACCATGCGTAAGGCCTACGGCGGCGCGTACTGCGTCATGGGTTCCAAGGGCCTGGGCGCCGACGTCAACTTGGCGTGGCCGACCGCCCAGATCGCCGTCATGGGTGCCGCCGGTGCCGTGGGCTTCATCTACCGCAAGGAGCTCAAGGAAGCCGAGGCCAAGGGCCTCGACGTGGTCGAGCTGTTCAAGTCCTTCGAGCGCGAGTATGAGGACCACATGCTCAACCCGTACAAGGCCGCCGAGCGCGGGCTTATCGACGCCGTCATCCTCCCCTCGGAGACCCGCGGCATGATCGCCCGTAACCTGCGCCTGTACAAGGACAAGAACGTCTCCCGCCCGGCCCGCAAGCACGGCAACATCCCGCTCTAAGCCAGGCCCAGTGTGCCCCGCCCGCGGCTCGTCTTCGCGGGCGGGGCTTCGCCGTCTAGACTAAAGGACCATGACTTCCACCTCCCCTGATCTCACGACCACCGCCGGAAGGCTCGCCGACCTGCGCGCCCGCCTGGCGGAGGCCGAGGCCCCGGTGGGGACCGACGCCGTCGAGGCCACCCACGCCTCCGGCCGCGCCACCGCCCGCGAGCGTGTTCTGGCGCTTCTCGACGCCGCGTCTTTCGTCGAGACCGATGCCCTCGCCCGTCATCGCTCCACGCAGTTCGGCATGGAGGCGCAGCGCCCGCTCACTGATGGTGTGGTCACCGGTTACGGCACTATCAATGGCCGCAAGGTGTGCGTGTTCTCGCAGGACTCCACCGTTTTCGACGGCGCCCTGGGCGAGGTCTATGGCGAGAAGATCGTCAAGATCTACGACCTGGCGATCAAGACCGGTGTGCCGATCATCGGCATCCACGAGGGCGCCGGGGCGCGCGTCGCAGAGGGTATCGTCACCCTGTCGATGTACTCGAAGATCCTGGCGCGCACCACTACTGCCTCCGGGCTCATCCCGCAGATCTCCGTCGTCGCCGGCCACACCGCGGGCCTGCACGGCCTGGCGCCGGTGTTCGCCGACGTGATCATCATGGTGGAGGATGCCGCCCTGCACCTGGCCGCGGCAGACGTCGTGGAGAAGGTCACCGGCCAGGCCGCCAGCCCGGAGTCCCTGGGGTCGGCGTCGATCCACGCCACTACCTCGGGTACTGCCCACCTGGCAGCCTCCACCGACCTGGAGGCTCTCACGCTGGTCAAGGATGTCGTCGGGCATCTGCCGGCGAACAACCGCGCTGAGGCCCCGCGCCTGGAGACGGAGACCTCCCTCGAGCTCAGCGACTCAGACCGTGAGCTGGATTCTTTCATCCCGGATGCTGACGCCCACGTCTACGATGTCCGCGACGTGGTGCGACGGGTCGTCGATAATGGCGAATTCCTGGAGCTGCAGGCGCACTACGCGGCCAACATCGTCACCGCATTCGCCCGCGTCGAGGGCCGGGCCGTGGGCATCGTGGCCAACCAACCTTCCGAGCTGGCGGGTTGCCTCGATGCCGCCGCCGCGGAGAAGGCCGCGCGTTTCATCCGCACTTGCGACGCCTTCAACCTGCCGATCATCGAGTTCGTCGACTCCCCCGGTTTCCTCCCCTCCCAGGATGAGGAGCACGCTGGTGTGCTGCGCCGGGGTGCCAAGTTGGCTTACGCTTATGCGGAGGCGGGTGTCGGCAAGATCACGGTGATCGTGCGCAAAGCCATCGGCCCGTCCTATGTCCTCATGGGTTCGAAGGACCTGGGCGCTGACCTCGTGTTCGCGTGGCCCACCGCCGAGATCGCCGTCACCGAGGCCCCCGCCGCGGTAGCTGCACTCGACGGGAAGATCGACGAGCAGGCTTATACCAATAATTACATCAACCCCTACCTCGCCGCCGAGCGCAGCCTGGTGGACGCGGTCATTGAGCCCTCGACCACCCGTCCGCAGCTCATCGAGGGTCTGCGCCTGCTGGACCGCAAGGTGATCCAGACCCCGCCGAAAAAGCACGGCAACATTCCCCTGTAGAAGGAGCCGACAAGTGACTACCACCCTCAAAGACAAGCCGCTGTTCCGTGTGATCAAGGGCAATCCGGATGCCACTGAGCTCGCCGCCCTCACCGCTGTTCTCACCGCCCTGGCCAAGAAGCGCCCGGAGGAGGAATCCGGCGAGCGCAACATGTGGGGCCGCCCCGAGGATCGCCTGCAGCGCACCACCCTGTACAACCCGAACGCATTCCGCAACGTCACCTACTACTGATGCGGATCGTTTTAGCGTCGGCCTCGCCGTCGCGGCGGATGATCCTGCGCAACGCGGGCGTCGACCCCGTCATCCAGCCGGCGGACGTCGATGAGGACGCCCTGCTGGCCGCCACCGACGGCTCACCGCAGCAGGCGGTGGCCACGTTGGCGCGCGCTAAAGCGCACGCTGTCGCCAATCAGTTCCACGACGATGTGGTTATCGGCGGCGATTCCATGCTGCTTCTCGACGGCCACCTCCAGGGCAAACCCCACACCCCCGAAGAAACCGTGCGCCGCTGGCATGCACAGGCTGGGAAAGTGGCCGAGCTGTTGACCGGCCACGCGATCTGCTACCGGGGGCAGGAGTTCGTGGAGACCTCGTCCACCACCGTGCATTTCGCCGCCGCCTCCGAGGCTGATATTGCGGCCTACGCCGCCTCTGGTGAGCCGTGGCAGTGCGCGGGGGCTTTCACGCTGGAGGCCTTGGGCGGCTGGTTCATCGACCGGATCGAGGGGGATCCTTCGTCGGTGATCGGGCTGAGCCTGCCAGTGGTACGCCGTGCCCTGTATTCCTTCGGGCTCAACGCCAGCGACTTCTGGTGATCGGGCGATTCTCGTTAGAAGAACTCCTCGATCTCGGCCCACAGGTGCGGCGCCAGCGACAGCGCGTAGGGAACCGAGAGGTGGTTGCCGTCGCGGTAGACCCAGATGTTGCCGATGACCGGCGGGCACAGGTCATCCACGCAGAACCAGTCTCGGGTGTCGATAGCCTTCGCCTGCGGCAGGCCCGCCAGGTAGCCGGCGGCCGGGTCCTGCGCCTGGTAGTATTCTTCGGCGTCGATACCGCAGATCACCGGGTCATCCAGGTCGACCATGCACACGGGCACTGACAGCTCGGCACCGTCCTCGAAGGTAGACCAAGGGTTGTCGCGCAGGCCCGCGAAGGGGATGCCGCGGTCGTCGAGGAAACGCCAGAACGGCGGGTAGGAGGCCGGCACGTCCTCGAAGCGGCCGCCGATCTCCACAGCCGGGCGGGTGGTGGTGGACACCACGAGTAGCGGATCCACCTCCTCTAAACGCTGCAAGACACCCTGGTTGAAACGGGCGCAGTCTTCCTCGAAGATGCCGTCCCGGTCGGAGACGAATGTCGGGCAGGACTGCCGCACCAGCGGCACGATCCGAAAGCCGTGCTCCTTGCCCAGCGCATCGAGGGGAATGACCCACTGTTCAGCGTGCGAGCCGCCGACCAGGTAGACGTCACGCTCCGCCGTCAGGTCACCGAAAAGGCACTTCTCGCCGCGTTCATCGACGGGCAGCACATCCGGGTCATCGCCGAAGCGCGAGATGCATTCCTCCGTCCAGATCGGGGAGAGCATCGACTGGACGAGCCCGGCATCCGGCTGCGGTGCGCGATCAGGGACATCAGCGCCCTGCAGGGCGCGGGCCCCGGGGTAGTACTGGGCGTCGAGAAGCAGTCCACCGGCATTGTGCAGACGCACCTGCCATACGCCCTGGTAGGTCAGGAGGGCGACCAGGATGGCGGCGAGCACACCGCCGCCGACCGCACGTGCCCGGGCGGGCAGGGAGGTGCGCAGTTCGGCGAGGGCAGCGGCGACGCGGCGTTCCCCACGCAGCGGGCGTTTCGCGTGCTGTCGCAGCGGCTTCTCGACGAAGCGGTGCGTCATATCCGCCAACACCAGCGAGACCGCGATGACGGCCACACCCAAGCCCAGGGACACCTCCCCGACCTCCAGGACGACCAAGGCGAAGATCAGCAGTGGCCAGTGCCACAGGTAGAGGGGGTAGGCGATGTCGCCGAGCCAGCGCATGGTGCGGTGTGCGAGCATGCCTGCCACCGGCCCCACTCCCCCACCGAGGATGACCAGGACCGCGCCGCCGATCGGGTACAGCGCGGCGGCACCGGGGAAATACCAGGCGCCGTCGAAAAGGAAACCGGTGGACAACACCATGGCCAGGCCGATGACGGTGAATGCCTGGCGGAGCCGCGGGGGCGTCGATAAGCGGTGTCCGTGCAACGCCAACAGCGACCCCAAAGTCAGCTGCCACATGCGCGACCACGTGGAGTAGTAATTCAGCGGCTGGTTCTCCCACCACATCCAACAGGCATAAGCGAAGGACGCCAGCGTCACCGCAATGAGGAAAGGCGTGACCCAGCGCGAGCGGCCGGTCCAGATGACCAGCATCGCCACCGCAATCGCCAGCACGTAGAACTGCCCCTGCACCGCCATCGACCACAGGTGCTGCAGAGGACTGACGGTTCCGGATGCGACGTTGTAATCCGCCGCCTGGCTGGCCAATTCCCAGTTCTGGTAGTAAAGCAGGCTGGCTGTGAACTGTTCGACCAGCTCGGCCCTGCGCAGCTGGCGGACCCACACAAACGCCACCACAGCCGTTGTGCCCAGCACGAGCAACAGCGCCGGGTACAGGCGTCGCAGAGTGCGCCAGAAAGGCCACCAGGGGTTGCGGGAAGCATTGTCACGCCGCGCGTAGCGCAACTGGGAACCGAGGAAAAAGTAGCCGCTGAGCAGCAGGAAAACATCGACGCCGCCGGAGACCTTGCCCACGAACACGTGGAAGACCACCACGAAGGCAATGGCGATGCCGCGGAGCCCATCGAGGTCATAGCGGTACGACACGGAACGGACCGGAGCGGCCGTAGTTTTCGTCTGCATGTCACCTCTTCCCTGCTGAAAGTACCCAGCCAGGGTAACAAGGCCGCGCCGTAGTGCTGAAAACGTCACTAGGCTCGGAGGGCATGAAGATCAACGACATGATGGCCCCGCCACCCGTCCACCTCCCCGCCGACCCGGCCGCCGACGCGGATCCCGCTGCCGCCGACACCGCCTTCGCCCACCCCGACAGCCCCCTCGTGTGGGCTACCCGTGCAGAGATGCTGCTCGCTGCGGGCTCGCTTGATGATGTCGCCAAGCTCACCGCCTACGCCCACGCCCGCACGGCCTACCACCGCTCACTGGACCGACTGCGCGCCAACGGCTGGAAGGGATGGGGCCCGGTCCCGTTCTCCCACGAACCGAATCAGGCGGTGCTCCGCGCCATCGCGGCACTGGCCCGCGCCGCCCGGCTCATCGGTGAGGACGGCGAATACGACCGCTGCCGACAGATGCTTTCCGACGCCGACCCGGAGTCCGTCTCGCGGTTGATCGACTCTGTGTAATTAACGCGCGGTGTTTTCCACGATGTGGGTGGAGTTCTGCGCGGTGCGAATAATCGACACCGCCAGCTCCAGCCCCAGGCGCACACCGATGAGAGAAAACAGCGCCATGATCGAGCCCAGGATGAGGGCGCCCAGGAACGCGAAGAAGCTCTCTAGATTCACCGAGATCGTCACCGCCATGATCAGCACCCACAGAACGTGCAGCGCAATCGCCAGGATGTAGATGTACTTGGCGAACTTCACCGTGATGAACTGCGAGAAGCTCAGATCCATTAGCGCCTTGAAAAAGCTCTCCGAGCTGGCACCGACGCCCGGCTGCTGCGGGGCATGCTGCGGTGCCTGCTGAAAGGGCGGGTACTGCTGGAACTGCTGCTGGTTAGCCTGGTTACCGGCTTCCGGCTGGCCGGGCTGGCCGGACTGGGAATACTGGGCGAAGGGATCGTTGGTCATCGAGGAACTCCATTCGGAACTAGAGCAGAAAATGTGCAGCTATGTTGCGCACCCGAATTATTAGAGCACAGCTAATTGCCAGGAGCAGGGGAACTGGGAATTCGGGGGTGGGTGGTTGGACACCTGCTTTTCGATGCTTATTCGCGAGAGTATCTCCAAGCGGGACTGAAAAGTTGCAGTGCCAGAACACCGATGAGCCCTGCCGCTGGCAACCAGAATGACCACGTCATCGCGCCAAGGTAGACCGGCAACATCACGACAGGTGTGAACGAAGAACCATAGAAGCGGAAGGCCTGGACAGTGGAGATCAACGAGTTTCCACCCGGCGCGCGCAACACCGCGATATTGATGCTTGTCTGGATTCCCTGGGCAGACACGACCGCGAGCGCCCAGCACGAAGCAACCAGCCAGGGGGCGGGTACCACCGGCAGCAACGCCACGGCGAAAGCGCCTGTCAGGCAACTGATCGTCAGGACTCGTTTGCCCCCATATCGGTCAGCGAGCCCACCAACCGTGCGTGCAAAGATAAACGCTGCGAGCCCGCCGCACATCACAACCAATCCGGTGCCTGCTTCATCGATGCCGAAACGGTCTCCGATGCTGAGCGCGGTGAGGATGCCGATACCGATGATGGAAAAGCCGATCATCAGGCAGGTGACCATGTGAATGGCAGCGGGCCACCACATGATCTTTTGCTGCCTATTCTCGTTGCTGGCAGGCGGTGCAATATCTGGAACTCCGATGAGGAGAATCCACAGACCGGCTGCGATGACGATCAGGTACACCAGTTGCCAGTCGACCCGGGCAGCCAATCCTGAGATCAGCGGGGCTGTGAATAGTCCTAACGCCTGCATCGCCGCGTAAGTACCGAGCGAGGATCCGAGCCGCTCCGGAGGACTGAGATGATGCAGCATGACCTGGAAAACAGGGAGCGTGAACGCGTTAGCCAGCCCCAAGAGGAGGAATCCCATGAGGAACTGCGGCCAGGTATCCGCGAGCAAACAACCCGCCGCCCCGAGGAGTGTCACCGCGTACGCGGTGAGAATTACCCTCCGGGGCCGAAACTTACGGACGAACCGGGTGGAAACCAGCATCACGGTCGCGAACGGGAACAAGTAGACAGACATGGTGAATGCAGCCTGTTCGAGCGAGATATCGAAGGTGGATGCCACATTAGGGAGAATGACTGCGATGGACTGTCCCGCGAACGGCCCGACGAAGCCGCCGAGAAAGACCGTCGACAACTGAAGCTTTCTCATAATGGTCTTGGTTCCTCCCTCCCCAGGGACCTCAACTGCGAGAACCAGGCCGCGGGCTCTGCACCCGCCGACCTGGTCCTCACACATCGGTCCATTGACACTTGTCCCCGTAACTCCCGCTGCGGTTTAACGGAAAGCCGCTTCACCGGTCAGCTTCTGGCCGAGGATGAGAGTGTGCACCTCGTCAGTGCCCTCATAGGTACGGACAGATTCGAGGTTGTTGGCATGGCGCAACGGCGAGTAGTCGACGGTAATACCGTTACCACCGAGAATGGTGCGGGCTTCGCGGCAAATCTCAATCGCGGCGCGACAATTCGCGAGCTTGCCCAGTGAGATCTGGTGCAGCTCCAGTCGGCCTTCGTCCTTCGCGCGTCCCAGCTCCAGGGAAAGCAGCTGCCCCTTATTGAGTTCCACGGTCATGTCGGCCAGCTTCTTCTGCGTCAGCTGATAGGCGCTGAGTGGCTTACCGAACTGCATACGCTGCGCGGAGTAGTCAATGGCTGCCTCGATCGAGTCACGGGCTGCCCCCATCGCACCCCAGGCGATGCCGTAGCGAGCCTCATTCAGGCACATGAACGGCCCCTTGAGGCCGGGATTCTTGGGCAGCAGCGCATCCTCGTCGAGCTGCAGGTCGCGGATACGGATGTCGCACTGGAGGGAGGCACGCATCGACAGCTTGCCGGTGATCGCCTCCGCCTCAAACCCGGGGGTGTCGGTCGGGACGATAAAGCCGCGGACGGTGTGGCCCTGGCCTTTCCCACTGTCATCGATGCCAGCGGCACGCGCAGACTCCGCAGAGACTTTGGCCCAGATAATGGCCACACCCGCGACCGTAGCCAGACCGATCCAGCGCTTCTCGCCGTTGAGAATCCAGCTGCCGTCCTTCCAGGTGGCCTCGGTAATCATCGTGCTCGGGTCCGAGCCGGCGGTGGGCTCGGTCAGTCCGAAACAGCCGATGATCTCACCGGACGCCATCTTGGGCAGCCAGTGTCCCTTCTGTTCCTCGGATCCGTGCTTGTGGATGGCGGACATCGCCAAAGAGCCCTGGACAGAGACAACCGTACGCAGACCTGAGTCACCTGCCTCGAGCTCCTGCATGGCGATTCCATACTCGACGGAGCTGTGGCCGCCACAGCCGTAGCCATCGAGGTGCATGCCGAACAGTCCGAGCTCCGCCATCTCCGGCAGCAACTCCAGAGGAAGGACGGCCTCGTCGTACCACTTCCCAATGTTTGGACGGACGCGACGGTCGACGAAGTCCGCGACCCTATCGCGGACGGCAATTTCAGTCTCACTGAGCCGGCCTTCGATGTTCATCAGATCGGTGACGTGCTTGGGCATGCCATCTCCTTTGGGGTTGTTGTGAGCGAGGGCCCCCTCGCTGGGTGATGCCCCTCACATAACCGTGTATCGGCTTCGTCTTCAACGATTCCCCGCCTCGAAAGCTTTTTATGCGCGTTTGATAACAAATCCGAGACCCCGCACACATCAATACTTCATCCCGCCAACCCCCCATAAGACGCCAGGAACCCATGCAGGAAAGTTCGTGGTCCACGTAAATCATTGCGACCCCACCCCCGACCCACCACCCCTCTACCCCCTCCAGTCCCGAACTAGCTGTATATACGACCGCTTTCATCCGCGTAACGACAGGGATTATTGCGCAATAGGAAATAATTGACGCAGACTATGGCCTACGCCACTTTTATGTCCCAGAATTGCCCGCATCACCTCAACGCACAAAATCCATCACAGAACGCAAGGAGACGACATGGCCCTCAATCTGAACCGGCGCCAGTTCCTCAAGGGTCTGGCCTTCGCGGGTGCGGCTGCAACGCTTGGCGCATGCGCCAAGCCGGTCGAAACCACGGTCGCGGGCATGCCTGGTCGCATGGTGTGGACCACGTACCCGGTTGGTACAGGCACCTACAACGACATCGCGGCAGTCGCCTCGATGATCACAACTCGCTCCGGCGCACAGGTTCGCCTGATGACAGGAGACACCGGCATTGGCCGCATCGCTCCACTGATCTCCGGCGTCGCTGATTACGCACGCGTCGGCGACGAATCCCTGTACTCGTTCGAGGGAGACTACGAATACACATCTGAGGTCTGGGGCCCTCAGCCCGTACGCCAGCTGTGGACTCCGCCGGGAAGCTACGGAATGGCGGTACTCAAGAACTCCGGGATCGACACCGTTCACGATCTGCGCGGCAAACGCCTTCCGTATCTGTTGGGTATGGAGCCGACCAACCGCAAGATCGACGCCATCGTCCAGCTCGGTGACATGACCCTAGATGATGTGACCCTCGTGCCCATCGCCTTCTCTGAGCAGACAGAAGCTCTGAAGACTGGCCACCTTGATGGTATCTACACCAACTCTGTCGGCGCCGGTGTCGAGGAGCTCAACACCCGCTATCCGATCCACTGGCTTGATTTCGGAGGTCAGACTGAGGCACAGAAAGAAGTCTGGGCAGATCTCATCCCGCTCGGCAGAGTCGGCTCGACCTCTGAGGCCGTCGGAATGGGGCCAGATGATTCCGCCGAGCTCATGCAATTCTCTCTCGCCATGCTCACCCGCGCGGATGTCCCGGAAGAGGAAGTCTACTCGGTCGTCAAACTCATGCACGATCACCACGGCGACTTCAAGAACTCCACCCCGGATGCCAAGTTTTTCGCTATCGACCAGATCATTCTCGATCCCTTGGTTGTCCCTTTCCACCCAGGAGTTGTTCGACTCCTCGAGGAGAGCAACCTCTGGACTCCCGATCTTGATCGCCGTCAAAAAGCACTTCTTGAGCGCGAAATCCTCATGCAGGAGGAATGGCCCAACTTCTGGGACCGCCATAAGAGTTCGGAGGATCCTTCCACCGAGTGGCGTACCTGGAAACAAGAGAACCTTCCCGCACTTCCCCCAATTAACGACACCGTCTGAGAAAGGAGCTGAACATGTCCACCACCATCACCGCCAATGGCAATCACACGGCCCCGGAAATGCCAGCCGCAGCACCTCCCACCATCCTTGAACACAACCCGCGGCTCAGCCCGTTCTGGAAAGCTTTCATCGCCATCCTGGCTGCCGTCGGCATCGGCGGCACCATCAACCAGGTCTTCTACCTCAACGCCTTTGGACTGGCGATCCAGACGAACGCATTCCTGTACTTGATGGCGGCGTGTTTCGTGCCGATCGTTTTCATCACCACACCAATTTCTAAAAAGGCGATCTCCAATCGTGGCGGTGTCCCTCTCTACGACGTGGCACTCGCGCTGCTCTTTATCGGTGTCTCCGTCTGGTTTGCCTCCCGCGCCGAGGACATCACACTGTTCGGTTGGTCAATGGTTGCTCCGACCTACGCCACGGTGATGAGCTACGTCTACTGGGCGCTTGTCCTGGAGGCGCTGCGCCGCGCCGCCGGCATTATCGTCGCCGGTCTCGCATTCCTCGTTTCTATCTATCCCCTGTTTGCCGGTGAGATCCCCATCGGGGTCCTGCAGGGAATCAGCTACGACATGAACACTCTGGCCCAGCAGCACGCGATGGGTTCTGAGTCGATTCTCGGCTTGCCCCTGCAGACAGCCGGCACCATTCTCGTTGGATTCCTGGCATTCGGTGTCGTGCTCCAGCACACCGGTGGCGCCGCCTTCTTCAACGATCTCGCCATGTCGATTTTCGGCCGCTACCGCGGTGGCACAGCCAAGGTCTCGGTCGCCAGCTCCGCATCCATGGGCATGATGTCCGGTTCCGCTGTCTCCAATGTACTGACTACGGGCCCCATGACCATTCCGGCCATGATCAAGAATGGATTCTCGGCGCGAACCGCCGGTGCCGTCGAAGCAACTGCTTCCTCCGGTGGTTCCATTACCCCTCCGATCATGGGCGCCGCAGCTTTCCTGATGGTGTCCTTCGCCGGCGTTCCGTACACGCAGATCATCATCGCGGCGACCATCCCTGCATTCCTCTACTTCTTCGGCATTTTCATGCAGATCGATGGTTATGCCGCTCTGAAGGGACTTGCCGGAACCCCGCGCTCCGAACTGCCCCGTTTTCTCAGAACCCTGATCAGCGGTTGGCCATACATTTTCGCCTTCGCACTCCTCACGGTTCTTCTCCTCACGACGCCATCGGAAGCCCAGGTTCCTTTCTGGGTTGTCCTTGCCCTACTGATCATCGGAATCATCACCCCGAAGCACAAGTTCGGTATCCGCGAGATTTACGACGTTCTGGTCGACCTGGGAATCTCCCTCGGCAAACTCTTCGCCACCATTGCTGGAGTTGGCCTGATCCTGGGCGGCCTGACCGCCACTGGTGTCGCCCTTTCAATCTCCCGAGACCTCATCGCTGCAGTCGGCGAGAATGTCATTCTCATCCTCATCACCGGTGCGATTGCCTGTTTCGTCCTGGGTATGGGCCTGACAATCTCCGCAGCCTACGTCTTCCTGGCCATCGTCATGGTCCCCGCGCTCATTGCCCTGGACGTCAATGTTTTCGCGGCGCACCTGTTCATCATCTACTGGGCCTCCGTTTCCTATATCACTCCTCCCGTCGGGCTAGCTGCTTTCGCTGCGGCTGGAATTTCCAAAGACTCACCCATGGGCACCTCGGTCGAAGCCATGCGATTGGGAGCGGTCAAATACATCGTTCCCTTCGGTTTCGCCCTCAACCCGGCACTAGTTGCTCAATCATCACTCCCTGAGGTTCTGCTGGCTGGTGGCCTCTCGGTCATCGCAGTCTTTGCACTAGCGGCCTCCTTCTCCGGCTGGATTCAGTTTGTCGAGGTGAAGGCAGGAATTATCTCACGAGTGCTCCTGGCCGTGGGCGGGTTCATGGTTTTCCTGCCGCAGTACTCCATCACATTCACCGGTATCGGCATCGTCGTCGCGGTCATGGCCTTTGAGAGGCTCCGCAACTCGCGTAAAACTCATCACCCCTCTCGGGAAGAGTCCACCACTGATGCTCCTGACACAGCCGCACAGCACGTCTAAGCACTTCAAAGAAAGGACACACCCATGTCGAACGATCTGATCCTCCGAAATGACACCGATGGCGTCGCTGAACTGACCATCAACCGCCCCGAAGCCATGAATGCCATGAGCCGGCCCGTCATCGACCGTCTCAATGAGCACCTGGACGATATTGACGCTGACTCTTCCGTTGACGTTGTCATCATCACCGGTGCAGGCGACAAAGCCTTCGTGGCCGGGGCTGATATCAAGGAACTGTCTCAGCGTGGCCCCCTGGATGGGCTCGAAGCCTACATGCAGCGGACTTACGACCGTCTCCAGTCTTTTTCCCGGCCACTCATCGCGGCCGTCAACGGATACGCTTTCGGCGGGGGCAACGAACTGGCGTTGGCTTGCGACATTCGCGTCGGTTCGACCAACGCTCAGTTCGCACTTCCCGAGTCGGGCCTGGGCATCCTTCCGTCCGCCGGTGCCACTCAGCGCCTTCCCGGAATCGTCGGCCGCGGATTGGCCGCAGACATGATTATCACTGGGCGAAGAATTGACGCTGCAGAAGCTCGCAACTGCGGTCTGATCACTTACCTGGTTGACCCTGAAGAGCTTTTGACGGAAGCCCACAAAGTAGCTCAACGAATCCGTCGCAAAGGTCCTTTGGCAGTTTCCCTGATCCGTCAGCTTCTGGTGCGTGGCAGCCGAGTCGATCACGAAACCGGAATCCTGTTGGAACGTCTGGCCCAGTCCGTGTTGTTTGCCTCCGAGGAAAAACGGGAAGGCACTGCTGCGTTCATTGAAAAACGTCATCCGGATTTTCACTCCGCCCGACACGACCGCTAATTAAGCACCCATCCCCTTTAGTTTCGAAAGGTACTCATGTCCTCCCTCTCCTCCATCAACCACATCACCGTCATCGGTTCCGGCACCATGGGATCCCAGATCGGGATGGTCGCAGCTCTGGCCGGTTTTTCCACCACGATCGTTGACATCGCCGACGACGCCCTCGACCGGGCGGAAGGCCAGCTGAAATCTCGCATGGATCGGGATGTGCAGAAGGGCCGGCGTTCCCAAGCCGATGTTGAAGCCGCATTCGAGCGTCTTAGCTTCTCTACCGACCGTGATGCAGTGGTGGCCGGCACGGATTTTATCATCGAAGCCGCAATCGAGGATCTGACTATCAAGCGGGAACTCTTCGCAGCCCTTGATGAAAAGGCCCCCGCCCATGCCATCCTGGCCACCAATTCCTCCAACATCGTCTCCTCCAAGATCGCCGACGCTACCTCCCGTCCGGAGAAAGTTTGCAATATGCATTTCTTCAACCCGGTGTTGGTCATGAAGGCCGTCGAGGTGGTCAGCCACCCCGGAACCTCGGAAGAAACGATCGAGACCACAGCTGCACTCGCCGAGGCAATGGGTAAAAACGTGGTTCGACTGCACAAGGAAATCCCGGGATTCGTCGCCAACCGCCTGCTGGCTGCCATTCGAAAGGAAGCACTCCAGCTCTACAGCGACGGTGTCGCATCCTTCGAGGACATCGATGTCGCCGCCAAGACCGCTCTCGGCCACCCCATGGGCCCCTTCGAACTCATGGACCTGGTCGGTATCGATGTTGCCTACCTCATCCGCATGGCCGAATACGAACAGACCGGAGATCCGGAATCTCTGCCAAACCCTGAGCTGAAGAAGCTCTACGACGAGGGCCGGTACGGACGCAAGACCGGTCGTGGTTGGTACGACTACAGCGATTAAGCCCTCCCCACACCCCACCGTCACACAACTTTCATTCCCGATTCCACGGAGACAACCATGAGCACTTCCCCGCAGCTTTCCGACGTCACCGAGCATCCCGACTACCTGCTTCTCGACGCTGATTTCAGCGACGAGCAGCGCGCCCTCCGGGACAAAGTGCGTGCATTCGGCCAAGAGCATGTCCTGCCGATCATCAACAACTATTGGGAGCGCGCCGAGTTCCCCTACGAAATCCTCGATGCACTGGCTGATCTCGGCTTGGCCGGCGGAATGATCCAGGGTTATGGCTGTCCTGGTCTCGGGCGTCTGGAAAACGGGCTCCTGACCCGTGAACTGGGTCGAATTGACGGTTCTGTGGCTACCTTCTTCGGTGTCCATTCCGGGCTCGGGATGGGCTCCATCAATATCCTAGGATCGGAGGAGCAGAAACAGCGCTGGCTACCGGATATGGCCAAAATGAAAAAGACGGGCGCTTTCGCGCTCAGCGAACCCACGCATGGGTCCGACTCAGTATCACTGGAGACCTCCGCCCGACGCGAAGGAGAATCCTGGATCCTCAACGGGCATAAGCGGTGGATCGGAAATGGTCATGCCGGTGACGTCATTGTCGTGTACGCGCGTGACGAAGCTGACGGCCACGTCAAGGCTTTCGTCGTCGAAAAGCAGGAAGACGGAGACTACCCGGATGGGTACCGTCCCCAGCCCATTACCGGAAAGGTCGGTAAGCGCGCGATCCTCCAGGCAGACATCGTCATCGAGAACCTGCGCATTCCGGAGGAGAACCGTCTTGCCAACTGTGACTCCTTCAAGGATGTGAATCGGGTGCTGGCAGCTACCCGTGGCGGCGTGTCGTGGGAGTCCACCGGTCACGCCATGGCGGGGTTCGAACTGGCCGCCCGATACGCGCTCGGACGCGAACAGTTCGGTGCTTCCATCGCTAGCTACCAGCTTGTCCAGTCAAAGCTGGCGAACATGCTCGCAGATGTCGTTGAGAATCAGTTGCTGTGTGTGCGAATGGCTGAGCTCCAGGAAAGAGGCGAATTCAGCACTCCCATGGCCTCACTCACGAAGATGGTCACGGCACGCAACGGTTTGTCCGTGTGCAGGGAGGCCCGCGACATGATGGGTGGGAACGGACTACTCCTCGATAATCACGTTGCTCGCCACATGACCGACATGGAGGTGTCCTACACCTACGAAGGCACCGACTCCATGCAGGCCTTGATCGTCGGCCGGGACATCACCGGCATTTCCGCTTTCACTCGTTCCCGCAAATAGACACAACCTACAATCGCAGAAAGGCTTATCGATGTCTGAAGCATTCATCGTCTCCGCACTCCGCACCCCGGTCGGACGCTACGGCGGATCACTCTCCTCGGTTCGTGCCGATGATCTTATCGCCCACACAATTCAGGCTGTTGTCGAAGATTCCGGTATTGACCCGTCAGTCGTCGACGATGTCATTATCGGCAACGCTATTGGGGCAGGAGAGGACAGCCGCAACGTCGCTCGTCTAGCTTGGCTGCGCGCGGGCTACCCGGACACGATCCCTGGTGTGACCGTCAACCGCCTGTGCGCCTCCGGAATGACCTCTATCGCAATGGCTACCGCGCTCGTCACTTCCGGCCAGGCCGACATCATCGTCGCCGGTGGAGTTGAATCTATGTCCCGTGCCCCGTGGGTCATCCCCAAGCCCGAAACTGCTTTCGCCAAGCCGGCGGCCATTCACGACACCGCCATTGGTCCTCGATTCGTCAATCCTGCTTTCCCCGAGACAGTCAACTACTCGATGTTGGAAACAGCTGAGGAAGTAGCCGAGGTCAAAGACGTGTCCAGGGAGGACGCGGATGCCTTCGCAGTGGAATCCCAGGCACGCGCCCACGCTGCCATCGAGGCCGGTCATTTCACCTCTGAAATCACCCCAGTCGAGGTGAAGGGAAGGAAGGGGGCGGTGACGGTTGTCGATTCGGACGAAGGGCCGCGTGCCGGCGTCACGACCGAGCAACTGGCCAAGCTGCGCCCAGTAGTCCAGGGCGGATCGGTGGTCACTGCAGGAAATTCTTCCTCACTCAATGACGGCGCTTCGGCCGTTGTCGTCGCCAGTGAAAAGGCCGTCGAAAAGTACGGTCTGCAAGCGCGGGCCCGTGTCGCCGGCGCAGCTGTGGTCGGACTCGCCCCCGAAATCATGGGCATGGGCCCTGTCCCTGCGACCCGCAAGCTCCTCGAGCGAACCGGTTGGACCCTCGATGAGGTCGATGCGATCGAGTTGAACGAGGCTTTCGCTACGCAATCCCTGGCTTGCATGCGCGAACTCGACCTCGATCCAGAGAAGGTCAACGCTTGGGGCGGTGCGATCGCCCTCGGACACCCCCTAGGTTCCAGTGGCGCACGAATCACCATCACTCTGCTCAACCGTCTTGAGAAGTCGGGTGGAAAGCGTGGCATTGCGACCATGTGCGTCGGATACGGTCAGGGAATGGCCCTGGCAATCGAAACCGTCTAGAAAGGCCCGGAGAAGATGGTCAACAAAATTGTCGGCTCAGCTATGGAAGCGATCGCTGGTCTCAAAGATGGAATGGTCATCGCCGTCGGTGGTTTCGGACCTGCGGGTGTCCCCTATGCATTGATCGACGCCGTCGTGGACATCGGAGTCACTGATCTCAGTGTGTACTCGAACAACCCGGGTGGAACCACCAATGACGGGCAACACTTTGGCCTGGCCAAACTGGTCGACAGCCATCGCATTCGACGTTTCGCCGGTTCCCACATCGGCTATAACAAGAGCTTCGAGGCACAATATCTGTCCGGTGAGATCGAATTGGAACTCATCCCCCAGGGCAGCCTCTCTGAGAGAATGCGTGCGGGAGGAGCAGGAATTCCCGCCTTTTATACCCCCACCGGCGCAGGTTCTTTGGTGGCACACGGTGGCATGCCGATCAAGTACGACGAAAACAAGAACGTCATCTCGGTATCGGAGCCCAAAGAAACCCGCACCTTCACCCGCAATGGCGAGAGCAGGGAATACGTCCTAGAAGAGTCAATCGTCACGGATTTCTCTCTCATCCACGCCTACAAGGCTGATGCGGAAGGCAACCTGGTGTTCCGGACGTCAGCACGAAACTTCAATCCTGACGCCGCGATGTGCGGGGCGATCACAGTTGTGGAAGCTGAGCACATCGTCCCAGTTGGAACCCTGGACCCCGATGAGATTCATGTACCCGGGATCTACGTCGACAAAGTTTTCCCGCTAACCCATGAGCAGCGGATCTTCAAACCCTTCGGTACCCTTCCTCCGTCCCCAGAGGAGAAGAAGGAAGAACCCGAGCCCGTTCACTCGCACAACATTGCTGGTTGGAGCCGTGATGAAATGGCCGCAAGAGCGGCCCTGGAGCTTAACGACGGTGAATATGTCAACCTCGGAATCGGGCTGCCGACCCGAGTGGCTGACCTCGTGCCGGAGGGGACAACCGTGACATTGCAGAGTGAAAACGGCATCCTGAAGATGGGCCCGGCACCCACTTATTACGAACTCGATCCTGATGTCATTAACGCAGGAAAAGAGTCAGTCACTATTCTCCGGGGCGGGTCCACGTTTGGATCTTCCGATAGCTTCGCCATGATCCGGGGTGGCCATATCGACAAAGCCATCCTGGGGTCCCTGCAAGTCAGCGCTGACGGCGACATCGCCAACTGGGGTATTCCCGGTCGTAAAATGCGCGGAATGGGCGGCGCCATGGATCTCGTGGAGGGAGCCAAAAAGGTCATCGTTCTCATGGAACACCTCGACCCGGAGGGCAAGCCCCGTATTCTCAGTTCCTGCACGTACCCTCTGACGGGCCGGCAGGTGGTCAGCCGGATTATCACCAACCTTGGCGTTTTTGACGTCACTGATGACGGGCTGGTGCTTATCGAGATCGCCCCCGGTGTCACCGAGGACGAGATCAGGGAAGGGACCGAGGCTCAGTTCCGCACTGCGCTGAAGTGAAACTACTCCGAGAACACATTCCGGGCTGCATCTATTGCTAGCTGCAGTGCCGGATTTGTGTTTGTTCGGTGCCAGATCATTTGAACATCGAGGTGGTCCTCTGAATCCGCCAGCTCAAGGAAGACCACGTTATCGGGCCGCACATTATCCCGGATGGAATCAAGAGTCAGAGCAACACCCATCTCCGCACCAACCAACACAACCAAGGTCCACGAATCGGGTGCCTGCTGTGCGACACGGGGCACAAAGCCAGCGAACATGGCCAGCGAATTAAGGCGATTCTGCAGAGCCGCGCCAAAACCACCGGGGAGGGTCACCCACCGCTCTTCAGCCAACTCCTTCATCGACACCGAAGTTCGGTTGGCCAATGGATGAGACTGTGACACGGCGATCATGGCCTTCTCGTGCCCGACGACTAGCGAATTGACCTCTGCCGGGAGAAAGTCCCATCTCCCGATCGCCAAATCCAAAGACCCGTCGAGGACCTTTTCCAAACCGACGTGAGAGAACTGCGATGACAACAGTTCCAGGCGGATCCCCGGGCTTCTCCGCCGAATTTGCCGTGCAATTTCGCCTACTGAGCGGTGTACCGACGCACCAGCGAATCCAAGGCGGATCTGTCCCCTTTCCCCACTGACAGTTTCCTCCACGATGCGTTGAGCTTCCTCTGAGGCGCTCACCAATTGGCGCGCAGGTTCCAGTAACGCCCTGCCTGCCGCGGTCAGGTCGACGTGTCGCGTACTGCGTTCGAAAAGCTCAGCGCCCATTTGCCTTTCAAGCTGTTTAATCATGCGGCTCAACGGCGGCTGTGCGATGCGGAGCCTCTCCGCCGCCCTACCGAAATGCAGCTCTTCCGCAAGAATGAGAAAAGCGCGTGCCTGACCAACCTCCATGTGCTCTCCTTTCCTGTCCTGAGCTGCGGAAACACTATTACTCCAGAGTCATTAATCGACCCCTCATTAAGTATTGGACGGTTAGAAATCTACATGCTTCTATGAGGGAAGTCACTATTTTCACCAGAAGAGAGGTTGCTTCCATGACGCTTGAGCACCCCCGCTCGGACCGCGCCTGCGGACCACTCGATGGGCTCGTGGTCGCAGATTTTTCTCGGGTTCTGGCCGGCCCGTACTGCACGATGCTCCTCGCCGATCTGGGTGCGACAGTGATCAAGGTGGAGTCACCACAAGGCGATGACACCCGCTCGTGGGTTCCTCCGGCGCGGAATGGGGTGGGGACCTACTTCCTCTCAGTCAATCGCAATAAGGATTCGATCACACTCGATCTGACAGACCCCTCAGATCTCGAGCTCGCTTACGCCATCATCGATCGCGCCGACGTTTTCGTTGAAAACTTCAAACCGGGTGGACTCGCCCGTTTTGGCCTGGACGCGGAATCAGTAGCACTACGCTGGCCGCAGCTGATCCACGCCTCTATCACAGGCTTCGGCACCGGTCCCGGCGCGAGCATGCCCGGTTATGATCTGCTAGTTCAGGCCATGTCCGGCATGATGCATACGACCGGACACCCTGATGGGCCTCCGCAGCGTTCCGGTGTCGCCATTTTCGACGTTGTGACTGGTCTCCACACCACAATCGCGATCCTGGCAGCCCTCCAAGAACGAAACTGTTCTGGACTCGGCCAGCATGTTGCTCTCGATCTTTTCTCGTCGGCGCTCTCTGGCCTAGTCAACCAAACGACTGGCTACGCCGCCTGCGGGAACGAACCTATGAGGTTGGGTAATGACCACCCCAGCCTCTACCCCTACGGCCCTTTCGCCGCTGCAGACGGTGACATCGTCATCTGCTGCGGCAACGACGCACAGTTTTCACGTCTGGTTGAGTGCCTCGGAGTGCCAGCCGCGGCCAATGACCCTCGTTTCACGACGATGGAGGTACGGAATGCACACCGCGGCGTTCTCCGACCAATTCTAGAAAAGGCTCTACAGGCGGACACCGCTGATGGTTGGTTTCAGCGCCTGCAGGAAGCTGCTGTCCCCTGCGCTCCCATCCTCAGTGTGGGGGAAGGCATCCGCTATGCAGAAAGGCTTGGGCTCACCCCGGTCGTTGAGGCCGGGGAAGGCGAGTCAGCGGTGCCTTTAATTAAGAACCCCATGGCGTTCAGCCGCAGCGAAATTGAGTACCCAAAAGCACCACCCGCACTCGGCGCTGACCGTAACTCGATCATCGCATGGCTGCAGTCCACGCCTGCCCTGCATGACCTCGCCCGCCCTCTAGCCCACTCGAAAGGATAGATCCGCGTGTCTACAGCTCCCCTCAACTGCTTCACCACGAATCTGGATGTCCGGTGGTCCGATCAGGACGTCAACGGGCACGTCAATAACGCCAACGCCGTCACTTTGCTGGAGGAAGCGCGTGTCCGGGCCAGCATGCACTGGTCTGGTAGCGCTCCAGGCAAGAACAATCCGCGTGTGGTGCGCGCTATCAACGTCGTTTTCGATGCCGAGCTAGCTCACGCTCAACCATTGTCCGCAAATATCTGGGTCTCCCGGATCGGCGGCACGTCCTTCACTATTCAGCACGAGCTCATCCAGAACGACACGGTGTGTGTCACTGCAGAAGCAGTGATCGTCGTCCTGGACCGCGACACTCGAAAACCCGCGGCCATTCCAGACCTGCTGCGCACCCAGCTTTCCGACTACTACGCGCCAGCCTCCGTCTGATCTCCAACCCCACCCCATAGATAAGGAATCCCCCATCATGTCCACTCTCATTGACCTCCCCGACTTCCTGCTCCTGGACTCCGACCTCACCGATGAGGACCGCGCGCTGCGTGACAAGGTGCGCGAGTTCGGCAAGAAGCATGTCCTGCCGATCATCAACGAATACTGGGAGCGCGCCGAGTTCCCTGCTGAGATCCTTCAGCCGCTGGCGGAGCTGGGTATTATCGGCACCTTCATCGAGGGGTATGGCTGCCCGGGGCTTTCGCGTCATCAGGCGGGCCTGGTGGCTCGTGAGATGAGTCGTATCGATGGTTCGATCAATACTTTCCTGGGTGTCCACTCAAACCTGTGCATGGGCTCGATCTACATGCTCGGTTCGGAGGAGCAGCGGCAGCGGTGGTTGCCGGATATGGCACAGCTGAAGAAGACGGGAGCTTTCGCTCTCACTGAGCCGAATCACGGGTCGGATTCTGTGTCGTTGGAGACCTCGGCCCGCCGCGATGGTGATCATTGGGTTCTTAATGGCCATAAGCGCTGGATCGGTAATGGGCACGCCGGTGATGTCATCGTGGTCTACGCCCGCGATGAGGAAGACGGCCAGGTGAAGGCGTTTGTCGTCGAGAAGCAGGAAGACGGTGAGTACCCGGAGGGTTACCGTCCGGAGGTGATCACCGGTAAGACGGGTAAGCGCGCGATCCTGCAGGGTGACATTGTCATCGAGAACTTGCAGGTACCGGCGGAAAATCGTCTGGAGAATTGCGAGTCTTTCGAGGGGGTTAACCGCGTTCTCAAGGCGACGCGTGGCGGTGCTTCCTGGGAGGCGGTGGGCCACGGTATGGCCGCGTTCGAGCTGGCTGCGCAGTACGCCCTGGAGCGCGAGCAGTTCGGCGCCCCGATCGCCAGTTACCAGCTGGTGCAGGAGAAGTTGGCGACGATGCTCTCCGATGTCACCCAGATGCAGCTGCTGTGCACGCGGATGGCGCAGCTGCAGGAACGTGATGAGTTCACCGGCCCGATGGCGGGCATGGTGAAAATGGTCACCTCCCGCAAGGCGCTGGCGGCGTGCCGGGAGGCCCGCGACATGATGGGTGGCAATGGTCTGCTGCTGGAGTATCACGTTGCCCGCCACATGACGGACATGGAGGTTGTGTCAACGTACGAGGGCACCGACTCGATGCAGGCGCTTATCATCGGCCGCGAGATCACCGGCATTTCCGCATTCACCCGGAAGAGGAAGTAGGCAGGACGCATGATTACCCACATCTCCCGGGCTGCGGTCATCGGGGCCGGCTCGATGGGTTCTGGAATTGCCGCGCTCCTGGCCAACGCGGGCATTGAGGTCCTTCTGCTGGACCGCCCGTCCCCGGAGGGTGAGGATAACAGCGCCCTGGCGCGTCGTGGTATCGATCTACAGGTGGAACGCAAGGGGTTCCTGCGGCCGGAGTTCTCCGCGCGGGTCACCCCCGGAAACATCGACGATGATGCTGCCCGGCTGGGTGAGGTCGACTGGATTGTTGAGGCAGTGTTTGAGGATCTGCAGGTCAAGCACGACACATTCGCGCTGATCAACGCCCACCGCTCCCCCACCACCCTCGTCTCCTCCAACACCTCCACCATTCCGCTCGCGGATCTGGTCGCGCCCTTTGATACCGATTTCCAGCGGCATTTCGCGATCATCCATTTCTTCAATCCGCCGCGCGTGATGCGTCTGGTGGAGGTGGTGGCAGGCCCGCACACGTCGGCCACCACTATCGATGCCCTCACCCAGGCCGTGGAGCAGCAGCTGGGCAAGGTGGCACTGCGGTGCCGGGATACGCCGGGTTTCATTGCCAACCGGGTGGGCAATCTGTGGATGGCTGCCGGCGCACGCCTGGCCCTGGATCGGGGCATTGTCCCGGAGTTGGCGGACGCGGTGTTTGGTCGACCTTTCGGGGTGCCGCGCACCGGGATCTTCGGGCTCTTCGACTACATCGGCCTGCAGCTGGTCCCCGGGATCTGGGGCTCGTTGACGGCCGAGCTGCCCACATCCGATGCCTACCACCGCTTTCGTATCGACGATCATCCCGTCTTCACCGGCCTGCTTGAGCGTGGATGGACGGGTCGTACCGCGGAATCCGGTTTCTACCGGGGCCGGGAGGAGGTACTCGCCGAAGAGTTCAGCTACCACCCGAAGCGGTTGCCGGACGATGCGGCACTCGCTGCCGAAACGGCCCGTGAGGTGATCACCACTGACAGCCCGGCGGGGCGTTTCGCCCGTGACACGTTCCTGGAGACCCTGCGATATTGCCTGGATATCGCCCCGGAAATCGCTGATACCGTGGCGGATATCGATACCGCCATGGAGCTGGGTTACGGCTGGAAACGCGGCCCCTTCGCCCTGGCGGACTCCATCGGATTGGAGCTGCTGGTTTCGCTTATCGACGCCACCCCACCGCTCCTTCACGCCGCCCTGCAAGCCGGCGGGTTTTATCCGGCGCCGGGTCGCACTCTGACCACCACCGGGGAGGTCATCGATACCCCGGCCCGCGCGGGCGTGGTCACGGCCGCCCAGCTGCACGGGGCGGGCACGGGCATCCTCGGCAATGATGCTGGTGTGGTCTCGCTTCTCGACGACCGCGTGGCTCTTCTTTCCCTGTCCACCCCGATGAACTCGATCACCGCCGATGCCCTCGAGCTTCTCCAGGCGGTCGCGGAGCAGGGCCCGGAGTTAGGGATCGGCTCGTTAGTCATCGGCAACGACGAACACCGCGCATTCTCCGCTGGCGCGGACCTACCCACCATGGCGCAACTGGCCGCCAGCGGGGATGAGCAGCGTGCCTATATGGAGTTCTCCGAGGGGCGCACCACATTGGAGGCACTGGCGCAGGCCCCGTTCCCGGTGGTCGCAGCCCTGCGGGGTGTGGCGCTGGGTGGTGGGGCGGAATTGCTGCTGCATTGTGACGCGGCGCTCGCCCATGCGGAAGCGAAGGTCGGTTTCCCGGAACGCCACGTCGGTCTCATCCCCGCCTGGGGCGGTTGCGTGCGTGCCCTGTCTCGCCTGCCGGACCCGGGCGCCGCCTTCCGCCTCATCATGGACGCCTCCCCCATCCCGGTGCTCGAGGCCCAGGCCTGTGGGCTCCTGCGGGACACCGACCAGATCATCCTCAGCCCTGACCACGTCCTCGCCCAGGCCGTGGAACTGGCCCGCCAGTTGCAGGACTCCTACACTCCGGCGCCGGATCCCCGCCCCCAGGCCACCGCCCCGGAGGAGTTACTCGCACTGTGGGATGAGTCCGCGGGCACCGCGGTCGACGCACGGATCGCCCGGGCCTTGGCTGGGGTGTTGTCGAACGCGACGTCGATAAGCGAAACCGGCGAGAAGGAAAGCCGGGCCGCCGCCGGGCTCATCGTCCAGCCGGAGATGGCCGCGCGGGCTGAGCACATGGCTCGCACGCGCCGCCCACTGCACAACTAGCAACAGCGCCGACCCCTACAACAGGGGTCGGCGCCGTCGGAAGCGGATGAGCGTTTAGGCGTTGTGCTTGGCCTCGACGCGGCCGATGGCCTCCTTGGCCACCAGCTCCTGGATGCCCATGTCCAGCTCGGAGGTGAAGCCGACGCAGGAGCAATTGATCTCGCCGAGGACGTAGGTGTCGTTGCCGTCCTCGTCGTTATCCAGCATGAAGTCTGCGGTCCAGATCAGCGGAATGTTGTCGCCGCCGAGGTTCTCGGCGATGACGGGGCGGGCCGCGGCGAACATGTCGACGAGGTCCTGCCACTTTTCCGGAGAGTCGTAGGTGTACTTCGCGCCGGAGAACAGGGTGGCGGAGAAGTTGTCGCCGC
>NZ_JAUNUG010000001.1 GCF_030538285.1 Corynebacterium sp.
CGGACTGCGGGGTGTAGCCGATGTGGGCCATGACGGGGATGCCGGCGTCGACGAGGGTGCGGATCGTCGGGGCGATCTCCACCCCACCCTCGATCTTGACGGCGGCGACGCCGGTGGACTTCATGAAACGCACGGCGGTCTCCAGGGCCTGGGCGGGGGAGACCTCGTAGGAGCCGAAGGGTAGATCGGTGACCACGAAGGCGCGGGAGGTGGCGCGGGCGACGGCGGTGGCCATGCTCATCATCTCCTCCACGGTGATCGACAGGGTCGAGTCCTGGCCGAGGATGACGTTCGCGGCGGAATCGCCGACGAGGAGCAGGTCGATGCCGGCCTCGTCGAAGATGGCCGCGGTCGGGGCATCGTAGGCGGTGAGGCAGGAGATCTTGCGCCCCTCGGCCTTGGCCTGGGCGAAGTGGCGGGTACGCATCCGGGAAACCATGGCTTCAGAGTATAAGGGGTGGCCTGGAAAGGGGGAGGCGGGCCGGAGCTCAAACTCGACGGCCCGCCTTGAGGAGGGACTGGATCGGTGGCAGCCCACCGGATGGACGCGATCCGATCCAGTTACGCCGCTATGATAGCTCACATGGAGCTGGAGGGGAAGCTTGCCGCACAGACAGTCTCGAGGATCCTGGAACTTTCATCCAGTGAAGCGAAGTGGAACCGTCGACTCTGGAGAACGGGAACTCTACAGCTAGGACGTGAGTTTCTGGGGCAAGTAGTCGATCCTTCGACCTCGGTGAAGTCGAAGGGTGAACTCGCGAAACACCTGAGAGACGCTTTCCGCAACGATCCCGGGGTGAAAAGCATCAACTCAGACGTGCAAGCTTGCCTCTCGGAAATTGGGAACAGTTCATCGCGGTCGAGCCATGCGTGGCTGATGCTACAGAAGCTTCTGGAGCAGGCTGATCGAGAATACCTCGCGTCATGGCAGGCGCATATCGAGGGGTGCGAGGATTTCGAACCTGAAGGGTGTGCGCGCCGCCTAACTTCGCATCTCGTGGACGTTGGCTACAACAAGCAGAGCATCCACTCGTGGTTGAGGTCCGCTGATGAAGGCAATAAGAGGTCGGTTCTGATTGAGTTCGTCTCGGAAGCTGGCAAGCGAATCGCGAAAAAGTCGTCGTTCACCTTCTGCGTCCCTGTGGCAAATATGCCAAAGTTTCGTCGGCAGAGCGGTCAGAAATGGCTGACTGCCAGTCAGACGCTGGCGTGGAAGAAGGAAAACGCCCCTGAGGCCGAACGAATTCGACACCAAGGCTCTTTCGTCCTGGAAGTAGAGGCCTTCGAAATCAATGGCGCGCTCGAGCGGGCTCGGTCCCAGATCTTTGACCTGCAGTGTCAATTCGATCTTGGGTGCCGCCAGGAACTCAAGATCTGTGATCAGATGTGGTCAGCAGAAAAGGCGCAGTCCTATCCGACCCAGAACCGAAACCGGCATATTGAGGTCAAGACTCTTGCTATCCAGAACCGAGACAAGGACTTAGAGCTTCCTGCCTATATCGGCAGTACGTTGTCCTTGATTCACCCCCTTCGTACCAGTCCTCCGCACCTTGCTTTGTCGACGGGGTGGACTGCGGTTGAATCCCTTCTGACCAGCGAAGATGATCAGGATAAATCGGTAGCGGCGGGCCGCTTTGCCTTAATCATCGCGGTGAGCCTGGTCAGGGCCGAGTTGACACAGCAGGCATGGACCTACGCCAACCAGTTCGAAGATGAGTTGGCGCAGAATATCCGGGGTGCGGAAGATAACTTGACGAGAACGAAGTTGTATCAACAGCTCGTTATGGGCCCTGCCTTCCCAGTTTTTGAGCACCCCGCCGACCAGCTTGCGGTGTCCCGCATGGCAGATCTGCTCGCAGACCCACCCGCTGTGCTTCTCAGAACCAAATTAATCATCGAGCGGGAGCTTCTACGGCTTTATAGGAAAAGGAACCAGGTTGTTCACGGCGGGGAAACTCGTGATGATTCTCTGTTCTCCGCCTCGGAGTTGGTTTCTCCATTGATAAGTGCCGGGATGGATCGCATTGTTTACGTGGGCCTGCGGTACGGAGTTGCGCCCATGGATCTGTCGGCGCGTCTGAACGTGTCGCTATCGACCTACTCGTTGGGGCGGGCTTTCGCGCGCCATGATGTTTTGGAGGCCTTCGAGTGTGGCTAAACGAAGCCCCTACACGCGCCCGGCGGCCAACACGGTCAGCGGCTCCCGCAGCAGCGGGTCGAGGGCGACGGCGCGGGCGATGGCGCGGACCACTTCCCGGTGGGTGGGGATCAGTCGCAGCTGGATCTCTGGGGCGTGGGTGCGCACGGCGGCGGCGAAAAGTTTCGGGGCGGCCGGGTCATCGAGGAACGCGGAGCCGGCGACTACGACGGTGGTGGGGGAGTGCTCTGCCACGAGCTGGCCGGTGAGGGCTCCGAGGTTGCGGGCGCGGGCGTCGAGAAGCGGGCGCGCCGCGGGGTCGGCGGTGGCCTCCGCCAGGCTTGGCCACCGGTCGCCGAGGACCGCGGCGGTGGTGAGGTCGCGCGCTCCGGCGGGCAGGTCGATCTGGCGAACGCCCTGGTCATCGGCGACGGCGGCGCCGATGGAGTCATCGGCGAACAGTGCCATGGTGTCGCTGTGGGAACCGCTCGGCAGGTCGGAGTTCTGGATCTCTGAACCCAGGATCGCGGGTACCGCCGCGGAGACCACCACCGGCACGGAGAACTGGTAGCGAAGTCGGCCGGCGACGTCGACACCGTGCCATCCGAGGTTAGGGGCGTCGACGATTCCGCCGTCGCTGACGCGGCCGGAGGTGGTCACGCCGACGGCGGCCAAGGGGCGCTCGAGACCCGCGGTCAAGCGGTTGAGGCCGGCCATAACGTGCTCGATGAAGTCGGTTTCGCTGAGTTCGGCGACGGGGGTGGGGACATCGGCGTCGCGGATGGTGCGCCCGCGGGTATCGAAAAGTCCGATGTAGGTGGTGGAGGTACCGACGGCGATACCCGCGTAGAGGGAGCCGTGGTTGGTCAGCTCGAGCGGGATGGTCGGGCGGCCACGCCCCTGGGACCGGGTGAGGTCGGTGCGCTCATGGACGAGCCCGGCGCCGATCAGGGCATTGACGGCGCGGGTGATCGTCGGCTGCGACAGCCCGGTGGCGTCCACGAGTTCGCCCCGGGTGACAATCTGGTGCAGCCGGGCCAGGTGGAGGCATTTCGCCGCGGGGGTCCGCGGCCGGGAGAAAACGGTGGCCATAGCGGCATAGTACATAGTTTCAGACTATTCTGTCTAATTTAGTGAACAGATCAGTCTGTCGTGGGTTGGGAGTCCACCGTCTGGGCGCCAGGTTTGAGGTAGTTAGTGAACGAAGGCACGAACACCGCGCACAGCAGCGTTCCGACGATCACCAGCACGCCACCGAGCATCGTCGCCAAGCCCACCCCGAGTGGTGCCGCCGCCCACCCATGTAGGACATCCGCCAGGCGCGGCCCGCCGACAACGACCACGATGTACACGCCCTGGATGCGCCCTTGCACGTGCTCGGCCGCGGACTGCTGCAGAATCGCGGTACGCAGCGCGGCAGAGAACATGTCCGCCGCCCCGCCGAGCACGAGCATGAGCACCACCATCCACGCCCACAGCGTTACCGCCCCAGGGCTGGCCATAACCGCCAAACCTGCGATGATGACGGCCACACCCCAGGCCACGATGCACACGATCACGGCCAGGCCCTGCCGCACCACCCGAGACACCCACCCGGAAAGCAGGCCGCCGAGCACCGCGCCCGCCGCCATCGACGAGTACAGCAGGGCGAGCATCATGCCACCGCCCCCATCGCCACTCTCGCCGAAAGACTCCGCGGCGATTTCGGGGTAGAGGGCGCGGGGCATGCCGAAGGTCATGGCGATGAGGTCGAGCAGCATCGCGACCAGCAGGATCGGCTGGGTCCACAGGTAGGACAGGCCGTCGACAACCGAGCGGAATCCGGCCTTCTGGGCCTGCCCGCTCGGCGGCAGGGTGGGGAGGGCGAAGACGGCGCCGAGCGTCGGGATGAGCAGCGCGGCGTCGAGCGCGTACAGCCACGAGAACCCGATGAGCGGGATGAGCGCGCCGGCAATGAGTGGCCCGACGATCGCTCCGAACTGCATGAGCATCATGTTGAGGCTTGATCCGGCGGGCAGTTGCTCCAGTGGCAGGATCGAGCGGAACACGGCGGTGCGGGTCGGTTGGTTGACGGCGAAAAACGCCTGTTGTAGTGCGAACACCCACAGCAGTGCCCAGACGTTCGTGTTGTCGGCGATACTTAAACCCCAAAACGCCAGGGCGGTGGCGATCATGCCGAGGGTCGTCGCCACCAGTACTTTCCGCTTGTCGAAGCCATCCGCGATCGATCCGCCGTACAGCCCGAAAATCACCAGCGGTACAAGCCCGAACAGGCCGGTCAGTCCGACGTAGGCGGAGGATCCGGTGAGAGCGTAGATCTGCACCGGAACGGCGACGACGGTGAGCTGCGCGCCGATGGTGGTGGCGATGTTGGCGGTCCACAGGCGTCGATAAGCGGGGACCTGCAGGGGCCGGGTATCGGCAAAGATGTCACGAAAGCTCACAAGGCGACATCTTAGGGCCTGAGGTTGGCGGTCTCTGCCGCGACGGCTTCGTAGCGGGCAGCGTCGGGGCCTTCGGCCACGAGGCGGCCGTCGCGCCATGTGTGGTCGACGACGAAAACTTCGGTGACCCCCTCAGCGGTGGTACGCCCGGCGTGTCCGTGGAGGACCTGGACGGTGTTGTCGTCGATGCGACTCGAGTCCTCGATGCTCGTGATCTCTGAGGGAACCGGGTCGGTGATCAACTGGTCGTAGTGGAAGAACACCACGACGGCCGCGACTGAAGCTCCGGTTCCCGCTGGACCGCGTTCATCTCCGTTAGCCCCGCCTATGACTGCCCAGCTCAATGGCAGACAGGGGTCGAAAAAGTCATTGACTCCCTCGGGCCGGAATACGAAGAGGAAGTCGCTCCAGTCGGTAGGGATCGCCGTGTATTCGCCCCACTGTGTTGTCAGGGTTCGCGCGTTGTCGTAGAGCCCGGAGTCCTCGATGGTGGCGTCGGGGTTCGCGCATTCGTCGCCCTCTGCTGTGGTCTCCGGTGCGGGTGACTCCCCGGCCGTTGCCTCCGGAGCTGCTGACTCCCCGGCGGGGGCTTCCGCGGCGTCGTTCACCGTGGTCATAACGGTGACGTTGTCCTGGCTGCCGCCGCTGCAGGCGGTGAGGGCGAGGGCGGCGATGAGGGGGAGTGCGAGCCTTTTCATGTCTGCAGTCTAAGCCGCGGTGACACTCCTGGGCAGCACCTCGGGGATTGGTCCCCTTTCCTTGTCAAATGAAGTATGAGGGGGGACACTGGAGATGACCCCTCTCACAGAAGGAGGACACCATGTCCACCCCATCGCCCGACGCCCACGATCACGACACCCACGCCAACCATCCCCATGAGCACGGCCCCGGTTGCGGCCACGAGGCAATCGAGCACGGTGACCACGTCGACTACCTCCACGACGGCCACCGCCACGCCAAGCACGATGACCACTGGGACGAGCATTAATCCAGAGTTAGTCCCATGACGAGGGCGAGGTCTCCAGGAGCTTCGCCCCGAGCTGTTTGGCCGCGGCCCGCTGCAGGGTCGCGGTGAGCAGCGCGGCAGAGAAGATGTCCGCCGCCCCGCCGAGAACGAGCATGGGCACCACCATCCATGCCCGCAGTGCCACCGCGCCGGCAATGAGTGGCCCGACGATCGCGCTGAACTGCAGGAGTATCATGTTGAGGCTTGATCCCCAGAACGCCAGGGCGGTGGCGATCATGCCGAGGGTGGTTGCCACCAGTACTTTCGGCTTGTCGAAACTGTCCGCGGTCGACCCGCCGTACAGGCCGGTCAGTTCGACGTAGGTCGAGGAGCCGGTAGTGGTGGCGATGTTGGCGGTCCACAGGCGTCGATAAGCGGGGACCTGCAGGGGCCGGGTGTCGGCAAAGATGCCACGGAAGCTCACGGCGTGGCCACCGTTCCCGCAGGGCAAGGCAGTGGTTCACGGCTGAAAGACTGCGATTCGCGGGGCCCTGGGGAGGGGTGTGGGGGTGTGGATCTGAGCCTAGCCCTTGGCAAGAGGCGGGGTAGCAGGTTAGCCTTACCTACGTTCGCCCAACGAACCTATGACATTCATCGACTCTTGCAAGGGGAATACATGCGTTTCACCACGCGCTTCGCCGCGGTTGCCGTCGCAGCCTGCGGTGCCGCGGCCGGATTGGTCGCCTGCGGCAACGGCGACTCAGCTGACACCGCCGGCACCACCGGCGCCACGACCACCTCCGCGGCGCAGGACGAGGGCACCCTCGTCATCTACTCCGGCCGCAGCGAGGACCTCGTCGCCCCGCTCATCGAGGACTTCACCGAGGAAACCGGCATCGAGGTCGAGGTCCGCTACGGCTCCACCGCCGAGCAGGCCCAGCTGCTGCTCACCGAGGGTGACGCCACCCCCGCCCACGTCTTCCTCTCCCAGGAGGCCGGTGCTCTCGGCCTGCTGCAGGAGCAGGGCATGCTCACCGAGCTGCCCGCCGAGACCATCGCCCAGGTCGCCGACGGCTACTCCTCCGAGGGAAACGAGTGGGTCGGCATCACCGGCCGCGCCCGCGTGGTCACCTACGACCGGGACTCCGTGAGCGAGGACGAGGCCCCCGACACCGTCGAGGAGATGGTGGACCCGAAGTGGAAGGGCCAGATCGGCGTCGCCCCGGGCAACGCCTCCTTCCTCGCGTTCGTCACCGCCATGCGCGTCACCGAGGGCGACGACGCCACCCGCGAGTGGCTGGAGCAGCTCGCCGCCAACGAGCCGCAGACCTACAAGAGGAACGGCGACATCCTCGAGGCCGTCGACAACGGTGAGGTCCAGCTCGGCCTCATCAACCACTACTACTGGTACTCCGCCGCTGCCGAGAAGGGCGCTGAGAACATGCGCGCCCAGCTCAAGTGGGGTGCGGACGGCGACCTCGCCGGCCTCATCAACGCCACCGGAGTGGGCATCCTCACCAAGGGTGCCGGCCGCGAGGACGCCCAGGCCTTCGTCGATTTCCTCCTCTCCGAGCAGGCCCAGACCTACTTCGCTGAGGAGACCTTCGAGTACCCGCTGGTCACCGGCATCGCCGGTCCGGAAGGTGTCCCGCCGCTCGATTCCATGCAGGCCCCCGACGTCGATCTGGCACAGCTGGGCACCGTCGAGGAATCCGCCGCCCTCATCGATGAGGCCGGTCTCACCGTCGACTGATGATTAACCAGCAGCCCCCGGGCCGTCGCGCATCCGCGCGTCGGCCTCTCGGCCGTTCCCGGGCCCCGCAACAGCTCCAGCAGTGCCGACCGCCGGTGCCCCGCCGCGCGCGTCTGAGCCGGATGCCTCTGCGTGGCGTTCACCCGGCGCTGCTGGCCCTGGCGTTGATCACCGTTGCGGTGGTGGCCACGCCGCTGGTGTTTCTGCTCACCGAGGTCTTCGCGGCGAACCCGGAGCGCATCGCCGGCGCGCTCCAGCGGCCCCGCACGCTGCAGCTCATGGTGAACACGCTGCTGCTCACCGCGGGGACGACAGTGGGTACCGTGCTCATCGGAGTGCCCACGGCGTTTTTGCTGGTGCGCACGAATCTGGTGGGTCGCCGCTGGTGGTGGGTCGCGGCGGCGCTCCCGCTGGCGGTGCCCTCCTATGTCGCAGGGCTGGCCTGGGTGAGCGCCACCCCGCTGCGCGGCTATCTCGGATCGGTGCTTGTGCTGGTGCTCGTGTCGACGCCGTACGTCACCCTCCCGGTCGCCGCGGCCCTACGACGCGCGGACACCTCCATCGAGGATGTGGCCCGCACCCTGGGCCGGGGCCCGGTGCGTGCCTTCCTCACGATGACCCTGCCGCAGGTCGCGCCAGCGGCGGGGGCGGGGGCTCTGCTCGTGGCGTTGTACACGATCTCGGAGTTCGGTGTCGTCGCCATCATGCGCTACCCGGCGCTCACCCCGGCGGTGCAGACCGCCTTCTCCGGCACCTTCAACCGCGAGTTGGCGATGGTCCTTTCGTTGCTGCTCGTGGTGCTGGCTCTGCTCGTCGTTGCCGCGGAGCGTGCTTTACGACGCCCCGTCACCGCCCTCCGCGTCCGCGGCGACGACGCCACGCCGCTCACCCTGGGCCGCGGCGGCCAGGTCCTCGCCACCCTGGCGTTGGGCGGCGTGTTCCTCGCCTCCGTGGGCATGCCGGTGGCGGTGCTCATCCAGCGCCTGCTGATCAGCGTCGCCGAGCGGGAGGTGGAGGTCGAGCGCTTGCTCGCCGCTGCCCGCACGACGGTGTTGCTGGGGTTGGGCGGGGCGGCCGTCGCCACGCTGCTGGCGCTGCCGGTGGGTATCCTCGCCGCCCGGCAGCGCACCCGCCTGGTGGCTGGCCTGGAGACGGCGACCTTCCTCGGGCACGGACTGCCCGGCATCGTCCTCGGGCTGTCGATGGTCTACCTCTCGCTCAAGGTGGCCCCCGCCCTGTACCAGACCCTCGGGCTGCTGGTCATCGCCTACGGCATCCTCTACGTCCCCAAGGCGGTGGGTTCCGTGCGCACGGCCGTGGCCCAGGTGCCGGTGCGCCTGGAGGACACGGCCCGCATTCTCGGCCGCTCGCCCCTGCAGACATGGACGGAAATCACCGGCCGGGTGGCGTGGCCCGGCATCGCGGCGGGTGCGATGCTCGTGGCCCTCACCGTCATGAAGGAACTGCCCGCCACGTTGATGATGCGTCCCACCGGGACAGATACGCTGGCCACCAGAATGTGGCAGCTCACCGACATCGCGGCCTACGGCGGGGCCGCACCGTACGGACTCATGCTCATCGCCGTGGCGACAATCCCCGCCCTGGTGCTCGCCCGCCAACCACGTCCACCCGCCCGCCACCCCGGAGGAGACACATGACGTCCGCCCCGCGCCCGCCTGCGCTGTCCGTCCGCGGCCTGTGCGCCGCCTTCCCCGGGCCCGGCCGCACCCGGAATCCGGTGCTTCACGACGTCGACCTCGAAGTCCCCGAAGGGGAGCTGCTGGCCGTCCTCGGCCCCTCCGGCTGCGGCAAGACGACGCTGTTGCGCGTCCTCGCCGGACTGCTTCCCGCCACGGCCGGGTCCGTGGATCTGGCCGGCCGCCGCGTCGTCGACGGGCCGCACAGCGTAGCCCCGGAGCGGCGCGGTGTGGGGTTGGTGCCCCAGGAGGCGTCCCTGTTCCCGCATCTCGACGTCGCCGAGAACGTCGCCTTCGGCATCTCCCGTTCCCGCCCCCGTCTGCGGCGCGCGCCGGTGCCGGAGCGGGTCAGTGAGCTTCTTGAGCTGGTCGGCATCCCGGAACTGGCCCGGCGCATGCCCTCGGAACTCTCCGGTGGGCAGGCGCAGCGCGTCGCTCTGGCCCGCGCCCTGGCCCCGGAACCTGATCTCGTGCTTCTCGACGAACCGTTCTCCGCCCTCGACGCCTCCCTCCGCCTACACCTGCGCACGGAGGTCCGGGCGGTGCTCGCTGCCCGCGGCGCCACCGGCCTACTGGTCACCCACGACCAGGACGAGGCACTCTCCGTCGCCGACCGCGTCGCCCTACTCAAGGAGGGCCGCCTCATCCAGGTGGGCACCCCGGTCGAGGTCTACAGTCTGCCCTCGACGGCGTGGGTGGCTGAGTTCGTCGGCAGCTGCGCCCTGCTCAACGGCACCCTCCAGGAGAACCTGGTCAGCTGCGCCCTCGGCACCGTCGAGGCCACCCGTGCCCCCGGCGTCGACACCGTCGGCAAGGTGGTCGTCCGCCCCGAGCAGGTGCGCCTGTCACCGGCGCCGGGCATCGGCGTGCGGGCCGCGGTGACCGCCGTGGAATACGCCGGCCACTCCACCCTCTATCGTGTGCGTCTGGCATCGGCCGGGGAGCACCTCGTGGCCCGTGAGCAGGGACCTGCCCGTTTCGGCGTCGGCGATGAGGTCACGGTGGCGGCGACGTCTACGCTCCACGTTGTGCCCTGAAACAAAAAGGAGCACACCACGCCAAGCACGACGACCACTGGGACGAGCGCTAATCCAAGGTCAACCCCATGACGAGCTGAGGCAGCCCCTGCGCGGCGGTGGTCCGCCAGGACACGTCTGCCACCCGGCTCAGCTCCGTGGGCTCAGGCGAGATCTCCAGGATCTTCGCCCCGAAGTGCTTCGCCACCAGCGGCAGCCCGGCCGCGGGCTGCACCACCCCGGATGTGCCGACTACGACCACCAGGTCGGCGGCCGCCATACGGGCCTCGGCGCGTCCCCACTCGTCCTGGGGCAGCATCTCGCCGAACCAGACCACGCCGGGCCGCACGAGGTTGCCGCACAGGGGGCACTCGGGAGGGGTGAGCCGCGCGACGGGTTCCTCCGGGTAGTCGATCCGCCCTTTCCAGGGGCGTGAGCAGATGGTGCACCGGTAGGCGAAGAGGGAGCCGTGCAGGTGCACGACGTCCTCCGCGCCCCCTCGTTCGTGCAGGTCGTCGATGTTCTGGGTGGTGACGCCGACGTGCACCCCGTCGAGGCGAGCCCAGTCGGCGATCGCCCGGTGCCCGGCGTTGGGTTCTGCGGCGCGGCAGACGGTACCGCGCCACAAGTACCAGGCCCACATCGGTGCGGGGTCCTTCGCCCACGAGTCGACGGACGCGAATGCCACCGGATCGACCTTCGTCCACAGGCCGGTCTGGGCGTCGCGGAACGTGTCGAGGCCGGATTCCGCGGACATTCCGGCACCGGTGAAGATCTCCACCCGCTCGACGTCGCGGGCGAGGGCGAGAGCATCGGCAAACTGGTCGGTTCCCATGCACCCCACGGTACCGGCGATAGAATCGGGGATCATGGGACTGACTTTCCGCCCGATGACCGTCGACGACCATGAGCTGCGCCGCGCGGCCGCCTTCGACAACACCCACGGCGCCGACCCGGATGTCCCCCCGCTCAGCCTCTACCTCGATTTCCGCCCCGAGCGGGGTGATGCCGGTTTCATCGTCCTCGACGGCGACCGCCCCGTCGGCCTCATTCAGGCGACCTTCATCCAGGCCTGGGGGTACATAGACGCCGACATCCCCGAGATCATGCTCAACGTGGCCGAGGGTTACCGCAATATCGGGCTGGGATCGCAACTCATCGACCGCCTCGCCGAGCACGCCCGCGTCCACGGCTGGCCGGGGCTGAGCCTGTCGGTGGAGGAGGGCAACATCGCCCGCCGTCTCTACGAACGTAAGGGCTTCGTCGACCGGGCAGCCGCCGGCACGATGCTGCTCAACCTCTCCGACCGCATCACCTCCGTGGCGGTGTACTGCGGCTCCTCTCACGGCGCGCGCCCGGAGTACACCCAGGCCGCCCGTGAGCTCGGCCACGAACTGGCCCGGCGGAACCTCACCCTGGTCTACGGCGGCGGAGCTGTCGGCTTGATGGGGGTGGTGGCGGACGCGGTCGTCGATAAGCAGGGGGCCGTAACTGGTGTCATCCCGCGCCAGCTCGTCGACCGAGAGCTCGCGCACCCCGGACTGACCCGCCTCGAGGTCGTGGAGACGATGGCCCAGCGCAAATCCCGCATGGAGGCACTCGCCGACGCTTTCATCGCCCTGCCCGGCGGTGCCGGCACCCTGGAGGAGCTTTTCGAGGTGCTCACCATGCAACAACTCGGTCACATCCGCGGGCCTGTCGCACTGTGTAATACGGAAGGATTCTGGGATCCGCAGATCGAGATGCTGCAGCGTGCCGTGGAGGAGGGCTTCCTGCGCGCCAAGTATGTCGACTGCCTCGTCGTCGCTGATACGCCCGCCGCCGTGCTCGCCTCCTTCACTGAATGGAGATCGCCGGGCCGAAAATGGGACTGAAAGGCCCCGCGGCGGTACACTGCCCTGTCATGAGTTCCGATAACCGTCGCTCGCCTTCGCTTCTCGACGCGTCGTGCGAGGGATTCGTCTATGACCTGGCAGCTCTTTCTCCCACCGACGCCACCGCCTGGGGCATTCCCGGCTTCGACGGTGAACTGCAGGACTTCTCCCCGGACTACTGGGAGGCCATCGCCGACCGCACCCGCGAGATGATCGCGGACGTCGACGCCTTCGACGACGGCACCGACGACTCCGATGATGAGGATGACTTCGACGAGGTCGACCACGTCACCGCCGCTGTCCTGCGCGATCGCCTCTGCCTCGAGCTGGATCTCCACCACCACGGCGAGAACCTGGCGCTGCTCAACAACATCGCCTCCCCGGTGCAGACGATCCGCGACACCCTGCTCATCATGCCCACCGACACCCCCGAGCAGATCGACGCGATCCGCTCCCGCCTGTCGAAGGTCCCGGCCGCGCTGGCCGGTTACCGCGAGTCGCTGGCCGAGGCCGCCGGCCATGGCCACGTGGCGCCGATCCGCCAGGTGGACGAGCTGTACTCCCAGTGCCAGGACCTCGTCGAATCGCCCTCGCTTCTCGACGACATCGGCCTCGACAAAGCCTCCGCCGAGGTCGAGACCGCCAAGCAGGCCTTCGCCGAGATGGCCGACTGGCTCTCCGAGCAGCTGGCCACCCACGCGCCGAAGGAGGACGCCGTCGGCCGCGAGCGCTACCAGCGCTTCTCCCACCTGTTCGTCGGCGACACCGTCGACCTCGACGAGGCCTACACCTGGGGCCTCGAGCGCCTGCACGAAATCGACGCCGAGCAGCAGGTACTTGCCCGGCAGCTCTATGACACCGACAGCGTCCGCCAGGCTTACCGCAAGCTCAACGATGAGCCCGCCTACACCCTCCACGGCACCTCTGAACTGCTGGAGTGGATGCAGAAGACCGCCGACAACGCTGTCACCGCCCTCCACGGCTCGGCCTTCGACATCCCCGAGCCGGTACAGACCATCGAGTGCCGCATCGACCCGGCCGGCACCGGCGGCATCTTCTACACCCCGCCGTCCGACGACTTCTCCCGCCCGGGCCGCATGTGGTGGTCTGTTCCCGCAGGGCAGGAGAAGTTCCACACCTGGCAGGAACTGACCACCGTTTTCCACGAGGGTGTGCCGGGCCATCACCTGCAGATTGGCCAAACCCTCGTCGAGCGACAGAACCTCAACCTGTGGCGCCGCGTCGCCTGCTGGAACTCCGGCCACGGCGAAGGCTGGGCCCTCTACGCGGAGCAGCTCATGGAGGAGCTCGGCTACCACGAGGACCCGGCCACCCGCATGGGGCTTCTCGACGCCCAGCGTCTCCGCGCCGCCCGCGTCGTCCTCGATATCGGCGTCCACCTGGGTAAGAAGGTTCCGGAGGGGTCCATGACCTGGGACGCCACCTACGCCAAGGCCTTCCTCCGCGAGAGCACCGCGATGGATGAGGCTAACCTGCGTTTCGAGCTCAACCGTTACCTCGGCTGGCCCGGCCAGGCCCCGTCTTATGCGTTGGGCCAACGCCTCTGGCAGCAGACGCGCGATGACGCCGTCACCCAGGGCATGACCGTGCGCGAATTCCACTCGCAGGCGCTCTCCCTGGGTTCCATCCCGATGTCGATTCTGCGGGAGCATCTGCTCGACTAGGCCCGGCGCCGCTGTCCATTTGGACCTGACGTTAAACCCCGGTTTTGACCCTGTCCTGGGGTTTTCCGGATCTTGTGTCAGGTCCAAATGGACGGCCGACCTGTCACCACCCTTCGGTGCCACCCACCCGGAGGGTGAAGTGCCACCTGAACAGTGACGTGTCCTCGAAGCTGAGCCGCGCTGGCAGGATGTCACTGGACGGCCCCCCGCCGTTGAGCCGCCACACGACGGTGTCCACGATCTGCTCGACGACCTTGTTCGCGTGCCGGTAGACGCATTCCCCGGTGTAGTGCAGGACCAGCCAGCCGCGGCGGGCACCGTCGTTGGCTTTCCAGCGGTCGATGATGAAGGTGGTTTCGTTTTCGCCGCTGGGCAACGCGGCGTGGTAGCGAAAGCTGTCGAGGTCGATGAGGATTTTGGCCTCGGGGATGGCGTAGTCCCAGTGGTAGAAGCCGAGCTCGTGGTTCTGAATGACGCTGACGCCGCGGCCCTTGAGTGCAATTTTCAGGGCCCGGGCGAGTGTTTGTTCTGATTTGCTGTCGGAGGCTATGGAGGCGGATGCGATGATGTCGCGCAGTGAGGCGGGCAGGCGCGGGAATTGCTGGAGATCCGCGGCCAGGGTGGTGTTGCCTTCTCGTCCGGCGTAGTGCTTTTCGAGGAAGGTACGCACGGCCGATGCATCGGTATCCAGCAGGTCTCGGATGGCGGCGAGGGGCGTGACCACTCGGTGTCCGTTGACGCTTCGGTGAGGGAGTGATCGCACCTGGGTGACTGTCAATAGTGGGGTGTCTTGATAGGTGTGTGGCCTGGCCACCTGCCCTTTCAGTGGTGTGATGACGGTCTTCCCGTCGTAGATCTGTCGTGCTGTGGCGCCGGCGAAGACCAGGTGTGGCCGCGTGAGCGCTACAGCTTCGAGTAGCAGGTCCCCTTCGGCGGGTGCGGTGCAGTAGACGCCGTGCTCGACGCGGTGCAGGCGTCCTTCTTTGAGTAATTCTTCTCGACGCCGCCGTCCGATCCCCAGCTCTTTGAGCTGCGCGGCGCGGTATACGGTCCCCATGTTCTTACCCCCTGGCGGTCACTGTAGGGGGTGACAAGCCTCCCCGCACCCGCTAAGCTTGCTGACATGACAACAACAGTGGTTCGCAGTGAGGAGCGCGATCGGTGGCGCGACGCCGCCATCGATTCGCGGCAGTCCTTCCCCGCCACCGGCAACTTCGATCTGGAGGCCAATGCTTTCGGCCTCCTCCTCGTCCACAACGACGACACCGTGGCGCCCGGTGAGGGCTTTGACATGCACTTTCACAAGGACGTGGAGATTGTCACCTGGGTCATCGAGGGTGCTGTCCACCACCGCGACTCCGGTTCCGAGCACATCACCGAGGTCCGCGCCGGTATGGCGCAGCACATCTCCGCCGGTTCCGGCGTGCGCCATTCGGAGGTCAACGCCGGCGGTTACACGTCCGGCCGCACGGTCCGCGTGGTGCAGTCGTGGTTGCCCGCCGATGAGCTCGGCACCCCGCCCTCGCACGCCAGCCACGATTTTTCCGGTAGGCAGGGCCTGACGCAGATCGCGGGTCCGGGTTCGCCGTTGCCGCTCGGCACCTCCGGTGCCTCCCTGTACATCGCGCTTATCGACGCCACCCCCCTCACCGTTCCCGGTTCCGCCTATGTTCATCTCTACGTCCTGTCCGGGCGTATCGACGTCGCCGGGCACACCCTCGCGGAGGGTGATGTGCTGCGGGGTCGGGACGTCGAGAAGCTTGAGGTGACCGGTGACGGCGAGATCCTCGTGTGGATGATGGATCGGGCGATCAACGCCTGAGCAGGCGGGGCAGGTAGCCGGCGACGATGAGCAGGGTGATCAGGCGGATGAGCTGGATCGCCACCACGGCGGGCCCGGCCCCACCTTCCGAGGACAGCGCGAGGACGGTTTCCAGCGCGCCGGGGCTGGTCGCCAGATAAGCCTCGAAGTAGGTGATGTCCAGCCACCAGGCCAGGGGGAAGGCGGTGGCGGCGCACGCGCCGATGACCACGACGATGAAGGTCACCGTCGCCGGCAATTGCCGCGCGAAGACGCGCAGCGCAGGCACGGAGAGCGCGCCGCCGCACAGCCAGCCGATCGCCAGGAAGGCGGCGATGCGGAAGGGCTCGGGTGGCAGCAGCGACCACGGAAATAAAAGGCCGAGGGCCACGGTGATGAGCAGTGGGCCGAGCACACTGGGCACCGGCAGGCGCACGAGGCGACCGAGCGTCTCGCCGAAGTAGGCGATCAGCGCGATGGCTATCACCATGAACCACGGTTGGGGGGCGGTGTCGGTGACGAACATGCCGCCCGGCTGGTGGAACAGCGCGGTGACCAGCGGCAGCGTCACTGACACGGCCAACAGGCGGAGGTACTGGGCCAGGGCCACGAAGCGATAATCGGCACCCAGTTCCCTCGCCAGGACGGGCAGAATCGACGCCCCGCCGGCCAGCATGGATAGGATGCCGGTCTCGCGAGAGATCTCCGCTTCCCGGCGGGCGAGCAGCAGCCCGCCTGCCACGCCGATGCCGATGGTCACCACTGACACCAACAGCCCCGGGACGAGGAGCCCACCGAGCGTCGCCAGCGGAATCCCCACCAGGGGCAGGCCGGCCAGCATGCCGATGACACCGCGGCCAAAACGGTAGACGCCGACGTTCACGTCCAGCTCCCGGCCCGTGCCCAGCGCCATCGCCCCCGACACGATGATCGCCGCGAGGATCCACGCCGCCGGCACGTTCCAGGAGGCGAACAGCCAGCCCACGGCTATCGACGCCGGGGCGACGACCGCCCACCGCCACATCAGCGCCCCCGCAACAGGAAGCGCAGGATCTGCGGCAGCCAACCGGCGATGAGCAGCACTCCCAGCAGGCGGATGAGCTGGATCGCCACGACCGCCGGCCCCGCGCCGCCCTCCGAGGACAAGGCCAGGGCGGTCTCGATCGCGCCAGGGCTGGTGGCCAGGTACGCCTCAAAATAGGTGATGCCCACCCAGTGCATGATCGGGATGGCCAGCAGCGCGCACACCACGGACAGTCCGACGATGAAGATGATCGTCGCGGGCAGCTGCCGGGCGAAAAGTCGCAACGCGGGCATGGACAGCGCACCACCGCACATCCAGCCGACCACCAGGAAGGCGAACACCCGGAAGAATTCCGGCGGCTGCAGCGACCATTCCGCCGGCAATGTCAGCGCCAGTACCACCGTGATGGCCAGCGGGCCGAAGATGCCGGGGGAGGGCAGGCGCAGGAGTTTGCCCAGGTCCATGCCGAAAAATGCGATGAGCAGCACCACAGGGAACATCCACCAGTTCACCTCCGGCTGGGTGATCCCGGCAGCATCGGGCATAGTGAAAAAGGCCGTGACCAGCGGCAGGGTCATCGATACTGCCAGCAGACGCAGGTACTGAGACAGCGCGACGTAGCGGAAATCCGCCCCCAGCTCCTTCGCCAGCATGGGCATCACCGATGACCCACCGGCCAGCATCGACAACACGCCCGTCTCCCGGGAAATCTCGGATTCCGTGCGCGCGAGCAGCAGCCCACCGATGATGCCGGCGGCCACCACGACCAGCGCCACGACCAGACCGGGTGCCAGGTACCCGGCAAGCTCACCGAGTGCCACGCCCGCCAGGGGGATGCCCGCGAGCATGCCGATCGTGCCGCGCCCTACCCGGTTGACGAACTTGTTCAGTGGCAGCTCCACCCCGCTGGCCAGCGCGGAGGCGCCCGACGCCAGAATGCCGGCGAGGATCCACCCGGCGGGCACGTTCCACCAGGCAAACAACAATCCGAGGGCCACAGATGCAGGTGCGACAATCAACCAGCGAGTGACCACATTCTCGGACTTCATACCTCCGACACTACGGCGGGGGTCAAATCAAACCTGTTCAGTCGCGGAACTCTTCCACCTGCTCGGGCGTGATGCGCACGCCCTGGCCGGGTTCGAGGCCGATGGTGACGGTGTCCGCGTCGCGCAGGTCGACGACCGCGTTGCCTACCCGGTACATCTCGCCGCGGGCCAATGAGGCGAGGCCACTGGCATCCGGCGCGGTGTCGGTGCCGGTGTCTACCCGCGAGGGAGCGATCGTGTACGTGGCGTGGTTGCTGCCGTCGGGCCAGGTGAAGTCGGCGTGGCAGTCGGCGATGACACCGTCGTCACGCCCGATCTCACACTGCACTGACTGGTCCGCATTCAGTGGCAGCAGGTAGCGGCCGGTGGGCAATTCCGCGGCGTAGGGGCTGCCGTGGGCGTTGCCCGCCGGCGGCAAACCGGCCTGCGAATCGAGCGGCGGGTTGCGGAAATCAATGACAGGAACGACGCCGCGCAGCTCGTCCGGCGTGGAGTACGCCATGAGTTCCAGGTGGCCGTTCTCCAGGGAGTAGGTCTCCTCGGAGGTGCGCGGTTCCTGGTTGTGGTTCCAGGTGATCATCGCCGCGTTCTCGTGTAGGCGGCGCACATTATCGACGCCCGCGTACAAGTGCGGTTGATAGTTGTCCACCAACTGCTCGCCCGTAAACAGCACGACCGTCCCGGCCGGGCGGGCGTCGTCGCCGTTGATGTCGCCGATGGTGCCGTCGAGAAGCACCCACGACAGTGCGCTGCACGAATCGTAATTATTCTCCTGAATCTGGAAATGGAAGTACTCGGATGTGCTGGTGAGGATGCGGCTGGTGCGCAGGTGCTCGCCGAACTCGCTGTCGCGGAGGTCGCCGGACACGCAGCCCGGCGGGGTGGGCTCCGGGGAGCGGGCTTGGGTGGTGGATGTGGTGGATGTAGTGGTCGTCGGGGTGGGCGCGGCAGTATTGTCAGCGGGGGAGCACGCGAGCAGTGCCGTGGCGGCCAGTAGTGCGGCCACGGCGGTGGGCTGGCGGTGATGACGCATGATGATCGACCTCCTTCTCTTTAACCTTAAATCGTATTGTGTAGCAAAGTGTTAGCGGGAGGCCCTATGGAACTGGAGCTCGGCGGCTGGGCCGTCCTGGTCTTCGGTGCGCTGATCGCGGGCTGGATCGACGCGGTGATCGGCGGCGGCGGATTGGTGCTCATTCCGCTGCTCATGGCGGTGGTTCCAGGTCTGGCGCCGGCGACGGCACTGGGCACGAATAAGTTGGTGAGCATCTCCGGAACGACATCCGCGGCGTGGACCCTGGTGCGTCGAGTTCGCCCGCCGATCACGCCCGGTTATGTGGTGCTGGGCCTCGTGTGCTCGGGGGCGGGTGCCCTGTCGGCCGCGCTTATCGACGCCACCGTCCTCCGCCCCCTCATCATCGTCTTGCTCCTCGCTGTCGGGACGTTCGTGGCGCTGCGCCCGCAATTCGGCACGGAGACTGGCGGCGCGGCGGTGGGGAGGTGGCGTCGCTGGGTGGTGCTGTTGCTCGTCGGCGTCATCGCGTTTTATGACGGTATCTTCGGCCCCGGCACCGGCATGTTCCTCATCATGGCGTTCACGGCGGTGCTCTCCCAGGATTTCCTGCGGTCTGCGGCGCTGGCGAAGGTGGTCAACTCCACCACCAACCTGGGTGCCCTGCTGGTGTTCATTCTCGGTGGTCACGTGTGGTGGCAGCTCGGCCTGGTGCTCGCGGTGGCGAACATCATCGGCGCGCAACTGGGGGCGCGGACCGTGCTCGGCGGGGGCGCGCGTTTTGTGCGGGCGGCGCTGCTGGTGCTCGTGGTGGTGATGAGTGCCTATCTGGGATGGCAGCAGTTCCAGTAACCTTTATTGGCAGAAACTTTCGAATCTGGCAGGGAAATATCAGTTCGCAGGCTTAACATCGAGGCATGAGCATCACAAAGGTCATTCCTTCCGGCCATGATGGGCAGGACCGCCGGGTCCGTCAAGTCACCGCACCGCTGGATTTGCTGGGCGATTCCGCCGCCACCCTTGACTTCCTCAGCGTCGAGTTCTCCCTGGCGAAGGCAAGCGGGAATAAGTGCCTGGAGATCGCTGCCTCCGCGACGCTGCTGCCCCTGCTGGCGACCGCTGCCGGCGCTTTCGACGCCGCCGACATGCCCGAGTACTTCCGTCTGGTGGAGGAATAATCACATCCGTTTCTTGGTCCGCGCCGTCGCAGGGGCCGTCCACGGATCCTCCGGCCACGGGTGCTTCGGGTACCGCCCGCGCATCTCCGCCCTGACCTGCGCATAGGGCCCCGACCAGAAACTGGCCAGATCATCGGTCACGGCCAAGGGGCGCCCGGCGGGGGAAAGAAGATGAAACTGTACCGGTACGCCCGCGAGCGTGGGGGATTCGGCCAGGCCGAAACACTCCTGCAGTTTGACGCTGACCACCGGCCGCCCGCTGGAGTAATCCACACGGTGCCGGCTCCCGCTGGGCACCACCAGACGCTCAGGGGCCAGCTCATCGAGCCGCGTCGCCTCCGGCCACGGCAGCAGTCGCTGGAGGGCGGGGTACATGTCGATGTTGCTTATCGACGTCCCCCGCGCCACCTTCTCCAGTTCCGGCCCGAGCCAGGTCTGCGGGTCGGCCTGCTCTACGTCCGGCCACGGCTGGCCGAGCTGTTCGTGGAGGTAGTCCAGCCGCTCCCGGAGCCCTTGGGCGGCCGCGGAGAAACGGAACATGCCCAGCCCCTCCTTCTCCACGGCGCGGGCCAGCGCTTCCGCGGCCTGATCCGGCGGGACCTGCACCGGGGTGGAACTGAGTTCGATGGCGCCGAGGCTCAAGAGCTTCCGTCCGCGGACCTTCCCGTCCCTGATGTGCGCCACAATGTCCTCCGACACCCCGACGACTTCCCGGGCCTGCGCTTCCGTCAGGCGCGCCGCGGCACGGATCGTCGCGCCCGTTCGCCCGCTGCTGCGGGTGACCTCGGCGACAGCGAGCCACGGCGCACCCGTCAGCCCCAAATCGCCGGGCAACACGGCACGCGTGCCGCTGACCAGCAGGTATTCCTCGCCGACGCGCCGGGCCACCCGGCCGGGGAAGGCCAACGCGGTGATGACACCGGGATCAGACTCCCCGGAACCGCCGCGCACCAGTTTCTCTAGGCGGCGCACCTCCCGCGCTGGGGCTTGCCCCCGGGCCACGTCGCCGCGCGGGGAATCAGCCAGCACCGCCACCGTCCGGGCGGCCGCCGGACCACACTCGACCAGGGCGCGCCCCAACCGCGGATCCACGGGCATCGCCGCCAGCTGGCGGCCCAGGTCGGTGGCCGCCCCGTCGGCGTCAATGGCACCGATGCCGCGCAGCACCGTCTCGGCGGAGTGGAGGGCGGGGGAGGGAGGGGCGTCGGCAAGCGGGAGCCCTTCGCCGCGGGGCGTGCCCCACACGGCCATCGTCAGGGCAGCCTGCGTGAGGTCGCTGGTGGCGATCTCCGGGGTGATATTCGGGCGGAACTGCTGGTAGTCGGCTTGCGAATAGGCGCGCAGCACCCGGCCCGGGCCCTCACGCCCCGCACGCCCGGCGCGCTGATCCACCGTCGACTGCGCCGCGGAAACGGTGACCAGGCCGGTCATGTCGCGGGTGGCATCGCGGCGCGGCACGCGCGAGAGCCCCGAATCCACCACCACGCGCACCCCGGGGACGGTGAGTGAGGACTCGGCGATGGACGTCGCCACGATCACCTGCGCCTGCCCGGACAGCGCCGCGTCCTGCTCGCGGGCGTCGAGCTGGCCATGCAGCGGCACCGCCCCCGGGATGCGGTCGACCAGGTAGGACACTTCGCGCACACCCGGGACGAAAACGAGCACGGCCTCATCATGGCCGCGGGCCAGACCTGCCAGATGGTCGAGGAACTCCCGCGTGTTGCCAACGCGCCCGGGATGCGGGGCATAGTCGATGCGCAGCGGGTGCGTGACGGCGGGGGTGTCCAGCACCGGCGCATTCATGAGGCCTGCGAACTTCTCGACGTCGAGTGTCGCCGACATCGCCACCACCGCCAGGTCATCGCGCAGTTCCGCCAGCTCCAGCAGCATGCCCAGCACCAGATCGGTGTCCAGCTGGCGCTCATGCACCTCATCGACCGCGACGGCCGCCACGCCGCTGAGCTCCGGGTCGGCCATGAGACGGCGCAGCAACACGCCCGGGGTCATGAACTCCACCAGCTCACCCGGATGGTGCTCCCCGCGCACCGAGAAGCCGACGCGCTCGCCGATCCGGGAGCCGTCGAGATGCGCCAGACGCCGGGCCGCCGCCCGCACTGCCACCCGCCGGGGTGCGGTGACCAGCACTTTCCCGCCCGTGTGGTTGTGCAGGGCGGGCGGCACGAGCGTCGTCTTACCCGTGCCCGGTGGCGCCTGCACCACCAGCGTGCGCTCCAACAATCCGGGCAGCTGATCGATCGTCCGGGCCACCGGCAGGCCCGCGCCGATGCGCCCGAGATCAAACATTCTGACCGGTGACCGGCACTCCATCGGGAAGCTCGGTGCGTTCCAGCTCGCCCTCGGTGAGCGAGCGCACCACCCGCGCCGGGGATCCGAGCGCCAGAGAATCTTCGGGGATGTCCTTCGTCACCAGCGCCCCCGCGCCGATAACGCAGCGGTCGCCGATGCTCACCCCCGGCATGACGATGACCCCGGCTCCGAACCAGCAGTCCTCCCCGACGGTGATGGGACGAGCCTGCTCCCACCCGCCGCGGCGCATCTCCACATCGTGGAGCGGGTGGCCGACGGTGATGAACTGACATCCCGGGCCGACGAGGGTGCGGGCGCCGAAGGAGATGTCGGCGACGTCGAGAAGCACCGTATTGACGTTGAGGAAACACCCCTTACCGAAGCTCACATGCCCGTATTCCAGAAACAGCGGGGCGAATACCTCCGGCACGTGCGGGCTGTCGGGCATGATCTCCCCGAGTAGCTCCTCCGCGCGCTCGGATTCCGTGTTGGCCAGCGCGTTGAACTCCTTGAGCAGCCGCGCGACCTCATCGTGGCGTGCGGACACCTCCGCGGAGGCGGGCAGGTACCAGCGGCCGGCCCGTAGATCGTCCAGGGTGCTGTAGGTTGTGGGATCAAAGCTCATAGAAGTGATTGTCCCAGGAAACCCCATGCTTTTCGACGTCCCCCGCCCCGCCGCCCGCATCCGCGACGGCGTCGCGCACCTGCCTGGGTTCCTCGGGCTGCAGGAGCAGGCCGAGCTGGTCGCGCAGGGCCGGGACATCGCCCGCTCGGTGGCTGGCACCCCCGTGGCGATGGCCCGGCCCGTGGTCGGATCAGGCCAGATGAGCGTGTACACCTTGTCGCTGGGCAGGTTCTGGGTGGCCAACCCCTACCGCTACGTCACCTCTGTCGGCGGGGTCGATGCCGCGGCCATTCCTGGGGCGTGGGCGGGGTTGGCGCAACGGGCACTGGAAGCGGCGGCTGCGGTGGCGGATGAACTCGCACCCTGGGCCGACGGGAGCTTCCGCGCCGAAGCCACCCTGGTCAACTACTACACCCCCGACGCGACCATGGGCCTGCATGTCGACGCCAACGAGATCTCCGAGGCCCCGGTGGTCTCCCTGTCCATCGGGGACGAGGCACTCTTCCGCATCGGGCACACCGAGGGGCGCACCCGCCCCTGGGATGACGTCACGCTCATGTCCGGTGACCTCATGGTTTTCGGTGGCCCGGCGCGCCGGGCTTATCACGGGGTGCCGGTGGTACGTCCTGGGACGGCGCCGGAGGGGTGCGGGCTGCGTGAGGGGCGGTTGAACATCACCTTCCGGCAGGTGGAGGTGTAGGGCGTGTGCAAAAGTTGATGTACATACAAGTGGCGAACAGGCATTATGCACGTATTTGAATGCTGTTCAGGTGGATGTTTGCACACCGGGAACCTTTCGCCATTCCCCGCAGTCCAATAGTGGTGACCGTACTGGGGGCGCGAGAGAGGAATGGGATGGAATATCAGGGAGCTCGCATTGATGGATTGATCGCAGAGGGGCTCGGGAGGATTGTCGTCAAGGACGGCTCAACATTGGACAGCAGGGGACTGATCACACCGAAGCCGCTGCGGGAGGTGACGCTGAGTTCAGCGACCCACCTCGCCGCCCCTCTCGAGGACCCGGCAGTGACCGCCCAGGTGCACAAGCACTACCACCGGGTGACGCGGGATTATGTCATCGCGAGGAATCGGACCCGGCCCAACGCGTTGAGCGCCTTCACGGCGCAGTTTCATCCACGGGGCATGCGCTACGTCGTGAATGCGGCCACCCGCGCCGTGGCGCATCTCGCGGAGCGCCCTTCGGCTGTCGCCTCCCATTTCAGCGCGGCCGCCCTGCTGGGTATCACGGACTTTGCGGATGACGCCGACTCTTCGCTTCTGGGCCCTTACAGCCGGACGATAACCAGCGACGTTCAGCTGCCCACCGTGCGGCGGGCCCCCGTCAATCTCCCTACCTGGACCCTTCACCTCGGGGAGCGCCAGCTCAAGGTCACCCCGCCGATGCTCACGCTGGCGCATTGCCTGCGGGTGGTCCTCAGCAACGAACACGCCTGGCGAACACCGGCCGGTATGCCACATGCCGCCACGACCGTCCGGGCGGTGCAGCTCATTGACCGTTTCCGGCGGGAGTTCGGGCTGGCTGAGAAGGAGGTGGCGGAGGGGCTTCGGGGGCTCGTCGATAAGCGCAAGCTGGGCAGGATCCTCGCGCTCAGCGACGGTGGCGCGGACTCCCCGCCAGAAACTCTTGTGCGCCTCATTGCCCGTCACGCTGTTCCGGAGCTCGAATGGCAGTCCCAGGTTACGGTGCTCAAGGACGGAACCATCGGTGACGTCGACTCCGATCCGGCCACCATTCTCACGGTCCTCGATCTGGCAGCGATCGCCGAGCGCAGGTTCGTCTACTACGACGGTGACCATCATCTCGACCGCGCCCAGCGCGACAAGGATTCCCACATCACCGCGCAGCTCACCGCCTGGGGGTGGGGCGGGATCCGGGTGACGGCCGGGATGATCGACGCGGTTCACCAGCTGAACGCGCACCTCAGGGCCCTAAGCTTCCCCGAGTCCCGCGCCGCGTGACCCCGCCCGCCCCTACACTGGCCCCATGACTGAGAAGAAGATTGCTGTTATTACCGGTGGCGGCTCGGGCATTGGTGCCGCCGCAGCCGTCGCCCTCGCTGCGGATGGTTACCACGTGGTGGTGGCGGGTCGTCGCGTCGAGAAGCTGGAGGAGGTTGCCGCGCGCACGGGTGGCACGGCGCTGCGACTGGATGTCACGGATGATGCTTCCGTCGCTGATTTCGCCGCGGAGCTCAAGCAGCTCGGTAACGTCGATGTGCTGGTGAACAACGCCGGCGGCGCGCACGGCCTGGACACGTTGCGCGAGGCGAATCTGGAGGACTGGCAGGTCATGTACGACACGAATGTCCTCGGTGTCGTCCGTGTCACCAAGGCCCTGCTCCCGCTTATCGACGCCGCCGAAGGCCTCATCATCAACATCGGTTCCATGGCGTCGTTCACCGCCTACCCGGGTGGTTCCGGCTACAACGCCGCGAAGTTCGGCCTGCGGGCCCTGACCCGCGCTTTCCGCATGGAGGAGGTGGCCAACCCGATCCGCATCACCGAGATCGATCCGGGGCGCGTGGCCACCGATTTCTCCCTCGTGCGCTTCAAGGGCGATGCCGCCAAGGCGGATGCCGTCTACGCAGACAAGCTCAACCTCACGGCCGAAGACGTGGCGGAGGCGATCCGTTGGGTCGCCTCGCTGCCGAAGCACATGAACATCGACACGATGAACATCATGCCGCGGGACCAGGCCTGAGCCTGGCGGGCTAGACTGGGCGACCATGCACGCCCATGATGTTGCGATCCGCGACGAGACGATCAAGCTCGGCCAGTTCATCAAGCTCGCCAGCCTGGTGGCCACCGGCGGCGAGGCCAAGGAGGTCATCGCTGACGGGGAGGTCACGGTCAACGGCGAGGCCGACACCCGCCGCGGCCGCACCCTGCGCCACGGGGATGTCGTGTGCGTCGCCGGGCAGTGTGCGCGTGTGACGGCGGCCGCCGAGGGCGAGGATGATTTCTTCGACGAGGCCACCGCCGATGATGATTTCGATCCCGAGAAGTGGAGAAACCTCTAGATGCCCGCATTCGAGGCCGTCGGCGGCATGCCGTACTGGATTGACCTGACCACCTCCGACGTGCGGAAGTCCGCGCACTTCTACTCGCAGCTGCTGGGCTGGGAGATCGAGGGCGATGACTACCGCCTGGCACGTGTCGAGGGCTTGCCGGTCGCCGGGTTCATCCCGCAGCCGGAGGAGGGCGGCGCCTACCCCGACACGTGGGTCACCTATTTCCTCGCCGATGACATCGACGGCCAGGTCGCGCAGGTGCAGCGCCTCGGCGGTCGGGTGCTGGCGCAGCCCACTGAGGTGGGCATCGGCCGGATGGCTTTGCTTATCGACGCCGCCGGCGCCCTGTTCGGCCTCGTCGAACCGGGCGGCGAGGATGCTTTCATCGCCGCCGGTGAGCCGGGCACCCCGGTGTGGCACGAGCTCACCGCCACCGCCGGTTTCGATGAGGCCATCGACTTCTACCACGGCCTGCTCGACTGGGAGCTCGTCGCGATGGAGGCCTCCGAGGAGTTCACCTACACCACCGCCATGGTCGACGGCGCCCCCTTCGCCGGTATCTGGAAGGCGGAGGGTGCTTTCCCGCCGCAGGTTCCCAGCTTCTGGCAGTCCTACCTCGGCATCGCGGATATCGACGCCGCCGTCACCCGCGTCCCCGAACTCGGCGGCGAGGTCATCCGTGAACCCTGGGATACCGAGTTCGGCCGCATGTGCATCATCGCAGATTCCACCGGCGCGACCGTCACCCTGTGTGAGGTCGAGGAGTACGTCGAGCAGGACATCCGCGAATCCGACCCGCTGGAGGGCTTCGACCTCTAGACTCGGGCCCATGCGGGGGATTCTCGTTCTGGTGGCGGCGTGCGGGCTGGTGGCCTGCGACGGCGATGGCACGGTTCTGGAGGCGGAACCCAGCGTCGCAGTGGGGGACGCTGCCCGCCCAGTGACCTGGGAGGATGTTCTCAACGCCCCACTGACAGATCCCTGCGACGGGCTGCACCCCTCAGGCCACCTCAGCGATGGTGTCATGGCCGGGGAACCCGGAATGGGGGAGGTGCGGGTACGCGCGCAGTCGCCGGAGGATCCGCACATCGCATTCGGTGACTTCACCGGTGACGGTATCGACGACGCCGTCGTTAACGTCATCTGCACCACCGGCGGTAACATGGGCCGTTCCGCCCTGCAGTTCTACACCGACGGTGACACCTGGGTCACCGAACTCCTCTCCCAGGGTGATGAGGACCACCGCTCCGGCGGAATGACAGGCATCGAGATCATCGACCAGAAGGTGCACCTCACTTTCGCGCACTTTGCACCCGAGGACCCGAACTGCTGCCCTTCACTGGAGGACACCCAAGTCTGGATCTGGGATGGCCGAGATCTCATCCTCGGTTGAGGCGGTGCTGCGGGTCGTCGATAAGCTCTCTCCAGGTGAGGTAACTACCTACGGTGACGTGGCCGCGGAAGCCGGCACCGGCCCGCGCCAGGTAGGACGCATTATGGCCGAATACGGGCACCTGACCGCCTGGTGGCGAGTCGTGCGCGCCGACGGCTCCTCCCACGACCCCGCGCGCTCGGTCCCGCACTGGGACTCGGAGGGTATCCCCCACAACGGGCGGGCCGTGCGCTGGGCCGACTACGCTCGGGGATCATGAGCACCGCCTCCGGCCACCGACCCCGCCTCACCTCCCGCGGCTGGCGCTACGTCATCGGCCGGGCGATGCGCGAGTTCTGGCTCGGCGGCGGCACCGATCTCGCCGCCAAGCTGACCTTCTTTACCGTGCTATCCTTCGCGCCCACCATCCTGGCGGTGTATTCCCTGGCCACCGTCGTGCTGGCCAACAACTCCGAGCTCGTCGAGGAGCTGACCACCGACTTCATCGCCGGCTACGTGCCCGAGGAATACCGGGAGACGGTGCGCGGGATCATCGACATGGTCATCGGTTCGCAGACCGGGGGCGTCGTCGGTGTCATCGTCGGTGTGGCCATCGCCTTGTGGTCGGCCTCAGCCTATGTGCGCGCGTTCTCCCGCACGGCGAACTCGATCTACGACCAGATCGAGGGGCGCACCCTCATCCGCCTCTGGGCCACCATGTTCCTGCTCACGTTCGCACTGCTCATCGGCATCGTCGGGGTCCTGGTATCCGTCATGCTCAACGAGACCGTGGTCACTGCCACCCTGGGGCAGGTCGCCGAACCCCTCGGCCTGGGTGGCACCCTCGAATTTCTCCTCGGGGCGTTCCTACCCGTGTGGCGGTGGGTAAAATGGCCCATCATCTTCGCGCTGGTGGCCGTGCTCATCGCCGTGCTCTACTACTTCACACCCAACGTGAAGCAGGCGCGTTTTCGCTGGCTGAGCGTCGGGGCACTCGTCGCACTTTCCGGCCTGGCAATCGTGGCCGGCGGATTCTGGCTCTACCTCGCCTACTTCACGTCGCTGAGCTCCTACGGCGCGATCGGCACGATCCTGGCGCTTATGTTCGCGCTCTGGGGATCCAACATGATGCTCGTGCTCGGCATGAAAGTCGACGCCGAGATCGAGCGCGCCCGCCAGCTCAAAGAAGGCCTGCCCGCCGAAAAGGAGATCCAGCTCCCGCCGCGCGCGACCCGGCAGGTCGAGAAGCAGGAGGCCATGCGGGAAAAGCTGGAGTCCCGCGGCCGGGACCTGCGGGAGTCGCAGCCGGGCGGGGATGGGTGACTGCTACCGGATTGCCGGGAATCCCTATGTGTCTGGTTCGACCCGGGGCTTCTTCCGGATGGCTTTGGGGATCCGTGCTGGTCCCGCGATAAGACCCTCTGACCCAGGCCACAGCGATCCAACCATTCGACTCGCCGCACGCGGTGCCAGGTCCGCAGTTCCTCAACATTTAGCAGTGGTTCAAGGTGAGAGGCTCTGTTGCGGGCGTAGATCAGAAGTGACGACCAATAGTAGGCCGTTCCTGCTGAAGCATTGAACCCTGTCCCCGGGGAGCAAACCGTCGAGTTGACGTTAATAGCCTGATCCCACATATCTACCTGAGGAGCTCCCGCGCGTCCGCCCAAGCTGACCGGCCGAGGGAGCATGTGCTTCCAAGTTCCGAAAGTCAACGCTGCTACTAGGTCATCGTGGTTTGGGGCGGTGTTGGTTGGGCGTCCAAGGTGATCTTTCATTCCTCCGATAGCTCTGGCTTCCCACCATTGTGGGTGCAATTCGCCAGGCCTGCGAGAGCGATGGTTTCTCCAGGTGGGGGAGGGGGTGGATCGGACAATGTGCGCGAGGACTCCTTGCGGGTTAATTATCCACTCCTCGGTCCCCCCCTTTAAGAAGATTCCACTCCTTGAGTTTGAGGTCGATGGTACTGCGCAAGGCGACTTCTACGATCGCTAGTGTCCCGGACACCGCTGCTGCAGCATCGATGTTCCACTTGTAAAGCTCTAAGGCCAGCGCTGGGTCTTGGTGGGCTTCGTTCAGATAGGTCTGAAACCTTGGAGCAGGAATGTGATTGATTATCCTCTGGCGCGTGGTTGCTTTCATGGCCGTTCCTTCTTCCCCAGAGGACTGTCGGTTGACTAGAGTTCATCAGGGAACTACATTGTTATGTACTGAGCAGGCATCACCTGCAACCAAAAAGAAATTTCGGTCTCGAGCTTAACGCTCGGGACCGTTTTTCCTTTCCCAGCGCTCAGGCCCTATGCCTGCGCCCGCAGGAACTCCGCCACATCCGCCACCCGCTGCCGCGCGACCTCCGGGGTGGAGACGCGGTGGCGGGAGACGTACTCGCGCACCTCGTGGTCGCCGGTGTCCGGGCGCCCCGCAATCTCATCCTGGAGTGCGATCTGCACGAGGGTGCGCGGCCAGGTCTCCGGGCCGGGGACGGACTGCTCGGCGCGGACCTCATCGGGGAGACCGGCGACGCTGCCGAGGTCGGGGAAGGTGAGGAGCAGGGCGTCGACATGCGAGGCATTCATGGCCGCCAACGCTGCACCGGAGGAATAACCCCACGCGGTGATCGAGCAGGCGTTGTGGTGCTGGGCGTAACCGATGGCCTTACGCACCACGGCGTTCATCTCTGCGACGGTGGATTGTGGGGCCAGGGGGTAATCCAGGTCGAGGATGACCGTGCCGGAGCGCTGCGCCGCGGCCGCTACCTCGGGGCGCCAGGACATTTCCAGTGCGTTGCCGGAGCCCCGCCACCAGCCACCGGAGTGGAAGCTGATGGCCCAGGCGCCGCTCGGCTTGGAAGGGGTGAACAGGCGGCCGCCAACCTCGGGCACCTCGGAGACCTCGACTCCTGCGGACCACACCACCCCCGGCATGGAGTGGTCGAGGCCGGAACCGAGCATGAGCATCGCGGCGTGGGTGGTGCGGTCAGGCAGGCGGGCGATGTAGTTGTCGGCCGGATCCGGGTCACCTGCGCCACCCTTCCACGGTGGGGTGAAATCGGGGAGTTCATAGTGGGCGTCGAGGTAGGAGTAGAGCTGTTCCAGCTGTTCCTCGGCGGGCATCTCGCGGTCGACGCCGCCGACCTGGAACTCGGCGCGGAACTGCTCTTCCTGCAACTGCTCGGGTGTCTTTTCGCTCATGAAGGCCATGCTAGCGGTCATCCGGCTACGCTGGGACCAAGAACTTATCGACACAAAGGGAGCCCCACCATGAGCGGCGAAGCACTCATCTACGACGCAGACCTCGACCCCACGAAGGATGACCTGGCGGCGCGCTACGCAGGCATTGTCACCCTGCTGGGCAGCTACCGTCTGGTCGATCCGGAGGGTGAGGTGGGCATCGAGATCCTTATCGGCTCGGACCTTGATGGCCGCGGTGTTCAACTCCCTCTGACCTATCGTCCCTCCGAGCTCGATCCGGCGCACACCCTCACCGAGATGGAGCACAGCGTCCTCGGTCACCGCTGGGTGTCCAACGCGCTGGGCGATCCGGTGGCGGTCAAGCAGCTGCTGCGCACCATCCTCGAAGGCGATGACGGTGCCACGCGTTCTGACGGGGTGCCTGCCGCGCTGGATATCCGCGGTTCCGGGGACAAGGAAAAGGTCGAGATCGAGGACGTGGAGCTCACCGAAGTCACCCGCCAGCGGGCCGTCGGTTACGCGCGATTCAATGGTGAGCAGCGCGAATTTCAGCTCATCGTCCCGCACCTGCTGCGCCGCCTCAATCTCACCGGCACGGACGCCAACACCGCTCGCCTGCACCTGGTGGGGTGGCTGCCGTCCATGCCGGAGAAGCAGCGGGTCTGCGCGGAGCTGAGCATCCGCGAGTAGGGGGGGGGCAATCTGCAAAAGTCCCCCTGAACAGGGTTCAGTTTCGTGCATTTTCCCTGTTCGGGGGATGTCTGTATGGGGACTTTTGCAGGCGGGTGCCGCCTACCAGATGGTGACGCGCTCCGCGGGGCGGATCCACATGCCCGAGTCTTCCGTGACCTCGGGGAATGCCTGGTAGAACTCGTCGATGTTCGCGGCGATGACGTTGCAGCGGAACTCGGCGGGGGAGTGGGGGTCAATCGCCAGGTACTGCTGCGCCATCTCCGGGCGGATGGCGGTGCGCCACACCCGCGCCCAGGACAAAAACAGCCGCTGCAACCCGTTGAACTTACGGCCCACCAGCTCGGGGGAGGCATCCGTGGCCTCGAACTCGGCGAGGGGGGAGGTGTCGAAGGTGAGGCCGCGGTCGGCGAGGTAGCGTCGATAAGCAATGACGGCGATGCCGAGTCCACCGAGATCGCCGATGTTCTCCCCGAGGGTGAACTCGCCGTTGACGCCCTCGGAGTCGATGCCGGCGTCGCGCAGCACGGAGGGGATCAGGCCGGTGAACTGGCCGACGAGCTTGTCGGTGAGCTGCGTGAACGCCTCGCGATCCTCCTCGGTCCACCAGGAACGCAGGTTGCCGTGGCCGTCGTACTGGGAGCCCTGATCATCGAAACCGTGGCCGATCTCGTGGCCGATGACGGCACCGATGGCGCCGAAGTTCTCCGCGGCATCCATGTCGGGGGAGTAGAAGGGGGCGCGGAGGATAGCGGCGGGGAAGGTGATGTCGTTGACCACCGGGTTGTAGAAGGCGTTGACGGTCTGCGGGGTGCTAAACCATTCATCCCGGTCGGCGGGCTTGCCGATCTTGTCCAGCTCATAGTCCTGCAGGAACGCCGAGGCCGCGCGCACATTGTCCAGCAGCGCGCCGCCCGCGGCGGAGAACTCCAGGCCCTCATAGGAACGCCACACATCGGGGTAGCCGATCTTCGCCTTGAACTGATCGAGCTTTTCCAGTGCGCGCCCGCGGGTGGCCGGGGTCATCCACTCCAGCTCGGTGATGCGCTCGCGGTAGGCCTCCACGAGGTAGTCCACGAGCTCGAGCATCTCGGTCTTGGAGGACTCGGGGAAATGGCGCTCGACGAAAATGCGGCCCACTTCCTGGCCCACGAGGGATTCCACCAGGCTGACGCCGCGCTTCCAGCGGTCACGCTGCTGCGTCGCCCCGGAGAGCAGGGTGCCGTAGAACTCGAAGTTCTTGGCCCCGACCTCCTCGGGCAGCACGCCGGCGCGGGAGCGGAGGATGTGCCAGGTGGCCCAGAGCTGCCAGTCGGCGAGGCGGTCGTCGGTGAGCAGGCCGGCCAGGTGCTCCACATACGAGGGCATCATGGACACCAGCCGCTGGGCGGGCACGCCGGTGGCGGTGAGCAAGGAACGGATCACGGCCGGCAGGGAATCGAACTCCACCGGGTTGTACGTCTTCACCGCATCGCGGGTGGCCACCACATCCCAGTGGCCGGCGGCGATCTCCGTCTCCAGGGCGACGATGCGCTCGGTGGCGATCTCCGGGGTGAAGCCGAACAGGCGCGCCGGGTCGAGGAAGGCGAGCATGTCGGCGATGTGGCGTCGATATGCAGCCACAACAGTGGCGTGGCGCGGCTCGCGGTAATACGCCTCATCGGGCAGCCCCAGGCCCGACTGGATGAGGTAGGCGACGGCGTCCTCAGAGTCAGAATCCTTCTCCACCCAGAACGTCAGCGGGGCGGCGACGCCGAGACGCTCCAGCTCGCCGAGGCGGGCGGCGAAAGCGGTGGCATCGGGGGTGCTGAGCAGGTCGAGGTCCGCGTCGAGCGGGGCCATGCCCGCGGCGTTGACACCCGCGACGTCCATAAAGGAATCAAAAAGGGTGCCGGCGCGTCCGGTGTCGGTCTCGACGATGTCGCGGACATCGGCCTCGGCGTCATCGCGCAGCTTATGGAAGGTACCGTCGACGCCCCGGTCCTCCGGGATCACATGGGTGGCCAGCCAGGGGCCGTTGACGTACGCGTAGAGATCATTCATGCCACCACTGTAGGCGAGGACAAGGGCACTAGTCTGGGGAGTCATGACCCTTTATCGTCTCCAGCCGGATCGTGACCGGCGCTGGTGGCTGGCCCTGTTCGGGATCACCGCCGCCATCCTGCTGCTGCCGGCGATGCTGCTCCCGGTCGTGCCCGCGCGCGAGGTCTCCGAACGTGTGGTCCTCGGCGGGGAAAACTGGGAGGTTCCACTGGACATGGAATGCCGCCCCGCGACGGATGTGCTGCTTTCCGGCTGGTCCTGCGGCGATTTGCAGGTGCAGACCATCCTCGTGGAGGGCGGTGAAGATCCCGACCGCACCCTGCGCCGCATGATGCGCGCCATGCTCATGTTCCCGCCGCCGCAGGATGCGGAGATCCTCAAGGAAGGCGACGCCAGGATGCTTATCGACGACGCCACCCGGTCCGTCGGCCTCTCCCTGGAAGGCACCGGTGAGCGCGAGGGTCTGACGATTGTCACCGTCCTCACCGGACCGGGCACCGCGATCTCCCCGGTGGCTGATGACGTATGGCACGAGTACGCCGGCCGCGGTCTGCCGGAGATTGTCCGTTCAGCAATTGAGGCGCCGCCCCGCGGGACGGATGAGGGCTTCCGTCTCCCCTTTGAACCGGAGGTATTGACAGCATGAGCACGATTTTTCGGGTGAGTGCCCTGCTCGGCACCATCACCGGGGCGCCGGTGCTGCTCTACTTCCTGGCGACCAATTTCCTTTTCTCCTGGGTCGGGGCGCTCATGGGCCTGGGCTTTGCGGTGCTCTACCTCGTCGTGGTGCTGTGGTTGCTCTCGCGTTCGCCGATGTGGCCGCAGCGCAACGGGGCCGGGTGGAAGTGGGTGCTGGCCTCACTGATTTGGGGCGGCGGGGTGAGCTTTGTGCTGGTCATGATCGGCGGGCTGCCCATCACCATCCTCACTGAGCGGTTGGGTTGGAAACTGGTGTCGGCCTCTTTCGGTGGGGCGTATCCGGAGGAGATCGCCAAGGTGCTCGGTGTGGGCGTCATGCTTTTTGCTTTCCGGGCTCTCAACCGACCGTGGCACGGGTTGATGACGGGTGCGCTCATTGGTCTCGGTTTCGAGGTCGCCGAGAACGTCATGTACGGCTCTTTCGGGGCGACGATGGATCCGAACTCGGATGTGGAGGGCAGCCTCTTTGTCTGGGGCGTGCGCGTGTTCGCGGGCCCCGGACTGCACATCGTGTTTTCCGCGCTGGCTGGCTGGGGGCTGGGGCAGGCGGTGTTCATGGCCGGGCGTTCCACGGCGTGGCGCGTGGGGGTGGCAGCCTGGTGGCTGTTTGTGGCCTTTGCGCTGCACTTCGCGTGGAACCTCATGTGGCCCAAGGAGATGTGGCTGCTGGTCAACTACCTGGTGGTCGCCGCGGTGATGTATCCGCTGGTCATCTGGGTATGGGTGCGTGCCCACCGGATGGCGAAGGTGGATAGCAGCTACGCCTTCAGCCCGGCCCCGGTTACCTCCGTGCAGCCTGTGGGATAAGTCACACTCGCGCAATTACCTATTGCGCGACAGGCTTCCCTGATGTTTTCTGTAGACCGATAGACAGATAACGCGAGGAGGCCGAAAAATGGCACGACTGTACAACCCAGCCCACGAGCACGACGCCTGCGGCGTGGGCTTTGTCGCGGACTTGCACGGGCGGGCGTCGAGAAGCATCGTGGACCAGGGCCTGACAATCCTCGCCAACATCGACCACCGCGGGGCCGCTGGCGCTGACCCTGACACCGGCGACGGCACCGGCATGCTCCTCCAGATTCCCGACGCCTTCTACCGCGAGGTCTCCGGCCTGGAACTCCCAGCCCCGGGGCACTACGCCACCGGCATTGCCTTCCTGCCCACCCGCCGCATGGATCTTCTCGACGCCCGCCGCGAGATCGAACTCATCGCCACCGAAGAAGGCGCACAGGTCCTCGGTTGGCGCGAGGTCCCCGTCGACCCGCGCGGCCTGGGCACCGCCGCGCGCGAGGCCATGCCCCGCTTCCAGCAGCCCTTCATCGTGGCGGAAGGCAAAGCAGGCATCGAGCTCGACCGCGTCATGTTCTTCGTGCGCAAGCGCTGCGAGCGCGAACTGGGCACCAAGCACGGTGAAAACACCGTCTATTTCCCCTCGCTGTCCGCCCGCACGATCGTGTACAAGGGCATGCTCACCACCCCGCAGCTCGGGCGCTTCTACCTCGACCTGGCCGACCGCCGCCTCACCTCCGCGATCGCTCTGGTCCACTCCCGTTTCTCCACCAACACCTTCCCGTCCTGGCCGCTGGCGCACCCCTACCGGCTGGTCGCGCACAACGGAGAGATCAACACCGTCACCGGCAACGAGAACTGGATGCGCGCCCGCGAGGCCCTCATCACCTCGGAGGCACTCGGCCCGCTCGAGCGCATCCTGCCCGTGTGCAGCCCCGGCGCCTCCGACACCGCGCGTTTCGACGAGGCGCTCGAACTCCTCCACCTCGGCGGATACTCCCTGCCACACGCCGTCGCCATGATGATCCCGCAGGCCTGGGAGCACAACCCCACCATCGACCCCGAGCTGCGGGACTTCTACGAGTACCACTCCTGCCTTATGGAACCCTGGGATGGACCCGCCGCCGTCGCGTTCACTGACGGCCAGCTCGTCGGCGCCGTCCTCGACCGTAACGGCCTGCGCCCGGGGCGTATCTGGGTGACCGCCGACGACACCGTCATCATGGCCTCGGAGGCTGGCGTCGTGCCCGTCGAGCCGAAGAGCGTGGTCAAGCGCACCCGCGTCGAGCCGGGCCGCATGTTCCTCATCGATACCGCCGCCGGGCGCATCATCCCTGACGAGGAGATCAAATCCCGCCTGGCCGCCCACGAGGACTACCGTCGCTGGATCGCCGAGAACTTCGTGCCGCTGGCCGACCTGCCGCAGACCCGCTACGAGTACATGCCGCACGAGCGTGCTGTGCTGCGCCAGCGCGTCTTCGGCATCACCGAGGAAGACGTCGAGCTCATCATCACCCCCATGGCACTCCACTCTGCTGAGGCCCTGGGCTCCATGGGGTCCGACACCCCGATCGCCGCCCTCTCCCAGCGCCCGCGGATGCTCTACGACTACTTCTCCCAGCGTTTCGCCCAGGTGACCAACCCGCCGCTGGATGCCATCCGGGAGAAGCCCGTCACCTCCATGGACACCCTGCTGGGCGCCCAGTCGGACGTGCTCAACCCCGGCCCGGAAGCCGCCCGCCGCATCCGTATCGACGGCCCCGTCCTGGACAACCACGACCTGGCCACCCTCATCCACGCCGATGACCACGGGGAGTGGACCTCCTTCCACGCTGCGGTCATTTCCGGGCTCTACTCCGTTGCCCACCACGGGCATGGCATGCGTGAAGCCATAGACCGCGTCCTGCGCGAGGTGGACAACGCCATCGCCGGCGGCGCCTCCCTCATCGTCCTCTCCGACCGCGAATCCGATGAGCGCCAGGCACCTATTCCCTCGCTCCTGCTCACCTCTGCGGTGCACCAGCACCTGGTCACCGAGCGCACCCGCACCCGCTGCTCGCTCATCATCGAATCCGGTGATGCCCGCGAGGTCCACCATCTGGCCATGCTGGTCGCCTTCGGTGCCGACGCCGTCAACCCCTACATGGCGTTTGAGACCATCGACGAGCTGCGCATGGTCGGCCAGCTCGGCGACCTCAGCCTCGATGAGGCCTGCACCAACTACGTCACGGCCGCCACAAACGGCGTGCTCAAGGTCATGTCCAAGATGGGCATCGCCACCGTCGCCTCCTACCGCGGCGCCCAGCTCGCGGACGTCACCGGCCTATCCCAAGAGCTTCTCGACGCCCACTTCGGCGGCCTCCCCTCGCCCATTGCGGGTGTCGGTCTGGACGAGCTGGCGGCGGACGTCGCCGCCCGCCACCGCTCGGCCTTCCTCCCGCGCCCCGAGGAGCTCGCCCACCGCGATCTCGACCTGGGCGGCGAGTATAAGTGGCGCCGCGAGGGCGAATACCACCTGTTCAACCCGGAGACCATTTTCAAGCTCCAGCACGCCACCCGCACCGGCCAGTACGCCATCTTCCGCGACTACACCCGCGCCGTCGATGACCAGTCCACCCGCCTGGCCACCCTGCGCGGCCTGCTGGAACTTGCCCCCGACCGCCCGCCGGTCCCCCTCGAGGAGGTCGAGCCCGTCTCCGCCATCGTCGCCCGCTTCTCGACGGGCGCGATGTCCTACGGCTCCATCTCCGCCGAGGCCCACGAGACCCTGGCTATTGCCATGAATCGCCTCGGTGCCATGTCGAACTCCGGCGAGGGCGGCGAGGACCCGGCCCGCTTCCCGGTCGAGCGGGGCGGCGACTGGAAGCGCTCCGCCATCAAGCAGGTGGCCTCCGGACGTTTCGGCGTGACCAGCCACTACCTCAACAACTGCACCGACATCCAGATCAAGATGGCCCAGGGTGCCAAGCCCGGCGAGGGCGGCCAGCTGCCCCCGGAGAAGGTGTACCCGTGGATCGCGAAGGTGCGCATCACCACCCCGCACGTCGGGCTCATCTCCCCGCCTCCGCACCACGACATCTACTCCATCGAGGACCTCGCCCAGCTCATCTTCGACCTGCGCAACGCCAACCCCGATGCCCGCATCCACGTCAAACTCGTCGCCGAGCAGGGCGTGGGCACCGTCGCGGCCGGTGTGGCCAAGGCGCACTCCGATGTCATCCTCATCTCCGGGCATGACGGCGGCACCGGCGCCTCCCCGCTCACCAGCCTCAAGCACGCCGGCGGCCCCTGGGAGCTCGGCTTGGCTGAGACCCAGCAGACCCTGTTGCTCAACGGTCTGCGCGACCGCGTCCGTGTGCAGTGCGACGGTCAGCTGAAGACCGGCCGCGACGTCATCATCGCCGCCCTGCTCGGGGCCGAGGAGTTTGGTTTCGCTACCGCCCCGCTCGTCGTGGAGGGCTGCATCATGATGCGCGTCTGCCACCTGGACACCTGCCCCGTTGGCATCGCCACCCAGAACCCCGACTTGCGCGCCAAGTACACCGGCCGCGCCGAGCACGTGGTCAACTTCTTCACCTTCCTCGCCGAGGAGGTCCGCGAGTACCTCGCCGAACTGGGCTTCCGCACCCTCGACGAGGCCATCGGCCAGGCCCACCTGCTGCGACAGCGCGAATCCGCATCCCAGCTCGACCTCAGCGCCATCCTCGACATGCCCGCCGGCACCCCACGGCAGACCACCCGGCAGGACACCGGCCTGCGCGGAGTCCTCGACGAGCGCCTGCTTTTCGACGCCGAGGACACCATCGAGGCCGCCGCCCGCGGCGTCGCCAAGCGCATCGATCTGAGCTACCCGATCACCAACATCGACCGCACCGTCGGCACGATGACCGGCTCGCGTATCACCCGCGCGACCGGAGGCGCCGGGCTGCCCGCCGACACCGTCCACGTCACACTCACCGGCTCCGCCGGTAACTCCGCCGGCGCCTTCATCCCCGCCGGGCTGACCCTCAACCTCATCGGCGACGCCAACGACTTCCTGGGCAAGGGCCTGTCCGGCGGACGCATCATCCTCAGTCCGCATCCGGAGGCCCCGCCGCAGCTCACCGGGGATCAGCCGGACATCATCGCCGGCAACGTCATCGGCTTCGGTGCCACCTCCGGTGAGATCCACATCCGGGGTGCTGTCGGCGAACGCTTCTGCGTCCGCAACTCCGGGGCGACCGCGGTGGTCGAGGGCATCGGCAACCACGGCTGCGAATACATGACCGGCGGCCGCGTCATCGTCCTCGGCGAGGTCGGCGACAACTTCGCGGCTGGCATGTCCGGCGGTATCGCCTACCTCGCCCCCGTCGGCGACCTGGACCGGAAGATCAACCCGGGCCTGGTGGACGTCGAGAAGCTCTCGGAGGAGGACATCGCCTTCCTGGAGGACGCCATCGACCGCCACCGCCGGCTCACCGGATCCACCAGCCCCTGGCAGGCCCGCGACCTGGTCAAGATCATGCCCCGGGACTACAAGCGCGCACTCACCCAGCAGAAGAAGGAGGTTGCCCACCATGGCTGACCCGCACGGCTTCCAGAAATACCCCCGTACCGAACTCCCGCACCGCCCCGTACCGCTGCGGCTTATGGACTGGCAGGAGGTCACCGAGCTCGGTGATGTCACCCAGCAAGCCGCCCGCTGCATGGACTGCGGCGTGCCGTTCTGCCACTCCGGCTGCCCGCTGGGCAACATCATCCCCGAGTGGAACGACCTCGTCCGCCAGGGCCGCTGGCGCGAGGCATGGGACCGCCTGCACGCCACCAACAACTTCCCCGAGTTCACCGGCCGCGTCTGCCCGGCGCCGTGCGAGGGTGCCTGCGTGCTCGCCATCAACGACGACGCCGTGGCCATCAAGGACGTCGAAGTCGCCATCGCCGAGCACGGCTTTGCGGCCGGTTGGGCCGAGCCGGTGGTGCCCTCGCTGCGCACCGGCATGCGTGTCGCCGTCGTCGGTTCCGGGCCCGCGGGCCTGGCGGCAGCGCAGCAGCTCACGCGCGCCGGGCATGACGTGGTGGTTTTCGAGCGCGACGACGCCCCCGGTGGCCTCATGCGCTACGGCGTGCCCGAGTACAAACTCGAGGACCGCTTCCTCGACCGCCGTCTCGAGCAGATGCGTGCGGAGGGCACCCGCTTCGAGTGTGGCGTCTCTCCTTCCGCCGCTGACCTCGCGCTTTTCGACGCCACCGTCCTCGCCACCGGCACCCCCATCGCCCGCGAACTCCCCGTGCCGGGCCGTGAATTGTCCGGCATCCACCAGGCGATGGAGTACCTGCACGGTGCGGAATCTGCGTCGCGGGCGATCGACGCGCGCGGCAAGAACGTGGTCATCATCGGCGGCGGTGACACGGGCACCGACTGCTTCGGTACCGCCATGCGCCAGGGCGCAGCGAGCGTCACCCAGTTCGACATCCGCCCCCGCGCCCCGAAGACACGCGCCGCCTCCACCCCGTGGCCCATGTACCCGCTGGTGTGGCGCCTGGCCACCGCCCACGAGGAGGGCGAATACGTCGAGACCTCCGAGCGTCGCTTCTCCGTCAACACCGTGTCGTTTTCCGGTGTGGACGGGGCGGTGAGCACCATCCACGGCAATGAGGTCTCCGTGGTGGAAGGCCGGAGGGTGCCCCAGCGCGGCACCGACTTCGAGATCGACGCCGACCTCGTCCTCATCGCCCTCGGCTTCTCCGGGGCGGAGCAGGGCGGATTGCACGCCGAGCTGGGTGTGGAATTCGACGACCGCGGCCGCATCGTCCGGGACTCCCAGTACCGCTCCACAGTGCCCGGCGTGTACGTCACCGGTGACAACGGGCGCGGTCAGTCACTCATCGTGTGGGCCATCGCCGAGGGGCGCGCCGCGGCCGCCGCCGTCGACGCCGACCTCATGGGCGAGACTGCGCTGCCTGTTGCCGTGGCCCCGGGGGATGCGCCGATGGGTGTGTAGGGGTGCGACTAAGTTCGCCGGCGGAATCCCCCACGTTGGTACATTTCCACTGTGCATGTGTACAGCGAATATGCACCAACGTGGGGGAACTATCCCTCGTGGTGAATCACCTTTGGCACGCCGGGAACCTTTTGCCCCTCCGTTGAGTCCAATAGAAGGACAACTACCACGAGGGGGAACCATGAAGACCACGTACGTCAGGCAGCTTCTGGATCGCTGCGTCATCCGCGCCGACGGGTTGATCCTGCGCAGCGACCAACTGAATATGCCCGACGCTTCCAATGTCATGCGGATGCTCATCAGGCACGGGGCGATCGTGCAGATAGGGCGCGGCGCCTACGTCATCACGCAGGACTATCAGCGGCTCCGCGGGTGGGAGCGGTTCCGGCTGCAGGCCATCGGATTGGGTAACCGGAAGGGGCGGATCCTGGCGGGCTACTCGGCGGCGGAACTCCACAGGCTGTGGACCTATGATTCCGTCCCGCAAACGCACTGCCTGTACCGGCGGGCCAACGGTGCCAGGATCAAGGAGAACGGGCTGGTCACATCCCGGGAGCTGCACTTTCTCATTGATGATGACAACCATCTCCTGCTCGACGGGATCCAGGTGACCACCGTTGCGCGCACCATCGTCGACCTGCTGCGTGTGCACGGTTTCGGGGCGGGGTTCGTCGCTGCCTGCTGTGCCCTGCGGCGACACAAGATCACCGTCGCCGACCTGGAGTCGGAGCTGGAGAAGACGAACGCGCGGCTGCCCCAGGAATTGCTGCTGGGCAACGTCACCGGTGTCGTCGAATCCGCCCAGGAGGCCATGTTTCTTGCCCAGGTAGTGTTCTTCGGGGACTTCGAGGTCATTCCCCAGGTGAAGGTGAGAGGTTCCGACGGCACCGAATACCGCGTGGACTTCAAAGTCAAGGGCAGCACGGAGTACATCGAGCTCGACGGGGATGAGAAATACGGGGCGGATGCGCAGACGCAGGTGAAGTCCCTGCGGAAGGAGAAGAACCGGACGCATGAGCTGGCGCAAGAGGGCGTGGTGCCCAGGTCTTATAACTACCGGCAGGTGGTGAAGTTCCACGCATACCGGGGGACGCTCAACGCCCTGGGGTTGCCCCCGCGGCTGCACCTGCCGATGATCCACCGCAGCTAATCACCCCACGGTGGTGTATTTCCGCTGTACACATGCACAGTGGATATACACCAACGCGGGGAGCCCCGAGCCCCGAGCCCAACTAGCTCTTCGTCGAGATATTCATCTCCGAGGGCTTCCACCAGCCGGAGCGGGTGATCACCTCGTAGTCGATCTCCGCCTCAACGGGCGCCTCACCCCTGGAGTCGGTGCGCAGTTCGTAGATCTCGATGGATCCCCAGTCGCGGTGCCAGTCCTGGCGGGTGTAGCTGGGTAGCTCGTAGGAGGAGTTGACGGCTTCGGCGGTGCCCATGACGCCGCCGCCCTCGTAATCCTGGAAGGGGGTGAGGGTGGCCTTGCCCGGGTGGTCGGGGGAGATGCGGTATTCGGGGATCTCGGCGACACCGGCGTAGTGGTCGAAGGTGCGCTGGCAGGGGAACTGCAGGGCGACGGCCCAGTCGAGGAGGCCGGGCTTCTCGGAGCCAATGATGTTGTGCAATGAGTCCAACGAGGGCACGCGCGGTGGGGTGAACGCGATCCACTGGTCCGGATCGAGGCTGAGGTCGGTGGCGACGATGCGCACGACGTTGGCTTCCTCGGGCAGGGCGTCGATAGGCAGGCGCAGGTTACGCCAGGAGGGCAGGGGACCGATGTCGAGCATCTCAATCTCGTCGACGTTGCTCACGCGGCCGTTGGAGTCGCGGGTGCCGTACTCAAGGAGGAGTTCCTGGCCGTTGTGCTTCACGCCGTTGATGTCGTGGTGCTCGATGCGGCCGGCGACGGAGACGACGACGAGGGGGGCGTCCTCGGTGGCGTCGGGAAGCTCGTACCAGGAGGTGGTGATGCTGGCGGGGAACTGCTGGCCAGCAGTCCAGGAGCCGACGACGGGGACGGTCTCGTAGTCGAGGTTGAAGGGCAGGCGAGCGCGGGAGCCGTTGACGCCGACTTCGGCGCGGGTGCCGCCGGTGTTGCCGGTTTCCTGGCCGGTAGCTTCGTCGGATCCGCCGGAGTTGTCGCTGTCGGCGATGGCACCGACAGATGCGGTGGACACGCTGTCCTGGCCGATGGTGGGGGGCACGTTGTTGGCCGCGAAGCCGCGGTTGTCCTCGGATTCGAGGGATTCGCCGAGGGGGACGCCGTCGATGGGGGTGAGGAAGGAGTCGTTGGAGTTGGTCTCCACCAGCGCGTCATTGGCCAGGCTGCAGGTGTCGCCTGCCAGGGAGCGCAGGTTGCCCATGCCGACGGTGTAGCCGGGGGCCTGGTCGACAAACGCCTTGGCGAAGGAGGCCATGGAGAACAGCACGATGAGGGCGCAGGCCACGGCGATGGGGGCGGAGGCGATCCCGGTCCAGCGGGTCTTCTTCGGGGCGTGCGCCTCGGGGTCTTGTTCACCGTGGGTCTCAGCGCGGGCGGTACGGATGTCGCCGAGGAAGGACTGGATGACGCCAATGAACAGCACAGCCAGGGCGATGAAGAGCATGACGGTGGAGGATTCGATCGCCCGGAATTGGACGGTCTTGTCGAACCACGGGATGCCGTAGCTGGAGACGTACCACCAGCCGTTGATGCCGGCCAGGGAGATCGCCGTGAGGAACAGCACCGCGCCGATCATGAGGGTGCGGGCCCGCGCGGAGCGTAGCGCCAGCGCAGACAGCGCCACGGCGGCGAGGGCGGCCAGGGCTCCGGCGATGCCGGCGTACACGCCGAAGTGGTGGGTCCACTTGGTGGGCGTGAACATCATGAAGAACATGGTGCCGAAGATGATGAGGATCAGCCGCAGTGAGGGGTCCTTCGCTGCGCCGGGCACGCGGCCGTTGCGCAGGATGGCGGCGATGACGATCGCCAGGCAGAAGAACATCATGAGCACGGCGAAGCGGCGGGTGAGTGAACCGTCGACGGTCTGCTCCATGAGCGTCTGGTAGCGGACCCACTCGTCGTACCAGTTCAGGGCCGGTCCCTTGGCGGAGCGCACGCGGATCGCCTCGAGGACGGATGCGAGGGTCTGGTCGCCGAAGACTCCGATCAGGATTGCGGTACCGGCCGCGAGGAAAGGCGCGAGCATCGCGGTCACTGCAGTGACGATGCTGCTTCTCGACGCCCGCTCGTCGTTCGGTCCCCGTCCAGCCCCGAGCAGTGGGAGGCGGCGGTAGAGGATGCGGATGAGGCTCGACAGGGAGGCCAGCAGCGCGGAGACGGCCATGAGGCCGGTGGGTCCGGCACCCAGGGAGATCGTGGCCAGGATGACGCCGATGGCGGCGGGCAGCAGGCGGGAGGTGGCGATGGCGCGTTCGAAGGACGCCCAGGTGAGCACCGCGCCCATCGCGATGATCGGCTCGGGGCGGATGCCGTTGTTGTAGGGCAGCCAGAAGGCGAGGAAGACCATGGCCGCAGTCCAGTGGGCGACCTGGCGGCCGGCGATCTTCGCGCCGAGGCGGGGCAGGATCTCCCGGGACAGAACCAGCCAGATGATGATGCCGGAGATCAACGCGGGCAGGCGCATCCACACCGAGGCGGTGGACACCTGCGTCATCAGCGCCAGAAGGTCGTAGTACGGGGAGCCGAAGGGGGACTCCGGCACACCGAACCAGCGGTAGTAGTTGGCAGTGTAATCCGCACCTTCGGACACGCGCGCCATGGTGAGGATGAAGCCGTCGTCGGAGGTGTTGGCGCCGAAGATGTGCCAGAAACCGAGGATGGCGATGACCACGCCGTCCAGTGCGCGGGGCCGCCACCAGCCGACGGGCAGGAAGCGCCGGGAGGAACGGCCGTCGAGACGGTCGAGGCGGTGCAGGCCCCACAGCGAGACGAGCAGGGCCGCCAGTCCGCCGAACATGGCGACGTACTTGATGAACGTCGGCGCGGAGGTGAAGCGGGAGTTGATCTCGATGTCGGCGCGCAGGCCGGCGTCGATAAGCGGGGCCGTGTCCCCGTCCATCTCGGTGTAGACGCCGGTGATCTGCGGGCGGGCGTCTTCCTCGTCGATGGAGCCCTCGTGGCGGGTGCCCGGGATCTCCACCACCGTCTCTTCCTCGGTGGAGGTGATGCGCAGGACGGCGTCGTCGGGAAGCGCCTGCACCTCGGTTTCCGTCAATTCAAAGGGCACCTGGTTGCGTACCACCACGTCGATGCCCCCGTCCCAGGAACGGACGAACAGGCCGCGGGCGGCGGAATCGGTGGAATCCGAGGGCAGTGTCGACAACAGGAGGGATTCATTCTCCCGCAGCGCAGCCAGGGATTCGGCCACCGGCATCTCAATGTCGAGCCGCTCCGGCGCATAGGACACCAGCGGCGCGTTCACCGAGGTCAGCGAATCACCCTGGGGCCACGACACCGAGGATTGGGTCTGATTGACCGGCAGGAACGGTGTCAGCACGAACAGCAGGAAACCCAGCAGGCCCGAGATGATCGTGACGTTTCTCAGCCAGCGCGGCGCCACCTCATGGGTGGGGGTGACGGGAGCTGGCTCTCGGTGGGACACGGCAGTAGCAGACACAGAAGTGGAGTCTACGTCAGGCCGCGTCCTTTACCCGGCTCGCCACCACGAATGGCCCGATCTGGGAGGTGTGCCACAGATCCTCTGAAAAGACCTCCGGATTAAAGAAGATGCCGCGGTAACGGACATTCGGGTTGTTGGGGTAGATGTCCTCTGCCAGGTGTGACTTCCACCCAGCATCTGGGGTGTCTCCCGCCGGGGTGTCCAGGCTGCCCCGCAGGATGAAGACGTCGGGGCCATGCCACGGGGGGGCATCCAGCATGGTGAGAAATTCCTCCGGGGTGGCGGCCCAGGAACTCTCCGACCAGTAGGAGATCGCCTCGTTGCGCGCGGTGAATTCGCCCAGCGGGTTGGCGTAGTGGCTGGTAAACGCCTGGAAACCGAAGTAGGGGTGGTACGCCATGAAGTTGATCTCATCGGTGTAGACCACCGTATCGAGGGGGCCATAGCCGTGGGAACGGATCTCTTCGTCGATCTGCGGGTAGTAGCGGCCCGCGTCGGGGCCATAACGGTCGGCGCGCTCGCCGTACCCATCGGTGTCGGAGTAGGCGCGGTCGATGGCCATTTGGTTACGTACCGGGATCTGCTGCGCGTAATGCAGGCCTGCCGCGCAGAGGATCACGACCATGAGCACGGTGGTGAGGGAACGCGCCCGTTCGCTCAGCCCTTCCGGGTAGAGGCGGTCCACGCCGAGGAGGCGGATCTCCGCCAGCGCTAGGACACCCGCGGTGGCCAGCTGCAGGACGATGAGAGTGTCCACGCGGAAGCCCAGCAGGGTGGTGCCGGCCAGGGTAGCCACCATGGAGGCAACGGACCACAGGTAGAAGCCGATGAGTCCGATGGACATGCTCAGCGCATCCGAGTTGGAGCCGCGTACCACCAGCCAGATCAGTCCCATCAGGCACAGCACGCCTACGACGGACAGGGAAAGGAAAGGCACGGGCAGCTGCGCCCCGTCGACGGGTAGGTAGTGCGGGGCGGCGGAACCGTCAGTGGGGTGGCCGGTGAGGGTGAGCCATATATAGGGCCCCCACGCGATCGCGGCGATGGCCAGTGATCCGAAACCTATTGCCGCCAGGCGGACGAGGGGATTAAGGGAGCGGTAGATGAGCACAGAGAAGAATGCGCCCGCCGCGACGATCGACAGGGCAACCACGCCGGTGTAGAGCGTGTACGTCGACGCAGAAAGTCCGAGGAACACTGCGGCACCCACCAGGGCAAAGTTCGCGCCGTCGAGGCCACGCCCCGCGATGATCGTCACTGCCGGCACACCCATGGCGGCGATGGCACCATAGGGCTCCTCCGGGGCCATGACCAGTAGGATGCAGACAGTCACCAGCGCGATGCCCACCGCCACCGGCAGCGAACCGGTCAGCCGCTGCCACACGGGGACGAGCATGCAGCCCGCCGCCGCCAGGGAGATCAACGCCCACGGCTGGTAGACCTCCCAGCCAGGCATATCGAGGATTTCGGCCAGACGTCCGCCCATCCAGAACCAGCCCAGTGGGTAGTAGGTGGGCAGGTCGATGTAGTTCATGTCCTGGTTGGCCCACGTCGTGGCCATCCGGGTGAGGAACTGGGTGCGGAACCCCTGGTCAATGTGCACGCCGTCGAGGTACAGGCGGGTCGCTGACAGGGGGATCGCCGTCGTGGAGACCACGAGCGCGGCAGGAGAGAGATAGGTGACCAGGTAGGTCAGCGCCACCCGCCAGGGCGGGCGAACTGCTGCTTCTCGACGCCGCGTGGCCTTCTTTTCGTCATTAAGCCACGCGAGTACCAGCCCGCCGACCGCCAACAGCGTCACCACGGTGACTGCCGTGGACAGCGCGTAGGTCATGTTCGACGTGTTGAACGCCGGCCAGCTGGTGCGCCGCAGGATCAGCCAGGCGGCGAAGGTGAATCCAGCGCCGCCGACCACCGCGGCGAGCATCCCTAGCAGGGTGAACGCGCGGCTCGGCAGGTCAGGGTGGTACTCCTCCGTGGCGGCAGGGGCAGTGGTGGTCAGCGCTGTCGACATGCCTAGAAGGGTAGCCTGCGGAAGATCTGACGCGGGATCACGTTGAACACGGCCGACACGGCCTCGAAAGCCGGGTGGACGAAGATGATGTCCCGGCCCTTGATCACGCCGTCGAAGGTGGCCTCTGCGACCTGCTTGATATCGACGGTCAGCGGAGCCTCCTTCACACCGGCGGACATCTTGGTGCGGACCTGCCCCGGGCGCACGACCAACACCTTGGCGCCGGTGTCGCGCAGGGCCTCACCGAGCTGGGTGTAGAAGCCGTCAAGGCCGGCCTTGGAGGCGCCGTAGACGAAGTTGGAGCGGCGCACCCGCATACCCGCCACCGACGACAGGGCGACGATGGTGCCGTGGCCCTGGGCCTTGAAGCGCTGCCCGAGCAGCACACCCACCGACACGGGGCCGGTGTAGTTGATCTGTGCGGACTCGACGGCCGCGGCCTGGTCCTGCCACAGTGCCTCCTGATCGCCGAGGGTGCCGAAGGCGACGATCGCCACGTCGATGTCACCGTCGGCGAAGGCCAGGTCAATGACATCGGGGTGGGAAGCGAAGTCGGTGGCGTGGAAATCGATGACCTCCACCGACGAGGCGCCGGAGGCGCGGACCTGCTCTACGGCGGCGTCGATACGCGGCGAGTCGGCGCGCGCGGCAAGGATGACGCGGGCGGGACCGCGCTGCAGGAACTCGGCGACGATGCCGAGACCGATCTCGCTGGTGCCGCCGAGCAGCAGAATGTTCTGGGCCTGGCCCACTGCGTTGAGCATGTGATTGTTCTCCTAGTTCAGTTCGAGGCGGCGGGACATGTCGGAAGCGAAGACGCCGGTGGGGTCGATCTCGTTGCGGGTCTTCAGCCACCCCTCCATGCCGGGGTACATCTGGTGGAAGTTCTCCGCCGAGGTGCGGGACTCCTTCGCCAGGTAGAGGCGCCCGCCGAACTCCATGACGCGACGATCCAGGTCATCGAGGAACTCGTTGAGGCCCTTCTTGATGGGGAAGTCGACGCACACGTTCCAGCCCGGCATCGGGTAGGACAGCGGCGCACGGTTGCCCGGGCCGAAGAGCTTGAACACGTTGAGCGCGGAGTAGTGGCCGGAGCGCTGGATATCCCGGATGATCTCCTTGAAAGGCTCCACCGCCTCCGTCGGCACAACGAACTGGTACTGCAGGAAGCCGTTCTTGCCGTAGCCACGGTTCCACTCACCGATGAGATCCAGCGGTTGGTAGAACTGCGTGAGGTTCTGCACCTGGTCGCGATAGGTGCCTGACTTCAGCCACCACAGCTCGCCGATGGCAATCATGGAGAACTTGTTCATGGTGAAGGACGGGAAGACATCCGGCACCGTCACCAGCTGCGGGGCGTTGAACTTCAGCGGATCCTTCGCCAGCTTCGGCGCCAGCTCCTCCAGCTGCGCGAGGGTGGCTAGGGAGCCGCGGGAAATCGCCGCGCGACCCAGCTTCGGCTCCGGGGAGATCGCGTCGAACCAGGCAGAAGAGTAGGTGAAGTTGTGCTCCGAACCATCGGAGTGGAACTCCACAGTCTCGTCGAGGTTCTGGGTGAGGTCGCCGTCCGCGATGAAGTAGGCGGTCTCCGTCCGCGTCATGCGGATCCGCGCGCGCAGGATGATGCCGGTCAAGCCCATGCCGCCGACGGTCGCCCAGAACAGGGTGCCGTCCGGATCGTCCGCGGAGCCCTCCGGCTCGAGGTGCAAGACACGACCGTCGGCCACCAGCAACTCCATGGAAGCGACATGATCGCCGAAAGAGCCGGCCGAGTGGTGGTTCTTGCCGTGGATATCCGGCCCGATGGCACCACCAATGGTCACCTGGCGGGTGCCCGGCAGCACCGGGACCCACAGGCCATAGGGGAGCGCGGCCTTCATCAGCTGGTCGAGGGTGACACCGCCATCGACGTCAACGATCGCCGTATCCGGGTCGATCGAGTGGATCTTGTTCAGCGGCTGCATATCGACAACGAGCCCACCGCCATTCTGCGCCGGGTCGCCGTAGGAGCGGCCCATACCGCGGGCGATGACGCCGCGGCGCAGGTGGGCAGGCTTATCAGCATTGTCATCGGCGACCCGGGTCACCGCTTCGATGATCTTCTCGACGTCCGGCGTCGCCAGCACGTGCGCCGTCGAGGGGGCGGTACGGCCCCAGCCGGTCAGGGATGTCGGGGTGGTCTGGAGTTCCATGCCGTCCAGCCTAGCCCCCGGCTCCGACATCACAGCGGGACCCGCGCGGGGGTGAGCGGGGATGCCCAGGTACTTGCCAGGAGATCAGGACATGCTAAGGTGATGAAGCCTTCTGCAAGAACGTTACATATTGCAGGTCACTAGGGGCAGCGGGGGTAAGCGGGGGTAGGTGGGGGTAACAATTTTCCCTCAGCATGAAACGTCCTGTTGTCCTCCGGCGATAGGGGTGCTACTTTGAGGCTTAACTTCCTTATGGAACGTTTTTGAGTTATCGGCGACGCCAGAGGGATCGCAAGGCGTTCTCCATGGCTGAGTTTCCCCCGGATGGGGGTATCTTTCGATGCGGGTGAGAATCTTTTTCGCGCGTATGTTGGTGCCTGACTTTGGGTGCCTGAACTGGGCAAACGTTAGCTTGAGCTCCGTTGAGCTCGCTTTCGGCTGCCATTTTTCCGGCGGCGGGGGGTTGCCCGGCTTTGGCGTGTCATGCCATTCTTGGTGTCACAAGCACGAACCAACCGGATCGTGTTTCAACCTCGAATCAAGGAGATCAACATGATCAACGACCTCGCACAGCTCTCTTCCGGCATCCTCGTCAACGTTGGCGACGTCTTCTCCCAGGTCATCGTTTCCGTGACCAACATCCTCAACGGCTTCGTCAACCTGTTCTAAGACTGACTAAAGCCTTTCCCCTCAAGCGTCTGCTCTGTCCATGAGCAGGGCAGCAAAGTAAGGGGTAAAGCATAAAAACTCCCGTGTGGCTTTGCCACAGCGGGAGTTTTTGCGATTCTCTAAAGGTCGAGGATCTCGCGGATCCCGTCCGGCAGTTCCTCCTGCGAGGTGATTTCCGGGCCGCCGTCGGCGGCGTATTCGCGAAGCAGTCGGTAGACCTCGGTGCGCTCATGCGAGTCGAGGATGGGTAATTCCTGGGCGATGAGACGGGTCATGAAGTCATTGAGGGGCAGGTTGGTTTGCTCCGCAGCGAGGAATCGGCCTTCGCGCAGATCCTTTTCCTCGTCGTAGCCTTTGCCGCCAGTGGTCTTTTTCTTTCCGAACAACATGTCACCAGCGTAGACACTAGGGTTTAAGCCATGAGCGACAAGACCGATTTCTACACCTTGGACGACACACTGGTGGGCCGTCTCACGCAGGCCGGGCTGGTGGGCACCGCCGTCGCACTCCCCGATTACATCCGCTCTGGCCCGCTGCGGTTACTGGCCACCGGCGGACTGCTTGTCGGGGGTGGGGCCCTGGTGGCGGTACTCAACTCCTTTGATGAGAACCCGAATAATGATCCCCGGTTGATGGTGGATCAGTTCCGTCGCTCTATCGGTGACATCGGCTCGGTGCCGGGCCCGGGGTCGGACACCCCACCGGGTGACTTCTCCACCGCCACCGCGGCGCAGACGTGGACCGTCATCCTGGTTGCGCTGCTGGTCATCGCGTTGCTCGTGCGTCTTGACGCTGCCGTGCAACGCCGCGTCGCCGAATGGTTGTTCAAGCGTGGGGTCTCGCGCCCGAACACGTGGATCGGTGCCGTCGCCGGCACGATCGTCTTCGCCGTGTCCGAGGTGTCCCACCGCCGTCTGGTGGGGCGGGCATGACGCAGAGGGTGATCGCGGTCGTCGATAAGCAGGAGGACGTGACCGTCATCTGGCATGTCCAGACCTCCCCGGACGCACCGTCCGCCTCCGGGATTTTGTCCGGAGCGTGGCTGCTGGGCGATGGGGACGTCGATCCCGCACGCCTGGATGATCTCCTTGCCGACGTGCACATCATCACTACCGGGTCGGATGGCTTGGAACGGATCCGCACGGCAATCGAGAAGCAGCTTGCCCACTACAAGGCGGCGGCTAAGGCGGCGAAGGAGAACAACCCGCAGCTGACGCTCCCGCGCTTCGATGCGCCCGAGCCCATCGACATCGACCTGTTGGCTGAAACGTACCGCGGCGCACCGCAGGGACGCCTGGCCTGGTCGTATGCCGCAGCCGCCGCCCAACTTGTTGAGGCATGGCACACCATCGAGGGGCAACGCCGCTCCCGCAAATACCTGCAAAAAACCTTCGGGACCACGACGCTGCCGCTGCCGGTGGGTGAGTGAAAATCGCTACCCTGGTGGCATGTCCAACAACGGTGCAGGCCACGCGGGCCAGGTCGTCGACCTGACGGCCGTGCGCGCCCGGCGGGAACGCCAACCCCGCACCGTTATCCTCCAGGCCTCCAATGTGCGGGCCGACGCCGAGGTCCACCGCCACATCGGCCTCAATGACGCGCTCCACCTGGCGGATCTCCACGACATCCTCGGTACCACCTTCGGATTTCGCGCCGCCTCCGGCTCCACGCCCTGGCACTTTTCCCCCGCCGACGAGCGGGACGCACGCCTCGACGCCGCCGACCCCATCCACCATCACCTCGCCCAAGCCGGGGACGAAATCTGCTACCACTTCGGCCTGTGGGATGTCTCCCTGCGGGCGGTCGACTCCTATCCGCGCGATGCTGGCACCCCACGCGCCCTATGTGTCGGCGGATCCGGATCTTTCGGCAACGGGGACTTCGACCTCGCCGAGATCAACGCCGCGTTGACCGGCACCGCCACCATCCGCGCCGTGCTGGAGGCCACCCGCCCGGAAGTGCGCGACGTGCTCACCCGCTCCGGCATCTTCGACTTTGTCCCCCTCCTGCAGGCACTCGATCTCTCCCGCGATCCCGACCTGGCCCGGGGGACCGTCGAGCTGCTGCGCCGTTTGCCGGTCGAAAACGACCCCGCCGCCCGTGACGCCTTCTGGACCGTGGTTCTCGCCCTGGCCTGCATGGGCGATGAACAGCTGGGTAACCACGTCCTGGAAACCACCATGGCCGCCCTCGGCTGGGAGGACGATGACTCCACCCCGCTCAGCGGCGCCCGCATCCGTCAGCTCTGCCTTGAATCCCTCACCCTGCTCGCCGACGTCGGTGGCTACGGCGAACACGCCAAATCCCCCGTCGACCGGCTCGACATCTACCGCTGTCTGCTCAGCGGATAGGCTGTTACATCGTGTCCACACCCCACGAATCCCATGCCGACGCCCCTGAGGTCGAGATCACCGGCATGAGCCTGCAGACCCAGGCCAGCCGGTTCATCATCTCCGGTGTTATCTCCGCCGTCGTCGACCTCGGGCTCACCTGGATCCTGCAGATCTTCTTCGGCGCCGGTCCCGTCCTGGCCCGTTCCGTCGGCTTCATCTTCGGCACCACCACCGCGTACCTGATCAACCGCCGTTGGACCTTCCAGGCCCAGCCGTCGATGCGCCGCTTCCTCATGGTCGCCGGCCTGTACACGCTGACCTACTTCGTCAACGTCGGCCTGCACGCCGTGCTCTACCGCCTGCTCACCGGCTGGGACTGGAACGACTCCCTGGCCATCCTCGTCGCCTTCGTCATCGCGCAGGGCACCGCCACCGTGATCAACTTCATCGTGCAGCGGGTGTTCATCTTCCGCTAAGGCCTGGTGAACCGCTCATTGCGCCCCTGGCGGTGCAGTTTGAGCCACTCGAAAAACCCCTTCGGATCCTTCTCCTGCACCAGGAAGAACCAGCCGAAACGCGCGTACTCCTGGGGCAGCAGCTTCCGCATGCCGGGCTGGCTCATGATGTAGCCGCGATTGCGGTAGGTGAAATAGCGCTTGGCGGCGTTATCCGGGTACTGCGTGTGCATCTTCCCACCCAGGATCGGTTTGAACTCATCCGAGCCGTCCGGGTGCAGATAAGCCGTGTTCAGGGCCGTGCCGAAGCGCAGGCCCGAGCGCACCAGCCGGCGGTGGTATTCCACCTCGTCGCCCCGGATGAACAGGCGATAGTCGGGCACACCGATGATCTCCATCGCGCGTGCCTTAATCAGCGCGCCATTAAACAAACTCGCGATCCCCTCGACGACCTCGCCCTCGAGTTCTTCGCGACGCCGCCGCCACACCAGCCCCTGCCGCAGCGGGAACGCCAACTTCTCCGGATCATCAATGTTGCACACCACCGGTGACACTTCGTGGAGACGGTGGGTGACGGCGACGTCGATAAGCGTCTCGAGGACGCGAGCATCTGCCGGACGACCATCATCATCCGCACACCAGATCGCGTCCGCCCCCAGGGCCAACGCCGTGAGGAACCCGTACGCGAAACCACCGGCCCCGCCCAGGTTCGTGCGACTCGGCAGATACACCGCGCGCTCACCCGCCAGCTCCTCCACGAGCTTCTCGACGCTTGCCTCACACCCGTTATCCACCACAATCACCCACTCGACCGGGTGCGACTGACTCACCACCTGCTCCAACGAGGCGCGCAGCAACTCCACGCGCTTATGGGTGACAATCACCGCCGCGACACGGTCGTTGCGGGTGAGGTGAGGAATGGTGGTGGGCATGGGGTTAGTCTAGTCCCCACCCCACCACGCGGGGCCTCTGGTGAACACGTGGTGCCACTTCCACACCGGAAGCCGCTCCGTGACCAGCTGCTCCGGCGACTCCTCGACGACCGCCACGATCTGCTCCACCACCGGCTCCAGGTGATGTTTCACGCAACTGCCCGAATAGCGCAGCACCCGGTAGCCGTGGCGGGTCGCCAGGTTCGCCTTCCACCGGTCCTGGACGAAGGACTCCCAGCTCTCCGCGTTATGGAACCGGTAGCCATCGATCTCCACGATGAGCTTCGCGTGCGGAATGAGAATGTCGAAGTAGTAGTGCCCGAGGAAATAGTTCTGCTCGATGACGAGACCTTCCGCGATGAGCGCCCGCGCCACCTCCCGCTCCGCCTCGCTATCTGCCCCGATCGCCGCGTGGGCCACCAGCCGGTGGAACCGCGCCGGAACCCGCGGCATCACCGCGACCTCCGCAGCCAGAGCCTCCTTGCCTTCCTTCCCTGAGAACTCTGCCTCCAGATAGGCGATGAGTTCTGCGTCAGTGACCCCGTCTGCATCCGCCACCGCCACCGCGCGCGAGGTCACCCGGAAACCCGCGACCATCTCGTGCTGGATATCCTTGCGGCGGACCAGGCTGAGTTTCGACGATGAGTGGCCGGAGTGGCCGACGGCAGTAATTGCCTGCACGGGCAAGGTGATGGTGCCTTCCCGGCGCAACTGCAGGGCTGTGTGACCAGTGAAGACCAGGCCGGGGCGCCGGTGCGCGAGCGCTCGCAACAGCAGCTTCCCCCCGGGCCGGGAAGTGGTGAACACCCCCTGCTCCACGCGGTGCAGATGGCCCGCGAGGACCAGCCTCTCGATTTGTCTCTGACTCAGCCCCTGTCCCCGCAGTGTGGCGGAATCAACGACCTGATTGCTCTCTAATTCCATGAGTTCCCCCTCGGGGCACAGCATAGAGGGAGGAGAGGTAGATCGCCGTGCAGTAGGGGGATTTTGCAGGCCTGAAAATCGGCATACTGCACGGCGATCTACCTCCCGGAGCCGTCCGACCCCTCCTCGTCGAAGCGCTGCAGCAACCGGCGGACGTAGTCACCGGCGCCCTTGCCCTCGTAGTTCTCTACGACTTCGTCGACAAGCCCCGCGGAGCGGATCTCCCCGTGGTCGATCCACAGGGCGGTATTGCACAGCTGCGCGAGGAAGTCGTTGGAGTGGGAGGCGAAGACGAGAATGCCGGAGCGCTTCACCAGCTCCTGGAGGCGGACGCGGGCCTTGGCCATGAAGGCGGCGTCGACGGCGCCGATGCCTTCGTCGAGAAGCAGGATCTCGGGTTCGATGGAGGTGACCACGCCCAGGGCCAGGCGCACGCGCATGCCGGTGGAGTAGGTGCGCAGCGGCATGTTGAGGTACTCGCCGAGCTCGGAGAATTCGGCGATCTCGTCGATCTTCGCCTTCATCTGCTTGCGCGTCTGGCCGAGGAAGAGGCCGCGGATGATGATGTTCTCATACCCCGAGATCTCCGGGTCCATGCCGACGCCGAGGTCGAAGACCGGGGCGACGCGGCCGCGGATGTCCGCGGAGCCGCGCGTCGGCTCGTAGATGCCGGACAGCAGGCGCAGCAGCGTGGACTTGCCGGCGCCGTTATGGCCGACGAGGCCGACGCGATCGCCCTCCCGCAGGTGGAGGTTGATGTTCTTCAGCGCCTCCACGACGACAGTGTTGTCGGAGTTGCGGCCGATCGCGCCACCTGCGGTGGCCAGGAAGGCCTTCTTCATGGAGCGGGATTTGGCGTCGAAAATGGGGAAGTCAACGCACGCGTTGTAGGTGTCGATGGAAACCATGGAAGTCCTCCTAGACCCAGTAGCTCACGCGGAAACGCCACTGCTTCATGGCGAGCAGGGCCAGGATCAGGCCCACGGCCGTGCAGGCCAGGACGATCCACCAGTGGTAGGCGGCCAGGGGCTGGCCGATCATGGGGGCGCGGATGATCTCCATGTAGTGGTACAGCGGGTTGATCTCCGCGAGCAGCGCGCGCTGGGCGATCTCGCCGCCCTGCTCCTTGAGGGTCTGCGTCGTCCACACGATGGGGGTGACGTAGAACAGTAGTTGCACCATGGCCTCCAGCAGCGGGGCGACATCGCGGTAGCGGGTGGCCACGATGCCGAAGAACATGGTCACCCACACGCCGTTGAGGATGAGCAGCGCCATCGCGGGAATGGCCAGCAGCAGGTCCCAGCCAAGGGGGCGCGGGAAGATCATCATGAGCACTGCCCAGATGACCAGGTTGTGCGCGAGGAACAGGGCCTGGCGCCACACCAGCCGGTAGACGTGCACCGATAGCGCGGAGGGGAGCTGTTTGATCAGGCCCTCGTTGTCGATGAAGATCTCGGCGCCGTCTTTGATGCATCCGGAAATAAAGCCCCACATGATCAGGCCGACGGTGACGTGCGGCAGGAAATCAGCCAGCGGCAGCTGGAAGAGCATGGAGTACAGAAGACCCAGGGCCAGTGCCATGACACCGGTGGCGATGGTGATCCACAGCGGGCCCAGCGTGGAGCGGCGGTAGCGCTGTTTGATGTCCTGCCAGCCCAGCTGGAGCCACAGCTCGTGTTGGCGGAAGCCGCGGACGAGGTCGCGCCAGGCGGCGGCGAAGGTCTTCGACTGGGAGGCCGGCGGGTCGGTGTCGACGCCGGCCGTCATCCGGGCGACGTCGGCGCGGAGAGCTTCTCGGGTGGACGATTGTTCCTGCACACAGACCACCCTATCCCCGTGGGCGTCGATGGTGGGCATCCGCCCCGGCCGAGTCACCACCTGTGAATCCTGTGTGTAAGCTGTTTTACCAGGGGATTCATGTCACATCTGTGTTCTCGGGGGCGATGGTGCTTTAGGCTCCGGTAAGGGGCATACTGAACGGACGTGTCTTGCAGGAGAGTTGAGGAGGATCAATGGCCATGGATGTCGCCAAGGTGCGTGGACAGTACCTGTCCCTCGGCGACGGTTGGACCTATCTCAACGCGCATCAGTGCCCGCAGATCCCCGAGAGGGTGTCGGTGGCGGTGTCCCGCGCGTTTCGGCGCGCCCCGGTGCTCGCGGAGACGGAGCAGTCTTCTGGTTCGCATTCTCGTCTGGCGGCGCCGGGTTCCTTGCAGGGCGCCTCGCTTATCGACGATGCCCGTCGCGCCGTCGCCGACCTGTGCGCTGTTACCCCAGATCGTGTCATCCTCGGCCCCGACCTCTCCGTGCTGTACCTGCGGTTGGCCCAGGCGATGCGGCCATTGCTGCGCCGGACCTCTTCGCTGGTGCTCTCTGGCCTTGATGATCCGGCGTTGACCGGGCCTTTCGCCGAACTCGGTGGCGCGGTCCGATACGCCCAGCCGGATCTGGGCACCGGGGCGCTCCCGGCGTCGCAGTACCGCGAGTTGGTGGATGGCTCGACTCGCCTCGTGGCGTTGTCGGCGGCGCACCCGCACCTGGGTACCGTGGCGCCGGTCGCGGATATCGTAGAGCTCACCCGCTCCCGCTCCCGGGCGTGGGTGCTTATCGACGCCACCGCCTACCTGCCCTATCGCCCCCTCAGCGTGGCTGACTGGGATGCGGACATCGTGGCCCTCGACATTGCAGCACTCGGTGGGCCACCCATCGCGGCACTGGTGTTCCGTGACCCGGCCATGTTCCGGCGCATTGATCCCCTGCCGCCCATGCCGATTGTGGCTGGCCTGGCGGGGGGTGTGCCCGCGCTGGTGGATCACCTCGCCGAGCTAGCCGAAGGCGGTGGCACCCGACGCACCCGCCTGCAGCGTTCCATGACGCAGCTGGGTGAGTACCTCGCAGACTTGGCGGCCGACCTGCACATGCTGTTGGGAACCCTGCCTGCCGTACACATCCTCGGCGCGTCCGGAGAAGCCGGCGACGGCGGACGTGGGGACCGGATCCCGCGCCTGTCCTTCGCCGTACGCGGCGTGCCCGCGTCGACCGTGCACCAGCGGCTGCTGGACAACAGCCTGGTCACCACGATCCTGCCCGAATCCCAGCTGGCCACGGACATGGGTGTCGACGAGGTCGGCGGGGCTGTGACAGTCTCACTGAGCCCGTTCACCATCCGCCACGACCTCGAACACCTCACCCGCGTGGTGGCCTCCCTGGCCTAAACCTCAAGCACGACCTTGCCGGTGACCTCACCGGAATCGAGCAGCTCATGTGCCGCCGCGGCCTCCGCGAGCGGCAAAGTAGCGTGGATGTGGTGGGTGATGCGGCCGTCGGCAAGCAGGGGCCAGACGTTTTCCAACGTGGAACGCACAACCTCCGCCTTGCCCTCCGTGGAGCGGGCGCGCAGGGTCGTGCCGCGGATCGACAGGCGCCGCGGCAGCAGCGCACCGAGGTTGATCTCCGTCTTCACGCCACCCTGCATGCCGATGATGACCAATTGGCCATCCTCCGCCAGGGCGCGGAGATTCTGCTTGAGGTACTTCGCGCCGATGATGTCGAGGATGACATCGCACCGACCCTTGAGCTCCTCGGAAAAATCCTGCTCCTTGTAGTTGATGAGGATGTCCGCGCCCAGCTCACGGCACGTTTCCAGCTTCTCGGCGCTGCCCGCGGTCACCGCGACGGTGGCGCCGAGCTGCTTGCACAGCTGGATGGCAAAAGTGCCCACGCCACCTGCCCCACCATGGATGAGTACCGTCTGGCCCTCGCGCAACCCGGCGAGCATGCCCAGATTCGACCACGCGGTGCACGCAACCTCCACTACCGCGGCCGCCTCCGTCAGGGAATAACCCTCCGGAACCGGCATGAGCTGCCCCTCCGGCACCTCCACATACTCGGCGTAGGCACCGCCGGACAGCAGACAGGCGACCTCCTCGCCCTTCTTCCGGCCCGTCGTGCCCGGGTCCTCGATGACGCCCGCGCACTCCAGGCCGATGATCTCCGACGCCCCCTTCGGCGGCGGATAGTGGCCCTTGGCCTGCAGGAGATCCGCGCGGTTGACACCGGCGGCGTGCACCTTCACCAACACCTCCCCGTCCTTGAGCTGCGGGAGATCGGTGTCGACGAGTTCCAGGGAGCGGGGATCGTCCGGATTGGTCAATTGAATAGCCTTCATGGCATCCCAGGGTAGGGAAATTCCAGGTGCGGGGGTGGCTCGGGTAAAGTACAGCGGGCATGGAGACGTGGCAGAGCGGCCGAATGCACTGGTCTTGAAAACCAGCGAGGGTTACACCTCCGCGGGTTCAAATCCCGCCGTCTCCGCAAAGTGATGCCGCGGGACGTACCTCAGGGTATGTCCCGCGGCATTGTTGTCTGCACCCTCGCGTTGTGGCGTACCCCTTCGTCTCCTCCAGGCCCTCAAATGCGGGGGTCTGGGGGCATAGAGGGGTACGTCACAACGCGCCGTGTTCCTGCTCCCACCTGTCGTAGCCGCCCCGCAGGCTCACGGCGGGCACGCCGCGGGCGAGCAACGCCTGCACCGCCTGCGCGGAACGCACCCCGGCGGCGCAGTAGACCACCAGCCCACCGGGCGGAACCTCGGCGCCGGCCAGCACCTCGCCCAGGGGGATGCACACCGCGCCGGGGATCGTGCCGCGGGCGACTTCGTGGGGTTCGCGGACGTCGAGAAGCACGGCGTCGGCGGGGATGTTGGTGACCTCGGGGATGACGTTGACGGGTGGGCCCTCCGCGCGCAGCCGCGCGACAGTATCCGGGGAGCCGGCGACGGGGATGTACTCCCAGCGGCCGTTAAGGGAGGAGTAGTAGGCGAGGGTGCCGACCAGCGGTTCGCCCAGGCCCGTGAGCAGCTTCAATGCTTCCGCAGCCAGGGCGGAACCGACGACGCCGACCACCGGCCCCAGCACTCCGGCCTGCGCGCAGTTGGGCACGGAACCGGGCGGGGGCGGGGTGGGGAAGAGGTCCTCGTAGACGGGGCCGTGGTCGGCGTGGAAGACGGAGAGCTGGGCGTCGAAACCCAGGATGGAGGCCCACACATGCGGTATTCCCAGCCGGGCGCAGGCGGCGGAGACGACGTGGCGGGTGGGGAAGTTGTCGGCACCGTCGAGGACCACGTCGGCACCGTCCAACACCTCCAGAGCAGCAGGCCAGGTCAGGCGGTCGGTCACGATGTCCACCTGCACCTCCGGGTTGAGCGCCAGCATCGACTCCCGCGCCGACGCCGCCTTCGACTGGCCCACCCGCTCGTCGGTGTGGATGACCTGGCGGTGCAGGTTGGAGGTCTCGATGATGTCGTCGTCGATGACAGTGATCCGCCCGACCCCGGCCCCAGCAAGATAAAGCAGGGCGGGGGAGCCGAGACCACCCGCGCCGACGACGGCGACGTGGGCGTCGATAAGCAGTTGTTGGCGGTCCCCGATGAGGGTCTCCTGGCGCAGGTAGCGGCTCATTCCAGCCCCACCCACTGGGAGGTGCCGTCGGAAAGCTCTTGTTCCTTCCAGATCGGAACCTCCGCCTTGACGCAGTCCGCTAGTTCAGAGGCGGCGGCGAAGGCGGCGCCCCGGTGGGCGGCGGCCGCGAGGACGACGAAGGCGGTGTCACCGATGTGGAGGGGGCCCGTGCGGTGGGCTGTCCATAAGCGCACGTCAGGATGCTTATCGATAACCCCGCGCGTCACCTCCCTGATCACCTCATCGGCACTGGGGTGGGCAGTGTAGGTCAGGGTGCGCACGCGCTGCCCGCCGTCGTGGTCGCGCACTACCCCCTCAAAGAAGACGAGCGCGCCCATGGCGTCGGTGAGGGTGGCGGCGCGGGCCTGCGGGATGAGCGGTTCGAGGGGGTCGGTGGTCATGAAAGCGGCGATGACCTGGCCGGTCTGCTCGGCAACGTAGGCGGGATCAGTGGTCATGGTGGCCTTCCAGCTGGTCGAGAAGGTGGGGGAGGAGCGGGGCGAGGACGGCGCAGCCGTCGCGGACGCCGCCGGTGGACCCGGGCAGCGTCATGATGAATGTCCGACCGGCGATGCCGGCCACCGCCCGTGAGAGCACGGCCGTCGGGGTGGACTCCAGGCCGCGGGTGAAAAACGCGTGGACAATACCGGGCAGCTCGCGGTCCAGCAGCGGGGTCACCACGTCGACCGTCTGGTCGTCGGGTGTGACGCCGGTGCCGCCCGAGGTGAGCAGCACCGCCGGCCCTTCGGCGAGGGCCTGTTCGACGGCCGCGGGAAAATCGACGTCGGCGACCACGCGGGCGTCGGGGGTGTCCAGTCCCAGCCCGCGGAGGAACTCCACGGCGATGGGGCCCGAACGGTCCTGATAGGTGCCCGCGGCCGCGCGGGTGGAGGCGACGATGACCAGACCGGTGCGCATGGGTTCTCCTTAGAGCGGGTATACGGTGACGTTCTCGCCGGCAGCCAGCCCACCGGCGGGGATACGGATGAGGCAGGTGGCGTCGGCGGCTTGGCCGAGGAAATGCGATCCGGCGCTCCCGAGGGGGACGGCTCGTGCATGGTGGGTGCCGCGGAGGAACTGGTCGCGGCCGGGCAGCCCGGGGGCATCGGCGCTCAGCGGCACCTCGACAGGTGCGGGGGCGTGTCCGAGCAGTGGGGCGACGAAAAGCCGGAAGCTGACGAGCGTGGAGATCGGGTTGCCCGGCAGGGAGATCACCGGCACGCCCCTGAAAGTCGAGATGCCCTGCGGGCCGCCCGGCTGCTGCGCGACCTTGCCGAACCAGCCGTCCCACAGCACCTGGCGGACTACCTCGAACTTCCCGGCGGAGATGCCGCCGGAGGTGATGATCGCGGTCGGCTGATGCTTCTCGACGCCCCCCTCCAGCGCCCTGACCAGCAGGTCCGGGTCATCGTCGGTACGGATGATCCCGCACATCTCGATCCCGGCGCGAGCGCATAGCGCTCGCAGCAGCGGGGTGTTCACATCCGGGATGCTCGCGGCCCCTGCCCCGCCGATCTCCGCGCCGCCCGTGCACAGCAGCACGCTCGACCGCTCGTACACCTCCACCTCCTCGATGCCCTGCCCGGCGAGGACGCCGATGTGGAGGGGGGTGAGGGGGAGGGGGGCGTCGATAAGCAGTTGACCTGCGGTGACATCGACGCCAGCCCGGCGGATGAACTGGCCTGCCGGGGCGGAGGGGGTGCGCAACTGCGCACCCGGCTCGGGGAACTCCGGTGGCTCACAGGTCTCGACGGCGACGACGGCGACCGTGCCGCGGGGGAGGCGCGCGCCCGTCATGATCGGTGCCGCCCGCCCGCCCAGGCCCCGCGGGTAGAGCTCGTCCGGGTCCTGACCGGCGGCGATAGTGGGGCCGACCTCGTAGGTGCCCCCGGTCGAAGGTAGAGCGAAACCGTCCATCTGCGAATTGTCGAAGAGTGGGGAGTCGGCCACTGCCTGGAATGGCGCGGCGAGCACCCGGCCGAGGGCCTCGCCGAGCGGCACAAACTCGGTGCCGCGCACGGGCAGCACGGCGGCGATGGCGGCGGCGTGGTCCTCAGGGGTGCGCATGAGGCCCATAATAATGCAGACTGGAACCGTGGAAATTCACTATTTCGCGGCCGCCCGGGCCGCCGCCGGATGCGCCTCTGAAACCGTGGACGTTATCCCCGCCACCCTCGGGGAGCTTCTCGACGCCCGCGCTACCGCCCACACCGGCCACACCGACGCCGGCATGAGCTTCGCTGAGGTGCTGGAACGCTGCACCTTCCTCGTCGACGGACGCCATTCGACCCGCGACACCCCGTTGGAGGGAGCATCGCGGGTCGATGTGCTGCCGCCTTTCGCCGGGGGCTAAACCTTCGGGGTGACCAGCCCGATCACCCAGGTGGCCACGCCCATGACGAGGGCGCCGATGAAAGCGGAAGTGAAGCCGTCGACCTGCAGACCCAGGCCCAGCGCCGCGGAAAGCCAACCGGTCAACAGGAACAGTAGGGCGTTGATCACTAGGGCGAACAGCCCCAGGGTGAGGACGGTCAGCGGCGTGCCTATCGCATGCGCGATGGGGCTGATCACGGCGTTGACCGCCATAAACAGCAACGCCACCCAGATAAACGCCCAGGGATCATCCGCTGGTTCGACAGAGATTCCGGGCACGATGCGGGTCACAAAGAACAGCGCAATCGCCGTGGTGATGATGCTCAGCAGTAGTCGGAACATCACAGACCTGCCTTCTGCCAGGCCGCCAGGAGCTGGTCGGCCTCGGCCTGCGTGGTCACGGTGATGCGCACGCCCTCGGGGAAGGCGCGGACCAGCACACCCTGCGCGGCGAGCCGCTCGGCGACGTCGACGGAGTCCACGCCCGGCAGCCAGATGAAGTTCGCCTGACTACGGCGGGCGCCGAGGGCGTCGGCGACGCGGTCGCGCTGCTCAACGGTCTCCTCGGTGCGTTCCAGCAGTTCATCGGCGCTATCCAGGCTGGCCAGGGCGCCAGCCTGGGCGACGGCATTGACGCCGAAGGGGATGCATACCTTGTCCAGCGCGCCGATGATCTCCGGGTTGCCGAACGCGTAGCCCACCCGCACGCCGGCCAGGCCATAAGCCTTGGAGAAGGTGCGCATCGCCACCACATTAGGGTGCTTTGCGACGGCCTCCGTACCCACCACCGTGTCTTCCGCCCGGTTGTACTCGAAATACGCCTCATCCAGGCCCACGATGACATCCTCGGGGACCTGCGCCATGAATTCATCGAACTCCGCCTGCGTGATCACCGCACCCGAGGGGTTATTCGGGTTGCACAGGAAGATGAGCTTCGTCTTCTCGGTGATCTTCGCGACCATGGTGGGTAGGTCGTGGCGGCCGTCGTCGAGAAGCGGGACCGGCACCGGAGTCGCGCCGACCACCTGGGCAAAGATCGGGTACGCCTCGAAGCTGCGCCACGCGAAGACGATCTCATCGCCCGCACCGGCGGTGATCTGCACCAACTGTTGGCACAGCGCTGAGGAACCGCAACCCACCGCCACGTGTCCGACCGGCAGATCCAGATGCTCCGCCAGAGCCTGCTTCAGCTGGGTGGAGAACATGTCCGGGTAACGGTTGGCGTTCGCGGCGGCCTGCGCCATGGCCTCCGCCGCCGCCGGGAGCGGGGCTGTGGACACCTCGTTGGAGGACAGTTTCAGCGCGTCCGGCTGGGCCTTCCCGGGAACATAAGCGGGCAGGGCGGCTAGGTCAGGACGAATCATGCGGCTGATTGTAGGCGGTTTGGCTTGCAGGTGGCCGGGCGGGTAGGATTCCTGCAGTTGCACCGTTTGCGCGTGTGACTGGAGACGTGCCAGAGCGGCCGAATGGGGCTCCCTGCTAAGGAGTTGCCTGCTTTGCGGCGGGCCGGAGGTTCGAATCCTCTCGTCTCCGCGCGCCCGTAGCTCAACGGATAGAGCATCTGACTACGGATCAGAAGGTTGGGGGTTCGAATCCCTCCGGGCGCACCACTGGGACCACCTACGGGTGGTCCTTTTCCGTCTGCTCCGGGGAGTAGGATTGTGACCGCGCGCACAGTTGTGGCGCATCCCCTCAAGGAGAGGACTCCGTAATGACCATCAATCACGGCGATCCCGTCTGGATGGATCTGTCCACCGACAACATCGAGGCCGCAGCTACCTTCTACCGTGAAGTCCTCGGTTGGGACTTTGAGCACCAGGGTGAGGAATACGGCGGCTATCACATGATCATGCGCGACGGTCAGCCCGTCGGCGGGGCGATGAGCTCGCTCATGGGCCCGGACGGCCCCACCGAGGAACCGCAGTACCCCACCGCCTGGACCATCTACCTCAAGGTCGACGACCTCGACGCTGCGCTCGAGGCGGTCGCCGAACACGGCGGCACCGTCGTCGTCCCGGCGATGGGCGTTGGTGATCTGGGCCGCATGGCGGTCATCTTTGACCCCGCCGGGGCAGGGCTGGGACTGTGGGAGCCGGGGAGCTTCGCGGGTTTTGTCCGTGACAACGGTCCTGGCTTCCCTGCCTGGTTCGAGGTGATGGCCCGCGACTATGACGCTGCCGAGCCCTTTTACCGGGAGGTCTTCGGGTGGGGCATCGGTTATATCGGGGAGGACGGCCAGCCGGCGGAGCAGCCTAGCGGGGACATTCGCTATGGTTCCACGCAGGCTGCCGGGCTCTGCGAGGCCGATCGTTTCCTAGCTCCCGGGGTGCCCAGCTTTTGGCGGGCTTATATTGCGGTCGAGGATGTGGACGCGAGCGTCGAGAAGCTCCGGGAGCTTGGCGGGACCGTGTTGGATGGGCCGATGGACACTCCTTTCGGACGGATCGCGACGGTCGCTGACCCGCAGGGCGGGAGCTTCCAGATCAGCTCCTGAGGGCCTCATGCTGTAGCGTTGACCAGCGGATAGAGGGAGGCGACATGTCTGAGGTCAACGTGATCGAGAAGCTCGAGAGGATCATCCGCGCGGACGGGGGAGTACCGCCGGAACGCGCGGCGGAGCTTTCTGAGCTTCTCGACGAACCCCCGATCAAGGATGTCGTCGCACTTGTTGAGCGTTCGACGGCGGTGCGCGCGGCGGTGGTCCTGCGGTTGCTGTCCCGTCAGCGGGCGATCGCCGTGTTTGACGCGCTCGACGCCGCGCATCAGGCCGACCTCATCGACGCCCTGGGCGATGAGTCCGTCACGGACTTCTTCGGTGAGCTCGATCCGGATGACCGGGTCTCGCTTCTCGACGAGCTGCCCGCCGAGATCGCCGAAAGGTTCATGCGCACCCTCGATGACACGGAGCGTGACATCACTGGTGTGGTGCTCGGTTACCCCAGGGGGTCGGTGGGACGTCGGATGTCGCCGGAGGTGCCGCACATTTACGACGACATGACGGCCGAGGAGATCCTGCAGAAGCTGCGCCGGGTGGCTCACGATGTGGAGACGATCTACACGCTGCCGATCATTCGCCGTGACCGGCGGCTGGTCGGGGTGGCGTCGCTGCGTGACCTGTTCACCGCGGAGGGATCGACCGGGGTGGCTGATCTAATGGCGAAGCCGGTGTTTGCTCACGCGCAGGACGAGGCGGAGGCGACCGCCCGCTGGTTCGTGCCCCTGGACATGCTGGCGATGCCGGTGGTGGATGAGTCGGAACGCCTGGTCGGCGTACTCACCTTCGATGACGCTGCCGACATCATCGAGGAGGCGGATTCGGAGGACACCGCCCGTTCCGGCGCGTCCGAACCGTTGCAGCAGCCCTACTTATCGACGCCGCTGGTGAAGATCGTGAGATCCCGCATCGTGTGGCTGCTGGTGCTGGCGATCTCCGCGTTGCTCACCGTGCAGGTACTGGACACCTTCGAGGACACTCTCGCCGCCGCGGTGGTGCTCAGCCTGTTCATCCCGCTGCTCACGGGCACGGGCGGCAACACGGGCAATCAGGCGGCGACCACGGTCACCCGTGCTCTGGCGCTGGGCGACGTCCGACCGCGCGACGTCGCTGCCGTCGCGTGGCGGGAGATCCGGGTGGGCATGCTGCTCGGCGCCGTGCTGGGCACGCTGGGTTTCGTGCTGGGCACGCTGGTCTACGGGCTCCCAATCGGCATGGTCATCGGTTCAACCCTGCTGCTGGTGTGTACTTTTTCGGCGACGGTGGGTGGGGTGATGCCGATCATCGCGAAGAAGGTCGGCGCGGACCCGGCGGTCTTTTCCAACCCGTTCATCTCGACGCTGTCGGATGCGACCGGTTTGATCATCTATTTCCTCATTGCCAAGTCTGTCCTCGGCCTGTGAGTTGGCATGAAAGTTCCCTGCCACCCCCGGATAGGGGGCGGTCGCGGCGTCAGATGGGCGGTCTGTGCAGGTGAATGCCCGAATCGGGGCGTATGTGACCTGCCGTACTGAGTTGGCAAAAAGTGGTGCCGTCCACTTATGTAACACGTAGGGAGTGCTCACTTTTTCCTGGAGGGCACTTCGACTAATCCTGTCCCGCATACATCACATAAGGATCGTGCACCCACCATGAGCACTCCTCACTCCGACGTGGAGAACCGCAAGGCAGAGCCGACGGTCGAACCCGCACCGGGCGACCTCAGCGAGACCCGCGATCCCCGCGAATGGTATCGCCAGGCCTTCGGCCTCATCCTCGGCCTGGTCCTCGCAGCCCTGGTCTACTTCCTCTTCCCCTCCAACGCCGCCGAGACGGTCCTCCAGTCCGCCGGCGCTGACCCGGAAGCCGAGTACAGCCACATGGCGATGCGTATCGTCGCCGCCACCACCATTTGGATGGCCGTGTGGTGGATGACCGAGGCCATTCCGCTGGCCGCCACCGCCCTCATTCCGATCGCGGTCTTCCCGCTGGCGGGTGTCGCTACGTTTGCGGAGGTTGGTTCCCCTTACGCCAGTTCCACCATCTTCCTCTTCCTCGGTGGCTTCCTCCTGGCCCTGGGTCTGCAGCGCTGGAACGTGCACCGTCGCATGGCGCTGGCCGTGGTCATGGCGGTGGGCACCAGCCCGAAGCGTCTCATCCTCGGCTTCATGATCGCCACCGGCTTCCTGTCCATGTGGGTGTCCAACACCGCGACCGCCGTCGTCATGCTCCCCATCGGCCTGTCCGTGCTGTCGCTGACCGCCGGCCTGGTCGGTGGCATGCGCAAGCAGAAGAAGTTCGCCACGGCCCTCATGCTGGCCATCGCCTACTCCGCATCGATCGGCTCCCTGGGTACCCTCATCGGCACCCCGCCGAACGCCCTGCTCGCCGGTTACATGAGCGAGGCCCACGACATCGTCATCGGCTTCGGCCAGTGGATGATGGTCGGCGTGCCCGTGGCCGTGGTGTTCACCGTCATCGCATGGCTGGTGCTCATCACCGTGTTCAAGCCGGAGATGGACGAGATCCCGGGTGGCCGCGAGCTCATCCGCGAGGAAATCAAGAAGATGGGTAAGTGGACCCAGCCGCAGATCCTCGTCACCATCATCTTCGTGCTGGCTGCCCTGTCCTGGGTGTTCATCCCGCTCATCATGGACTGGACCGGTTCCGCGCTGGCCTACAACGATGCCATCGTCGGTGTCATCGCTGGTCTGCTCATGTTCGCCATCCCGGCGGACGGCAAGACCGGTGTCCGTCTCCTTGACTGGAAGACCGCCAACGAACTGCCGTGGGACGTCCTGCTGCTCTTCGGTGGTGGCCTCTCCCTGTCGGCCATGTTCACCAACACCGGCCTGTCCCTGTGGATCGGTGAGGTGGCCAAGGGCCTGGAGGTCCTGCCGATCTTCCTGCTCATGGGTGCTGTCGCCCTGCTGGTCCTGGTGCTCACCGAGTTCACCTCGAACACCGCCACCGCCGCGACCTTCCTGCCCATCATGGGTGGCGTCGCTGTCGGTATCGGCCTGACCGGCGCGACCGAGATGAACGTCCTGCTGCTCACCATCCCGGTTGCCCTGTCCGCCACCTGTGCGTTCATGCTGCCGGTGGCCACCCCGCCGAACGCCATCGCCTTCGGCTCCGGCTACGTCAAGATCGGCGACATGATCAAGGGCGGCATCTGGCTCAATGCCATCGCCGTCGTGCTCATCACCCTGGCCGCTTACTTCATCGCTGTCCCGGTGTTCGGCCTCGTGATCTAAAAGCGCGCTGACCAGCTGATTTGTCTGTCCCGACCGCTGCCATGTAATGTTACATCTCGTTGCACGGCAGCAGCCGGACAGCAAGCGCCCGTAGCTCAACGGATAGAGCATCTGACTACGGATCAGAAGGTTGGGGGTTCGAATCCCTCCGGGCGCACAGTGAAGGGCCACCGAGAGGTGGCCCTTTTTGCATCACGACGGATAGTCACACTGGGTTGGTGCACTTTGGCTGTACTTAAGCATGGGGCATTTGCACCAACCCAGTGCCCCTAGAAAATGTCGATCCGTGCGCCCAGGGATTCCGCCTGCACGAGCTGGCTGACCCACGTCGGGGCGCCGGGGTGCAGGCGCAGCAGGGGGCGTGAGGAGATCTTGACGGGGGAGACGGATTCGCCGCGCGCGCCATGGCGGGCCTCGAAGCGCACGCGGGCGGCGTAGCCGGAGTCGGCGAGCTGCGAGATGTCGGGGCGGGGCTTGGCGAGGGAGGCGCGGGCGTCGTTAAGCAGGTCGAGGGCTTCATCAAGCGCCACGACGACGGCGTCGGCGTTCGTCTCACACATCGCACGCACCAGCGAGGGCTGCGTGCCGGCGACGCGGGTGGAGTCGCGGAAGCTGCCGGCTGCCAGGGACTGGGCGAGGGCGCCGCCGTTGTCACCGACGATGGCGAGAGTCTCGGCGAAGAGGTGGACGAGGTGGGAGATGCGGGCGACCGCGGCGTCGTGGTGTTCGACGCGGGCGGGGATGGCGTCGGCGCCGACCGCCAGGATCATGCGGACGACGTCGGTCCACAGCTGGATCCACTCGGGGGAGGCGTCGGGGGCGTGGTCGTAGGTGATCACCCAGGCGGCGCGGGTGAACAGGCCTTCCTGGGAGGCGGACCAGCCAGAGTCAGCGGTGCCGGCCATGGGGTGGCCGCCGACGTAGCGGTCCTGCAGGCCGCGTTCCTTGACCAGGGCGTAGACCTCGGCCTTGACGGAGACGACGTCGGTGAAACCGCAGCTGGGTGCGTGTTCTGCGATGGCGTCGAGCATCCCGGGGATGGCGGGCATGGGGGCTGCCATGACGATGAGGGCTTTGTCTTGCTCGGCGCGTCGCAAAGTGGTGGCGAGGTCGTCGGAGGCGTCGAAGCCTTCCTCGTTGGCGGCGCGGGCACCGGCGCCCGAGCGGTTGTATCCGTAGACGTCGTGGCCGCGGGCGGCCAGGTCGCGCAGGAGGGAGCCACCGATGAGTCCGAGGCCGAGGATGCAGATGGGGCGGGTAACGTTCGTCGAGGTCACCTGACAAGTGTCCCACAACAGGACTAGTCTCACCGGTATGGAACACGAGGAGTACGGCCGTAGCTTCGCCGTGACGGTCACCCGGGCCGATGGGCACTGGGTGGTGCGTTCATTCGACGATGATTTTTCTGCGCTGGCGACCTCTGTGCAGGCGGTGCGGCAGTTGCGGAGTGAGGGGCCAGCGTTCGCGTTGTTGTGCGTCGATGATGACTATTTCGTCATCGTCCGCCCCACGCCGAATGGGGTGCAGGCACTCGTGTCGGATGCGACGATGGCGGTTGATGATGATTTCGCCGCGGAGATCCTCAGTGAGCTGGATGCGGAGATCCCGGACCTGGATCCGGATGAGCTCGATGATGTGGACGGCTGGCCGGACGGCGATTTCGACCTCCTCGCCGACGTGGGCCTGAGCGAGGAGATCCTCGGGGTCATCGCCGACGATGATGATCTGTGGCCCTCCGAGCAGCTGGTCCGTATCGCGGAGGAGCTTGGTTTCGCTGATGAGCTTATCGACGTCGCGGGGGTCGACGATTGATCCTTCCCCGCGAGGAGGGCCTCGTGCGAGCTGAGCGGCTCATGCGCCGCGCCCTGGAGGTCGCGGCCATGACCCCGCCCGGCGACGTGCCCGTGGGAGCCGTTATTTTCGGCCCGGATGGGCGCGAGCTGGCGTTTGCCACCAATCGCCGCGAAGCCGACGGGGATCCCACGGCGCATGCGGAGGTGCTGGCGATTCGGCGGGGCGTCGAGAAGCATGGCGATGCGTGGCGCCTGAGCGGGTGCACGCTGGTGGTCACCCTGGAACCGTGCACAATGTGCGCGGGTGCCGTGCTCGGAGCACGGGTGGATGAGGTGATTTTCGGGGCGTGGGAGCCGAAGACCGGCGCCTGCGGCTCGCTTATCGACGTCCTCCGCGCCCCCGGCCAGCTCCACCGCCCGGATGTGCGCGGCGGGGTCCTGGAGCGAGAGTGTGCGGCCTTGCTGGCGGGGTTCTTCAAATCTTTACGTTAACGTTATGCACCATTTCTCATGTGTCGCTACCCTGGGACATACATCACATCAACAGAAAGGTTATGCACATGAGCATCGGAGACAAGATGGAGAACCTCGGCGGCAAGATCAAGGAAGGCGCCGGCAAGCTTACGGATAACGAGCGCCTCGAGGCCGAGGGCAAGGCCGACCAGACCAAGGCTGACGTCAAGGAAGGCGCCCGCGAGGCTGGCGACAAGGTTAAGGAAGCCGGCGACAACGTCCTCGGCTCCGTCCAGGATGCCAAGCGCGAGAACTAATTTGGCAGGCCGCGGCACGCTCGATTAGTCTTGACCGAGGTCCTGGCTGACAGTGACCAAGGTGGCGTGTCCGAGCGGCCGAAGGTGATCGCCTCGAAAGCGATTGTTGGGTAACCCCCAACCGAGGGTTCAAATCCCTCCGCCACCGCCAACCTGAAGGCCCCGACCGCAAAGGTCGGGGCCTTCGTCCATGTCGGGCCCCCTCGGTAGACTGGCCCTGTTCGCTTAATTCTCGTGTGAGGAAAGCCCATTTACCGTGGCTAAATTTCTGTTCAAGCTGGGACGCTGGTCCTTCCACCGCAAGTGGATCGTCATCCTCGTATGGCTGGCGGCGCTCGCCGGTGTGGCCGGCGCAGCCGTGGCCTTCCAGAAGCCGTTCTCCAACGAATTCTCTATCGGCGGCACGCCTTCTATTGAGGCGACCAAGGTGCTGGTGGAGAAGTTCCCGGAGGGCGGCAACCCCGTCAATGCGGCGAGCGTCAACGTGGTGTTCGCCGCGCCAGAGGGTGAGCAGTTGGCGGATCCGGGGAATTCCGCGGCGATTGACACGGTGGTCACCCATATTGCGGACAATCTTCCTGATCTGACCGACACGGAGAGATTCGGCAACCCCGTGGAGGTCTCGCCTGCCCTGCAGCAGGGGGTCATCGACATGATGACGGAGCAGGGGTTGCCGGAGGAGTCTGCCCGCGAGGACGCCGAGAACCTGGCGATGGTCTCCGAAGACGGCCGCATCGGCTACACCACCTTCACCATTGATGTGCCCTCATCGATGGACGTGACGGATGAGCACCGGGCCATCGTCAATGAAGCCATGGATCTGGGTCGTGAGCAGGGCATTCAGGTCGAGGCCGGCGGTGCCGGTTTCGGTGATCCCATCACGGTGAAAACCACCAGTGAGATCGTCGGTCTGGCGGTCGCGTTTGTGGTACTCATCGTCACCTTCGGTTCGCTCATCGCGGCCGGACTGCCCGTGCTCACCGCCGTTATCGGCGTGGGTATCGGCGCGCTGACGATCATCATCGCCACCGCGTTCATCGAGCTGAACAACATCACCCCGGTGCTGGCCGTCATGATCGGCCTGGCCGTGGGCATCGACTACGCCCTGTTCATCCTCTCCCGCTATCGGGCGGAGCGGTCCCGCATGCCTGCCGATGAGGCCGCCGGCATGGCCGTGGGCACCGCCGGATCCGCGGTGGTCTTCGCCGGTGCCACTGTCATCATCGCGCTGGCGGCGCTGACCATCGTCAACATTGAGTTCCTCACCGCCATGGGTCTGTCGGCGGCGTTCACGGTGCTCGTCGCCGTGCTCGTCGCCCTCACCTTCATCCCGGCGTTGCTCGGCGTGCTCGGCGACCGCACCTTCAAGGCACCGGTGCCCGGCGTAGCCGGCAACCCGTGGAAGAAGCGCGAGAAGAAGGAGGGAAGGCGGCGTCGAAAAGCAAAGCCGACGATGGGTAACCGCTGGATCCGCTTCGTGCGCCGCGTCCCCGGCCTGGTCATGGCCGTCGTCGTGCTCACCCTCGGGGCCCTGTCCTACCCGGTGCTCAACATGGAGCTCTCGCTGCCCTCAGACTCGACCTCCAACCTGGACACCACCCAGCGCAAATCCGCCGACCTCATGGCCGAGGGCTTCGGCGAGGGCGTCAACGCGCCCTTCCTGGTCATCGTCGACGCTGACGAGATCAACCCCGACGCCCCTGCCCTGGCACCCCTGGTGCAGGCGCAGGAATCGATGGCCGGGGAGGGGGAAACGGTGGATCGTCGAGAAGCAGCTGTGACCAGCTCCTTCCTCTACACCGTCGCGCAGCTGAAAAACGTCGGCGGCGTCAAGCACGCTCAGCTGGTGGGCATGAACCCGGACACCGACGCCGCGCAGATCATGGTCACCCCGTTCACCGGGCCGGATGACCAGTACACCACCCAGGTGTCGCATGCTCTGCGTGAGCAGGGCGAGCAGATCGCCGACGCCACGGGTGCTGACATCGGGCTCACCGGCCTCACGGCCGTCCAGATGGACATCACCGAGAGGCTGTCGGAGGCCATGCCGATCTACCTGGGGATTGTCGTTGGTCTGGCGATATTCCTGCTGCTCGGCGTGTTCCGTTCCGTCATGGTGCCGCTCGTCGCCGGATTGGGCTTCCTGCTCTCGGTCGGCGCGGCCTTCGGCATGACCGTGCTCGTGTGGCAGGAAGGCCTGTGGGATCTGGTGAACACCCCGGCCCCGCTGATTTCCTTCATGCCGATCTTCCTCATCGGTGTCACCTTCGGCCTGGCCATGGACTACCAGGTCTTCCTGGTCACCCGCATGCGTGAGCATTACATCAACCTGCGCGTGAAAGCCCACGAGGACCCCGACCCGGATGTCCCGCGGGCGATCTCCAAACTCGATGCCGTCGAGGAATCCACCATCATCGGCTTCACCCGCGGAGCCCGCGTGGTCACCGCCGCCGCGCTCATCATGATCGCGGTGTTCGTGGCCTTCATCGACCAGCCCCTGCCGTTCATCCAGATCTTCGGCTTCGCCCTCGGTGTGGGCGTGTTCTTCGACGCGTTCTTCGTCCGCATGGCGCTCGTGCCCGCCACGATGTTCCTCATGGGCAGCGCCACCTGGTGGATCCCCCGCTGGCTCAACCGCCTCATCCCCCGCATGGACATCGAGGGCACTGCTCTGGAGAAGGAGTGGGAGGAACGGCACGCCGCGCAACAACAGCACCGCAAGGAAATGGAGAAGGTCACCTCATGACCGACCTGTCATTCGCACTCGGCACCGAACTCGAATCCGGCCCCGGCCGGCACGGGCGGACCGGCACCATCCACACCCCGCACGGTGATATCCAGACCCCGGCGTTTATCCCGGTGGCCACTAAAGCGACGGTGAAAACGCTCACGCCGGAGCAGATCACCCAGACCGGTGCGCAGGCAATCCTGTCCAACGCCTACCACCTCTACCTGCAGCCCGGCGCCGACATCGTCGACGAGGCGGGCGGCGTGGGCCGCTTCGAGAACTGGTCGGGGCCCACCTACACCGACTCCGGCGGCTTCCAGGTGATGAGCCAGGGTGTCGGCTTCCAGAAAACCCTGACCATGGAGCAGAAGGATGGCCAGGACTGGGGCCGGGAGAAGAAGAACTTGGCACGGGTCGACGAGGAGGGCGTCGACTTCGTCAGCTTCATCGACGGCTCCCGCCACCGCTTCACCCCGGAGATCTCCATGCAGATCCAGCACCAGCTCGGCGCGGACATCATCTTCGCCTTCGATGAGCTGACCACCCTCATGGACACCCGCTCCTACCAGGAAGCTTCCGTCGAGCGCACGCATCGCTGGGCGGCGCGTTGCATCGAGGAGCACAACCGGCAGACTCAGCTGCGGGAGGACAAGCCGCTGCAGTCGCTATGGGGAGTCATCCAGGGTGCCCAATACGAGGACCTGCGGCGCAAGGCCACCCGCGACCTGGTGTCGCTTTCCGACGCCAGCGTTGCCGCCGGGCAACGCGGCTTCGGTGGTTACGGTATCGGCGGGGCCCTGGAGAAGGAGAATCTGGGCACGATCGTCGGCTGGGTGTGTGATGAACTACCCGCGGACAAGCCGCGCCACCTGTTGGGTATCTCCGAACCGGATGACATCTTCACCGCCGTCGAGGCCGGCGCCGACACCTTCGACTGCGTGGCCCCCACCCGCCTGGCGCGCCGGGGTGGTGTCTACACACTCGACGGGCGCCTCAACCTAATCAACGCCGGCTTCAAGCGTGACTTCCGCGGTATTGATGAGGAGTTTGGCGGTTACGTCTCCGAGACTTACTCCCGCGCGTACCTGCGGCACCTGTTCAAGGCGAATGAGTTCCTCGGGATGACGCTGTGCACGATCCACAACCTGTCATTCATGATCCGGCTGGTGGATAACATCCGGGCGTCGATAGAAGGCGGCTACTTCGAGGACTACCGCACGGAGTTCATGGGGCGCTACTACGCGAAGAAGCGCTGACCTGCCTGTAGCTAGGTGGGCCGTGTGTAGCGGGTGCTGCGGCTAGCCGCAGGGGCGACTTTTGGGTAGTCCAACTCTCTTAATCTTTTGACAGGTTGAGCGGAAATCTCCACTATCTCTGGCATTTTCCTGTCACGCTCCTAATAACATGGCAAATTCTCAGGTCTCAGTTTGATAACGGGCGTTCCTAAAGGAAGTGTTGGATATAGCTGCATTTCCTGATGAGAGGCCCTCAGACGGTGAAAACGTCACGAGACATCCCCCTTGAACCGAAATTGTTCGGTATCATCGCCGCCTTGGCCGCCACGCTCGTGGCGTGGCTCTGGCTCTTCCTCGGGGAACCTGACCCGTTCCGTTCCATGGCTTTCGGCGGGGTGGTGTGTCTCCTCGTCGTGGGATACGCACTCAGCCGCGGACAAGTGTGGCCGGTGCTGGTGCAGATGTCGCCTACGGCTTTGTTGATGACAGTCTTCCCGCTCATCGTCGGCACCCTGGGGGAGACCATCACCCTGGTCCTCATGGTATCCATTACGGTCCCGTGGATCTCCCACGCTGTCACCCTGCCCTTCTATCGCCCGTTGCAGCAGGCAGACCGCAACGACGCCGCAGCGTTCTACCGTGCCTTCGCCCGCGTGTGGCCACCGATGATCGCCGCCTCCCTGCTCTCCGTGGCGCTGTTCGCGGTGGTGATGGCGACCATCACGGGCTGGGCTGGCGTCGAGATCGGGTTCTATGTTTTCGGCCTCGTCACCAACCTGATTTTCGCCCAGTCACTTATTCCCGCCCAGGAGACGAAGCGTTATTTCCGTATCTTTGCTGGCTGGGCTCTCTACGCCGGCGCACTTTTTCTCGCCCCGCACCTGTGGTTCCTGGCTCCCCTGGTCGGCCTCCTGCCGCAGCTGGCCCTATTGGGCCGCGGACTCACCGGGCTGGCCGTCCCGCGGGCTCTGCCGCTCCGCCCGCTCCTGCGCGAGACTGTCATCGGTCTGTCCCTGGGTTCTGTGCTGTGGGCGGACAAGTTCTTCCTCATCGCACTGAACATGAACCGCGTGGACATCATCACCGTCTACGTCGGCCTCATCCCCGTGGTGGTGGCCATCGCCTTCTATTTCTCCTCCCAGTACCCGATCCTGCGAGCCAGCCTGGACACGCTTATGTCCGGGATCAATTCCGCCCCCATCCCCACCCTGCGGTCCACCGGTAAGCAGACCCGTCGACAGCTGTGGAACACCATGGCCACCACCGTTTTCGTTGCCGCCGGCACCGGGCTGGGTGTCATTCTCATCTCCGGTGGGCTGCCCATTGAGCACAGTCCCTTCAGCCTCATGCTCTTCCTGGTGCCTACGGTGCTGTTGGGGCTGCACCTGTCGCTCTACCAGCTCACCCAGTTCGAACTCGATGAGACGGCGGCCTGGTTGGGCGGGATTTTTCTGGCGACCACGTTGTTGGCCTTTGTCTTCCTGGAGCCTGAGTTCGCCTATATCGTCGTGTTGCTTGCTTCGCTGGGAGTGATGCTCGCGGCGCTGAAGTGGACCTCCGACAGTGTCACCGATGTCCCTTACGAGCAGTTCTGGCAGAAGGCGGTCGCGTGGTGAGCGTGGCGCACACTCCTATCCTGCGGCTTCCGGGCGATGAGCGGGAGTTGCCGCTTGTCGACGTCGCCATCGTCATGGAGTCCACCTACCCCTTCCTCAAGGGCGGGGTGTCCGCGGTGGTCCACGACATCATCACTCACAACCCGGATCTGAGCTTCGGCATCATCCACATCGCCTGGGACACCAAAGCCCCGTCGGAGGACCTGTACGGCATGCCCGCCAACGTGCAGTGGGTTGACGTGCTCTACCTCTCCCTGGAGGAAAATGGTGCGGATTTCCGCGCGGCTGTGGAAAACCCGCGGGAGGAGCAACAGGTCACACAATTCATTGACGCCGTGCAGGCGGCGCTGAACGGCCATTACGCCCCCATGCGTCAGTTGTACCTCGATGCGGTCAACCCACAGACCCGCACGTGGCGGCTGTGGTCGGTGCTGGTTGACCGCCAGTTCATGGAGGCCGCCGTCCACGCCACCCGCGGGGCCACCGACATCAGCCTGGGCGAGTTGTTCTGGCTCATGCGGGATTTCTTCTCGTTGGCCTATTCATTGCTGGATCGGGTGCATCCGCCGGCGCGGGTCTACCACGCCCACACCACCGGCTACGCCAGCCTGGTTTCGGCGGCGGCGAAGATCCAGAACGACGGGGCCTTCCTGCTCACCGAGCACAATCTCTACGTCCGCGACACCGTCAACACACTGCTGGAGCGGCCGATGAACCTGCCGGTCACCATGCAGTCGCACGAGCTGCACGCCAGCAGCACCGTGGAGAAGTTCTGGACCCGCTGGTGGACCGTCCTGGGCGCCATGCTCTACCCGGAGACCGACCACATCACCTACCTCTATCCCAACGCGATCACCGAGGCCGCTGACCTGGGCGGTGACCGCTCCAAATCGGAGATCCTGCCCAACGGCATCGTGTGGGAGGAGTTCGACTATGCGCGGGCGCGGCGTCGAGAAGCTCGCGACAACCTGGACACCAAGAAGACATGGCGGTTGGCGTGCATCGCCCGGGTGGTGCCGATTAAAGGAATCATCGAGCTTATCGACGCCGCCGCCCTCCTCGTCGAACGCGGCGTCGATAATGTTGTCATCGACGTCCTCGGCCCCACCGAGCACGTCCCGGAATACTACGAGCAGTGCCTCGCGCGGATCCGCGAGCACGAACTCGAAGGCCGGGTGACCCTGCGCGGCACGGTCGCCGTGCGCGACGTCCTCCACGATTACGATGCGCTCATCCTCGCCAGCTTCAACGAAGGCCAGCCCGTGGTGGTGCTGGAATCGATGGTCATCGGACTGCCGGTCCTGGGCACCAACGTCGGTGGCATGGACCAGCTGGTCATCGACCCCCTCGAAGACCCTTCCGACCCCGATGCCCGCACCATCGGGCCCTGCGGCGACCTTGTTGAACCGGGTGATGTGGCCGGCCTGGCCGACATGGTCCAGCGGATGGTGGCCAGCCCCGAGCTCTACCGCACGTGGAGCGACAATGCGCTCGACCGGCTGCGCACCGTCTTCCTCATGGAAAGCGTCATGGTCCGCTACAACGCCATCTACCGTCGCCTCGGCGCGCAGCCGGAGCGCGCCACCCGCACCGCGGATCTCGGGCGCGGGCCCGAGGACATCACTGACGGACCCTTCGAGCGTTACCCGGAGCCGAGCGCATGACCCCGCGTCTGGCCTGGCTCCGTTACGCCGGCCCGCTCACCGAGGAAGAGATCGACGAGGCCGCCGGGCGCTACCGCGCCGTGGTGCTCCAACCCTGGGAGATGCACGCCGCGCGCCGACTCAAGGAGGCGGACCCCACCTGCACCGTCCTGGCCTACAAATGTCTGTCCTCCATCCGTGATTACGAGCCCGGCCCCGTCTACAGCTCCGGGATCAGCCCGGCCTTGTCGGAGCAGCTGCACACCGCCGCCGCCGTGCCCGAGTGGCGTCAGTACCGCGGCCACCGTCAGCAACGGGTGTGGGACGAGTCTTACCAAAAGGCGTGGGTGGAGTGTGTCGTCGCTGAACTCACAGGCAGCCCCTTCGACGGGATCATGGCTGACAATGACGTGTGGGATGACTACTACGGGCACGGGCTCGACATGGAGCTCGTCCGCGCCGGGCTGGAACAGCTTGTCCAGCGGGCCGGAACCGCGCTGAGCGATATCGGCAAGGTGCTGGTGCCCAACATCGCCGAATCCCGCCGTGAGCCCGGGCGCTGGGCCCGCCACTCCGCCTTCGGCGGGGGTTTCGAGGAATGCCTCATCGGCTGGGGCACACGCGACGACGGCTGGCTCGACATCCCCGACATCCTCGCCCAGTTCGCCGAGCTGGACGTCCCGGGTCTCATCATCGCCCGCGTGCCCGGCGATGGCTCACCTGCGGATACCTCCCTGCCGCTCGCGGTCGCCGCGGCGTACGTGTTCTGGCCCCACCGGGATGTCGCCGTCACCGCCACGGCCCACGACGGCTACCACGCCATGCCCTTCATCGATGTCCCTGACCTGGGTGAACCCACCAGTCCCATCATCGACTGCCCCGGCGGCCCCGGTGTTTTCCGCCGACTGTTCACCCGCGGTGAGGCCTGGGTCAACCTCGGCCCCGCTACCGCCCACCTGCCCGGACATGCAGGCCATTGGTGGACGGACTGATGGTGGACTGGGAGCATTTCGCCTACCATCGCGCCCGCCGCGCCGGGCACGATGGGCGCTTGCGGCGACTGGCCTCCCTGTCCCCGCTTATCGACGCCCCCGTCCTCACCGAGATCATCGGCAATCACCGCCCCGAGGCGGTGGGGGAGCAGATCATCTACCGCGGCGCGGTGACGCTGCGGGACATTCTCTACGACTATGATGCCCTGCTGCTTCCCGACCCGCGCCCGGAGCACGCGGACCAGGTGCTGGAGGCGATGGCGGTCGGACTGCCGATTCTGGGGGCACCCGCCGGGTGGCTGGCGGATCTGGTACTCGGACCGGAACCCTGTGGGGCGCTGGGAGCGGACATTCCCGCGCTGGTGAAGCGGCTCGCGGCTGACCCTGAGCTGTATCAACGCTGGTCAGCGGCCGCCCTGGGCCGGGCGCGACAGCGCCTGGCACGGCCCGCGCCCACGCCACCGCCCCAAGTGGCCGCCGCGGAACGCTACCCGGGGCAGGAGCGGATGTTGCAGGCAGGCGGCTACTCCCCGGCGGGCAGCACCCAACCACGCGCGGCGTCCGTCGACAGCCGGACGCGGGTGCCCTCGGGGTGGACATCGGAGGCCTCGGGGTTGGCCAAGCTGGCCAACAGGCGCTGACCCTGCCAGTCGAGCTCATAGTCGACGCGCTCGCCCATGAACGCGGAGACGGTGACGGTGGCGATGTCGGCGCCCTCTGCTCCCTCGTCGAGCGGGGTGACCACCAGCGACTCGGGTCGGATGAGCAGCACCGCCGGATTATCCCGTTCCTGCAAGTCAGGGTGCGCGGGGACGGTGATGCCGTGGCCGAAGACGGTGACCCGCGCCCCCTCCTCCTCCACGCAGGCGACGTCGACATTGAGCAGGTTGGCGCGGCCCACGAAGCCGGCGACAAAAGCGGTGGCGGGACGGCGGTAGAGCTCGGTGGGGGTGGCGACCTGCTCGATGCGCCCGGCGTTCATCACGACGACGAGGTCACTCATGGCCATCGCCTCGGACTGGTCGTGGGTGACGTAGACGGCGGTAGCCCCCAGTTCACGCTGCAGCTGGCGGATGCGCAGGCGCATGCGCTCGCGCAAGGTGGCGTCGAGGTTGGACAGCGGTTCGTCGAAAAGCATCACCTGCGGGCGGGTGACCATGGCGCGCGCCAGGGCGACGCGCTGCTGCTGTCCACCGGACAGCTGCCCGGGGGAGCGGTCACCCAGGCCCGTCAGGCCCATCTGGTCGAGGGCTTCGTCGACGCGGGTGGCCAACTCGACGCGCTTGACGCCGGCAGCGTGCAGGCCGTAGCCGACGTTCTCGCGCACGTTCAAGTGCGGGAACAGGGCGTAGCTCTGGAAAACGAGGCTGATGGGGCGCTTATCGGGGGAGACGCGAGTGAGGTCGGCGCCGTCGAGAAGCAACTCGCCGGACGTCGGGGACTCGAAACCGGCGATGGTGCGCAGCACGGTCGTCTTGCCGCAGCCGGAGGGCCCGAGGAGGGTGACGAAGGTGCCCGGGGCGATGTCGAGGTTGAAACCATCGACGGCGCGGTGACCGGAACGCGGGTTATAGACCTTGACCAGGTCTTTGAGGGTCAGACGGCCTGCCACTGGCGGGCTCCTTCCATGCGGCGGGTGATCAGGTGGATGACCAGCATGGCGAGCAGCACGATGATGATCAGGATGGTGCAGAATGCGAAGGCATTACCGAAACGCCCGCGGTCGACCTCGGCGTAAATCTGCGAGGTGAGGATGCGTTGCGAGGGCGTGGTGAGGAAGATGACCGCCGACACGCTCGTCATCGACCGCGCGAAAGCATAGGTCAGGCCCGCCAGCAGCGCGGGGCGCAGCAGCGGCATGGTGATTCGCCGGAAGGTGCCCGCCTCGGACTGGCCGAGTGAGATCGACGCCTCCTCCAACGCGGGGTCAATCTGCCGCAGCGCGGAGATGCCGTTGCGCTGACCGACGGGGGAAGAACCGGCGACAAACACCATGATGATGGCGATTGCACCACCGAACACCGCGCCGCCGCCGGCCAACGCGGGGGCCAGGGGGATGCCGAAAACGGTTGTCGAGGAGTTATAGACAATGAGGTAACCGATGCCGACGACCGTGCCCGGCAGCGCCATGCCCAGCATGCCGAGGAAGTCGACGACCCCGGCGGTGCGCTGCAGCCGCGTGACCACCAGCCAGGCGATGAACACGCCCAGCAGTCCGGCAATCGGCGTGGCGATGAGCGCGAGGAGGGTGGTGTCGATGATCGCGTCATTGCCCACACCGGTGAAGATGTAGCGGTAGTTGTTCAGCGTGAAGGTGTTGTTCACGCCGAGGATCCGCACGAAACCTCCGAGCAGGATCGCGCCGTAGATGATGAGCACCAGCGCGGCGACAATATAGGCGACGATGAGCGCCGGGATCTTCAGCCAGGGCGTCTCAATCGCCACGTGCCGGCCTGTCGGCTTACCCGAGACCGACACCGTTGACGCGCGTTCCGCCCAGTAGCGCTGCAGCAGGAAAAGCGTGACGGCCGGCAGGAGCAGCACCATGGAGTAGGCGGCGCCGCCCGGCAGGTTGTACTCGCCGATGATCGCCAGGTAGGCGCGCGAGGCCAGCACCTGGAAATCTCCGCCGAGGACCAACGGATTCGACAGATCCGAGATCGTCTCGACGAACACCAGCAGGAACGCCCCCGCAAACCCCGGCACCAGCATGGGTAGGGTAACGGTCCGCAGGATCCGCAGGCGGTTCGCGCCCAGCGAGAATGCGGCCTCCTCATGCGCCGGGTCGAGGGCCCGCAGCATGCCGAGCAGGTTCATGTACGCCAGCGGCAGGTACGACAGGGTGAGCACGAACAGCAGGCCCCAGAACCCGTAGATGTCCAGGCGATAGCCGAAGATGCCCTGCGTGATCATGCCGGAACGCCCGAACAGGGTGATCGTCGCCGCGGCGACCGCAAACGGCGGGGACACGATCGGCAAAAGAGTGAGGAAGTGGATGGCGCGGCGCCCCAGGAAATGCATGCGGGCCTGCGCGAAAGCGAGAATGAACGCCAGCACGGTAGTCAGCGTGGCCACCGACAGGCCCAGCTGCAACGTGTTGAGCAGCAGCTGCCGGTTGATGCGCGAGGTGGCGAAACTGCTCACCACCGTCCATCCCTCCACCGACAGCGCATAACGGAACACACCCCACAGCGGCCACCCGATGAGGGCGGTGATGATGAGCAGTACGGCGGCGAGCAGAACGCGGCTGTTGCGCATCGGTGTCGCCTTCTTCTGCTTATCGACGCCCGCGCCCGGCGCCGCTGTCAGCGTGGTCATCGTTTAGTTGGACTCTTCCTCGGCGGGCTCCTCGGCGACCTCGGCGTCGAAACGCGCGGTCAGGGCGGAGCGGGCCTCGCCGGCGGCGGCGAAGTCATAGTCGACGAGGGTGATGTCATCGAAGGAGACCATGCGCGGATCCTCGACGGCGTCCGGGTGGGTGAGGATCTGGAAGGCGTTGTTCTCCGGGCCCAGGTCCTGCGCGGCCGGGGTCAGTGCCCAGTCGATGTAGGCCTTGGCGGCGTCCGGGTTCTTCGCACCCTTCATCAGTGCGACACCGCCGATCTCGTAACCGGTGCCCTCCTCCGGGAAGGAGACGACCAGGTCATCGAAGCCCTCCTCCTGGTGGGAGACGCAGTCGTGGGAGAAGACCATGGCGACGGCCACCTCACCGCGGCCGGCAGACTGGGCCGGGGCGGAACCGGAGCGGGTGTACTGCAGGATGTTGGAGTTGAAGTCGCGCATGTAGTCGAGTGCCTCATCCTCGCCGCCGAGACGCTCCACCTGGGTCCACAGGGTGGTGAACGCGGTGCCGGAGGTGGACGGGTGGGCCATCATGAGTTCACCCTGCAGCTCCGGGACGGTGAGATCATCCCAGGAATCCGGGACGTCGACGCCGAGCTCCTCCAGGCGAGACTCATTGGAGCAGAAGCCCAGCGCACCGAGGTAAACGCCAGCCCAGTAGCCCTCAGGATCGACGACGTCGTCGTCGAGGTCGGCGGCGTTCGGGGACTCGTACTGCTCCAGCAGACCCTCCTGGGTGGCGGCGATGAAGCCGTCGACCGGGCCGGCGTGCCAGACATCGAACTCCGGGTTGTCGCCGGCGGCCTGGAAACGGGCCACCGCCTCGCCGGAAGACATGCGGACGTAGTTGGTGGTGATGCCGGACTCAGCCTCGAAGGCATCGGCCCAAGCGGCGCAGAGCACCTCGTCAGCGGTGCAGGCGACGGTGATCTCACCCTCGGCGGCAGCGGCCTCGGTGGCGGTGGCAGCGCCGGTGGTGGCGGTGGTGGTGCCGTCGGTGGTCTCCTCCTCGACGCTGCCGCACGCGGCGATGGTCAGCGTGGAGACGGCGAGCAGGGAAAGGAATGCGGTACGGCGGGACTTCAGAGCAGACATGGGGGCTCCTGGTGGGAAGCGGACGTGTACCGGGGACACCTTTCCCCATCGAAATTAAAGTGCCGTCAACTGAACATTAATAGGTGGTGAACTTAGTAGTCCTCCCGCTTTTTCACCCAGGCGATGACCGCGTAGGTCACGGGTAGCAAGGCCACCTCGATCAGTGTCTTCCACAGGAAGCCGACGATGACGTAGTTGATCAAGTCGCTGGCTGTGGCAATCCCGATCACTGGCGCCGCGATGAGGCAGAACAGCAGCGTGTCCCCGAACTCACCGACCACCGTCGAGCCAATGAGCCGCGCCCACAGTGACTTCTCACCTGTGCGTTGCTTGATCTTCACCAGCACCCAGGAGTTGAGCAGCTGGCCGACGAGGTAACCGGCCAGCGAGGCCACCACGATCTGTGGCACCAGGCCCAGGATGTAGGCGAATTCCTCCTGCGAATCATAGAAATCAGCCGGGGGCAGCCAGATGGCGACATAGAAGGACATCACCGCCAGCAGGGTCACCGCGAACCCGGTGATAATCGCGCGCCGCGCCGCCTTGAACCCGTAGCACTCGGCCAGCACATCGCCGAGGACATAGGCCAGCGGGAAGAGGAAAAAGGCGCCGTCGGTGATCAGCGGGCCGACGGCCACGCCCTTGGTGGCCAGAATGTTGGAGATGAGGAAGACCGCGACGAAAAACGCCACGATAGCGGGGTAGTAGCTGCGCTGGAGGGGGATGAAACGGGTGTCGCTCACGCTTAGGATGATCCCACACTGATGTCTGCGTGCGGGGGGTAAGTCTGGGGGTGGTGTCAATATATCTTGCTGCGGCAATAGCTCACATCGGCCACAATAACCTCATGATCTTCTCCCGAATCTCTGCGACTGCCGCTGCACTGGCTCTCGCCGCCACCGCTCTCACTGTCCCTCAGGCCGCTGCCTTACCTACCAATCCCGTCTCCCCGCCGAACGGGACCAGCGGTTCCTGTGCGGCCTCCGCGTCCGCGACGGCCAACGTGCCGGGCGATAGTCCGCGGCAGCAGACGGGTGCCATCCCCGGCACCGTGACTGTGGGTGTGCAGAACTGGTCCAACGCCAACGGGACCTTTGGTATGCGCCCGTTTGTCCGTGCCTACGGCGTTGCCGAGCGGTGGATGACCGATTCGACGCTCACCTTCGAAACCGATGGCCCGGAAGGGGAGTACTCCGTCCGCGCGCACACTGAACCCATTCCAATCACGGCGCACACGGTGCCGATCACCCACAGTTTTGCCCCCGTTGTGGGCGAGAAGGGTGGTTTCATCGCTGAGCTGGGCAACTTCAATGCCAATGAGCCAGGGTGGGGAGCCGCCGCCACCAATGCCGCGCTGTGGTACATTGGCGGCCCGATCGAGGAAGAGGTCAACGGTACCGTCTCCATCGACACCACTGTTCTGCCTTGGCCATCGGAAAACGTCAACTGCCAGCCGCTGGGTGTCGTCCCCGGCTCTGGTCCGGTAGCGGCCGTCGGTTCCCCGCAGGGCACCGGCGCTGTGGTCACCGCCGGTGACGCCGCCGATCATGCGCGTATGTACGGCAATGTCTACCTGCCGGGGACTGACACCCTGGTGGAGGGGGCGGAGGTCACCGTCAACCCGGATGGCACGGTGTCCCTGTCCCTGCCGGTGGGCGTTGATGCGGATGCGGTGGAGATCCAGCTGCGTGCAAAGCCGCGCGAGGATGAGGCCACGTTCGAGGCCTACAACGTCGACTGGAATGTCGGAGAACGCTTCACGGTGAACATCGTTGACCAGGTGGACGGCAACACCCCCGGCTACTACCATGCGGTCACCCACCCGGGCGTGCCGATCACGTTGCAGCAGAACCGTGACCTCGACATGCCGGAGGGCACCACCTACGAGATCGTCGGGGACCCGCTGACGGATCCGCTCAGTGATGGCTGGGAGTACGTCGTCGACGCCTCCTCCGGTGCTCTCACCGTGACTCCGCCGGAGGACGCACAGACCGGTGACTACATCGTCGTATCCGTTGAGGTGACCTACCCGGACGGTTCGACCGAGACGATCGAGGGGCATGTCACCGTGGTTGATCGAGGCCAGCCGATCAGCCAGGAGGAGGGTTCCTCTGTGGATGGTCGTTGCATCGCCACTGCCGGTGCCGTGATCACCCCGCTGGCTCTGCTGGCGCCGCTCGCGTTGGCCAGCCAGGTCGACATTCCGGGTGTCTCCCCGATGATCCGCGATCTGCAGGTGCAGCTGCAGCGGGCCAACAATGACCTGCAGCAGGGTCTGGGCATCAACAACCCGGAGATCGCCCGCCTGGCCGCGCAGATCAATGAGGCTCTGGGGCCGGATGCGATCCGCGTCCTCGGTGCCGCCGGTGTCGCCGCGCTGAGCCTGCTGGCTGTCGGTGTCATCGCTGACGCCTGCCTGCCGGGCGCGGGTGGATCCTCCGGATCCTCCCTCTCCAGCGAGTAATACTGACCTACCTGCACCCGCCCACGATGATCGTGGGCGGGTGTCGTCATTCCCGCTACCCTGGAATCATGACTCACGCAGGCCGCTACGCCCCGTCCCCCTCCGGAGACCTGCACTTCGGCAATCTCCGCACCGGTCTCATTGCCTGGCTTTTCGCCCGGCACACCGGCCGAGATTTCTTGTTGCGGGTGGAGGATATTGACACCCAGCGTTCGACGATCGATTCGGCCCATCGTCAGATCGATGATCTGCTCACCCTCGGCCTGACCTTCGACGGGGACATTCTCTACCAGTCGGAGCGTTTCCCGGCGTACCAGCGGGCCCTGGACATGCTTGACGCCCGTGGCTTGGTCTACGAGTGCTATTGCTCCCGCAAGGACATCCAGGATTCGGCCCGCGCCCCGCACACCCCCGCCGGCTCCTACCCGGGCACCTGCCGGGACTTGTCTGAGGGTGAGCGGGCTAAGCGTCGAGAAGCTCTTGCTGAGCAGGGGCGCACGCCTGCGTTGCGCCTGCGCACGGACGTCGATGAGTTCACCATCCAGGACCACTACCACGGTGCGTACACCACTGAGGTCGATGATTTTGTATTGCGCCGCGGCGGGCAGGCGCCGGACTGGGCGTACAATCTGGCGGTTGTCGTCGATGATGGTTTTCAGGGTATCGACCAGGTCGTCCGCGGTGAGGATCTACTTTCCTCCAGCCCGCGCCAGGCCTACCTGGCGACGTTGCTCGGCATTGAGCTGCCCGAATACGTCCATGTCCCGCTGGTGATCAACGAATCCGGGCAGCGTCTGGCGAAGCGCGACGGCGCCGTGACCCTGCGCGAGATGCTTCTCGACGACCCGGTGTTCAAGGTCGTCGAAAAGCTCGCCGCCTCACTCGGCTATCCAGGAGTGAACACCCTCCAGAAGCTCCGCGAGGTTTTCGATCCGGCGGATCTGCCCCGCGATGCCCTGGTGTGGCGCTGATCACGCGCGTATATTTGTCCGCATGAACCCGGACAAAATTGCCGAGCGCATCGTCGCCGACTCTCCCGACGCCATCATCTACTGCGACCGCACCGGCACCATCCAGCTCTGGAACGCCGGGGCCGAGCGCATCTTCGGCTGGACCTCCGCGGAAGCAATCGGCGAGAACCTCGACATCATCATCCCGGAAAAGTACCGCGACGTGCACTGGAAGGGGTGGGAGCGCGTGATGGTCTCCGGTGAGACCAGGTACGGCGCCGAACCACTCGCCGTCCCCGGCTTGCACAAGGACGGCTCGGCCATGTCGCTGGAGTTCTCCATCATGATGCTTCACGACGTCACCGGTGATATCCAGGGCATCGCCGCCATCATGCGCGATGTGTCAGTTCGTTGGGCCCGCGAGAAGGAGCTCCGCGCCCGAGTACGCGAGCTGGAGTCGCAAAATACTTAACAAGAGCTAAGATCCGAGACATGCATACAAGTATGGTCTCGCGCCTCGCGGCGGAATTCCTCGGCACCTTCGTCCTCGTCTTCGGCGGCGCCGGTAGCGCTATTTTCGCTGCTTCCGTCCTCGCCGGCGACAACGCCAATATCAACATGGGCATCGGCTTCGTCGGTGTCTCCCTCGCCTTTGGCCTCACTGTCCTCACCATGGCCTACGCCGTCGGTCACATCTCCGGCGGACACTTCAACCCTGCGGTCACCCTCGGCGCTGTCCTTGCCGGGCGCGTCGAACCCGCCGCCGTCCTCCCGTACTGGCTCGCTCAGCTCATCGGCGGTATCGCCGCTGGTGGTGTCCTGTGGGTCATCGCCTCCGGGAAGGAAGGCTTCTCCGCCGTCGAATCTGGCTTCGCGACGAACGGCTACGGCGACCTTTCCCCCGACGGCTACTCCCTGGCCGCCGTCCTCATCGCCGAGATCGTCCTCACCGCGATCTTCCTCTACATCATCCTCGGCGCCACCGATAAGCGCGCCCCGCAGGGCTTCGCCCCCATCGCGATCGGCCTGGCGCTGACGCTCATCCACCTGGTGTCGATCCCGATCTCCAACACCTCCGTCAACCCGGCCCGCTCCCTCGGCGTGGCCGTCTTTGCCGGATCCGAGCCGCTCATGCAGGTCTGGGCCTTCTTCCTGGCCCCGCTGCTCGGTGCCGCCATCGCCGGCTTCACCTACAAGTTCCTCTTCCCGGATCAGTCGGATCACGTCTTGGAGGAGATCGGTAGGTAGATCGCCGTGCAGCAGTGACTTTTTCCGGGCCCATTTTGGGGCCTCCTGCATGGCGTTCTACCTGAATCGCGAAAAGCCTCGGCGTAATGCCGAGGCTTTCCATCTGCGGAGGATGTGGGATTTGAACCCACGAGGGTATTGCTACCCGCACGCGTTCCAGGCGTGTGACATAGGCCGCTAGTCGAATCCTCCTGATCACTGCGGCCGCGGTGACCGTGGTCGCTGTGTTCTCGTGAAACAGTACACAACATCGCGCTGAAAATACAAATCGCTGGTCAGGGGCGTCGATAAGCGGGGATTTGGCCTCTGTACCCCGCGATGGGTTAGAGTTGGCGGCAGGATCCCGTGCGGCGTTCATCTTGTGAACTCCCCCAGGGCAGGAATGCAGCAAGGGTCAGCGAGCTCTGACGGGTGCGCGGGATCCCCTTTTTTGATTCGGGGGAATCTCACTTCACGCGAGAAACGTCTACCATTGTGGCCGAACACTCCACGATGGAAAGCAGGCCCTTAACGTGACGCTCCTCGACTTCGATTCTGACCGCCTCGCCGAGTTCGCGGCGCAGGTCCGCAAGGACTATGACGATCTCAAGGCCAGAAACCTCAAGCTCGACCTCACCCGCGGCAAGCCGTCGTCTGAGCAGCTCGATTTCGCTGAGCCGCTGCTGGCGCTGCCCGGTGAAGGTGACCACGCCGACGCGGACGGCACCGACGTCCGTAACTACGGCAACCTCAAGGGCATCCGCGACATCCGTGCGATCTGGGCTGAGGTCCTCGGTGTGGACCCGGAGCTGCTCATCGCCGGCGACTCCTCCTCGCTGAACATCATGTTCGACTTGATCTCCTGGTCCTACGCCTTCGGCAACAACGACTCGCAGCAGCCCTGGCGCGAGGAGGAGAAGGTCCGCTGGATCTGCCCCGTGCCGGGCTATGACCGTCACTTCACCATCTCCGAGCAGTTCGGCTTCGAGATGGTCACTGTGCCGATGCTGGAGGACGGCCCCGACGTCGAGGCTATCCGGGAACTGGTGAAGGATCCGCAGGTCAAGGGCATGTGGGCGGTGCCGATGTTCGGTAACCCGACCGGCATCACCTTTTCCGAGGAGGTCTGCCGCGAGCTCGCCGCCCTGGAGACTGCCGCCCCGGACTTCCGCGTCGTGTGGGACAACGCCTACGCCGTGCACACCCTCACTGATGAGTTCCCGCCGATCCACGACGTCGTTGGCATGGCCACCGAGGCCGGTCACCCGAACCGTTTCTGGGTGATGTCCTCGACCTCCAAGATCACCCTGGCCGGTGCCGGTGTGAGCTTCTTCCATTCCTCGGCGGAGAACCTCGCCTGGTACCAGTCGATCGCCGGGGTGCGTGGTATCGGTCCGAACAAGGTCAACCAGCTGGCCCATGCCCGCTACTTCGGTGATGCGGAGGGCGTGCGCGCCGTCATGCGTAAGCACGCCGGCTCCCTGGCCCCGAAGTTCACCCGCGTCCTGGAGATCATGGAGCGCCGCCTCGGTGAGTACGAGGTGGCCCGCTGGACGAAGCCGGAGGGTGGTTACTTCATCTCCCTCGACGTCATCGACGGCACCGCCTCCCGCGTGGTGGAGCTGGCCAAGGAGGCCGGTATCGCGCTGACCGGCGCGGGCTCCTCCTTCCCGCTGAAGAATGACCCGAACAACCGCAACATCCGCCTCGCTCCCTCGCTGCCGCCGGTGGAGGAGCTGGAGGTCGCCATGGATGGTGTGGCCACTTGCGTGCTGCTGGCGGCCGTCGAGAAGCTCGGGGCGTAAATGAACCGCGACGACACCATCTACTGGATTTCCCAGCTCATCCCGGGTGAGCTGGTGATTGGTGAGGATGTCGTCACCGCGGATCTCGGCGACGGGCAGACCGTGGCGGTGACGCTCGGTTTCGCCGATGTGGATACCGGGCTCCACGCCGTGGAGGAGGAACTTCCGGTGCGCTCGGAACTCATCATCGTGGCGCGCGCCTCGGTGGAGGAACTGACGGCGGTGCTGCGGGCGGCCGTCGCAAAGTTCACGGGATTTCTGCCTGCCCAGCCGGGCACGATGCTGCCGCAGTTGCACAAGGTCAAGGCGGTGGAACACGGACTGTTCGTGCCCCCGTATCTATGGGGCGGAGAGACCCCGCGCGTCACGGAGGAGGAGCGGTTGACGGTGCTGCTGCAGCTGGTCATGCTTACCGACGCCGAGTACGCCTACGCCGTCGAGGAAGGCCCGGGTGCCCTCCAGCAGGCCTTGGGTGAGGCCGGGATCGATCTTCTCGACTGGGCCCGCTAGCCGGGTAAGGTTGGCGCCGTGGCTCTCTACCGGAAATACCGTCCCGCGTCCTTCGCCGAGGTCGTCGGCCAGGAGCAGGTGACCCGGCCCCTGTCGGTGGCCCTCGACTCCGGCCGCATCAACCACGCCTACCTGTTCTCGGGTCCCCGCGGTTGCGGCAAGACGTCGTCGGCGCGCATCCTGGCGCGTTCCCTCAACTGCATCGAGGGGCCGACGTCGAACCCGTGTGGCGAATGCCCGTCGTGCGTGTCGCTGGCCCCGGGCGGGCCGGGCAACCTGGACGTCACGGAGCTGGACGCGGCCTCGCACCGCGGTGTCGACGACATGCGTGAGCTGCGCGATTCCGCCATCTTTGCGCCCGCCGAGTCCCGCTACCGCGTCTTCATCATCGATGAGGCGCACATGATCACCCGCGAAGGCTCCAACGCGCTGCTCAAGATCGTGGAGGAGCCGCCGGAGCACCTCATCTTCATCTTCGCCACGACGGAGCCGGAGAAGGTCATCGGCACCATCCGCTCGCGCACCCACCATTACCCGTTCCGCCTGCTCACCCCACAGTCGATGCGCGGGCTGCTGGAACGCACCGTGGATGCCGAAGGCGTGCGTGTCGAGGATTCGGTGTATCCGCTGGTTATCCGCGCTGGCGGCGGCTCGCCGCGCGACTCGCTGTCCATCCTGGACCAGCTCATCGCCGGCTCCCCGCCGGAGGGCTTGTCGTACGAGGTCGCGTTGCCGTTGTTGGGAGTCACCGATCTTTCGCTTATCGACGCCACCGTCAACGCCCTCGCCACCGGCGACCGCGCCGCCCTCTTCCAGACAGTCGATGACGTCATCGAGGCCGGCCACGATCCGCGTCGTTTCGTCGAGGATCTGCTGGAGAGGTTGCGCGACCTCATGGTCCTGCAGGCCGTGCCCGATGCCTTCGACCTCGGGCTCGTCGACGCGCCCACCGACCGCGCCACCGTCTTGTCCGAGCAGGCCGCCGGTTTCACCGCCGGTCAGCTCGCCCATCTGGCCGCCACGGTGAACGAGCGCATCGCCGACATGCGCGGCGCCACCTCCCCGCGCCTGCTGCTGGAGATCCTCTGCGCCCACCTGCTGTTGCCCGCCGCACCCGTGCAGGGTGCCGGGGTGGCTCCGGCGGCTCCGGCTCCGGTTGCCGCTGCTCCGGCGCCGACTTCGGGCAAGGTCTACGAGCGACCGTCCGTGCGCCGGGCCCGCGAGGAGGCAGAGAAGAAGGCGGCCCCTGAACCACCGACGCCGGAACCTGAGCCGAAGGCAGAGCCCGCGACTGCGCAGGATCCTGTCGAAGCACTGCGTTCCCGCTGGTCTGCCATCCGCGATGAGGTCGCCCGCCAGAACAAGGTGGCCGCCATCATGCTGGCGGAGGCCCGCGTCCTCGGCCTCAAGGACGACACCCTGGTCCTCGGCCACAACACCGGTGCCCTGGCGGAGCGGCTCAACGCGGAATCGAACAACGCGGTCATCGCGAAGGTGGTCTCCGCGGAGGCGGGGCGCGAGTTGCAGGTCCACTGCGTCATCGGCACCGACCCGGCCGCTGCCGGGTTCAGCCCGACTCCGAAGAAGGAGACGTGGAAACCGCAGACCGCGGAAGCCGACCGAGAAACCCCCGAGGAGCCCGAGAGTCCGGCCCCCACTGAGCCCGCCTCATCGTGGGGTAAGCCACGCGCCCTCGGTGGGGACAACGCCACCCCGGTGCCCGCCCCTGCGATGCCCCCGACGACGCCTCCGCCCGCTGAGGAGAACAGGCCCTCCTGGCAGCGCATCGCCGAGCGGGGCCGGGCCAACGCCGCCCGCCAGGCCGCCGAACGCGCCGCCCGACCCGCCTTCGACGATGACGTGCCCCTGCCGCCGGAGCCAATGGACGACCATGAGCCCCCGCCGGAGGAACCGCCCGCCCCGGCGGTGACTGGGGTGACGTCGGTGGCGTCGGTGGCGTCGCAAAGCGATGAAGAAGAGGAAATGCTCAAGGCGGCGCAAGAGCCGGGCACCTACGACCGGCGCGATGCGACGACCATCGCGATGGAGCTGCTGGAGCAGGAGCTCGGCGCGCGGCGCCTGTAGACTGGCCGTCGACAAAATCAACCGACGAAAGGCACACCTATGACTCAGCCGGATATGTCCCAGATCCTTGCCCAGGCCCAGGAAATGCAGGCCAAGCTGCAGCAGGCGCAGCAGGAGATCCTCGCCACCGAGGTCACCGGCGAGGCCGGTAATGGCCTGGTGAAGGTCACCATGACCGGTGGCGGCGAAGTTACCAACGTGGTCATCGACCCGCAGGTCGTCGACCCGGAGGACGTAGAAACCCTGCAGGACCTGCTCACCGGCGCCTTCCGTAACGCTCACGAGCAGGCCGGCAACCTCGCCGCTGAGAAGATGGGCCCGCTGTCCCAGGGCGGCGACCCGTTCGGCGGGATGCTCGGCTAAACACCGGCGCATGCAACCCCCGATTCGGTTGGATCGGGGGTTGTCGCTATTCTCCAACTGGACCACCGAAGAAAGGCGAGCACGTGTTTGAAGGACCGCTGCAGGATCTCATCGACGAGCTCTCCCGCCTCCCCGGCGTCGGCCCGAAGAGCGCGCAGCGAATCGCCTTCCACCTGCTGGCTGTCGAGCCGGATGACATCGATCGACTCACCGCAGCGCTGGAGGCTGTGCGCGACGGTGTCAGCTTCTGCCGCATCTGCTGTAACGTGTCTCGGCAGGAAGTGTGCCGCATCTGCGCCGACTCAGGCCGCGACCGCGGCATGATCTGTGTCGTCGAGGAGCCGAAGGACATCCAGGTCATCGAGCGCACCGGCGAGTACACCGGCCGCTACCACGTCCTCGGCGGGGCCTTGGATCCCTTGGCCAACGTCGGCCCGAAAGACCTCCACATCACGGAGTTGCTGCAGCGCATCGGTGGGGTGCTGCCCGACCGTGAGCTAGCCGATTCCACCCACGACACAGCGCCCGATGTCCACGAGGTCATCATCGCCACCGACCCCAACACCGAGGGCGAGGCCACGGCCTCCTACCTGGCGCGCCTGCTCAAGGATTTCCCGGACCTGGTGATTTCCCGCCTGGCGTCCGGCATGCCCCTGGGCGGGGATCTGGAGTTCGTCGACGAGCTGACGCTCTCGCGCGCGCTGAGTGGACGGTTGCAGATCTGAGGGCCGCCTGATTCTCTTACAAGGCGCTTGTGCTGACCTGGGGGAATGCGGGCGCGTGGCTCCGCTGGGGTGAGATTTTCAGGCGGGCCCGGGTTTGGTGGGCCCGCACGTAAGGCGGCCGCCTGATTCTCTTACATGGCGCTTGTGCTGACCTGGGGGAATGCCGGTGCGGGGCTCCGCTGGGGTGAGATTTTCAGGCGGGCCCGGGTTCGGCAGGCCCGCACGTAAGGCGGCCGCCTGATTCTCTTACAAGGCGCTTGTGCTGACCTGGGGGAATGCGGGCGCGTGGCTCCGCTGGGGTGAGATTTTCAGGCGAGGAGGTGGCGCGGCAGCTCGGTCACCAGCACCACGGAAACATCGTAGGCCTTCCAGTCCAGCTCGCGGACCCGCTCACGCAACTCCTCCAGGTCTGCGGCGGTGGGGTTGTGATCGTCGGCGACGACGAAAAGTTCGATGTGCAGCACCTGCCCGAGATCGCGGGCTCTGACCGCGGCCTGCGCCACCCAGCTGGTGTCGGTGGCGCAGGTCTCGATGCGATCGATGAGCGGGTTGACTTCCTTGCTGTCGTGGGTGCGGGCCTGGATGTCGGTGAGTCCGGTGATGGCGGACTTCATGTTGCGGTAGCCGTCGCCGACGATGGAAATGCCGACGAAGATGGCAGCGAGCGGGTCAGCCCACCACAGTCCGATACCGACCCCGAGCACGCCGACGCTGGTGGACACGGCGGTCATCCAGTCGGCTTTGCTCATGTCTGCGTCGGCGTAAAGAGCCTTGTTGTTGAGCGCCTCCGCGTAGCGCAGTTTGTAGCGGGCCAGAATCACGGGCGGGATGCCGAAGATGCTGACAATGGCGATCATCACCCAGCCAGCCCAGATGTCGTGGCCGAACAGCACCATGATGCCGATGGCGGTGCGTTCCCCGGCGAGCACGCCCCGCACGGAGTCGAAGATCAGCAACCCGCCCATCGCCAGCAGTGCCGCGGCGGAGACGAGCTGGCCGATGCCTACACCCCGGTGGTAGCCGTAGGGGTAGCGTCGGCTGCGCTTGTGGCGGATGAGCCGCATCGCGATGAGGAAGGCGATCGGGGGGAGGAAAGTGAGGGCGTCCTCGACCCACGCCGCGCGCATCGCGTCGGATTGACCGGCGACCAAAGCGGTGAGCGCGACGGAGGGGATGAGGTAGCCGATGGATAACCATTCGACGATGATCGCCTTTCGGGAGGTCTGCTCGACGTCCTCGGGCATGTTCTCGGGGGTGTCGCGTAGGTCGCTCACGGGGATTCTCCTTCCGCAATGGCGTGCGCTCGTGTGTCGCGGAGGTGGGCGGGGATGTCGAAGACGGGGACCACCTGAACGTCATGCAGTTTCCAGTCGAGCTGGTGCAGCTGGCGGCGCAGGCTGTCGAGCTCGATCATCGTGGGATCGTGTCCTGGTTCAGGGACGACGAGCATCTCGACGTGGAAGAGGTGCCCCTGGTCGCGGACGCGGGCCTCGGCGTCGGCCACCCACACGGTGCTGCGGACGAGGTGTTCAGCCTCATCGATGAGCGGATGCTCCTCCTCGTTGAAGGTGAGGGCGCGGGTGTCCAGCAGATCCTGCACGGCGGCGGTGAGGTTGTTCCAGCCGTCCCAGACGATGGAAGCGCCGACGACAATTGCGGCGACCGCATCAGTCCACCACAGGCCGACCCCGATGCCGAGGACACCGATGATGGTGGCCAGCGCTGTCTGCCAGTCGGCCTTGGCCATGTCGGCGTCGGCGTAGAGGACCTTGTCGTGCAGGGTCTTCGCCAGCCGTAGCTTCCTCCGACCCAGCAGAACCGGGGGAACAGCGGTGGCCGCCATGACGACGACCATGAGCCACCCGGCCCAGATCTCCTGCCCGAACAGCACCGTGAGGCCGATGGGCGGGCGTTCCCCGGCGGTCAGACCCATGACCGAGTCGGCCACGAGGAATCCGCCCATGAGCAGCAGCGCCGTCGCGGAGACCAGATGTGCGGCCCCGATCGAGCGGTGGTACCCGAAGGGGAATCGCCGGTTGGCGCCGATGCGGATGACACGGGTGGCGACGAGGAAGGCGATGGGAGGGAGGAAAGAGAGGAGGTCGTCTACAAGCGCGGCCTGCATGGCCTGGGATTGGCCCATGACCAGGTAGACAAGAGTGGCGCTGACGACAAGAAGTCCGATGGTCGCCCACTCGAGGCGGATCGCTTGGCGCAGTGCCTGTTGCTGTTTTTCCGGCAGGGCGTCATGGCCGGATCTGGCGGGCGCCATCAGATCTCCCCGTGCTCCCGGGCAAGGTGGCGTTCGAGGGCGACCATGAGTTCGTTTTCACCCATCCGCAGCCCCATGACCTGGTCGCCGGTGTAGGGGCGGGTCAGGGCCATCGCGTCGGACCAGGGGGCATCGGTCGTGAGACCCCCGATGACGATGTCGAGTTCCCCCTCCTCGATCAGCTCCGCCAGGACGCTTTCCGGACCGGTGTGCCATTCGATGTCGGCGTCGATGGTCTCGGCGAAGGAGGAGATGAGGTCCGCTTCGGTGCCGGTGATGTCCCCGTCGTCCCCGATGGTGGTCCACGGGCGATGCTCGGAGACCCCGACGACCAGGGTGCCGCCGGTGGCGCGGTCAAGGGTGCCTTCTGTGTCGGCGGGGATCGACCCGCAGGCCCCGAGCATCAGCCCGGAGGTCGCGAGCAGGATCAGACTCCAACGGCGCACAGCGCACCTCCCACATAAACTGCTTTTGATATGTGGGTGTGATTCTACCGCTACTTCAGGCGTTCGAGACGCAGCTTATTGACGACCGCGATCTCCAGCGGTTCCAGTTCCGTCAGCTTCACGCCCATGGCGTGAGCCAGCAGCAGGTCCGCCAGCTGGGGGTTGCGGGCCAGGACGGGGCCGTGCATGTAGGTGGCCACGACGCTGCCCTGCACGGCACCCTCGGCAAACCGCTGGCGGGTGCCGTCGGCGACGTCGGCAGAGGCGGCCACATCGCAGTTGCCGGTGCCGCGGGTGACCCGGCCCAGCGGCTCGGCGCCGGGGCCTAGGAGGGTGGCGCCGAGGTGGTTTTCGAAACCGGTGAGCGGCTCGGTGAGCTCGGCGGTGATGCCCGCGCGGGTGGGCGTCGATGAGACTTCACCGATGGCGCGGGTCTGGAGGGCGATGGTGGTGGCGTCGATAAGCCCGAGACCGTCAACGACCCGACCGCCGGCGCGGAAGGATTCACCGAGGACCTGCAGGCCGGCGCACACGGCCAGGACGGGGCGGCCGGACCAGGCGGCACGGGTCAGGCCGCCGTCGGCGATGAGGTGCTCCGCCGCGAGGATCTGCGCGGTGTCCTCGCCGCCGCCGACGCAGTAGATGTCCAGCGACTCGGGCACTGCCTCGCCGAGTTTGATCGGCAGGATGTCAGCGGAAAAGCCCCGCATGCGGGCGCGCTGGCGCAGGACCAGGGCGTTTCCGTCATCGCCGTAAGTGCCCAGGACGTCGGGAAGCACGAGTCCGATGCTCAGGTCAGCCACGGGAGGTCTCCTTCTGCAGGGCGGCCTTCAGATCGCGGAAGGCGGTGTAATTGGCCAGGACCTCGATGCGCCCGGGCGGGCAGTCGAGGATCGCCTGGAGGGGGTCGGGGATGAGTTCATGGGAAATATCGGCGTAGGTCAGGCGCACCGCGAGGTCGGTGCCGCGCTCGCCGGCGGCCTTGACCGCCAGTCCCTCGAAATCCTCGAAGCGGACATCCCACAGCCAGGACAGGTCCTCGCCGTCGGCGACCTGGCCGTTGACGGCGATAACCAGCCCGTCAGCCGAACGATCCACCATGGACAACGCCTCCTGCCAGCCAGCCGGATTCTTGGCCAGCAACAGATGGATGTCACGCTCACCCAGGCGGATCGTGGAGTAGCGGCCGGCGACATTATCGACGGACTCGGCGGCTGCGACGGCGTCGATAAGCGGGACGTCGAAACCCTCGACGGCCGCAGCAATCGCCTGCGTCGCGTTACCGCGGTTGGCGCGGCCCGGGAGCTTGAGGCTGAGCGCGGAATCCCCGTGCGGGGAGGACAGACCGTCATCGGTGATGGTCCAGGTGGGGGTGGGACGGCGGAAGCTGCGGCCGTCGGGTAGCGGCTTCACGGCCCACCAATCATCGACCTCGCGGACGACATGCCCGCCAGTGCGCGGGCAGGAGACCGAATCGCCGATCCACCCGGCGCCGGCGGAGACCCAGATGACGTTGGGGGCATCAAAGGCGACCGACGTCATGAGGACGTCGTCGCAGTTGGCGATGACCAGCATCTCCGGATTCGCCATTACCGCCCCGCGCAGCGCGCGCTCGATCTTGTTGATCTCCCCGACGCGGTCCAGCTGATCGCGGGTGAGATTGAGCAGGACCAGGGCCTGCGGGCGCAGGCGCTCGGCGACTGAAGGCACGTGCAGCTCATCGACCTCAAGCACAATATGCGAGGCATCCTTGCCGGCCAGCAGCGCCGAGATGATGCCGGCGTCCATATTGTCGCCACCGTCATTGGTGGCCACGGTGTGCCGGGAGCGGATCGCGGCGGCCAGCATCCGCGTTGTCGTCGACTTACCATTCGTGCCGGTCACCAGCACCGCAGGGCGTCCCCCGCCAAGATTCTCCATGATGGACGGGTCGATCGCGTTGGCCACCAGGCCGCCGATCATGCCGCCGGCACCCCGGCCGGATAGGCGGGAGGCGGTGGTGGCAAGCGTGGCGGCCGTGGTCGCCGCCGTGGAGCGCAGGCGGCGCAGAGCACCGGAACGTGGGAACTTCATGCCACCACAGTAGCCCTAGCGGCCGTGGGGGTTTTGTACCTTCTTCACCGCGTCGAGGAACTCCGTGTCGGTGAGCAGGGGAATGCCCTTGCGCACCGCATGCATCGCCTTGCCCCGCAGATCCTCGGTGTCATTGCACACCATGACGCTGGTGGTGCGGGTGAGTTTCTCCGAGTAGACCAACTCAGACTTCATACACGCCTCAATGAGGCGATCCGGATCGATCTCCACCTCCGGGGCGACGACGACCTCCATGCCGCGCACCAGCCGCTTGCCGGGGACATAAACGCCCGGATTGGGATGGGGGCGGGGGGCTTCCTGGGCGTCGACACGCACATGGGAACGCTGCAGGCCGAAGCGGTCGGCCCGCAGATCCCCTGGGGCGGCTGCTGCCAGGTCGCCGCGCTCGCGGATCTCGAAGAAAACGTCGATGAGGAGGTCAGTGAGCTCGCGGGACGTGTCGTGCTCGGGGCGTAGCGCACGCTCGACGGTGGCGACGGGGGAGGGGGCGTCGACATTGAGGGCGGCGGCCAGGTTGCCCAGGCGGATGTCGGGGAGGGCGATGCGGTGGCGACGCGCCGTCGCAAGCGTATCGACGATCGACGCCGGCTTCGGCACATGCCCCACCCGCTGGCGACGCCGCCGTCCGCGCCCCCGGCCGCGACCGCGCGAGCGGTTGGAACGGGCGGCGGCGTTCATGGCGCGGCGGGCCTCAGATACGATGAAACCCCACGTGCGGGGGGCGTTGTGGACGACGAGGGTGCGGTCGTCGAGAAGCCTGTCCAGCGTTTTCAGCACCTGCGAGAAACGCTGGCCCTCCGCCACCTCCTCGTGTGTGAGGCCATGGAAATGGTGCGGGCCCGGATCGCTGCCGGGATTGAGGACGGCATGAAACTCTTCACCGATCTCACCGTCTTCATTGAAGGTGAGGACGTCGACGGACACCAGGCGTGCGGTCGAGGGGTGGATGCCGGTGGCCTGTGTCGTCAGCGCGACGTAAGGAAACGCCGCGGGGTCACCGTTGTGCGTGGTCATTACACCGAGTGTAGTGGGTCGATAGGGTGGCGGGGCCACTGGCTAGCGGCGCTTGGAAACTAATCACAACGTGTGGCTGACGTATGGGAAAAATGAGAGTACGTTTAGGGCTGTCGGACTTGTTTCCAAAGCAATGGTTGACATATCATAGGCAGCAAGTTTGATATAACGGCGCACACACGGTTAAGGAAAGGCGGAGCCATAGACAATGCGAATGGCTGAGTTGAGTAGGCGGAGCGGGGTCAGCGTACCCACCATCAAGTTCTATCTACGCGAGGGGTTGCTTCCGGCGGGGCGACGCACGAAGACCAATCAGGCCTTCTACTCGGATGAGCACGTTACCCGCCTGAAGCTGATCGCCGTCCTCAGCGGAACGGCGCGTCTGTCGCTGGCAGAGGTGAAAAACGTCCTCGCTGAGCTGGATGGGCCCAATAACGTACTCGAAGCCATGGCCACCATGCAGGACTCGCTCGTGACAGAGGGTACTCCCGAGGCTGAAACCCACGTCGATGAAGCCGTGCAGCTCATGGACGACATCGTGGGCCGCCGTGGTTGGATAGTGCGACCGGATTCGGCGGCCTACCGCTCAGCCGTGCGGGCCCTCGCGGAACTGCATACAACGGACCTTGCGTGGACCCCGGAGATGATGCACGAATACGCCGACCATGCCGAGCAAATGGGTGCTCTCGATGTTGCGACGCTCGACGTCGAAGGGCCGGAGGAGGACCTGCTCGTGCAGATCGTCATGGGCACCCTGCTGCGGCGCCAGCTCGTCGATTCCTTCATTCTGCTCGCCCAGCAGCACAACGCACGTGTGCGGTATGGGGCGAATGTGACCTGCTAGGACCCCGCTCCAAAACTAAGAAAAGAGGTGGCGCAAACCTGTGCGCCACCTCTTTTGCTTAAGATATCCTTAAACGCCGCCGGCCAGGACAGGTGCCTCCACCTTGAGTGCCCGGTTGATTGCGGAAGTCAGCGCCTTGATAGAAGCGCGGGTAATGGAGCCCGCGATTCCCACGCCCCACGCGGCAGAACCGTTGACGGTGGCGTAGATGTAGCAGGCGGCCTCGGCATCGTCACCGGAGGAGCGGGCGTGCTGGGAGTAGAACTGGACCTCAGCGTCGATGCCCAGCTGCTCCAGCGCGTTGGCGTAGGCGGCGACAGGGCCGTTGCCGGTGCCGGTGATCTCCTTCTCTTCTCCCTTATGCAGGATAGTGGCGGTCACCGTGGCCTCGTCTGCGTCGGTCTCAGCATTGACGATGCGGATGGAGATCTCCTCCACCGGGTCGGTGACATCCAGGTATTCGGTGGCGAAGACATCCCACATGGCCTTGGAGTTGACCTCGCCACCCTCAGAGTCGGTGATCGCCTGGACGACGCCGGAGAACTCGGCCTGCATCTGACGCGGCAGGTTGATGCCGTGGTCCGTCTTCATGATGTAGGCAACCCCGCCCTTGCCGGACTGGGAGTTGACGCGGATAACGGCCTCGTAGTCGCGGCCCACATCCTTCGGGTCGATCGGCAGGTAGGGCACCTCCCACACGGCCTTGCCCAGCTCCTCCCAGGTGACCTCGGTGTTGTTGGCACCCGGCTTGACCTTGTCGGCCATGGCGTCCAAGCCCTTATTCACGGCATCCTGGTGGGAGCCGGAGAAGGCGGTGAAGACCAGGTCGCCACCATAGGGGTGGCGTTCCGGGACGCGCAGCTGGTTGCAATACTCGACGGTGCTGCGGATCTGGCGGATGTCGGAGAAGTCGATCTGCGGGTCCACACCCTGGGTGAGCATGTTCAGGCCCAGGGTGACCAGGCAGACGTTGCCGGTGCGCTCACCATTGCCGAACAGGCAGCCCTCGATGCGGTCGGCGCCGGCCAGGTAGCCCAATTCGGCGGCGGCCACGCCCTCACCACGGTCGTTGTGGGGGTGCAGTGACAGGATGACCGAGTCGCGGCGGTCCAGGTTGCGGTGCATCCACTCGATGGAGTCAGCGTAGACGTTCGGGGTGATCATCTCGACGGTGGATGGCAGGTTGATGTTGATCGGGTTGTCCGGGGTGGGTGCCATGACCTCGATGACGGCGTTGCAGACCTCCAGGGCGAACTCCAGCTCGGTGCCGGTGAAGGACTCGGGGGAGTACTGCCAACGCCAGTTGGTGCCCGGGTAGTCCTTGGCGATGTCCTGGATGAGGTGTGCGGCGTCGACAGCCAGCTGTTTGATGGCCGGCTTGTCCTTGCGGAACACCACGCGACGCTGCAGCTCGGAGGTGGAGTTGTAGAAGTGCACGATAACGTTCTTTGCGCCCTCGCACGCCTCGAAGGTGCGGCGGATGAGGTGCTCACGAGCCTGGACCAGCACCTGGATGGTGACGTCCTCCGGGATCATGTCCTTCTCGATGATCTCGCGCACGAAGTCGAAGTCCGTCTGAGACGCAGAGGGGAAACCCACCTCGATCTCCTTGAAGCCCATCTGCACCAGCAGGTTGAACATGCGGCGCTTGCGCTCCGGGCTCATCGGGTCGATGAGAGCCTGGTTGCCGTCACGCAGGTCTACCGCGCACCACTGCGGGGCAACGGTGATCTTCTTGTCCGGCCAGGTACGGTCCGGCAGTACGATGTCCTCGACCTCTTCGGCGAAGGGGCGGTAACGGTGTACCGGCATGGAGGAGCCACGCTGCTTGTTCCACGCGGGCTGGCCCTCGGCGCGCGGGCCGTCGGGGGTGCGGATCTCGGAGGGGGCGGAGATGAAGGAGTCGTTCGGGGACATCGGGTTTCCTTTTCGGGTCTTCTGAGCGGCTGACAGGGGCCGACAATGGCCTTCACTGTAGTAGCCAGCTGGGTCTTACCGCTCCATATTGTCGATGAAAGCGGAAGCAGCGACCGGCGACACCAAACTCCGCGACGGGGTGCCGGTCGCTTCTTTACTGGACCTGGGACCCGCCGCGGCGAAGAAGAAGGAGGTTCGCGCGGGAGAACATGCTGTGAAGTCTACACAGCGCCAGCCCCGGCGCAACACAACATTGCGAAGATGGGGGTGGGTATGGGAAAACCCCCTGGCCAGGTCTCCCGCGGCCAGGGGGTTAGCTCACTCGCTTAGAAGTGGGAGCTGATGACCTGGAACGGCCACTGAACCCACTCGACGAAGAACTCGATCGGATCGATGAGCCAGTTAACGATTTCGGTGGAGCCGTGGAACATGATGGTGCCCCTTTCAGTAGATGATTTCTTACTCTGTCCAGATTACGGAACATATCAGTACAGAGCAATGAAAATGCAGGCCCCGCCCGGACGTGATCGGCTGGGCGGGGCCTGCGGAGAGGATGACTTACTTGTCAGCCTGGGCGCCGTTCTCGGCGTCGGTCTTGTCGGCATCGGAGGACAGCAGCTCGAAGGAGTCGAACAGGCCCTTGAAGAAGTCGATGATGCCGTCGAAAAGGCCCTCGAAGTTGGAGGAGAGGGCGTCGCCGAATGCGTTGAGGTTGTCCATGAGAATTCCTTTTCAAAAACACGGGATGTGAACATCGGCAACTCTAAGCACAGCTGCCACACAGCGCAACGGCAGTTGGCAAGTGCATCACGTACTACACTGGCGACGTGTCCGCCCGATACCGCCACCTAGCTGTGCTTATCGACGCCGCCCTCATCCTCCTCATCGGCTCTACCGTGAGGGTTCTCACACTCGGTGTCATGGCCCGGGCCAATGGGGAAGACCTTACGGGCCTTTTGCACAAGTGGGACGCGCAGTATTATCTGGCGATCGCTGAGTACGGCTACTTCGATGCTCCACTGGCCACCGACGTGCCGGTGCATCACCGCACTCTCGCCTTCTTTCCCGGCTTTCCTCTATTGGTTCGCGGCGTGGGGGCTGTCACGGGTCTGGAAACGGCTGCCGCCGCGGCTTTGGTCAACATCATTGCCGGCGTCGCCATGACCGCTGCGGCCATGGTTATCGCCAGGCGGATGGGGGCTGATCGGTTCGGGATGGCGGCGGTTGGAGTTCTCGTCTCTGCAGCCCCGATGTCCATTACTTTCACCATGCCGTATACCGAAGCGCTCTTCGGGGCCCTGGCGTTCTGGGCGCTTCTCGCCCTCATGGACCGTCGTTGGGGATGGGCGGCCGGGCTCATCCTTGTGCTCGGTGTCGTGCGGATTACCGCGGTGGTGCTGATCGTGGTGTTTGTCGTGGCTGTACTCATCCGGGCACCCCGCGACCCGCGGGCTTGGGCCTGTCTGGCGCTGACGCCGTGGTCGCTGGCCGCCTATCTGGGATGGGCGAGCTGGCACACGCGAGACGTGGGCGGTTACTTCGGTATCCAGGCGCAGGGTTGGCATACGGGATTCGACTTCGGGGCCGCCACTTTCGCCTGGAGTGTGGAGATTCTCACGACCGGGACGGAGGTGGGTTACCTACTCAGTCTCGCTGTCATGCTCGCCGCAGTCATCGCGTTGGCGTTGGCGTGGGGGCGGGTTCCCGCAGAAGTGTGGACCTTCTGCGCCGCGGTCATGGCAATGGTCCTCCTGTCCGACGGGATCATGCACTCTCGCCCGCGCCTTCTGCTGCCCGCTGTGCTTGTGCTCATTCCGTGGGCGTTGCGCTGCGCTGATAGGCTGCCGCGCTGGGGAACGGGCCTCTTGGCAGGAGCCTGGATCGCGTTGGGTGCCTGGTTCTCGGGCTACATGCTGGCTGTTTTTGAGTGGGCAATCTAGCCCCGCTGTCACAACGGTTCTTGAAGATTTCGGCACCGACGCAGCCACCTGGGGTTTTAACAGCCCTCAGAAAACTTCAAGAACGGTTGTGACAGGCGCCCTTTAAGACACGCCCTTGCGCGATAGCACCACCGTCGACGCCACCATCGCGACGAACGCCAGCGCCATCAGTAGCCAACCGGACACAGTCGACACCTGGAATTTCTCCCCGAGGACCAGGTAGCCGAGGGAGAACGCGACGATGGGTTCAGAGATGGTCATCGCGGGCAGGGAGCTCTTCAGTGCGCCGGCGTTGAAGGAGTACTGCTGGACAATGGTGCCCAAGGTGGCGCCCAAGATGAGGCCGTAGGTTTCCCAGTTGGTGATGATCGCCCACACCCCGCCGTGGATGAAGATATCTACGAAGGCCTTGCTCAGCACGGCGACATAGCCGAAGAGTGCGCCGGTGACGATGCCCAGCAGCAGCGCTTTCTCCCGGCGGATCTGCAGTTGCGCGACTCTCTCAATAGTAATGAGCACCACCGCCCCGACCAGCAGCGCGGGCAGCCAGCGTTCCAGCGGTGGTTGCGGATCGCCGGGCAAGGGGCGGCCAAGGATGACCAACACGCCCACGCCCACGGTGAGGGTGCCCGCCCAGAACAGTTCGTGCGCGGAGATGCGGCGGCCATCGTATTTCGCGGCCAGTGGCAGGGTGAACATCAGCGACAGCACGAGGATCGGCTGCACCACGAGCAGGGTGCCAAAACCCAGTGCGACCACCTGTAACCCGTACCCGAGCAGGGCGGTGCCGGTGCCTGCCCACCACAGGGGGCGGGAGATGGCGTTCCAGAAGGGCGAGCCCTTCAACGAGCCGTCGGCGGGGGCTTCCTCGGCGATGCGGTGGCGCACCACGGTTCCCCACGCGATGGTGAGGGCGGAGGCCAGTGCGAACAGCACGGCCAGCAGATTGCTGTGCACCTGATCAACCTTAGTGAATGCACTCGGGATCGCAGGACGGGGCGCGCGCACCAAAGTACTCGTGACCGCCTGTGGGCAGGTACGATGAAGCCCGAACTTTGGCACCCGAGACGAAAGGCGGCCTACACGGTGGCTCTGATCGTTCAGAAATATGGAGGCTCCTCCCTGGAGACCGCGGAGCGGATCCGCGCTGTCGCCGAACGGATCGTCGCCACTAAGAAGGCCGGCAATGATGTCGTCGTGGTCTGCTCCGCGATGGGCGACACCACCGATGAACTCCTTGACCTGGCGGCCCAGGTCAACCCTGTTCCCCCGGCGCGTGAGATGGACATGCTGCTCACCGCTGGTGAGCGTATCTCCAATGCGCTGGTGGCTATGGCGATTGCTTCGCTGGGCGCGGAGGCGCAGTCCTTCACTGGTTCGCAGGCCGGTGTCCTCACCACGGAGCGGCACGGTAACGCCCGCATAGTGGATGTCACCCCGGGTCGTGTCCGCGAGGCGCTGGACAACGGCAAGATCTGCATCGTCGCCGGTTTCCAGGGTGTGAACAAGGACACCCGCGATGTGACCACACTCGGCCGCGGCGGTTCCGACACCACGGCCGTCGCCCTGGCCGCGGCTCTCGACGCGGATGTGTGCGAGATCTACTCGGATGTTGATGGCGTCTACACCGCTGATCCGCGTATCGTCCCGAATGCGCAGAAGCTGGAGAAGCTCTCCTTCGAGGAGATGCTGGAGCTGGCGGCTGTCGGTTCGAAGATTCTGGTCCTGCGTGCCGTGGAGTACGCGCGTGCGTTTAATGTTCCCCTGCGAGTTCGCTCGTCTTACAGCAATGACCCCGGCACCCTGATTGCCGGTTCGATGGAGGATATCCCCGTGGAAGAAGCAGTTCTCACTGGCGTAGCTACCGATAAGTCCGAGGCCAAGGTCACCATCCTGGGCATCCCTGACAAGCCGGGCGAGGCCGCCACGGTCTTCCGCGCTGTCGCGGACGCCGAGATCAACATCGATATGGTGCTGCAGAACGTCTCCTCCCTGGAGGATGGCACCACCGACATCACCTTCACTTGCCCGCGTTCTGATGGCCCGCGTGCCATGGAGTTGCTGAAGAAGATGCAGGAGAACAGTGGTTGGTCGAATGTGCTTTACGACGACCAAGTGGGCAAGGTTTCCCTCGTCGGTGCCGGCATGAAGTCCCACCCGGGTGTCACCGCTGATTTCGCTGAGGCGCTGCGCGACGCGAATGTCAACATCGAGCTGATCTCCACCTCGGAGATCCGTATCTCGGTGCTGACCCGTGAGGCTGATCTGGATGCCGCGGCCCGCGCCCTGCATGAGAAGTTCGAGCTCGGTGGCGACGCCGAGGCCACTGTCTACGCCGGTACCGGCCGCTAGCCCCTAGTTTTTCAGGAGTTTTTATGACCACCATTGCTGTTGTCGGAGCTACCGGCCAGGTCGGTCGCGTGATGCGCTCGATCCTGGAGGAGCGTAATTTCCCGGCTGATAAGGTCCGCTTCTTCGCCTCCCCGCGTTCGGCGGGCACGACCCTGGAGTTCCGCGGTGAGGAGATCACCGTCGAGGATCTCACCCAGGTCACCCCGGAGTCTGTCGCCGATGTCGATATCGCTCTGTTCTCTGCGGGCGGTTCCACCTCCCGTGAGTGGGCCCCGGTGTTCGCCGAGGCCGGCGCCACCGTCATCGACAACTCCTCCGCCTGGCGCAAAGACGATGAGGTCCCCCTGGTTGTTTCCGAGGTCAACGGTGCGGAGGCGAAGACCCCGTCCAAGGGCATCGTCGCCAACCCGAACTGCACCACCATGGCCGCTATGCCGGTGCTCAAGCCGCTGCATGACGCCGCTGGCCTTGTTCGCCTGCATGTCTCCTCCTACCAGGCGGTTTCCGGTTCCGGCCTGGCTGGTGTGGAGACTCTGGCGAAGCAGACCGCCGAGATCGGCGACCAGAATGTTGAGCTCGTTCACGACGGCTCCGTCGAGGCTCCGGCCGACCTCGGCCCGTACGTCGCCCCCATCGCCTACAATGCTCTGCCGCTGGCCGGCGCGCTGGTCGACGACGGTTCCCTGGAGACCGACGAGGAGCAGAAGCTGCGCAACGAGTCCCGCAAGATCCTCGGCATCCCCGAGCTGCGCGTCGCCGGCACCTGTGTCCGCGTGCCGGTCTTCACCGGCCACACCCTGACCATTCACGCGGAGTTTGATCGCCCCATCACCGTTGATGAGGCGAAGAACCTGCTTGCCGACGCCCCCGGCGTCTCGCTTGTCGACGTCCCCACCCCCCTCGACGCCGCCGGCAAGGACGATTCCCTCGTCGGTCGCATCCGCCAGGATCAGTCCGTCGACGACAACAAGGGCCTGGTTCTCGTCGTGTCCGGCGACAACCTGCGTAAGGGTGCCGCGCTCAACACCATCCAGATTGCGGAGTTGCTGGTGTAGCTGATCAACCTCCTGGAACCCTCCTCCTGGTAGTACCTGGCGGAGGGGTCCCGCCTGTCGGAGGTAAATTATTCAACAGCCGAAGATCGTTCTTCCAGCCTTTCAAGCGGTTTGCATTGGGGCGTGAAACCATGTCCGTGCCAAACAATCGAATTTGATAGGAATTTCTCATGTCGATGATGAGGAGACTGGTAGCTGCAGTATCGGCTATCGCGCTGGGAGTTGGTGGCGTTGTTGCCGCCCCGCTCGCCACGCCCGCAAAACAAACATGGTACCACCACCGACCTGTGTTCCATCAACTGCGCGGCGCAGGGTGTGCTCGACTCTGACCTGGAGACCGGAATTGGATCCCTGACCGGCTTCACTGTCACCGCGACACCGAACGAATACGGCAGTGCTGCTGCGCAGGTGCAGCACTGGGACCCGAAGACGGGTATCTCCTACTGGCGCATCCCCTTCGGCACTGCCGAAGTCCTCCAGAACGTCCGGATGGAGATTGACTTGCCGGAGGGATACGAGGTCTCGGCGATGCGGCAGAACAACGTCGTCGTCTACCTTGATGCAGGCAAGTTTGGGGAGTACGGAATCGCCGACGCCCGCCCCAACGCCGGGTACGTCAGGGGAACCTCAAGCCCGCGCTCTAATTCTCCGGAATCTAAGGAATTCCGCCAGCAGTGGACGTTGGAGTCCCAGTCCGATGAGCTTCTGGTGCTCACGATCGACGAAATGCCCGCGCGCTCCCACGCGGTTCTCCGGGCGGAACTGATGGTGGAGCCGGGTTTTGAGGTGGATCCGGTCAGCCAGGTCGATCTTCGCATCACCGCGGATCGCGCCTGCGGCATCTCCGGCAACGTCTTCAATGATGTCAACGGCAACGGCGTGTGGGACGCCGGCGAGCTCCCCCGCCCTGGTGTCCCGGTGTACCTGTTCAACTCTGCAGGCGAGATCGTGGACGACGCGGTGACCAACAACCGGGGCCAGTACCGCTTCGGTGAGCTCGGTCAGGACGACTACGTTGTCCAGTTCGCCCGCCCGGAAGGCGTCCCCGGTTACATCTTCACCCAGGGCGTCGATTCTCAGGTGAACACCGATGGTGCCACTGAGCCCCTCGTCTTCGACCTTGATACCCCGCAGTACGGACCTGATCGAGAATTCCGCAGCGTCATTGCCGGTGTGGCTGCGGCCAACCTGGTGCGCAGTGCTTCCTACGATGATTCCTACACCAGCCCGGGTGTGTCCGTCGAGGTCAACCAGACCGGCGCCCCGTTCATCCCGGCTGGCTCCCAGTATGCCGTGGACGAAGCAATCATCCCGGAAGGGTGGGACGTGGAAATCGACCCCGACTCCGGGCGCCTGACTGTCACGCCGCCGCTGGCCGCACAACCGGGTGAAAACCACGTCATCGGCGTGATCATCTCTCTCGCTGACGACGCCGGCACCGTGGAGACCACGGCACGTGTCGAGGTCGACGCCCAGATTGTCGGTTTCGAGATCGATACAGAGACCGGTGAGCTCATCGTGTTCTGGAACTACTACGACGTAGACGGCAACCCCGTGGAAGAAGTAATCGGCGTCGTCGTCGGTGAAGACTGTGTGGACGACACTGATGGTCAGGACGGCACTGACGGCGTCGGTATCGAATCCGTCGACATCCTCAACGGTGAGCTGATGATCAGCCTCACCAACGGCGAAGTTCACAACGCTGGCCCGGTGATCGGTGAGGATGGCCAGGACGGAGCCGACGGTGTCGGTATCGAATCGATCGAGATCATCAACGGTGAGCTGGTGATCACCATCACCAACGGCGAGACCCAGAACGCCGGCCCGGTGGCCGGTCAGGACGGAGCTCCGGGTCGTGTCGGCGAAGATGGCGAGGATGGCCAGGACGGCGTCGACATCGAATCCGTCGAGGTCATCAACGGTGAGCTGATCGTCACCTTCACTAACGGTGATACCGAGAATGTTGGCCGGGTCGTTGGCGAAGACGGCCAGGACGGAGCTTCGGGCCGCGACGGTGTCGACAGCCGGGATGGCCGCGACGGATCCGTCGGCGGCGGTTCGGTCGTGGGTCTGCCGGGCTCGTCGAATGGTCGATGCGTCCAGGCTGTAGCCACGGTCGGGATTCCGCTGCTGGCGCTGCTGCCCTTCGGCCTGGCGAGGCAGGTGAACATCCCCGGACTGTCGCCGCTGGTGGCTGATGCGCAGGCGCAACTGATGACGGCCAACACCGAGCTGCAGCAGCAGTCGGGAATCTATGACGGGAACACCGCCAACTTCATGGCCCAGGTCAATGCTGAGCTGCAGAAGCACGGCGCGACCGTGGGCCAGCTGGCCGGCGGTGCCGCTCTGCTGGCTGTCGGCGGGCTCGTGGCCACGTACATATATGACAATTGCGTCTAGTTCCTCAGGACGCTCTTAAAAGGCGCCCGTTCCAACCCTGGTTGGAATGGGCGCCTGTGCATCGTCGAAACCGCGAAGATTACCCGGTCATCAAGACTGCGAGCTCAGGGCCGGAAAATGGCGACAAGTTGAGTGCGGTGACCATGAAAAAGCCTGGCAACGACCCGGTTAATTCAGGTCAAACGACGATGACGCCGCTACCGAGAACGGCACCGAGGGTGTGGGTGGGTCGTCCGGTTCCTCCGAGGACGTGGACAACTCCTTAGAGTGGTACTGGGTTCCTCAAAGCACCATGGCTCGAAACTCGACTCACCTTCGCCAATGCGCGGGGGAGGGGCAAGTTTTTTTATCCCAGCCCCGAAGGGGGTGGCCGCTCTTCGTTGAAGAAAGTGGTCCAGCCCTCGGCAAAGGGATGATCTTCCTGTTCGAATGCTGGCAAGGGGAGAGGGTGATGCACCTAAGCGTAACGTTTCCTAAAGAACGGTTGAAGGGGGGGCGCAAGAATCATCACAGTTCCATTGCAAATCGGCCGTAGTTCAGTTCTAATGGTCCGAGTACTGCTCTCGTCCAGTGCTACTATCCACGCTATCCAAGGGGAACAATGCACAGCAGGAGAATTGTCTCCGTCTCAGCGGCGGTGATGCTCGGTTTGTCCACGGCGGTGGTTCCGGTCATTACTCCGAACATCACGACGCTTTCAGTCGCGGCGGCCCAAACTCAGGCCGATCCGCTACCGCAGCCCACCGTCCGGACCGACGGTGTCGACTGGAACTTGGCACGCTATACCGATGGTCGCATCGTGGCGCTCGCGACTTCGCAGTTTATCGTCGGCTCTCAGACCGAGGGAACACCGACGTATGATTTCGAGGACACGACCTATGACATGCGTCTCGTGGCGGCCACCGATAACACCGGTGCTCCGATTCTGGCGGGGACCGAACAGGTCTACTACTGGGAGACCGTGCCCTATGAAGGCAATCACTCTACGGAGTGGGTCTATGAATGGGGGATCTCGAGTGTCCGCGACACCGAGCTCGTTCGTTCCCCCCGTAACGGTCGCTTGGTCAGGCCTACCGCCGATGATCAAACCGCTTACTTGGCGTCAAACGTAGAGCCTTTCGGAGTCACGATCAACCGGAACCCTGCGATCCGTTGGCGCATTCCCCACCTCGTGGGCGAACCCCTGTTTAACGTGCAGTTGACAATGGTGTTCCCTCGTGAGCTCCCTGAACCGACACTCATCACTCCTGGCGACACCTACTTCTACGGTGGTTCCATTCCACTGGAGGCCAGTACAGCTGACCCGAAGGAACGGGCGCAGTTTCCTGCCTTCAATACCAATGGCGCACGGGGACCGATCCCGGCTGAGTACATCGAGTGGGAGGTGCTGCCAACAGAAGACCCTTACGTCCAAACTATGTTCATCCCGTACATGCCTGCAGGCACGATGAGCATCATCAACTGGCAGCAGATGAACCCAGAGCGCCTCACCTACACCGCACTGGATGCCACCGTCACCGCCGACAAGTTCCACTACGAGCCCATTGAGGTTTACCAGGCCGAGGAGGAAACCGGGGCTGCGCCACTGAACCCCGAGGCGGACCGAACGCAGCTGGCAGGTGTGAACTTCACGGCAACGGACGAGACACCTGAATGGGTGGAGGTGAACCTGGAAACAGGTGCTCTCACCGCTCGCCCCGGTTACGGTGTTCCCGCTGGCACCTACGAGTTCCCCGTCGATGTCACCTGGCCGGAAGCCTCCAATACCGGCACGAGGATTTTGGGAACAGTCATTGTCAAGGATCGTCCGGTGGTGGCGAATTACACGCCGGTGACTGTCGTCCAGGGCGACACTCTGGAGGTGACGGGACCTGACAACTCTGGTTTCTTCCCGCCGGACACCGTTTTCACGCCGATCGAAGGCGTGACTCCCGACTGGGTCACCGTCAACCCCGACGGGTCCGTCACCGTCAACCCGGGCAGCGATGTTGCGCCCGGACCGCAACCGGTCCGCATCGCCATCGAACTGCCGGACGGAACCACTGGTGAAGGCACCTTGGTGGTCTACGTCGTCAACCCGAATCAGCCTGTCTATGAGCCGATCCAGGTGGTCCAGGGAGGCGACTCGGTATCCACTCAGATCCCGGCGAACCAGGATGGCACCGAGCTACCGGAGGGCACGAGGTTCGGGTCCACCCCGGACACCCCTGAATGGGCGACGGTCAACCCCGATGGCACGGTGTCCGTCGAGGTCGGATACGACGTCCCAGTTGGCGCTGTTAATGTCCCCGTCCTGGTGACTTACCCGGATGGCACCACTTCTGTGGTCAACGCTCCGGTATCAATCATCAACGACGATGACCCGCGTTACGCGCCGACCACCGTGCAACAGGGGTCCGATGCCGTGACCCCTGCTCCGGTGGATACCACCGACGGTACTCTGCCGGAGGAAACCACCTTCACCCTCGGTGAGGGTGCACCTGACTGGGTGACCGGCATCGATTCAGACACCGGCGTCCTGACTCTAGAGCCGGGTCTGGAAATTCCGGCCCAGGAGTATGAGATCCCGGTCATTGTGATGATCCCAAATGGCGACGCTCCGGGATCGACCACCATCAACATCATTGCTCCGGTATTTGTCACCGAAGCGGTGAAGTCTCCGGTTTATGAACCGATCACGGTAGCGCAGGGTGACACCGGTACCGTACCGGTGCCCACCGCCTACGATGGTGTCACTCAGCTTCCCGTTGGCACCACCTTTGCTGCGGTCCCCTCTGACCCGGCTAACCCGGAGGCGCCCGCCACTCAGGATTGGGTTACCATCCAGCCTGATGGCTCCATCTCAGTGGTTCCAGGCAACGGAACGCCGGCGGGAACCTACCAGGTTCCCGTGGAAGTGTCGTACCCGGATGGCACCTCCGAGATCGTGAACGCCACGGTCACCGTCACCAACCCGAATGAGCCCGCCTACACGGCAGAGACCGTGTTGCCGGGTGAGATCGCGACTTCTGATGTGCCGAGCGGACTGGTTACCGACGGTGCAACCTTTGAGGTCATCCAGGAGAACGTCCCGGCAGGTTGGACCAACGTCAGTGTTGATGCCGATGGTGTGGTGACTGCAACCTCGCCCGCAGAGGCGGAGCCGGGCAGCACGATCAACATCCCGGTCACAATCAATTACGCTGACGGTACCTCCGTCGTCGTGGATTTCCCGGTGATCATCGCCCCGCACACCGATGCTGTGGATCCCTTCTATAACCCGGTGACTACCCCCGCGGGCGTCGAGGTTGATTCTCCCCTCAGCCTCCCGGAAGAGCAGAGCATTCCGGAGGACACCGGTTTCGCCCTGGAGGAGGGTTGGACTGCTCCCGAAGGTTGGACGGTCTCGGTTGATCTAAACATGGGTGTCGTCACCACAACCCCGCCGACAGATGCTCGCCCTGGCGATTCTATCTCCGTCCCGGTGGTCGCCACCTACCCGGACGGTTCGACCGATACGATCCCCGCGATAATCACCGTCGGCGTTGACCAGGCCGCTGACAATAACCCGTCCTATGATTCTGAGACCACTGCTCCGGGTACGGCGGTGGATCTGCCGCAGATTGGTGATACCGATCTGCCGGAGGGTACCGAGTTCGGTTTGCCGGAGGACTACACCCCGCCGACCGGGTGGGATGTGGTGGTTGATCCGGGCACCGGTGTGGTGACTGTGACGCCGCCGGCTGATGCCGTCCCGGGTCAGTTCATCACAGTTCCGGTGCTGGTGACCTACCCGGACGGTTCGACCGACAACGCACCAGCCACCGTGATCATTGGTGGCGGCGAGGCTGGCGAGCACCAGCCGGAGTACCAGCCGGAGAACACGCAGGCTGGTGTCCCGGTTGATGTGACCCAGGATGCGAGCCTCCCTGCAGGGTCCGAGTTCGCAACTCCTGAGGGTTATGTCCCGCCGGCTGGCTGGGACGTAGTCGTGGACCCCGCCACCGGCACGGTTACGGTGACTCCGCCGGCCACGGCGAGCCCGGGTGACGTTATCCAGGTTCCGGTCGTTGTGACGTACCCGGACGGCACTGTTGATCGTGTGACGGCAACTGTGGTTGTCGATGCGGATGAACTGTTCTGGTTCGGTACCCAGGTTGAACAGGGTGGGGTGGCTACCATCACCGTCCCGCGCAACCTGGATCCGGACGGTCTGCCAGAGGATGTCACATACACACTGGGTGATGGCGCTCCGGAGTGGGCGACCCTGAACCCGGATGGCACAATCACGGTGACTCCGGGCGAGGATGTCCTGCCGGGTTACTACACCATCCCGGTCGAGATCACTGACGCGGACGGTAATGTCCGGATCCTCCCGGCGATCGTCGAGGTCGTCGAGAAGGAGCAGGAAGTGCCCCCGGTTCCAGGTGGTTCTGACGGTGGTTCCTCCGATGGCTCTGACGGTGGTTCCTCGGGCCCGGGCTCGTCCCTGCCGGGCTCCTCTAGCGGGTCCAGCGGTTCCTCTGTGACAGATCGTTGTGTCCAGGCGGCTGCCACAGTGGGTATCCCGCTGTTGGCCTTACTGCCGATCGGGCTGGCGACCCAGGTGAACATCCCGGGTCTGTCCCCGTTGGTTGCCGATGCGCAGTCTCAGTTGCAGAACTTCAACACTGATCTGCAGCAGCAGGCTGGTATCCATGACCCGGCTACCGCCAACTTCATGAACCAGGTCAATGCCGAGCTCCAGAAGCACGGCGGTGTCGTTGGTAAGGCTGTTGGTGCTGCCGCGCTCATCGCCATCGGCGGTCTGGTGGGCAAGTACCTCTACGACAACTGTGTTCCGCGCCGCTAGAAGGTAGCAGTTCCTGAACCCCAACCCCGGTCATCCAGGGTTGGGGTTTAGTTGTCGGGGCGGGCGGCGTCGATAAGATCTTTGCGGGCGCGGGCGACGCGGGAACGGATTGTGCCGACGCGGACGCCGGCGATCTTCGCGGCCTCTTCGTAGGTGTAGCCGAGGACCTGGGTGAGGATGAGGGCTTCGCGGCGTTCGGTGGGGAGGGCGTCGATAAGCGTGCGCGCGTCGATCCACTCGGACCAGGAGGAGGCGTTGGCGCCGTCAACGGGGGTCGTGGCGGCGGCGTCTTCGTATTCGGTGACGGATTTGCGGGGGCGGGCCATGTCATGGCGGATGTTGTCGACCCATACGCGGCGCGCGAGGGAGAGTAGCCACGTGCGTGCGGAGGAGCGGGCGGCGAAGCGGGGGAGTGCGCTCATGACACGGAGGTAGGTCTCCTGGGTGAGATCATCGGCGATGTCGCGGCCGCCGAGGTGAGCGAGGAGGCGCCACACGTCGTCCTGGGTGGCGCGGATGAACTCCGTCAGCGCTTCGCGGTCGCCACGACCGGCGCGGAGGGCCAGGTCGGTGACGCGGGCGTCGTCTGATGCGGAGTGCTTGCTCACGCTCATCGACGTTACCAGGGCAAACGGCAGTCAAATATTCGGATAGGTAGCGTGGGGGTTGCACGGCTCACAATATGGGCCTAGGCTATTAACTAACGCCCACCGATAGGTGGAACACATTATGAATCCAGAAAGAGGAGCTATGAGCGACCAGAACTCCAAGGCAAACGAGATCGTCGAGCGCGGTCTGCGCCCCAACGTCACCGGCAACACCACCCGCCACAACGGTGCGCCGGTCCCGTCCGAGAACATCTCCGTCACCGCTGGCCCGCAGGGCCCGAACATCCTCAATGACATCCACCTCATTGAGAAGCTCGCCCACTTCAACCGCGAGAACGTTCCCGAGCGCATCCCCCACGCCAAGGGCCACGGCGCCTTCGGTGAGCTCCACATCACCGAGGATGTCTCCCAGTACACCAAGGCCAAGTTGTTCCAGCCCGGGACCGTCACCCCGATGGGTGTCCGCTTCTCCACCGTCGCCGGTGAGAAGGGTTCCCCCGACACCTGGCGCGACGTGCACGGTTTCGCCCTGCGCTTTTACACCGAGGACGGTAACTACGACATTGTCGGTAATAACACCCCGACCTTCTTCGTCCGCGATGGTGTGAAGTTCCCCGACTTCATCCACTCCCAGAAGCGCCTCGGCCGCAACGGCCTGCGCGACGCTGATATGCAGTGGGATTTCTGGACCCGCACCCCCGAGTCCTCCCACCAGGTCACTTACCTCATGGGTGACCGCGGTACCCCGAAGACCACCCGCCACATGAACGGCTACGGCTCCCATACCTTCCAGTGGGTCAACGAAAAGGGCGAGGCCTTCTGGGTGAAGTACCACTTCATCTCCCGCCAGGGTGTGGAGAACTTCACCGACGCCGAGGCCACCGAGATGGCCGGCATCAACGCCGACCACCACCGCCAGGACCTCTACGAGGCTATCGACCGCGGCGACTACCCCATCTGGGACGTCAAGGTGCAGATCATGCCGGTGGCAGAGGCCGAGAACTACCGCTGGAACCCCTTCGACCTCACGAAGGTCTGGTCCAAGAAGGACTACCCGCGCATCGATGTCGGCTACTTTGTGCTCAACCGCAACCCGCGCAACCACTTCGCCCAGATCGAGCAGATCGCCCTCGACCCGGGCAACCTGGTCCCCGGCATCGGCCTGTCCCCGGACCGCATGCTCCAGGCCCGTGCCTTTGCGTACGCCGATCAGCAGCGTTACCGCATCGGACCCAACTACCGCGACCTGCCGGTGAACCGTCCCCTCAACGACGTCAACACCTACAGCAACCGCGGCCCGATGGCGTACTTCTTTGACGATGAGGATCAGCCGACCTACTCCCCGAACCGCTTCGACAAGGGGGCTGGCTACCTGGATAACGGCGAGGATTCCTCCTCCAACCACACCTCCTACGGCCAGGCCGATGACATCTACGTCAACCCGGACCCGCACGGTACTGACCTGGTGCGCGCCGCCTACGTCAAGCACCCGGAGGACGATGACTTCGTGCAGGCTGGCATCCTCTACAACGAGGTCCTCGATGACGCCGCCAAGCAGCGTCTCGCCGAGAGCATCGCCGGCGCGATGGTCGGCGTGACCCCCTCGGTGGAGGAGCGTTGCTACTGGTACTGGACCAGCGTCGACCCGAAGCTCGGCGAGGCTGTCAAGACCGAGTTCGCCAAGAAGAAGTAACTACTGCTTCTCGACGCCCGCGCTCAGCCCGCCCCGCAGTTTTTGCGGTGGCGGGCTTGGCGTCTGCGGGGTGCACGGCCTGCTATTTCCCCTGCAAACGAGTATTTCGGCCATGCATATGCACAGTGAAAATACCCCGTTTGCAGGGGGGCACTGGGGGAAATCGCACTGAGACCCCCGCTGCGCGCCACCCTGCTCAATGACCACGGGTTCACGCCCGAGGAGGTTGAGTGGGCTAAGCCCCCGGCTGGTAGGCGCGGTCCTCGGCGTGTTTCTCATCCACCACGGTCACGCCGTAGATGGAGCGGCCCATGTAGTAGGAACCGACTGAGGCGACGATCCACACACCCGCGATGGCCAGCAGCGCTCGGATAAAGTTATTGAGATCGAAGCCGGTGGTTGACCAGTCGAGGATGAGCTTGGACATCAGCAACAGCGGGAAACCCACACCGATGACGGGGCCGAGCAGGTTGACGCGTGTCAGGGCATCGGGCGCGCGCCACATCGCGACGGAGGTGGTCACCACCATGAGGGTGGCGGTGATGGCAAGGATCGAGACGATGATCTCGGCGACAGACATTAGCGACGCCCCCTCGAGATGATGCGGGCCATAGACAAGGTGGGCAGGACGCCACCGGCGATGGCGGCCAGCAGAGCCACCTCGTAGCCGATCGATGTCGGGTTGGTCAGCGTCCAGGTGAGGAAGATACAGATCATCGTGTAGAAGATGAGGTCCGCCAGCACCGCGCGGGTGAGCACGTCAGAGGTGCGCAAGACGAGCACCAGACCGGACAGCAATGTGGCCGCCATGATGGCGATGCACGCGGCGAGGATCCACTCGAAGGGGCTCACTGGTTCTTCTCCTTCCGGTCGGTCGGGTACTCGTAGAACTTCGGGTCCAGCGTGGTGGTCGGACCCTGGCCCGGGACACCGTGATCGATGGACTTCACGTGCGGGGCCATGCGTGCCTCCATGTCGGCGAGAGACTCGAAGACCTCTACCGGGTTGGAACCGAAGGCGGCCTGCACCAGCAGGATGTGGGGATCTCCCTCGTGCTCCGGGGCGCGCAGACCCAGCGACAGAGTCGAGGGGGTGGTGGTGATGGATGTGGTGAACCAGAAGATCTGCCACTCGCTGGTCACGCGCAGCGGGTAACGCACGACAACCGGGTCATAACCGGCATCGGGGCGGAACCCGGCCCAGGCGACCTGGAAGCCGGCGACGAAAATCTCCTTGATCCACCAGGGGATGTAGAGCAACACGTGCATGTCAGCGGCCTCCCTGGAGGTCGGTCATGTCGGGAACACCGATCGGATCCTCGCCCAAGACGGCGGCCGCGTAGCCGTCGACGTCGAGGAGGCCTTCGGTGGCGGTGAGGGTGGCGTCGATAAGCGGGCCCGCGAAGATGAACATCGCCAGCGATCCTGCCATGAGCACCGCGGAGGGGGCGATGAGCCGGGCGGAGATGCGCAGCTCCTTGGGGTAGCGTTGCATCGGCTTACCCCAGAACACCTCGCGCCAGACGCGCAGCATGGACAGCAGCGCACCGATGGAGGCGACCACGATGACGGCGATGACCAGCCATGCCCACCAGTCGACAGCGCGGGCAATCTCGAAGACCAGCAGGATCTTGCCCCACATGCCCGAGAACGGCGGGAAACCGACGATGGAGAACGCGCCCGCGGCGAACAGCGCTGCCACGATGGGATCGCGCCGGGCCAGACCCGAGAGCTTGGACAACAGCCCGGTGGCGTAGGTCTCCTCGATCGCGCCCGAGGTGAGCAGCAGTGCGCCGACGGTGACCATGTGGTGCAGCGTGTACAGCAGGCCGGCGGCCAACGCGCGTTGCGGATCATCTGAGGTGAACGCCAGCATGACCAGGATGAACGGCATGCCGTTGATCATCTGGTAACCCAGCACGCGGCGGATCGAGTTCTCCGCCAGACCCGCGAAAGCGCCGATGAGCATCGAGACCACCATGATGGCGATGATGAGCCAGTTCCAGCGGTCCTCTAGATCGAAGATGTTCACGTAGATGCGGTAGAGCATGTACACCGCGACCTTCGTGTGCAGGCCGGAGAACAGGCCCATCACGGCTGCGGAGGTTTCCGGGTAGGTGCGCGGCAACCAGGTGTGGACCGGGAAGACACCGGCCTTGGCACCCACGGCGATGACCACCAGGCCCATGGCGACCACCGCCGGGCCGTTACCCGCGGCAACCCCCTGGAGCGCGGCGATGTTCACCGTGCCGGTGACGCCGTAGAGCACGCCGACACCGATGAGCAGCAGCGTCGAGGCCGCCAGGTTGACCAGTACAAACGCACGCCCACCGGCCAGGCGTGCCCAGGTGCCGGACATGGCGATCAGACCGTAGGAGGGCAGCAGCATGACCTCGATGAACACGAAGAAGTTGAACAGATCGGCGGTCAGCAGCGCGCCGTTGACACCCGTGATGAGGATGAGCGTCAACGAGGCGTAGTAGCGGTTGACCGTCTCACCGGAGATGGTGGCGAACCAGTTGGCGGTGGCCGCGACGATCATCGTGGTGATGATCATGATTGCGGCGAAAGTATCCGCCGCAAACGGGATGGCCACACCACCGACATACAGGCCGACGTTGTGGGCGATGGGACCGTTGTCCGCAGTGTGCAGGAACAACCAGATACCGGCGGCGACGCCGAGCAGCGGGATACCGATGTGGAGCACATCGCGGGCCCAGCGCCACGGCAGCAGCACCGCGATAGCCGCGGTGAACAGCGGGATGGCGGCGAAAAGGGGGAGAGTCCAGTCCATTACTTACCTCCGGTGCCGGCCGCACGGCCGAGGGTGGCGACAGGATCGGCGGCGATGTTGTCGTCGGCCGGCTCGGGGACGTCGGTGTCATCGTCCCGGCCCAGGGCGGCGAGGGTGAGCAGGATGGTCGTGGTGGCCATGGCGATGACGATGGCTGTCAGCACAAAGGCCTGCGGCAGCGGGTCCGCCGCCACATCCAGCGGGGTGCGGTCCGGGAAGGGCTCCCCGCGCCACGCGCCGACACCGGCGGCCAGCAGGGTGAGGTTTCCGGAGTGCCCCAGCAGGGACATGCCGAACACGATGCGCACCATGCCGCGCTGCTGGATGAGATACACCGACCCTGTCACCAGGATCGCGATGGTCAGGGCGAGGATCATCGCTCGGCCTCCTTCTCGGTATCGGTCTGGGCATCGGTCTCAGTATCGGTCTCAGCGACGAGTACCGAGCGCGGCGCATCGGCTGGGTTGATCGGCTCGGGGAAGGACTCGGCGTGCCCCTCGCCTTTCTCGATGGTCGGGGTGGCGGGCAGGGGCCCGTCTTCGTCGATACGCGCGTAGTTGAGGTCGTTGACGTCCACGCCCGGGCGCAGGTAGCCGCCGAGAGCGTTGATCGCCATGGTGAGCATGCCGAGCACCGCCAGGTAGATACCCAGGTCGAAGATGAGCGAGGTGGTCATGTGCTCGCCGAGGATGTAGCCGTGGATGGCGTAGAGGAAGGAGCCCTCCAACAGGCCGATGAAGCCCGCGCCGACGGCGGTCATGATGCCGATGCCGGTGAGCCACACCGGGGTGGACTCGCGGAAGACGATGCCGTCCTGGCCCTTCGACAGATACGCCAGGCCGATGGCGGCACCCATGATCAGGGCTGCGACGAAGCCGCCGCCCGGATCTTGGTGGCCGCGCATGAACACGAGCACGCTGAGGATCGCCAGCACCGGGATGACCAGCAGGATGACCTTGCGCATCGGGATCGAGTTGAGCTGCGACTGGCCGAACGGTGCCGGGCGGGTGCCCTCCTTGAAGGGGTGGCGCGGCATGGAGTGGGCGACCGCGGCGATGACGATCGCCGCCATGCCCAGCACGGAGAGCTCGCCGAGGGTATCCAGGGCGCGGAACTCGACAAGGATGACCGCCACGATGTTCTGGCCGCCGGTGATCTCCGGGGCCTGGTCGAGGTACCACATGGCCAGCTCGGAACGCTCGCGGCGACCCAGCAGCGCGAAGACGCCACCGAAGGTGACCACGCCGGCCGCCAGGGCGATGATGAAGGAGCCGATCTGGCGTCGGGAGGAGGTGACCTTGGGGAACAGGTTCGGCTGGTAGCGCAGGACCATCATGATGACGATGACGGTAAGAGCCTCGACCGTCAGCTGCGTGAGTGCCACGTCAGGTGCGCCAAGCAGCATCATCTGCAGGCTCATGCCCACGCCGACGGTGCCGATGAGCACCGCGGCCGACAGGCGCGAGTTGGTGATCGCCAGGCCCACGACCGACACGCCGATGATGATGAGCGGGATGAGGTCCCACGGGTTGTCCAGGCCTTCGGTGCGCGGGGCCGGGGTGATGCCGTCGACGCCCGGCGACAGGTAGGTTGCTCCGCCGAGGACGATGACGCACAGCACCAGCGGCAGCAGGTGGCGCGAGGGGTTGTGGGTGTTGGCCATGGCGCCGACGGCACGGCCGAAGCGCCCGGAGATGCGCACGCCGTGCTCGAGCAGTTCGTTGCCGGAGGAGGGGAACATCTTGCGCCCCTCCAGTACCGGCCAGATCTGCTTGCGGAAGACCACGCCGATGATGCCGACGATGAGCACACCCACCGAGATCAGCAGCGGGGTGTTGATGCCGTGCCACAGCGCCAGATGCGACTCGTGCTCGGCGCCGATGGAGGCGGTGATGGCGTCGAGGGGGGCGTCGAAAAGCCCCGCTAAGAAGGCGAAGGGCAAAGACATCAGGCCCGGCAGGGCGGCCGGCAGCCACAGGGAGACCGGGGCCTCGTGGACCTTGGACATGTCGCGCGGGCCGTCGATGAACGCGCCGAAGACGATCTTCGCGGAGTACGTGAAGGTGAGCACCGCGCCGATCGCGGCGACGAACAGCAGCAGGCCGGAGTAGGGGGCGTCCTGGAAGGCGGTGAGCATGCCCTCCTTGGACAAAAAGCCCAGCAGCGGCGGGACCGCGGCCATCGACGCCGCGCCGATGACCACCGAGGCGAACGTGAACGGCATCTTGTCCCACAGGCGGCCCAGGCGGCGGATGTCGCGGGAACCGGCCTCATGGTCGATGACACCGATGAGCATGAACAGGGAGGACTTGAACAGCGCGTGCGCGGCGGTGTGCACCACGGCCGCGGCGAGGGCGAAGGGGGTGCCCACACCGATCGTCGCGACGATCCAGCCCAGGTGGGAGACCGTCGAGTAGGCGGTGAGCTGCTTGAGGTCAGTCTTCTGCACGGCAAAGGCCGCGGACATGATCGCGGTGGCCATACCGGCGATGATGAGCAGCCCGTTCCACACGGCCACGTCGTGGAACACGGTGGAGAAACGCAGCAGCAGGTAGATACCGGCCTTGACCACGGCGGCGGCGTGCAGGAAGGCGGAGACTGGCGTGGCGGCGGCCATGGCCTCCGGCAGCCAGAAGTGGAAGGGCAGCTGTGCGGACTTGGTGAAAGCGGAGACTGCGACCAGCACCGCCAGGCCAGCGGTGACACCGGGGCTCTCCGCCCAGAAATCGGCCGCCAGGATGTCCGAGAGGCGGGTGGTGCCCGCGGTGGTCGCAGCGACGGCCACGGCCACCAGCAGCGTCAGGCCACCGATGAAGGTGAGGATGAGGGTGCGGATGGACCCGGCCTCGCCGGAGGAGCCCGAGCGCGCAATCAGCATGAACGACGCCAGCGACACCAGCTCCCAGGCGAGGAAGAGGAGCACCACGTCGTCGGCAAGCACGAGCAGGAGGATCGACAACGTAAACGCCGTCATGATCGTGTAGAAACTGGTGTTGCCCTGGCGTTTCGGCAGATACGCCGCAGAATAGATGAACACCACCGCGCCGATGATCAGCGCCAGCATGGCAAAGAACACACCCAGCGCATCACCCCGCAACGCCAGCGAGACATCCATTCCCGGGGCCACGACATCCGTGACCCACACGTAGTCGAAGGTGAGGGGTCGGCCGTCGATAACCGCGGGAAGTTCCCTGCCGAGCGCCACCGCCCCCGCCACGAAGAGGGCGGCCAGCGGCCACCCTGCCTTTCTGTCGAGCACACGCACCGCAGGTGGGGCCGCAACCACCGCCACAGCCGCGAGCGTTATGACAAGGATCAGTGTCACTGGGGAACCACGCTCAATATGTTCGGAAACAGTTAGGAATCTCATCTGACGTTACCAGGAGTGACCTACCGCGCGCCTACCACATCATCCACCCCATCTACCAGTACTTTCGGAGGGTATGAGCGCCTCCATTCGTCATTGGATCACGGCACTGCTGCTGGTCGTCCCCCTGGTTGTGGGGGCGGCGGTCGCCGCTGCCACCCATCTCGATCCCGCCGCCACGTGGAGCAGCGGGGACGAACCGGCGGCCGCCCCCGCGCCCATCGCTTCCCAAGAGCTTATCGACGCCCGCCGCGCCGCCGGTGAAGCCGGTTCCCAGGCGGGTTTCCTCACCACGGGCACCGGAGAGCTGGCCGAGGGTGTCGCCGAGATGCGGACCGGCGCCGAGGGCCTGCCGGAGGAGTTCAACGAGGCAGTTCTCGGCGCGCAGCAGCTGCACCAGGGGCTGGTGGAACTGCAGGCAGGCGTGGGCCAGCTGGGGACCGGCGCCGGCGAGGTCGCCGACGGGGTGGGCGGCGCCGTCGACCAGGTCATCGGTCTCGGCGCCCTGCGTGGCCAGCTGTTAGCGGCCATCGACGACACCACCAGTGGCATGGAAGGCGTGAGCGACCCGGATGTCGTCGAGGCGCGTGAGCAGCTCCTCGGCCTGCGCGGCCAGGTCGAGCTCATCGAGCTGGACGGAGAGGTGGCTCAGCAATTGCAGGCGCTCAAAGACGGTTCGCGTGAGATCGCCAACCAGCTCGGCGTCCCCGGCTACGCCTTCCACGACGGCATCTACTCCGCCACCCAGGGGGCGCAGGAGCTCTCCTACGGTCTCACCGAGGCGCAGGGCGGCATCGGCGAGGCCATCTCCGGTGTCGAGGCCCTCGACGAGGGAGCCCAGCGTATCGACGACATGGCCTCCCGCACCCAGGACCGCATCACCGCAGTCCAGCGCGCCCTGCCCGCCGTGCAGGCCGCCGACGCGGAGTCCGAGCAGGTCAGCCCGGCATTATCCCCGCTATTCGCACTGCTCATCGCAGCACTTGTCATGGTCGGTGGCGCCTTCGCCGGTGCTCCTCGACGCCCCGTTATCGCCCTCGCCGCCATCCTCGGGTTGACGGTGGCCGGCGTTGTGCTGCTGTGGCTGGTCGGAGCGGGACTCGGGGCCGGTGCGCTGGGACTCGGGGCGGTGGTGCTGGCCTCCGGCGCTGCAGCCGCCGCGGTGAGTACCCATGTGCTGATGCGGCTATTCGGTGGCATCGGCGGTTCCATCGCGGCCGGGGTGCTCGGCCTGGTGCAGCTCGGCATCGTCGGCTGGGTGTGGAAAACCCTGACCACCACCGAAGTCTCCGCCGCCTGGCAGGTCGCTGCGAACCTCTTCCCCCTGGGCTGGGGCACCGCGGGGCTGACCGCCGCCGGCAACGACGGCACCCTCGGCGTGCTCTGGCTCTCACTCGGAGTGCTCGGAGCGATGGCCGTGCTGGGCGTAGGTGCGGTGTTGGTAGAGCGGCGTGAGGCTGCACGGCGATCTAGCTGAGACGAGAAAAATCCCCCTCACCGCGCTGGTGAGGGGGATCAACTTCAGTGGTCGGGATAACAGGATTTGAACCTGCGACCTCTTCGTCCCGAACGAAGCGCGCTACCAAGCTGCGCCATATCCCGGTGTCCTGCGGATTACTCCGTGGTACCTGGAATACCTTAGCCCACATCCGGGCGAAGCGGCAAAACGCCAGGTCTTAGGAAGTTTCGGTGATGCGCAGCAGGGTGGCGGAGGGGCGGCAGAACAGGCGGACGGGCACGAACTTGGAGGTGCCCAGCCCGTTGGAGACGTGCATTTTCATCCGGCCGAAATTGTGCAGCCCCTGGACGCGCGCGCGGTCAATGCCACAGTTGGTCACGATCGCCCTCGACCCCGGCAGGCACAGCTGCCCACCGTGGGTGTGCCCCGACAGGGACAGCTGGTAGCCGTCACGCTCGAACTCGGCCAAAACCCGCGGCTCCGGGGAGTGCAGTAACGCGAGGGAGAGGTCGGCGTCGGGGTTGGGGGCGCCGTCGATAAGCGAATAGTCGTCGAGATCATGATGCGGATCATCGACACCGGCGGCGGCGATCCGCACGGAACCGACCTGGAACTCCAGGCGCTGGTGGGTGGCGTCCTGCCAGCCGCGTTCAATGAACGCGGCGCGCATATCGCGCCACGGCAGATCGATGTAGGAGGGGATGCGGCGCGTGCCGAAGAGGTAGCCGAAGGGGTTGGGCAGCTGCGGCGCCCAGTAATCGTTCGTGCCGAACACGAACATGCCCGGGCGGTTGAGCAGCGGGCCGAGGGCGCGGAGGACACCGGGGACGGCGCGCTCGTCGGAAAGGTTGTCGCCGGTGTTGACCACCAGATCCGGGTTGAGGGAGTCCAGCGCGGACACCCATGCCTCCTTCGTCGACTGCCCCGGGATCATGTGTAGGTCGGAGACGTGGAGCAGGCGGAACTCCTCACGCCCGCGCAGCGTGCCCGGCGGCAGGAGGGGGACGGTGATGTCCTTGAGCTCGAAGCGGCGCAGTTCGGAATTGCCCCAGGCGAGCAGTCCGGCGCCAGCGAGGGCGGCCGCGCCGAGGGCACCGACGAGGGGGTAGATGAGCTTGTTCACCCGCACCACCCTACCTGCGGAGTACCGTGGTCCCCATGAGTGAGCTGAAGGACAAGATCCGCGCCGACCTGAAGACCGCGATGCTGGCCAAGGACAAGGGCCGCACCGGCACCATCCGCATGCTGCTGGCCGCTATCCAGGGAGAGGAGACCACCGGCACCAAGCATGAGGCGAGCGACGAGGACATCCTCAAGGTCATCGCCCGGGAGATCAAGAAGCGCCGCGAGTCGGCGCAGATCTACACCGATAACAACCGCCCCGAGCTCGCCGAGACGGAGCTCGCGGAGGTCGCGGTGCTGGAGGAGTACCAGCCGGCGCAGTTGGATGACGCGGGCGTCGAGAAGCTTGTCGACGACGCGGTCGCCACCGTAGCCGCCGAGCAGGGCATCGCACCGGCAGAGGTGTCGATGAAGCAGATGGGGCAGGTCATGAAGTCCGCCACCGCGGCTGGTGCCGGGCAGGTGGACGGCAAGCGCCTGTCGACCGCCGTGCGTGCCAAGCTGGGCTAGAGGCCGAGGGCGTCACGCAGCTGATTCGTGACGTCATCGATGTCCTGCTGCGTGATCTGCGGGGGTGCCGGACGCGTCGTAGGACGCTCCTGGGTAGGCGGTGGGGGCGTGTAACCGCGGGAGATTTCCAAGGTCACGGTGCCGCCCTCCTGCAGGAGGCCATCCGGCACCGCCCGCTCCACATGGCCGCGGGGGCGGGACCCGTCGACCGTGCGCACCTGCACCCGGTAGCCGTCCCCTTCGAGGACGCGCCGGGCATCCGGCTCGCGCATGCCCTCCACCTCGGCGAGCACCGCGTGAGTGGTACCCAGGTCATAGGTTGAGTCGTGGCTGGGCAGGGCGCCGTTCACCGCGACGGGAACCTGGTTCGCGGCCTGGAACCACGAGTTCGCGGCCTCATTGCCGCCGAAGAGGTTGCCGTAGCCACACTGGCGGACCGGGGAACTACACAGCGGGGAGCTGGCGGTACCGTCGTTGTAGATGTACGGCGCGGCGGCGAACCCGGTGTTGAAGCCGAGGAACGCGGAAGAGTAATGCGACTCGGTGGTGCCGGTCTTGGCGGCGGCCTGTCCACCCCACCCGTGGGCGGAGGCAGCCCGGGCGCCGGTGCCGGAGATGAGGTCCTCCGCCATGCCACCGGCCAGGGCATTCGCCACACCTTCGTCGAGGGCCTGCTCGCAGGCGGGGCGTTCGAGGAAGATCTCCTGGCCCTCCCGGTCGGTGACCTTCGCGATGGGGTTCGGCTCGCACCAGCGGCCCCCGGAGGCGAGGGTGGCGCCGACGTTGGACAGCTCCAGGGGATTCACGGCGGTGGGGCCGAGGGTGTAGGAGCCGAGGTTGGCGCCCTTCATGTACTCGGCGATGGACGCCTCACCGTCGAAGGTGCCGGGGACCTCATAAGAACGCAGTCCCAGCTTGACGGAGATGTCGACGACCGCGGGCACCCCCACCTGCTCGATGAGCTGGATGAACGTGGTGTTCGGGGAATGCGCGAGAGCCTCCCGCAGGGTCATCTTGTCCTTGTAGGTGCCGGAGTTCTCCACGCAGTAGGTGTTCGGCGGGCAGTTGGCGGCGCCGCCGGAACCCAAGCCCTGGGCTTCGTAACGGCGCGGCACATCCAGCACCGTCTCCAGGCCCATGCCCTGGTCGATGGCGGCGGCGGCGGTGAAGATCTTGAATACCGAACCCGCGCCGTTGCCCACCAGGGAGCTGGTCTGCGGGAGAACCGTCTCTCCGGCCTCGAGGTTGAGTCCGTAGTTGCGGGAGGAAGCCATGGCGAGGATGTTGCGGGAATCCCGGCCCGGCTCGACGACGTTCATTACCTCGGCCACCCCCTGGGCCATGGGGTCGACGTTGTTGCTCACCGCCGCGCGGGTGGCGTCCTGGACCTGCGGGTCGAGGGTGGTGGTGATGGTGTAGCCGCCCTCCATGAGGCGGTCCCGCTCCACGCCCTTGGCCTCGAGGTAGGTCAGCGCGTAATCGCAGAAGAAACCACGGTCACCGGCGGCGATGCAGCCGTTAGGCAAGGTGGCGGGGGCTTCCAGCACCCCCAGAGGTTCCGCGATGTATGCCTCCGCCTCCTCCGGGGAGAGGTAGCCGTGGGTGGCCATGGCGCGCAGCACGGTGTCGCGGCGCTGCTGGGCACCTTCCGGGTTGGTGTACGGGTTGAGGTACTCGGAGGACTGGACCATGCCGGCCAACAGTGCGGCCTGCGGGACGCTGAGCTCGGCGGCGTTGCTGTCGAAATAGGTGCGGGCGGCGGCTTCCACACCGAAGGAGCGGTTTCCGAAGGGCACGAGATTGAGGTAGCGGGTGAGAATGTCGTCCTTGGACAGATTGCGGTCCAGGTCGGAGGCCATCCGCATCTCGCGGAGCTTGCGGGGGATGGACTGCTCGATGGCGGCGGCTTGCTCGGTCTCGTCCTCGGCGTCGATAAACAGCAGGTAGTTCTTCACGTACTGCTGGTTGATGGTGGACGCACCTTGTTCGACGCCACCGGCCAGCACGTTGGTGGCCATGGCGCGCATGGTGCCCTGGATGTCCACGCCCTCGTGCTCGTAGAAGCGGTGATCCTCGATGGCGACGATCGCGTTCTTCATGTTCTGCGAGATCTCGTCATTGCCCACGGGGTAGCGGCGTTGGTCGTACAGCCAGGCGATAGGCTGGCCGGTCACGTCCGTGATGGTGGTAACCCCGGGGGTGGTGCCATCGGTGAGGTCCGCCAGGTTCGACTGCATCGTTTCGTTGGTACGCGCGACACCCACGCCGGAGATACCGGCGACCGGCGCGAGGGCGAGCGCACCCGCCACACCTGCGACAACGGCGGCGGCGGTGATTTTTCCCAGGGATTTCCACACAGACACGTCCCTTACCCTACGCAGTGGAGGGGGGTAGTGGGAACTATTGATTGCCCCTGGAAGTGTGACGTATTCGACTTAGTGTTAAGACTGTGAATACACTTACATGCAGGAAACCAACGCCACACGGCCTGTCAGATTGGAGAGCATGATGGCAACCCCCCTCGCCGGAGAGTCCTTCCGTACGCCGTTCGATGAGCAGCAACCCACCTGCTACGAGCGTGGGGAGTGGATCACTCAGGCGAAGTGCCGCGCCGGGGACCCGGATGCCCTGTTCGTCCGTGGCGCCGAGCAGCGTAAGGCCGCCGTCATTTGCCGTCACTGCCCCGTGGTCACCGAGTGCCGCGCCGACGCCCTGGATAACAAGGTGGAGTTCGGTGTGTGGGGTGGTCTCACCGAGCGGCAGCGCCGCGCTCTGCTGCGCAAGAACCCGCACATCACCAATTGGGCGGAGTATCTGTCGTCAGGTGGGGAGCTCAACGGCATCTAAGCGGCTAGTGTGGTGCCATGACTAATTGGGAATACGCCACCGTTCCGCTGCTCAGCCACGCCACCAAGCAGATCCTGGATACCTGGGGTGAGGATGGCTGGGAGCTTGTCACCGTCATTCCGGGGCCGAACCCCGAGAATGTGGTCGCCTACATGAAGCGGGAGAAGAACTGATGAGCACTGTCTCCGAGCGCCTCGCTGAATTGCGCATCGAACTGCCTGAGGTCGCTGCCCCGGTCGCTGCTTATGTGCCCGCCATCCGCACCGGCAATCAGGTGTGGACGTCCGGCCAGCTCCCGTTTGTCGATGGGCAGCTCGCTGCCACCGGCAAGGTCGGCGAGGATGTCACCGAGGAGGAGGCCGCACGGCTGGCCCGCACCGCGGCGCTCAACGGCTTGGCGGCCATTGATGCCCTGGTGGGCATCGACAAGGTCACCCGCATCCTCAAGCTCGTGGGCTTTGTCGCTTCGGCGCCGGGTTTCACGTCCCAGCCGGCGGTGGTCAACGGTGCGTCGAACCTCATGGGTGAGGTATTCGGCGACGCGGGAGAGCACGCTCGTTCCGCGGTCGGTGTCGCCGAGCTGCCGCTGGGTGCCCCGGTGGAGATCGAGCTCATCGTCGAGGTAGCTGACTAGACCCAATTTATGGGTATCTGTTCGGCTGGCCGCGCAAAGGGGGCTAAGCTGGTGCCCATGGAGCATCCTGCCTACAGCCAGCTGCGACCGGTCACTGAGTCCGCGTCAGTCGTCCTGTGCCCGAATCCGGGTTATGCCTCTTTGGAGGGCACGAATTCGTGGGTCATCCGTGCGGAGGGGGACACCCACAGCATTGTCATTGACCCCGGCCCGGAGGATGAGGGCCACCTCAATGTTCTCGGCGCGAAGGCCGAGAAGGTGGGTCTGATCCTGCTCACTCACCACCATCCCGATCATGCTGATGGGGCGCATCGTTTCCGTCAGCTGACGGGCGCCCCGATCCGGGCGTTTGATCCCACCGCGTGCGCCGGTGACGGCACCCCGCTTATCGACGGCGACGTGGTCTCCGTCGACGGCGTCACACCGCAGGTTGAGGTTGTGCACACCCCGGGGCACACCGCGGATTCCGCGTGCTTTTTCATCTGGTCGGGCAAGCCGGGGGAGTCGACCCTGGAGGGCATCATCACCGGCGACACCATTGCCGGCCGTCACACGACGATGATCTCGGAGACGGACGGGGATCTGGGCCAGTACCTGGACACCCTGCGTCTTCTGGAGGAGCGTGGCCAGGGTGTCACGCTGCTGCCGGGCCATGGTCCGGAGGGGGAGGATGTCTCCGCCTTTGCCCGTAAGTACATCGACCGGCGTGAGCATCGCCTCAACCAGATCCGGGAGGTGCATTCCCGCCTTGGTGAGGATGTTGACCTCAAAACCCTCATCGACGAGATGTACGACGATGTTGACCCGGTTCTGCGGCACGCCGCGGAGCAGTCGACCCGCGTGGCCCTGCGGTACCTGTCCAAGCAGTAGAACGTGAAGAAACCGCCGCCCCCCAGCGAGGGGGCGGCGGTTTTTCTCTGCTGGTTTAGCGGGCGCGCTTGGCCAGCGACTCGGTATCGACGATGAGGACGCTCTTGCCCTCCAGGCGGATCCAGCCGCGGTGGGCGAAGGTGGCCAGGGCCTTGTTGACGGTCTCGCGGGAGGCGCCGACGAGCTGGGCGATCTCTTCCTGGGTGAGATCGTGGTTGACGCGCAGGGCGCCCCCCTCCTGGGAGCCGAAGCGGTTGGCTAGCTGCAGGAGGGTCTTGGCCACGCGGCCGGGGACGTCGGTGAAGATGAGGTCCGCGAGGGAGGCGTTGGTGCGGCGCAGGCGGCGGGCGAGGACGCGCAGCAGCTGCTGGGCGATCTCCGGGTGGTCGGAGACCCACTGCTTGAGCATCTCGGAGTTCATCGTCGCGGCCTGGACCTCGGTGACGCAGACAGCCGAGGAGGTGCGCGGGCCCGGGTCGAAGATGGACAGCTCGCCGAACATGTCGGAGGGGCCCATGACGGTGAGGAGGTTTTCGCGGCCGTCAGAGGCGTGGCGGGCGAGCTTCACCTTGCCGGTGGTGATGATGTAGAGACGGTCGCCCGGTTCGCCTTCCTCGAAGATGGTTGTTCCTCGGGGGAATCGGACGGTTTCCATGTCTTTGATCAGGTTGTTGACGGCAACCGGATCAACCCCCTGGAAGATTCCGGCGCGGGACAGGATTTCCTGTACACCTTCCACGTGACGCTCCTCGGTCTACATTGATGGTGCGCCGGAGGGACCTCTATGTGGGGTCGCTTGTGACTCACGGCGCAGTGTGTTCCTCACCACCCTACCGTGGAATTGGTCACGTGCGAGCCAGGTAAGGGAAATTTGTCACATTTATTCGGGCGCGGAGGGCAGGATCCAGGACTCCAGCTTCTCCATCTGCATCGCGAACAACGCGAGAACGACCGGGGCGACGACGACGAGGACGGCACTCATGTAGCTAGATCGTAGTGGCTAAGCTGTCCCGTATGGCAACTAGTGATCTGGGGCTGACGCGGCGGGCGCGGCGTATCAACCGCCAGCTGGCGGTTGAGTACCCTGACGCTCACTGCGAGCTGGACTTCGACAATGCTTTTCAACTCACCGTGGCCACCGTGTTGTCGGCACAGACCACGGATGTGCGGGTCAATCAGGTCACTCCGGAGCTGTTCCGCCGCTTTCCGACGCCCGCGTCACTCGCCGCCGCCTCTCCCACAGAACTGGAGGAGATCCTCCGGCCCCTCGGCTTCTTCCGAGCGAAGGCTAAGAGCCTGCTGGGCCTGGGGGAGGCGCTGATGGCGCGTTTCGATGGGCAGGTGCCCCGCGACCTCGATGACCTTGTCTCCCTGCCGGGTGTGGGGCGCAAGACGGCGCTGGTGGTGCGGGGTAATGCCTTCGGGCTGCCAGGGATAGCCGTCGATACGCACGTCACCCGCCTGGCGCACCGCCTGGGGCTGTCGGAGGCGAGCACGCCGCTACAGATCGAAAAGGACCTCACGGCCCGCATCGAGAAGAAGGAATGGACCATGTTCTCCCACCGGCTCATCTTCCACGGGCGGCGGGTGTGCCACGCGCGCCGCCCCGAGTGCGTCGTGTGTGTCATCGCCAAGGACTGCCCCTCACGGGAGGTGTCGGCATGATCCGTCAGCTGCTGGCCATGGTGGTCATTGGCGTGGTGCTGACCATCGCGGTCATCGCCGGGGCCGTGATCATGTTGCAGACCGTCAACTCACCGGATGATGGCGGGGAGACGCTGGCGGTGCCGGAGGGGGCGTCGATAAGCGAGGTCGGGCAGCGACCCGACTGCCCCGCCACCGGAGCCGGGGGCGTCGCTCTGGACTGCCTCGGCGGCGATAACGCTGCGGTGGGCCCGGAGGGGATCACCGTGGTCAACGTGTGGGCCTGGTGGTGCGGACCGTGTCGCGATGAGCTGCCGTACTTCGATGAGTTCGCCGCCGCGAACCCGCAGTACACCACCGTGGGTGTCCACGCCGATAAAAATCCCGCCAACGGGGCCGCGATGCTCGATGAACTCGGCATCCGCCTGCCCAGCTACCAGGACCTGGACAATTCGTTTGCCGGCACGTTGGGGCTGCCCGGTGTTATCCCGCTGACGGTCGTCTTCGACGGGGAGCAGCAGATCGCCCTGTTCCCCCGCACCTTCGCCTCGGCGGACGAGATCCAGCAGGCCGTCGACGAGGCGGTGGCTACCCGGTGAGGCAGGAATTCGGGCCCGATGCCCCCGGAGAGAACACCCGGCTGGCCCCCGAGAAGGCACCCCGCTGGATGCGTGGCCTGGTGCATCGGATGGATAACGCCCGGGCGCACCGGGATGTGCGCAGCGTCGATGCGCGGGGAAGAAGCACGCGCCGGGGCGACCGCTCAGCCGCTGTCCTCATGCTGTTCTCCGGCGCTGACCACCTGCAGGCCGACCCACCATCAGATGCCGCGGTGCTGCTCACGCACCGCTCCCCGTCGATGCGCTCGCACTCCGGGCAGATCGCCTTCCCCGGCGGGCGCATCGATCCCACCGACCTCAACCCCGTCGATGCTGCCCTGCGCGAAGCCTGGGAGGAAACCGGCCTGGACCGGGGCAGCGTGACCCCCATCGCCGAGATGGACCCCGTGCACATCCGGGCCTCCGGCTACCCTGTGCATCCCGTGCTCGGGCACTGGCACACGCCGGGTGAGGTGGGTGTCGCCAGCCCCGTCGAGGCCGATGATGTTTTCCCCGCCTATCTGCATGATCTGGTTGACCCCCGGAACCGGCTCATGGTCGGCTGGTCCGGATGGACAGGGCCCGCGTTCACCATCAACGACTACCTCGTGTGGGGTTTCACCGCCGGATTGTTGTCCGCGCTGCTCCACCACGGTGGGTGGGAACAGGAGTGGGACCGGGAGACCACCCTCGACCTGCAGGCGACGCTGGCTAAATCGCGCAACAACGAGCCTGCCTATTCCGAGCCGGGCAACCGGGTAAGATTCCTGCGATAACCCCGGATTACACCGATAGGAACCACCACCTGTGACACCCGCGCTCATTGTTGACGGCCTCATTTTCCTGGGGCTTGTCATCGCGATCGTTGTGGGATGGCGGCAAGGGGCCTTCGCGTCGGTGCTCTCGACGATCGGGGTGGTTGCCGGCCTCATCATCGGTGCGGCGTTGGCCCCGCCGGTGATGCAGCTGACCGATTCCGTGGCCCTGCGTTTCCTCCTCGGGCTGGGCACGATCATCCTGCTCGTCGGCTTAGGCAACCTCATCGGCGGGGTGCTGGGTTCCTCGCTGCGTGAGCGGATGCGGATGCGTTCCTCCCAGACCATCGACTCCGCCATCGGCGCCGCCTTCACCGGAGCCGCCACCCTCATCGTCATGTGGTTGATCTCGATCCCGCTGGCCACGGGCCTGGCGGGTTCCTTTAGCCAGGGGATCCGCAACTCGAGCATCCTCAGCTTCGTCGACTCCAATACCCCGCGCGGACTCAATCAGCTGCCTGCCCGGATCACGGCGCTTCTCGACGAATCCGGACTGCCCCCCATCTTCGCCCCCTTCGAAGAACCACCCGCCCGCGAGGTGGAGGCCCCGGCCATCCAGGTGGAGAACACCGAACTCGTGGAGGCGCTGCGCCCCGGCGTGGTGCACATCCAGGGTGACTCCGATGTCTGCTCCCGCCGCCTCATGGGCTCCGGTTTCGTGGCGGAGGAAGATTACGTGATTACCAACGCCCACGTCGTGGCCGGTACCCAGGAGGTCCGCCTGGATACCGTGCTCGGCGTCAAGGAAGCGCAGGTGGTCTACTACAACCCCGGCGTGGACGTCGCCGTGTTGTACTCCCCGGGGCTGAACCTCCCGGTGCTGCCGTGGGCGCCGGTGCCGGCGAAATCGGGCGATGACGCCATTGTCATGGGCTTCCCCGAATCCGGCCCCTTCGAGGCCGCCCCCGCCCGCATCCGCGAACAACTGCTCATCGCCGGCCCCGACATCTACGCCACCGGCCGCGTCGAACGCGACGCCTACACCGTCCGCGGCACCATTCGCCAGGGCAACTCCGGCGGCCCCATGACCAACTCGCAGGGTGAAGTCCTCGGCGTGGTCTTCGGCGCCAGCGTCGACCAGACCGATACCGGCTACGTGCTCACCGCGGAGGAAGTCCAATCTCAGATCGGCGACATCACCGCATGGACCACACCGGTCAACACCCAGGAGTGCGTCAGCCGCTAAAGGAACTCGGCCAACGTCTTAACAAACCCCTGCGGGTTCTCCAGATGCGGCAGGTCCCGGCTGCGCGCGATGTGCCGCACCGTGACATCCCCGGCCACCCGCTTCACCGAGCGCCTCGTGAGGTGCCGCCACCGCGGCAACGGCGGCTGCAACAACAGCGTGGGCGCCTGCACTTGGGGATGCAGCCAGCGCGCCGACACCGCCGCCGTCAGCAGCCGATTCGTCCGAGCGATCGCCGGACGGGCATTGCTTATCGACGCCGCCTTCCGACGCAACCCCAATTCCTCGCCAAAACCCGGGGAATCCCGGAACTCGGGGGTGGTGGAGGCGGCGAGGTGGCGTCGATAAGCAGCAAGCCCGAACCACGGCAACCCGGGCCGGGCCATCGTGCGCACGTGGTGCCACGGGCGCGCCGCAATAGCGCGGCGGATATCCACCGGATGGGCGGCACTCACTGACACCAACGCCGACACCATATCCGGGTAATGCGCAGCCAACGCCCATGCAACCGTCCCGCCCGTATCCGCACCGACCACCACCGCGCTGTCATATCCGGAAGCCCGGATGAAACCCGCGATATCGCCAGCTGCGGTACGCAACCCATCACCCGGCGTCGCCGGCGGACGATCACTCATCCCGAAACCACGCGCATCCACTGCCGCCACCCGAAAGCCCCGTGCCGCCAACGGGGCGATCACCTCACGGAACTCAAACCACCCCGAAAAAGACCCGTGCAGCAACACCACCAACGGATCCCCCGCATCCCCCGCCACCGCCGCATGCAAACGAATCCCCCGCGTATGCACCCACACATGCTCAAAAGGCCCCGCCAACTCCACCACCGACGGCGACAACACCACGCGACGAGAGAACACTCAGGGCCTCCAAAAAAGAACAATCCGCCCGCGCGATAAACAAACGCGGGCGGCAGGTAGGGGATGGGTTAGCTGTACAGACCGCGGTTGCGGCCCTCAAGCTTCTTGGTAGCCTGCCCCGGCACCAGATTCTTCAGCTCCGACACCGACTCGATGGTCTTCTTCGGTGCACCCACCTTCTTGACCTTCTTCCAACCGAACAGAGCCAGCAACGCAGCCAGCAGCAGCATAAAGAGGAAGACGATGAGGAACGACGCCCAACGGTGCAGCCAGGTGCTCAGCAACTCCGCGGCGAAGAAGAAAAAGAAGAACGAGGAGTACAGGGCGATAACACCGGCGACGCCGAACAGGCCACCACCGATGGCACCCTTCTTCGCCTCACCAGCCAGCTCAGTCTTGGCCAGTTCCAACTCCGCACGGAACAGAGAAGACATCTGCGAGGTGGCGTTGGACACCAGGTCACCGATGGAACCCTCGCCCGCGCGCGTCGTGTCAACGTCAGTCAGCGGAATTGAGTTGACGCGCGGGGTGAAATCCTTCGGTCCGTCTGTATAAAGTCCGTTGTTGCTCACGATGTGCCTTCCTGCAGCTTCTGTCATGCGTTGTTAACCATTCCTGACCATGGTGCCACGGATTCGCGATGAATGCGCAACCCTTGCGCCGCTATCGTAGTGGATATGTCCGCGGCTGACCCTCTGCAACCCCTCCTGGCTCTCGGCGACGTCGCCTCCCTGGCGGACTCGGCGCGCCGGGCCGTCGCCGCCGTCCACCGGCGACCCGTCTCACTACGTCGCGCGGAGGTCACCGGCTCCGAATCCGTGCTGCGCGGTGCCCGCACATCCGCGCTTATCGACGATCCCACCATCCGCCTCACCGACCCCGCCGAAGGGGCACTCGGGGCGTCTATTTCAGTCTCCAGCATGCTGGCCCCCGACTCACTGCAGTCTTCCGCGCGGGTCTTCGGGCGCGCACCGCTGCAGATACTGGCCCGCATGTCCGTCTCCGCCGGGGGTGGCGGCCGACCCGAAGGCTCACCCGAACGGCTACAGCGACTGGCTGCCCTCGTGTCCGGAGGTGTCGCCCACGATGTCCTGTTGCCACAGGTCGTCCACGCCGAGATCCTCGGCCACCGGCTGTTCGGGGAACGCTCCGGACTCATCTCGCGTGCGGCGGGGCGGCTGGCGGCTGTCAGCTCAGGCTTTGATCCGCGCGGACTCGCCGTTCCCGAGCCCTACCTCCTGCGCCACCGTGCGGCGTACGTCGCGGCTGCGGAAGCCTGGGCGGAGGGCAGTGCCGTGGAGTTCCTGGAGCTGTCGCTGCGGTCCTGGATCGCGGGCGCAGAGGAAGCCGAGGCCATCGCCCGCGCGCTGTAGCGGGTGCGGGGTGTTCGGGCGGGCTGCGGGGCGGTTCTGCGGGGCGTTTCTACGTAACGTCAGACGGGCAGGTGGTCTTAGGTGTGGTGGGTTGGGCGTAGTGGGGTGGGGGTGTCTGACGTTTGGTAGACCCGTCGGTGCCCTAAGTGGAGTGCCTTAAGCGGAGCCGCGACGTCCGCGCTGTGCCCACCAGATGCCGCCGGCCGCTGCGGCGGAGATGACGGCGACGATGGAGGCGCCGATGCTGATCTCGCGTGGGGAGGGCATCTGGAAGAGGGGGACGGGGTCGCGGAAGGTGCGGATGTCCCACCCGTTCTCCAACGCGGCCTTCTTCATTGCGCGGTCGGGGTTGACGGCGACCGGGTTGCCGACTGCCTGCAGCATGGGGATGTCGGTGGCGGAGTCGGAGTAGGCGTAGCTGTGGGCGAGGTCGTAGTCGTTGTCGTGCGCGAGGTCGGTGATGGCCTGTGCCTTGGCCTCGCCCTTGCAGAAGAAGAGAACTTCGCCGGTGAAGCGGCCGTCGCGAACCTCGAGTTCGGTGGCGACGACCTGGGTGATGCCGAGTTCCTCGGCGATGAGGTCGACGAGGTGGGAGGCGGAGGCGGAGATGATGATGACATCGTGGCCCGCGTTGCGGTGGAAGGCGATGAGTTCGCGGGCTTCTGCGTAGATGGCCGGGGTGACCACGTTGTGCATGGTCTCGGATGCGATCTGGCGGACTTTATCTACGGACCAGCCTGCCACGAGGGAGGCGAGTTGGTCGCGGGTGGTGTCCATCTGGTCGCTGGACTGTCCGGCGATCATGTAGCTGGCTTTGGCGAGCGACATTTGCAGGGCCTCGGAGGTGGTGATGAGGCCGTTGTGCATGAATTCACGTCCGAAGGCGAAGGCGGAGGACGTGGCGATGATGGTCTTATCCAGGTCGAAGAAGGCCGCCACGCGCGGGGAATCCGCCGTGGTGGCCGACTGCTGCGCAGGGGACCCAGAGTTCATGAGGTCTCAGTGTAGCCCTCCATCCTGAGAAAAGTAAGATGCCAGTGTTTCTGGTGGGGCAACTGTGACTAGTGTGACAGTCGGAAGCTGGCATTTTGGGCGCCTAGCAAGCACTTTCGAGAAATCTGCTTCTCGGTGTTGTCATGCGCGTGTTGATGTGCCATAATTTCTTGTGCAAGGCCCCGATATACAGTGTGGCCTGCCCCGGCAATCCCCCCCGATGCCGGGTTACAGACGGCCCGCGCACACCCCCCCCGAGGCGCGGGCCGTCCCTTATTTTCCGGATACTTCTCCACAGGCTAGGCGCTGATATGTCAACAATGTCGGGGGTTATCCACAGGCTGGCGGGCTGGCCCTTGTCGTCGGTCTTGGACGCGGTCATCCTGAGGTCATGACCAGCACGTTCATCCTCGTCGCCGTCGGAGACCCCGTCATCCATCCGGAAGCCATGCACGTTGCCGCAGCCACCGGCCACGGCATCGTCGACACCATGGATCCCCGCGAGATCACTCGCCTTCTTCCCCGCGCTCATTCGGTGCTTATCGACGCCGACACCGCCGGCCATGTCGCCACCCTCGACCGGCGGCCCGGCATTCATTTCCTCGCCCCCGACCCTGGTCCCGTCGATTGGCAATCTGCCCTGCGCGGACACGCAGAGAACGCTTATGTGCTTCCCGCCCAGGCCCCCGAACTGTTAGCCACTCTCGGGCATGCGAGCGCTGCCGGTGAGGATCGACAAGCGGTGGACATGGGGCCCGGCACCGTGATCGCTGTGTGCGGATCCTCGGGAGGGGCCGGGGCCTCAACCCTGGCGGTAGCCGTCGCGCGGGTTGCCGCCCGTTCGCACCCGGTGACCATTGTTGATGCTGACGCACTCTCGGGTGGTCTCGATCTGCTTCTGGGGTTGGAGGATGATTCCGGGGTGCGCTGGCCGGAACTGCAGCTGGGGGAGGGGGCGGTGGCGGGGTCGGATATCCGCGCGGTGCTGCCGACCACGGGTGACGGGATCGCGTGCCTGTCGGCGGCGCGGAGCACCATCGCCGACCCTTATCGGCTCACCCCGCAGTTACTGGCTCCGGTGCTGCAGGCGCTGTCCCGGGAATCGGGTGTGACCATCGTCGACTTCCATCCCGCCGGTCCGCTTGCCGATGTCGTCGTCGAGGCCAGCGACCGAGTGGTCATCCTCATCCCCTGCGAGGTTCGTCCCGCAGCCGCGGCAACCCGACTGTGTGCCGACTTCATCTCCCGGCGCGCGGCTGTCACCACGATCGCCCGCCAGCGTTACTGGGCGGGTTTGTCTGCCAGCGATGTTACCCGGATCACCGGCCGCGAAGTCATCACCTCGCTCAGCACACTGCAGGGGATCCCCAAGCTTTCGGAGCTCGGTGGCCTGCCGGAACGGCTGCCCGGCCCTCTGGTCACCACCGCCCGCCTCGTGCTGGAAGACGCGGGGGTGACACGATGAATGACCTGTTGGAGAAGGTGCAACGCCGTCTCGTCGAATCATCCCGCACCGCGTGCGACGCCACGGAGCTAGTCCGCCTCATCCGGGAGGAGGCCGGGGTTATCTCCGACGTCGATGTTCTGGATGTGCTGCGCCGCTTACGCCATGACTCCACCGGCATCGGGGCCCTGGAGGAACTGCTTGCGGTCGAGGGGTTGACGGATATCGTCGTCAACGCTCCTGATCAGGTCTGGTTCGATCGGGGGCAGGGCATGGAACGCTCCCGGCTGGCCTTCCGCGATGACGCGGAGGTCCGGCAGCTCGCCACCCGGCTGGCCACTGCCTGCGGCCGTCGATTAGATGATGCCCGACCTTTCGCCGACGGGCGCCTGACCCGCGAGGACGGCACCATCATCCGGCTGCACGCCCTGTTATCCCCGCCCGCCGCCGAACACCCCTGTCTCAGTCTGCGGATCCTCCGTCCCGCGACGACGACGCTGGAGGAACTGACCGACCGGGGGACCGTCGATAAGCATATTGCACATCTGCTGCGCGGAATAGTGCGCCACCGGCGTTCCCTGCTGGTCGTCGGCGGAACCGGGACCGGTAAGACGACGCTGCTGGCGGCGTTGCTCGCCGAGGTCGCACCCCACGAGCGGATCGTGTGCATCGAGGACACCGCCGAACTGGCGCCACCCCACCCTCATGTGGTCACGCTCGTCTCCCGCGGCGCGAACATCGAGGGCACCGGGGATATCACCATGTCCGACCTGCTGCGCCAGGCGCTGCGGATGCGGCCCGACCGGATCGTCGTCGGAGAGATCCGCGGGGCGGAGGTCGTTGACCTGCTCGCCGCGCTCAACACCGGCCACGATGGTGGGGCCGGCACTATCCACGCCAACACCCTCGCCGAAGTACCCGCCCGCCTCGAAGCTCTCGCCGCCCTCGGTGGGCTCGACCGCGCAGCGCTGCACCCGCAGTTCGCGGCGGCAGTCGACGTCATCATCGTCATGCGGCGCCTGCCGGACGGTCGGCGCATAGTCGAGCAGATCGGTCGCGTCGACAACACCGCCCAACCGGAGCTGATATGGGATGCCACCCGCGGAGAACTGCCCGGCTTCGCTGAGCTCGCGCGGGAGGTGGGGGTGACATCGTGACTGCTCTGCTTCTCATCGCCACCCACCTGGTACTGCCGACACCCGCCCCCGCGACACGTATTCAGCCAGGTAGCCGACCCCGCCTCACCGCGCTCCCACTGCTCGGGATCGGCCTGCTCTTGCTCGTGCTGGGCAACCTCACCGCCACCGTGGCCGGTCTCCTCGCCGCGGCGGCTGCCACCTGGGTCATCCGGGATGCCCGCAGCCGCGCTCTCACCCGCCGCCGTGAAAAGTGCACTGCTGCGTTCCTCGGTCACCTCGTCGGCGAACTGCGCACCGGACACTCCATGACCGTCGCCGTCGACCACGCCGCCGAGCACCTGCCCGCCGAGACACCTCGTGACCTGGCAGACACTCTCCTCGTGGTGCGTTCCCACGTCCACCGCGGCATCTCCGGCGCGGCCGCCCTCGACGATGCCCCACCAGAACTGGCTCCCCTCGCCGCGCTCTGGCGCCTCGCCGACCGGCACGGACTACCCCTTACGGCCCTGGTCGCCCAAGCTCAGACGCGTCTCGACGCCCGCCTCCGACACCGCGACACCACCACCGCCACACTCCAGGGGCCCCAAGCCACCGCCGTCATTCTCACCCTGCTCCCGTTGGCCGGCATCGCGATGGGCACCGCGATGGGAGCCGACCCGGTCGGATTCCTCACCGGGGGAGGCCTCGGCGGTGTGCTGCTCGTCCTCGGCACCGCTCTGGCGGCCGGTGGTTTCGTGTGGGCCCGCCACATTATCGGGAAGGCGGCGGCATGAGCCTTATCTTCCTCGCACTCATCCTGCTCATCCCGCCCCCACAGCCCTTGTCCCGCCTGCCAGCCCGCGGTCCGAAGACGCCCCGGGATGGGCCCGCCCCCCGGTGGCGTCGACAAGCACCACCCGACCACCTCGCCATCGCCGCCGACCTCGACCTCTACGCCGCGTGCCTGCACGCCGGGCTCAGCCCGGCCGCGGCCAGCGCCGCACTCGTCGACGTCGGCACCGAACCCACCACCCACCACGCGTGGCGCACCGTCGCCGCCTTGCTGGCCATCGGGGTTCCCGCCCAGCGGGCCTGGGCGGAGGTGGCCGAGGTGCCTGGGTTACAGGACCTGGCCGCCCTGGCGACCATGTCCGAACGCTCCGGTGCAGCCATGTCGCAGGCGTGCGAACGCATCGCGACCGGGCTGCGCGACTCCGCCACCGCCCAGGCCACAGCCCGGGCAGAACGCGCCGGAGTCCTCATCGCCCTACCTCTCACCCTCTGTTTCCTGCCCGCCTTCCTCGTCCTGGGCCTGGCCCCCGTGGTCATCAGCCTGGGCACCCAACTACTCGTCACTCACTAGGAGAAACACATGACCATCTACCGCCACCTTCGCACCACCCTCGCCGACGACACGGGCATGAGCACCGTGGAATACGCCATGGGGTCCATCGCGGCCGCCGCGCTCGCCGCCGTCCTCTACGCCGTGATCAACGCCAACGCCGTGGTCTCCGCCATCGAGGACATCATCACCACCGCCCTGAACTCCACGCCATGACCACCATCGAGGCGGCGCTCGGCATCGGCAGCCTCATCACCGTGTGCGGGCTCATCATCGCCGGCCTCGCCACCATGACCGCGCACCTCTCGGCGGTCGACATCGCCGGGGCGGCGGCCCGGTCCCACGCCATCGGCGTTGACTACCGGCCCACCCGGGGCGCGGTACATGTCACCGAACATGCCGGTCTGGCAACCGCCACCGCCAGTGTGCCCTCCCCATTAGGAACACGCCGCCATGAGGCTGTTTTCCCCGTGGAGGTGCCCTGATGCCCACGCTGGTCTCCGCCGGGGCGGCGGCCGCGCTCCTCAGCCTGGCCGTCGTCATCGTGAACCTATCCGGGCAGGTCAGCGCCCATCATCAGGCGCAGGTCGCTGCCGACCTCGCGGCGATAGCTGCCGCCACCGCGGTGTATCACGGAAAGGATGCCTGCCCCGCGGCGGAGGAGACGGCGGGGAGGAACGGGGCGTCGATAAGCGGATGCCGGATAGTGGGCGCCGACGCCACCATCACCGCCACCATCAGGGGACAGGAGGTGACGTCGACGGCGGGCCCGGTGTAGCACCCGTCATGGTCACCAGCGTGCCCAGCAACTTGAGGGCCCCGGCCTTGTCCAGCGGATTGTTGCCGTTGCCGCACTTCGGCGACTGCACGCACGACGGGCAGCCGGACTCGCAGGCACAAGAACGCACGGCGTTAAACGTCGCTTCGATCCACTCCGGGAAGCGGGCGAAACCCTCATCGGCGAAACCCGCGCCCCCGGGGTGACCGTCGTAGACGAACACCGTCGGCAGCATTGTGTCCTGGTGCAACGCGGTGGATACCCCGCCGATATCCCAACGATCGCACGTGGCGATCAACGGCAGCAGGCCGATCGCCGCGTGCTCCGCAGCATGCAACGTGCCCGGGATATCTCCCGCGCTGACCCCCATCGCCTCCAACGCCAGGGGATCAATGGTGTACGCCACCGCCCGGGTGAGCAACGTCTGCTCTGGCATGTCCAGCGGAACATGATCGGCGGTGGTGCCGTCGGCCAGCTTAACTATGTATCCGGTCACCCGATCCGTCACCTCCACCTCGACGCTGGCCACCCACAGGCCGGGGGAGTAGTTGAGCAGCTCAACTGGGTCCCCGAGGATGCGGATCGACGTCTCGGAACGGGCGATCGTCGAATACTCCGGTACCTCGGGACGCGCGAGAGCGATGTGCTCATCGAAGTCGAGCTCCTCAATGACGAAACTCTCCCCCTGATGCAGATACACCGCGCCGGGATGGACCTGCGCGGCCGCCCGGGCCGCATCGATCGTGCCCAGAAGGCGCCCGTCGGAGACATCGACAATGAGCATCTCTTCGCCGCTACCACCCCGCAATTGGACATGGGCGTGGGCGGTTTCGGGGGTGAGGGGGGCGTCGAGAAGCGGGGTGGGAAACCACCCACGCGGACGTTTGCGCAGGTAGCCGGACTCGGTGAGTTCGGCGACGACGCTGTGCGCACCGAGAGCGTCGACATCCGCCACGGACAGGGGTTTCTCCACGGCCGCGCAGTACACATGCCCCCGCAGCACATAAGGGTTATGCGGGTTGAACACCGTGCGCTCCACCGGGCGGCCCAGCAATGCATCGGGGTGATGGACGAGGTAGGTGTCCATCGGTTCATCGCGGGCCACGAGCACCACAATCGACCCCTGCCCGCGACGGCCCGCCCGGCCCGCCTGCTGCCAGAAACTGGCGACCGTGCCGGGGAACCCAGCGGTGACCACGGCGTCGAGGCCACCGACATCAATCCCCAGCTCCAGGGCATTGGTGGTGGCCACCCCGAGGAGTGTGCCGTCGTCGAGCTGGCGCTCCAGGAGCCGCCGGTCCTCCGCCAGATAACCCGCCCGGTAGGCGGCGATGCGGCGGGCGAAATCCGGTCTGCCCAGCGAGGACAGCTCCTCCATCGTGCGCAAGGCCACCTGCTCCGCCGAACGCCGAGAACGCACGAACGTCAGCGTGCGGGCCCCCTCCGCCACGAACGTGGCCATGATGCCGGCGGCCTCCGTGGTGGCGGCACGGCGCACCGGGGCACCGTTTTCACCCTCGATCCCCTCCAGGAACCCCGGCTCCCACAACACCACCGTCCGCGCGCCGGTGGGGGCACCGTCCTCCGTGACGGCTGTGACGGGGCGGCCGATGAGGGTGGAGGCATGCGCGGCCGGGTCATTGGCGGTGGCGGAGGCCAGAATCACCGTCGGCCGCGCACCGTAGTGCTCCGCCAGGCGCAGCAGCCGACGCAACACCAGGCCGACGTGCGCGCCGAAGACGCCGCGGTAGGTGTGGCACTCGTCGATGACGATGAAGCGCAGGTGCCGCAGCAGGCGCGCCCAGCGCTGATGGTGTGCCAGGACGGAAACATGCAGCATGTCGGGGTTGGTAAAGACAAAACGGGAGGCGTCACGGATGCCGCTGCGGGCCTCGGTGGGGGTGTCTCCGTCATAGGGGGCGGGGTGGATCGTGCGCAGGCCATCGATCGCCCGCGTCAGCGCCGACACCGCCTGCAACTGATCCGAACCGAGGGCCTTCGTCGGCGTCAGGTACAGGGCGCAGGCGTTGGGGGTAGCGGCCAGAGCGGAGAGGATCGGCACGAGATACCCCAGCGACTTGCCGGAGGAGGTGCCGGTGGCCACCACCACGTCTTCGCCCCGCCAGGCATGCTCCGCGGTGGCGGACTGGTGGCGAAACAGGCGGGAGATACCTTCTTCAGAAAGATGCTCGCGCAGGCCGGGGTGCACCCACGTCGGCCACGGGCCGTACTGGGCGGTGCGCGGTTCCTGCACGGTGGAATATGTGCAGGTGGAGGTGGGGAAGCGGTGGGTAATGGCGGCGGCGAGTTCGGCGCCGAGGAGGTTTCCGGAGGGCCCAGGCATCGTCAATGTGATCACCCCTGTATGTGGGAGAAGTCAGGGTGATTTCCCGCCCTGAAACGTCGTTAGACTATCGCGGCGGACTAATTCGTGACACACTGGGTGCCGGTCGCTGTTTCTGTGCGTTACGTTTACGTGCTCGCAAGGGATTTATACGCGAGCACCCGAATCACCGCTCCACACCTGGGGATGGTGGTCCATCGGGGGTTCGATACGACCCGGCTGTCGGCATATGTCGGCGCCGTACCACCTCCACATCAAGAAATAGGTTTTTAACATGGCACAGGGAACTGTGAAGTGGTTCAACGCTGAGAAGGGCTTCGGCTTCATCGCTCCGGCCGATGGCTCCGCTGACGTCTTCGTCCACTACTCCGAGATCCAGGGCTCCGGCTTCCGTACCCTCGAGGAGAACCAGCAGGTCGAGTTCGAGATCGGTGAGGGCGCCAAGGGCCCGCAGGCGCAGGCTGTTCGCCCGCTCTAAGCCTCACACCGAGCACTTCAAGGAAGCTTCTTGGCCCTCGGGCCAAGTGACAAGTTTTCTCGCAGGACCGTCCACCCGTGTCACGGGAGGGCGGTCATTGTTGTTTTTGTGGTGCTTATCGACGCCCCGTCCACCGCCGCTGTCCCCATTGGATGAGGGTGCCCACCAGCCCGCCGAAGCTGATGCCCACCACCACGCCGAGCAGTGGGTATTCGGAGAAGTACCACCCGCCGGCGTAGCCGATGAGGGTGGCCAGCAGGGCCCACAGCACCACGCCGATGGTGTCGTAGAGGAAGAACCACCGCCAGGGGTAACGGACGGAGCCGAGCATGATGGTCATGAACCAGCGCGCCCAGGGAATGAAGCGGGCGATGATGATGGTGGTGGCGGCGTTGCGGCGGATGTTCTCCCGCACCCAGGTAATAGCCCGGCCGCGGGAGGTGTCGGCGGGAGTACGCTCCACGATCCCGATGAGGCGGGTGCCCAGCAGGTAGCAGATGTTATCGCCGATGATGGCTGCTGTGATGGCCACCCCGATGATGCCGCCCAAGGCGGGGACACCGCGTGCGCCGGACCAGGTGCCGGCCAGGGTGAGGACGGCTTCGCTGGGGATGAGGGGGACCAGGGAATCTGTCACCACCAGTGCGGCGAGCACCGGGTAGAACGCCGGCAGGGTGAGTAGTGTTTCCACCCAGGTGATGAGCAGCTCGGTCATTCCCGCCACGTTAATGGCATATCCGGTCATGGAATACGGGGTCCGGCTGTGAGAAAGCTGCGAATGGGGTGGGCACAGGAGGGCCATTAAATACTGTGTAACGTGTTGTCCAGACCCCGGGTTCGGCTAAAGTCTCCCGGAAGGACGGTTTTGTCCGGAAAAAGTGGCACCAGCTAGATGAGAGGGAAGATCCCCCAGTGGCAGAAGCTAAGGGATCAGGGAAAAAGACCCTGGTCATTGTGGAGTCGTCGACCAAGGCGAAGAAAATCCAGCCGTACTTGGGAGGCGACTACATCGTCGAGGCCTCGGTCGGACACATCCGCGACCTGCCCCGCGGTGCCGCGGACGTGCCTGCCAAGTATAAGAAGGAACCCTGGGCACGCCTGGGCGTGGACACGGAGAACGGTTTCGCACCGCTGTACGTCGTCAGCCCGGACAAGAAGAAGAAGGTCGCTGACCTCAAGTCGAAGCTGAAGCAGTGCGATGAGTTGCTGCTGGCCACAGACCCCGACCGTGAGGGTGAGGCCATCGCCTGGCACCTGCTCGAGGTGCTGAAGCCCTCCGTGCCGGTGCGGCGCATGGTGTTCAACGAGATCACCAAGCCCGCCATCCTCGCCGCCGCGGAGAACACCCGTGAGCTGGACGCGGATCTCGTCGATGCCCAGGAGACCCGTCGTATCCTCGACCGTCTCTACGGCTACGAGGTCTCCCCGGTGCTGTGGAAGAAGGTCATGCCGCGTTTGTCGGCGGGTCGCGTGCAGTCGGTGGCCACCCGCGTCATCGTGGAGCGGGAGCGCGAGCGCATGGCGTTCATTTCCGCCGAGTACTGGGACCTGTCTGCCGAACTGGATACGGGCAAGGATGGCAACGACCCGGAGAACCCACGAACCTTCCAGGCGAAGCTGTCGACGATTGACGGCCAGCGCGTCGCCCAGGGGCGTGACTTCGATGATCGGGGACGTCTCAAGGGTGAGGCGGTGGTCGTCGATAAGCAGCAGGCTGAGGCCCTGGCGGAAGCTCTGCAGGGCGCGGACATGCAGGTCACGGGTGTGGAGGAGAAGCCCTACACCCGCCGTCCCTACGCGCCGTTCATGACCTCGACCCTCCAGCAGGAGGCCGGGCGCAAGTTGCACTACACCTCGGATCGCACGATGCGTATCGCGCAGCGCCTGTACGAAAACGGTCACATCACCTATATGCGTACCGATTCGACCTCGCTGTCCGAGCAAGGTCTGTCCGCCGCGCGGCAGCAGGCGAAGGAGCTCTACGGCGATGCTTTCGTCGCGGATTCGCCGCGCCGTTATGACCGTAAGTCGAAGAACTCCCAGGAGGCGCACGAGGCGATCCGCCCCGCCGGCGAACGTTTCGCCACCCCGGGTGAGCTGCATGGACAGCTCGACGCGGAGGAGTTCAAGCTCTATGAGCTCATCTGGCAGCGCACGGTCGCGTCCCAGATGTCGGATGCGAAGGGCACCTCGCTGAAGGTGACCATCGCAGGTACCGCCCAGACGGGTGAGGTGGCAGAGTTCTCGGCAACCGGCCGTACCATTACGTTCCCTGGTTTCCTGCGTGCCTATGTCGAGACCACCCGCCAGGCTGATGGCCGCGACGTCGCCGACAACGCCGAGAAGCGCCTGCCGAACCTCTCCGAAGGTGACGCGCTGACCGCCACGGAGATCACCGCCGACGGCCACTCCACGAACCCACCGGCCCGCTACACCGAGGCCAGCCTGGTGAAGAAGATGGAGGACCTGGGTATCGGTCGTCCGTCGACGTATGCGTCGATCATCAAGACCATCCAGGACCGCGGTTATGTCCTGCCCCGCGGCAACGCGCTCGTGCCCAGCTGGGTGGCTTTCGCCGTGGTCGGCCTGCTGGAAAACAACTTCACCCCGCTCGTGGACTACGATTTCACCTCCTCCATGGAGGATGAGCTGGACAACATCGCCGCCGGTGAGGAGGACGGCACACAGTGGCTGACCGGCTTCTACTTCGGCGACGCCGAGGCTGATGACAACACCGCCGAGTCCATCGCCCGTCACGGTGGCCTCAAGGCCCTGGTCGGTGAGAACCTTGAGCACATCGACGCCCGCGCCGTGAACTCCCTCCACCTCTTCGACGATGAGGAAGGTCGTGCTGTCTTCGTCCGCGTCGGTCGCTATGGCCCCTACATCGAGCGCAAGGTCGGGGAGAAGGACGGCGAGCCGGAGTACCAGCGCGCCAACCTGCCGGAGTCGACGACCCCGGATGAGCTCAACCTGGAGCTCGCCGAGAAGCTTTTCGCCACCCCGCAGGGCGGCCGTGAGCTGGGCGAGAACCCCGCCAACGGGCGCATGATCGTGGCGAAGGAGGGCCGCTACGGCCCCTATGTCACCGAGGTTGTGCGTGACGATGAGCGGGCCACCGCCGAGGCCGCCGCCGAGAAGGTCGTCGCGCAGGAACGTGCCGAGGAGGACGCGCAGCGTGCCGCCGATGGCATGCGCGCCAAGAACTGGGAGACCAAGACCGCGGCCGCCCAGAAGGAAAAGCGCATCAACGCGCTCGTCGAGGAGAACCTCAAACCTGGTACGGCTTCCCTGTTTTCCACGATGGAGCCCGCGACGGTCACCCTCGAGGAGGCCCTGCAGCTGCTCAGCCTGCCGCGCGAGGTGGGTGTTGATCCGGCGGACAACGAGATCATCACCGCCCAGAATGGCCGCTACGGCCCGTACCTGAAAAAGGGCAGCGATTCCCGATCCCTGGCCAGCGAGGACCAGATCTTCAGCATCAGCCTCGACGAGGCGCGTCGCATCTACGCGGAGCCGAAGCGCCGGGGTCGCGCCGCCGCGCAGCCGCCGCTGAAGATGCTCGGCGACAACGATGTCTCCGGCAAGCCGATGTCCGTCAAGGACGGTCGCTTCGGCCCGTATGTCACCGACGGCACCACCAATGCCTCCCTGCGTAAGGGCGATTCCCCGGAGACCATCACCGACGCCCGCGCCAACGAGCTGCTGTCGGAGCGCCGCGCCAAGGAGGCCGCCGACGGCGGTGCCCCGAAGAAGGCGTCCAAGAAGGCAGCTAAGAAGTCGACCAAGAAAACGACCAAGAAGAGCACCCGCAAGGCTCCCTCCCCGGGCACCAAGCGCGTGATCAAGGCCGGCCGCAAGAAGTAGATGCGGTGGCTCTACTGGCTGGCGGGCGGCGCCTACGCCGCCTCCCGGCTGCTGGGTTCGCGCCGTCTACAGGCGGTGTCGAAGCCGGCGGTGGTTCCATTGCTTATCGACGCCCCCCTCACCGCCCCCACCCCCGAGCGTGAGATTGGCCTGGTGGGACTGGCTGGTGGGTGGGCTGGCGATCTGCTGCTCATGCGGCCCGGGGGCCTCCGAGCCGGGGCGAGCGCTTTCGCGGTGAACCAGGCGGCCTACCAGTGGTTATTGTGGCGCCGCGGCGCGCGTTTCCGGATGGCGCCGGTGGTGTTGCGGGCGGTGCCTTTTGCGGCAGCTACCTGGTTCGGGCGCGGTCACCTTAGCCTGGTGGCGATTTATGGCGGGATGGTTACTGCCACCTCGGCGCTGGCCGCCGATCCTGCGATGCGCGGGAGGGGACTGGCCCTGGGCGGGAATCTGTTTTTGCTGTCGGACTCGCTCATTCTTCTCCGTCTGCTCCTTCGCTCCGAGGGCTCCCGCTCTATCGCGCGTGGGCTGGATCTGGCGGTGGCGCTGACCTATGTTCTGGCGCAGCGCATGCTGGTGGATGGCCTGGTAGGCGGCGTTGAACAGCGGAAACACTGAACTATCAAGAAGTATCGGGCCGTATCGAGTTTTTCAGATACGGCCCGATACTTCCCGATACTTCTTGATGGAACAGGTCTGCGGCGGCTGCGAGAGCTGCCAACTACCCTGGGGCCCATGACGACTTCCGCCGCTTCTCCTGCCACTGAACTGCTCACCCGCACCCGCGAGGGGGTGGAGGCCCTGCGAGCGTCGTTGGGTGCCTCCTTCCAAGAGCCGGAACGCATCGCCTACCTGGCGTCCGGTGAGCTGAGCGTGTGGTCGCGCCTGTTTGGATGGGAGAAGGCCGCGGCCGTGGCGATCGCGACCACCATGCCCCCGCTGGCCGGCACCGTGGTGCGCCACGATGCCTCACCGGTGCTGCTCGCCGGGCTGGCCGGGGGCTGGATCGGGGATTTTGCCAAGCTGCGCAAACCGGACCACACCCCGGTGATGGGCATGTTCGGCATTGCCTCCCAGCACGCCGCCTACTCAGCGAAGCTCTACGACCGGGGCGCCCGCCCTTCTCCGGTGCGCGTGGGGTTGCGCGCCGCCGCCTGGGCCACGGGCCTGGGGTTGGCGACCTGGCGGAAGAAGTCGCTCATCGCTCCGTCTGCATTGGCCGGCGTGTTCGTGGCCGCCACGTCCACCCTGGCCGATGATCGCACCCTGCAGGACGGGACGATCGTCCGTCAGGGTCTGGGACACGGCGGTAATCTGCTGCTCGTCGCCGAGGGTATCGCCCTGCTGCGGGAGACGGTGCTCACCGGCGATAGCTTCGGCCACCGCGCGTTGGATGCCGGGATGCGTGCCTCGCACGTCATCGGCAACATGCTGCTCGTGGACGGACTCACCCGGGAGTAGCTCAGGCTGCGTGGGCCGTGGCGGGAGGGCCGAAAAAGACATAGTGGCTGATGAGATCCTGCCTGAGTTCCGGCGGCACGATCAAGTGCTTGAGCCGATACTCAGAGGCGGATAAGTCGACCGCGAGCGAGGCCTCGGCGACGGGAATCTCAATCGGCCAGAAGGCGTACAGGGAGCCACCGCGTTCCTGTACGCGGGCCGCGCCGTCATCATGCCAGTCATCGGTGGCCTGGTCCACGAACTCGGCGAAATGGTGGCGGCAGAGGGATCCACCGATGCCTACCTGGCTTAAGGTTCCTTCGCGCAATCGGACGAGGCCGCTGAGGTAGCGGCGGCCGTCGGCCCCCGATGCGCAACTGATGACGTCGCCGGAGACAAGTCCGAGATCAAGAGCGTCGTCGAGCAAAGCGAAGGAGTCCCCGCTACGCTGCGCGCGCAGCCTGCGGTGACGCGGGGGATTGGTGACATCGTCCGGGGAAGTGGGGCGGACAGTAACGGTGGTGGTCGGGGAGCCGGGGGCCTTGCGTTTCTTTGCCATGGCCCCACCTTCGCAGTACTGGCCAGTCCCGTCGATACCTCGCCGCCGGACCTGTGGACAACTACCTTAACCGCGCACTTGTCAACAAAAATCTGTGGATAAACCCCCTAGAAGCGCGCACGTGCGCGCTGGAAGGGGGGCGTCGATAAGCGACAATCAGCCACGGAAACGCTGCAACGGCGGGCCCAACCACGGTTGCAAACGGGACACGGTCATGCCGATGAACAGTGCTGCGGCGACCGTCCCCTCCCGCACGCCGACGATCTCGCCCGCGAAAGACAGTGCCAGCACGACCGCCGACAGCACCAGAACCACGTCGAAGGCGATCTTGACGTAGCCGAAGACGAAAAACCGACGCTGACCGAAAACGCGCGCCAACTCCGAGGCGATGGCCAGAACCGCCGCCTCGCCAGCGAGCATGATCGACTGCGCCGCGATCTGGAACACAATCCCCACGCCTAGCAGCACAATGCCACCCGCCACCAACACCCACTGCTGCCAGTAGGCGGCGTACCCCACCCAGGTCGTCGCCCACAAAGCGACATCGTTGAACACGCCGAACACCAGCAGCACTGGGATCTGCAGCAGCTGGACCGGCTGGAAACGGCGCCGCAGAATGAGTAGCTGCAACACCACCAAACCTGCATTGACCAGGATGGATGCCATGCCCAGGCTCAGCGGGGAAATCAAACTCAACACGTAGGGGAGCGAGGAAATGGTGGTCGTGCCCAGATCTGAACGCACCGACAAGGCGATGCCGAAAGACATGATGATCAAACCGACGAGCAGCAGAAAAAGCCGCCGAGGAGCCAGCGCAGTCATCTCAGGAGCGGTCGGCCATGGTGGGGCGGATGGGGCGCGCCAGCTGGGTCATCTCGCGGCGCCCGCGCAACTCGACGGACTTCATCACGGTCCAGCGGGCCTGCTCGGCCTCGTTGGCGCTACGCAGGGTCGCAGCGTTGGTGAGCACGCGACCGTCAGTGTCCTTTGCCAGCTCGGTCAAGCGGGCGGCGGAGTTCACGGCATCACCGATGACGGTGTATTCGAAACGATCCGAACCACCGATGTGCCCGGCGACCACGTGCCCCGCAGCCACACCGATACCCGCCTGTAGCGCCATCCCCTTGAGCTCCTGGCGCAGTTCACGCGCCGCCGTCAGCGCGTGGGAGGTGGAGTCCGCGAGAGAAATCGGGGCGCCGAACACGGCCAATGCGGCGTCACCCTGGAACTTGTTGATGATGCCCTTGTTGCGGTGCACCACCTCGACGACGTGCTCGAAGAACTGGTTGAGCGCCTCCACGACCTCCTCCGGGGTGTGGTTCACCGCGAAAGTGGTCGACCCGATGACGTCGACGAACAGCACCGCGACCTTGCGGTCCTCACCACCCAGGGTCGGACGCTCCTCCAAAGCGCGCTTGGCTACCTCCGCGCCGACATAACGGCCGAAAATGTCGCGCACCCGCTGGCGCTCCTTGAGCCCACGCATCATCTCGTTGAAGCCGGCCTGCAGGACACCCATCTCGGAGCCGTCATAAATATCGACCTCCACGTTGGTGTCACCGCGACGCACCCGGTTGATAGCCTCCTGCAGTTCGTGCACAGGGTCGACGACACTCATGATCGCAAACGTCGTGCCCACGAAACCGGTCACCAACACCGTCAGCGACAGCGCGACGATACCCGGGATCAGCTCACCTGCGTTGCCCATGAAAAAGCCCGCCCGCTGGGCCAGGGCCAGCAGCAGAATGCCGAGGACAGGCAACGCTGTCGTCATGATCCACGTCAGGCGCAGGCGCTGCGTGATCGGCGGCTCCAGAGTGGCATCCTCGAATCGACGCGCCAGCGCAGCGGCCGCCACCGGGCGCACCAGGCGCTCCGCCAGCAGGTAGGTAATCAGCACGACCACCATGCCCGCGAGCAGTGTCGCCAAGCCGATGACCAGGGCCAAACGCCCGCTTGCCGACGCCCCCGTCACCACCGCAATCGCAATACCAATCAGCCACACCGCCGCGCACACCACCGCCTGATACACCGGCAGGCGCATGACCAGGTTGCGCACCATATTCGGATCGTGATCATCGGGATGTCTCTGCCACTCCAGCACCGGCCGGAACAACAGCAGCGTGGCCGACACGCCGACGATCACCGCGAACGCCAAATACGTCAGACCGATGATCTCCAGGTGCGGGACCTCGGACGTGAAACTGCGCACCTCCGGCATCGGGATGAGGAAGCGGATGAACGCCATGATGGCCAAAGCGCCGATGAGGTTGGCCGCAAGCACCAACGCGGCATACAGGGGCCACGAGGTGCCCCACAGCCACTTGAACGCCCGCAACAATCGACTCATGGTTCACTACTCTAACCCCCCGGCCCCTCCCGCGTGGGCACCACATGTTCAGGGTGAATAGGGTGGGTGAGGTGAACAGCGTTGCCGAGCGACTCTCCGACACCCCCGCCGTCCGTGACACGGTCCTAGGCGCCGCCCGCGCGGCCCGCGGCTTCGCACGTGGGGAATCGGAACTGGGCAGCGCCATGGCCCATGCGTGGATTTTCACCGGCCCGCCCGGCTCGGGCCGTTCCGTCGCCGCGCTTGCCTTCGCTGCCGCCCTGCAGTGCTCGGATCCGGATGAGATAGGTTGCGGCCGCTGTCAGCACTGCCGGGATGTTTTCCACGACGCACACACCGATGTCCTCCACATCATCCCCGCCGGCCTGTCCATCGGCATCGAGGAAATGCGCGACATGCGCAGCGAAGCCTCCAAACTGCCGACGGTCGCCGACTGGCGCATCATCCTCATCGAGGACGCCGACCGCCTCACCGGTCCCGCCGCCGACGCCATCCTCAAAGTCGTCGAAGAACCACCCGCGCACACCGTCATCCTCATGTGCGCTCCCTCCATCGATCCGGAGGATTTCTCCCCGACGCTGCGTTCACGGTGCCGTCATTTGTACGTGCCGTATCCATCCGTGGACAAGATCGTTTCTTTGCTTATCGACGACACCGGCGCCTCCCCGGAAGATGCCCGCCTCGCGGCCATCGCCTCCGGGCGCCACATCGGACGTGCCCGCCGCCTGGTCAGTGACCCGGAGGCGCAGAAACGCCGCTCCGCTGCGCTCAACCTTGCGGAAATGGTCTTCCACGGCGACGAGGCCTTCAAATCCGCCACCGCCTTCCTTAAGAACGTCGACAAGCAGGTTAAGGACATGAGCGACGAGGAGGACGCCGCCGAGCTCGCAGAACTGGAACGCTCCCTGGGCAAAGGCGGGCGCGGCAAAGGCACCCAGAAAGCCATGGATGGATCCGCGGGAGCGCTGTCCGAGCTGGAGAAATCCCAGAAAACCCGCCGCAACCGCCGCAAACGCGACTTCATTGATCTCGCCCTGGTGGACCTCACCGGCCTCTACCGTGACGCCCTCATGCTCTCCACCGGTGCAAACGTCGGACTGACGCACCCCGACTTCGAGGGCCTGGCCCGCGAACTCGCCGACAAAGTCAGCGAACCAGGCCTCGTCGAATGCCTCGACGCCGTCACCACCGCCCGCCAACACATCAGCGTCAACGTCACCCCCACCAACGCCCTCGACGGCATGCTCGGCCGCATCCGCCTCGCCAGCCAGGTCTCCTGACCTGTGATTTCTCCGCATGATCGCCGTGCGCTAGAATGACGCATCGGTGCTGTTTGCGCAGCCCACGCCGCCTTAGCTCAGTCGGTAGAGCATCTCACTCGTAATGAGAAGGTCGCGAGTTCGATTCTCGCAGGCGGCTCAATGAAACCCCAGGTAGAACATGGTTCTGTCTGGGGTTCAGTGTTTCTGTCCGCCGTCTGCCAAACGTCAGACACCCCCCTGCCTCTTAGGTCTGGGTGTTGATTTTTGTCTATCTGTGGTGGACTTTCGGCACCAATTTCTGATTGCTTCGCCTACTGTTCGTGTCATGGAACACACCAACCGCCGTCCCTGTGAGCCCTTGCCCGTCCCGGCTGCGGAGCTCGTTGCGCGCGCCAATGCCCGCGTCCGCACGCTCGGTCTCGATGAGGCAAGAGAGCTTATCGACGATCCGAGCTATCTCTTCGTCGATATCCGCGACCCTCGTGAGTGGGAGGCGCACGGTATCATCCCCGGGGCTTACCGCGCGCCGCGAGGCATGCTGGAGTTCTGGGTAGACCCCGAGAGTCCGTACTTCAAGCCCGCGCTTGACGACGGCCGCACCCTCATTCTTTACTGCGGTTCCGCCTGGCGTTCCGCCCTTGCTGCCGCTGCCCTGCACGACATGGGTCGCACCGATGTCACCCACCTGGAGGGTGGGTTCAGCGCTTGGACAGCGGCCGGCTTGCCGTCGGAGAGCTACCCGGCCGGCTGACTATCCACCCAATCCCGGGAGGAAGCGCGGCATGACCTTGCCCGTGGGGTTGCGGGGCAGTTCCTCCATGAAGTGGACGTCGCGGGGGATGGAGTGGTCTGCCAGGTTGTCGCGGACGAAGTCGCGGACGTCGTCCTCGGTGAGCGCTGCCCCGGCTGCGGAGTCGTCGCGGACGATCCAGGAGGCGACGCGGCGGAAGGTGTCCGGGTCTTCGACGCCGTGGGAGTAGACCTCACTGATGCCGGGCATGCCGTCGAGGACTTCGTCGACGGAGGCAGGGTGGACGTTTTCGCCGCCGACGATGATCATGTCGTCGATACGTCCGAGGACGCGGAGATGGCCGTCTTCGTCGAGGTAGCCGAGGTCGCCGATGCGCACCAGGCCTCCGCGCTGGTCGAGGGGGATGTCGGGGTTGGTGTAGCCCGTCAGCGTGGTGGAGTTGCGCAGGTGGATCTGGCCGACGGTGCCGGTGGGGACCTCGTCGCCGTTCTCGTCGAGGATCTTGAGGTTCGTGCCCAGTGCAACCTTGCCGGAGGTGGTGGGGTCGGCGGCGAGTTCCTCGGCGGAGGCGACGGAGGCGAGGGTGAGCTCGGTGGAGCCGTAGACGTTGCACAGGATCGGGCCGAAACGCTCGATGGTGTGCTCGACGAGGGTCGGGGTCAGGGCGTGGCCGGAGGAGACGATGAACTCCAGCTGGGAGGTGTCGTATTTTTCGTTGTCCTTGACCTCGAGGATCTGCTTGAGGAAGATCGGGGAGGTGATCATGGCCTCTAGCTGGTGGTTGTCGATGTCGCGGAGGACCTGCTCGGCGTCGAAAATGCGGTGGCAGACGACGGTGGCGCGGGCCGCCAGCGCGATGTTGATCGCGCTCCAGCCCCAGGTGTGGAAGATGGAGGCGTGCATCTGGACGCGGATGTTCGCCCGCCATGGCACCTTCTTGAGCATGCCGGCCAGGACGAGCGGCAGTTTCGGCTCGGGGCGCATGACGCCTTTGGGGATGCCGGTGGTGCCGGAGGACATGAGGACAATCGGGCCGTGCTTGGGCAGTGCGGGCAGGGAGATGTTCTCGGTCACCCAGGGGCGTTCGACGATGTCGCGGAGGGTGATGTGGTTGTCGTGCTCGCGGGTCTGGTGGCCGATGATCACGTGGACACCGAGCTTCTCGACGACGCCTTTGTCCAGGCGGTCGAGGAATTCATCGTCGATAACGAGGACGTTGATGTCGTTTTCCTCGAGGCAGCCGGTGAGCTGCTCGGGGGAGGAGCCGACGTTGAGCAGGTAGATGCCGGCTCCGACGTAGCCTTTCGCGGCGAGGGGGTAGATGATGCCGCGGCCGTTGCGGGCCATGACGCCGAGGCGAATGTCGTCGAGGTCGAGGCCTGCGATGTGGCGGGCGAGGGTCTGGGAGTTCTCGCGGAGCTGGCGGTAGGTGATCTCGCCTTCGTCGTCGATGATGGCGACGCGGTGCGGGGTGGCCAGGTTGCCCTGCTCGACTTCGCGGGCGGTGGTGAACCAGTAGCGGCCCAGTGCGGCTCCCTGGCCGGCGCCGCCGCGGGTGCTGAGGATGCCGGTGCGCAGCACGGCGGGGACAAATTCCCCGAGGGCGCGGGCGGTGATCGCGGTGTCGCGGAATCGGGATTCGAGGGACACGGTGGGGGCTCCTTCAACTGGGGTCTGTTCCACCATAGTTTCACACGGCAAAATAATTCGGGCTTTGGCGTGACGTTTTCCGTTTGGACGGCTAAGGTGTTCCGTGATCGTTCCGTGATCTACCAGAGTGGCTAGAGTGATTATTGTGACAAAAGTGGTCACCTGAGACAACTTGAGTCAAACTGGTGGAAGTTGTAGACACGAACCCGGCACCACAGGACCTCGAAGGACCCCCATGCTCAACATTTCCGTGACCGCCCGCCGCCTCTGGGTGGCCCTGGCCTCCCTGGTCATGCTCGCCGGCGTCATCTCCGTCGCCGCCCCGAGCGCCGAGGCACAGCAGCGCAATCTGGTCGTCTTCGGTGACTCCATCATCGCCGACACCCCGACGCCGGAGTACCTGGTCAACCGCATCGGTTCCGGGTCCTCGCTCAGCTCCCTCGGTGGCAGCAGCTTCGAGCAGTGCCCGACCTCCCAGAACAACTACGGTGTCCGTGCCGGCCACAAGCTCGGCCTGCCGGTCTGGGACTATTCCTGCGCGGGTACCACCGCTATTTCCCCCGGCCCGCAGTTCTCCACCCAGGTCGACCGCGCGCTGGCCACCGGTGCGCTGACCCCGGCCACGGCGCGGGTCATCGTCACCACCGGGTTCAACGACACCTACAACAACGGCAACCTCGCCGAGCACGACGTCCGTGCGCGTTTCGTCAACGCGATGCGCCCGCAGATTGACCGCATTCGCCACGCCGCGCCTAACGCGCGTATCCAGATCGTCGGGTACGCCACGATCACTGAGAACGACCACGTCTGCCTGGTCCACGTCGGCGGCAACATCAAGGACCGCACCTTCGCCCCGCAGGTCGGCTACTGGGAGCGGCTGTCCCAGGGCATGCTCAGCGATCTGGCCCACGCCACCGGCACTCAGTTCGTCGACATGAAGCCCTCCACCCGTGACCGCGGCATGTGCGCCCCGGATCACCTGCGCAGCTGGTCCGGTCTCATTGATTTCCATGCTGGCCCCGGCAATATGCCGATCCACATGACCGACCGTGGTCATGAGCACGTCGCCAACGTGATCGCCGCGTCCTAGGCGTTACAGTGTCGGTATGCACACTCTTATCACCGGCGGTGCCGGCTTCATCGGCTCGCACCTGGTAGATCTGCTTATCGACGAAGGCCACGACGTCGTCGTCGTGGACAACCTCTCCCACGGCCGCCTCGAGAACCTCGCTCACGCGCAGGACTCGGGGCGATTGACGTTCCTGGAGAAAGATGTGCTGGAGGTGGACTTCGACGCGCTCGTCGAAAAGCATCGTCCGGAAGTGATCTTCCACCTGGCCGCGCAGATCGACGTCCGCGAATCAGTTGCGGACCCGCTGCACGACGCGGAGACGAACATTCTCGCCACCATCCGGCTGGCGGACGCCGCCCGGAAGCATGGTGTGCGCAAGATCATCCACACCTCTTCGGGCGGCTCCATCTACGGCACCCCCGAGCAGTTCCCTGTCGGGGAAGACGTGCCTGTTGACCCGCATTCGCCCTACGCGGCCAGCAAGTTCGCCGGTGAGGTGTACCTGAATACTTTCCGCCACCTCTACGGCCTGGACTGCTCGCATATCGCCCCCGCCAACGTCTACGGCCCACGGCAGGACCCGCACGGGGAGGCCGGCGTGGTGGCCATCTTCGCCCAGCGCCTACTGGCCGGTGAACCGACCCGCGTGTTCGGCGACGGCGGCAACACCCGCGACTACGTCTTCGTCGGCGATGTCGTGCGTGCTTTCTACCTGGCGTCGGGCGAGCAGGGCTCGGGGATGCGTTTCAACATCGGTACCTCCGTGGAGACGTCTGACCGGGAGCTGCATACGCTGGTGGCCCAGGCCGCCGGCGCCCCCGACGAACCCGAATACGCCCCCGCCCGCCTGGGCGATGTGCCGCGTTCCGCGCTGTCCTATGAACGCGCCCGCGAGGTCCTCGGCTGGGAGCCGCTCACCCCGATCACTGAGGGCGTCGCGCAGACCGTCGAGTACTTCCGCGCAGCAGCCAGCCGCTGATCACGGCCCCGGCGAGAGACATCCAGAACCAGAAGGCCACGTCGCTGACCTGCCCGGCCATGCGCTGGGTCCAGGCCTGGACCTCATATTGGGCATCGATGCTCAGCAGCGTCGGCAGGTTCGCCGTGCCGTGGGAGGCGATGAACAGCCAGCCGATGGCGATGAACAGCGCGCCCGAGACCAAGGCCCACACGGTGGTGCGGAGCGGGCCGAGCTGGACCTCGCGCGGCCGCAGCCACGCCTTGCGGCCCAGGTCGAAGCGGTCCCACAGCAGCGCCAGGAAGAACAGGGGCAGGGCCATACCCAGGGCGTACATTCCGAGGATGAGCCCGCCGTAGAGCGAGGAGCCGGTCACCGCGGCCGTCGTCAGTACCGCGCCGAGTAGCGGACCCGCGCAGAAACCGGCGAAACCGTATACCGCACCGAGGAAGAACACCTGCGCCAGGCCGGTGCCGCGCGCCCCGCCGCGCAGGCCGGGGATCTTGAAGCCGCCACCCAGCGCCGTGTACACGCCGAGCGCGATGATGATCCAGCCGCCGACGAGGATGAGCGTCTCGCGGTGCCCCACCAGCAGCGCGCCGATGGTGCCCACCCCGGCGCCCACCGGCACCAGCACCACGGCCAGCCCGATGAAAAACACCACGGTGCGGCTCAGTAGCGCACGCAGTGAAGAAAACGCATAAGCGAAAAATGCCGGCAACAGCAGCGCCGAGCACGGGCTGACAAGCGAGAGAACACCGGCGAGGAGGGCGCCGAATAAACCGATCGTCGCCACGCTAGATCGCCTGCCCCAGAAGGTAGCCGCCGAGGCCGGCGGTGAGCGTCGCAAAGCAGGCGAACACCCAGAACAACAGGGGCGGCCAGTCCTCGCCCGACATTAAACCTCCGGGACGTTGACGTCGCCGCGGGCGACCTTGGCCAGTTCCTCGGTGATGATCTGCTCAAAAACCTCCGTCGGCTGCGCACCGGAGATGTAGCTTTCACCGATGAAGAAGCTCGGGGTGCCGTTCACGCCGATGGAGGCGCCGTACACCTTGGCCTCCTCGACGGCCGCGTCGAAGGTGCCGTCGGTGGCGTCGGCGCGGAAACGCTCCAGGTCCGGGACACCGGCCTCCCCGGCGTAGCGGACGAAGTCCTCGATGGTGTGATTCGGATGGCCCTGCGTCTGCGCAGTCGCGGTGAACAGGACCTTCTTGTACTCCTGGAACTTGCCCTGCGCGGCGGCGGCACGGCCGGCCTTCGCGGCGTCCTCGGCCATGGGGCCGTTGACAGGCATGTCGTTCCACTCGAAGCGGACCAGGCCGGCGTCGACATACGCGTCCATGAGCGCTGGCTCGGTGGTGTTGGCGAAGCGGGAGCAGAAGGGGCACTCGAAGTCGGAGAACTCGGAGATGACCACCGGGGCGTCGAGAGCGCCGACCGCGAAAGGATCATCCGCGTCGCGGCGGTGCACCTTGAGCACATCCTCGGCGGAGGTGATCTCCTCGCCGGGGCCGGTGATGGTGGCGTCGAAACGGCCGGCCGCATCCGCCTGCGGGCCCTTGTCTCGGGTCCCCGGGGTGACCTCGGCAGCGAGTCGGGCCAGCTCAGCCGGATCTTCCTGCGCTTCCGTCGTGGCCGGGGCCTCCTGGGTGACGGGCGCGGCGGCCGGAGTCGGCGCGGTCTGGCGGCCGACCAGGAAGCCGATGATCAGCGCCATCACGACGATGACGGCGACAAGCACCCACGCCAGGGCGGGGATCTTGGCCTGGGGGGCCGCGACAGAACTAGACACTATTTCTCCTCTGCAGGCAGCACCGGCGACTGTAGTGCCACGGCGCGTGCCAGTCGAGCGTAACGCAGTTCTTGTTCGCGGAAACGAATCCAGGTGGACATGGTGGTGAAGAGGAACGCGATGACCAGCAGATACAGCAGCAGGTCGGTGCCGCGGTCGACGCCGATCCAATTAGCCAGGACGGTGAGGTCATCCGGGCGCAGCACCGCCCACACAGCGGCGATGATGAACACCACAAAGCCGAGCTTCACGCCGGCCTTGGCGCGGGCCTTGCGGCGGTTGGTCAAAAAGTAGAATGCCAGCACCAGGGTGGCGGCCAGCAGCAGGAACTGAACGATGGTCCCGATCATTTAGAGCCTCCTGGCCAGCAGTCCGTCGGCGAGGATGTTCACGCCGTTGATGAGCGACTGGCCCTTGCTCATCGAATATTCCGTGTAGAGGATGTCCACCGGTTCCTCCGCGACGCGCCACCCGCGGTCGGCGATCATAGTGACCAGTTCGGAGGCGTGTGACATGCCGTTCATGCGGATGTTCATCTCGTCCGCGACCTTCTTGTTGAACACGCGCAACCCATTGTGAGCATCGGATAGACCCAGTTGGCGGGTGGTGGGGGAGAGGAACACCACGGTCTTGAGCACGAGCCGTTTAATCCACGGCACCTGGTCGTCCTCGGCGCGGGGGCGGCCGAAGCGGGTGCCCACGATGATGTCCACCGGCTCCTCCCGCAGCCGTGACACCATGCGTACGACGTCTTTGACCTGGTGCTGCCCGTCGGCGTCGAAGGTGACGAAGTACTGCGCACCGGGCTGCGCACGCGCGTATTCGACACCGGTCTGGATGCCGGCACCCTGGCCCAGGTTGACGGGGTGGTTGACCAGGTGGGCGCCGCCGGCGTGGATGCGGGCGGCAGAATCATCGGCGGAGCCGTCGTTGACGGCGACGATGTTGGGGAAGGTCTGCCGGGCGTTTTCGATGACCTCCTGGATGACCGGTCCCTCGTTGTAGCAGGGGATGATCAGCCAGGTGTCCGAAAAGTCGGGCTGGTCGAGGCGGATGGGTTCCATAATGCCCATCATGCTAACCCCTGGGGGCGGTTATCGGTGGAACAACCTCGCATAGGCCGCGGTGAGCAGGCCCGTTGGGAGAAGTCGGTAGGCGGTGCGTACCACCAGATTGAGCACCGCCCGGGGCCTGGAGACCAGACCATAGGCGACGAGGTTGCGCTGCATCTGCTTCTCCGCGGCGAACATGCCACGCCCGGTGCGTCGTTGGAACTGCTCCGGCGAGGTGCGGAAGTAGGTCAGCGGCTCGGGGAGGTTGTGGAAGCGGGCGCCGCTGGCCAGTAGGCGGGCATAAAGGTCGTAGTCCTCCATGTGGTGCACGGCCCGGTATCCGCCGGCGCGTTCCACTGCTTCTCGACGCACCATCACCGAAGGATTGTTCACCGGCGAATTGATCTTGGCGTAGCGCGCGATCGCATCATGCGTTTCCGGCAGAGTCCGCACGGCGAGGACCTCGGTCGGGTTCTCCTGGAATTCCGCCAGCGCGGTGCCCAGGACGTCGGTGTCGGGGTGGGCCTCGAAAAACGCCAGCTGCCGGGCGAAACGTTCGGGGGCGGCGATGTCGTCGGCGTCGAGACGCGCGACCAGCTCCGCATCAATCGTCGCCATGCCCGCCGCCGACGCCGGACCTGAGCCCTGGTTGCGTGCGAGCGTCACCGTCCGCGCCTTGTCATGCTTATCGACGAACCCGTCAATCACCGCCCGCAATTGCGGCCCCACCGGTCCGTCCTCAACGATGACGATCTCATCCGCCGGGTGGGTCTGCGCCGCCAGGGAATCCAGGGCGGCACTGAGCTCTTCCGGCACAATCCGGTGGTAGACGGTGATCAGGGCGGCAAGTGTCGGCATGACGTCAGATCCTAGCCGTCCTGCGCGACGGCCAGCAGGTACTCGCCGTAGCCGGACTTGAGCAGCGGCTGGGCCAGCCTCTCCAGGGCGGCGGCGTCGATGAAACCCTCCCGGTAGGCGGCGACCTCCGGCGAGCCGATCACCTGGCCGGTGCGTTTCTGGATCACCTCGACGTAGGAGGAGGCTTCGCTCATCGAGTCGAAGGTGCCGGTGTCAAGCCACACGTCGCCGCGCTGCAGACGCTGTACGTGCAGGTCACCGGCCTGCAGGTAGGCGTCGTTGACGGCGGTGATCTCCAACTCCCCGCGCTCACTGGGCCGGATGCCCTTCGCGATGTCCACCACCCGCCGGTCGTAGAAGTACAGGCCGACGACCGCGTAGTTCGACTTCGGGGTGTCCGGTTTCTCCTCGATGCTCAAGGCCCGTCCGTCCGCGGAGAACTCCACGACGCCGTAGCGCTCGGGGTCGGAGACCTCATAGGCGAAGACCGTGCCGCCTTCCGGGTGCCGGCAATCGGCTAGCGTGGTGGAGAAGTGGTAGCCGTCGAAAATGTTGTCACCCAGCGCCAGCGCCACGTCATCGTCGCCGATGAAGTCCTCGCCGATGAGAAAGGCCTGCGCCAGCCCATCGGGGGAGGGCTGGTGGGCGTAGTCGATCATCAGCCCCCACTGGGAACCGTCGCCGAGGAGGCGTCGAAAAGCGGGCGAATCCTCCGGTGTCGTGATCACCAGAATCTCCCGGATCCCTGCCTGGATGAGCGTGGACAGCGGGTAGTAGATCATCGGCTTGTCGTAGATCGGCATGAGCTGCTTCGAGATGCCCTGCGTGATCGGATATAACCGGGTCCCGGAACCGCCAGCGAGGATGATGCCCTTCATAGCAGATACAGTGCCAGACTGGTGCGCCAATTCTGTGGCACGAAACCGCTTGCCTCGATCTTCGCCGTGCTCAGTGTGCTTATCGACGGCCGCGCCGCATGCGCCTTCCCTGCAAAGTACTGCTCGCTTGTCACCGGCTGCACCATGTTCGGATCGCGGTTCATTCCGGCGTAGACAGCCATCGCGAGCTCATCGAAACCGACCTCGTCTCCACCGCCCGTCAGGTGGTAGATCCCGTACTCCGGCTGCGCGGTGAGCAGATGGATGATGCCCTTAGCCAGCTCGGAAGCGAAGGTGGGGCGGCCCTTCTGGTCATGCACCACCTGCGGTCGGATGTCGCGTTCCGCTAGGCCACGCATGGTGTCGACGAAGTTCTTCCCCTCGCCCACCACCCAGCTGGTGCGCAGAATGTAGTGGCGCGGGGTAGTGCTCACGGCCGCCTCACCTGCTGCTTTCGATGCCCCGTAGACGTTCAGCGGGGCTACCGGTTCGTCCTCTGTATACGGGCGATCTGTGATGCCGTCGAAAACATAGTCAGTAGACAGGTGGACGAGAGTGAGATTGTTCTCCGCCGCGATCCGCGCCAGCCGCGCCGGGCCCTGGGCGTTGACGGCCCAGGCCTTATCCGGCTCCTGCTCCGCCTGATCGACGGCGGTATACGCCGCACAGTTGATGATCGCCGAGTACTGCCGCCAGTTTCGGGCCGGCGGATCAGTGATGTCGAACTCCTCATGGGTGAGGAACTCGGCGTCGATAAGCACCTTCCGCAAGGCACGACCAACCTGGCCACTCGCGCCGGTGACCAGCACCTTCCGTGGCTTGACGGACTCCAGCTCGCGCGTGAGCTCCCGGTCCTTCGCCGACAGATTGCGGGGCGTCAGCGGCCAGTCGATGAGCTCATGCGAGACGTTGACGTAGGCGGCGTCCGGGGACCAGTGGTCGTTAACCAGGTAGAGATACGTGGTGGCATCCTCGAGCACCTGGTAGCCGTTGGCCACCCCGCGAGGCACGAACACCGCGGTGCCCGGGCCGATCTCCACAGTCTGCGTCTGGCCATAAGTAGGGGAGCCTTTCCGCAGGTCACACCACCCGCCCTGCACCCGACCGGTGCCCACGGTGACGAGCTTGTCCCACGGTTCCGCGTGCAACCCGCGGGTCGTGCCCTGCTCGGCGTTGAACGCGACATTCGACTGGACCGGGCGGAAGTCCGGCAGTCCCTCCTGCGTCATCCGGGCACGATTCCAGGCCTCCTTGAACCAACCACGCTCATCCTCGTGGACCCGCAGGTCCAGTACCAGTAGTCCCTCGATCATTACTGACCCCTCTCCGCGTAAGCTGCCTCCACCTGCTGTTTCACCGGACGCCACCAATCCTCGTGCGCCCGGTACCAGGCGATGGTCTGCTCCAGGCCTGCGCGCATCCCGGTATCCGTATCCGTGAACTGCGGGGCCCAACCGAGCTCGTTGCGCAGCTTCGTCGAATCCATGGCGTAGCGCTGGTCGTGGCCCGGGCGGTCGGCGACATGTTCGTAGCCGGGCGCGCCCATGAGCTCGCAGATGAGCTCGATGACCTGCTTGTTGTTCACGTGGTCATTATCGGCACCGATGTTGTAGGTCTCGCCGCGGCGGCCCCGCTCGAGGATGAGATGCACGGCGGCGTTGTGGTCATCTACGTGGATCCAGTCGCGCACCTGCTGGCCCGTGCCATAGAGTTTCGGCGTCTGACCGGCGATGATGTTGGTGATCTGCCGCGGAATGAACTTCTCGATGTGCTGATAAGGCCCATAGTTATTCGAACAATTCGAGATCGTCGCGTTAATACCGAAGGAACGGATCCACGCGCGCACCAGATGATCCGACCCGGCCTTCGTCGCCGAGTACGGGGAACTCGGCTCATAGGGAGTCGTCTCCGTGAAACGTGCCGGATCATTAAGACCTAAATCGCCGAACACCTCATCCGTCGAGATGTGGTGCAGCCGGTTGCCGTGCCTGCGGACCGCCTCCAGGATGGTGAACGTCCCCACCACATTCGTATCGACGAAAGGCCGCGGGTCCCGCAGCGAATTATCATTATGACTCTCCGCGGCGAAGTGGACGACGATGTCGGCGCGGGCGACGGCGGCGTCGATAAGCTCCGCATCACAGATATCCCCCTCAATGAACTCCACATCCGCGCCATCGAGATTCGCGCGGTTACCGGCATACGTCAGCTTGTCCACCACCACGATGTGATCCTCCGGATACCGTTCCCGCGTCATATGCACGAAATTCGCCCCAATGAACCCGGCGCCCCCGGTGACCAGCAATGTCCTCATGCCAGCCAACTATACGTGCGGGCGTGGGAACCTTTCGGCCCGCGGCTGAGTCTAAGTGGAGTATGACGACCCTGTTTTCATTGCCCGACGATCCCGCCGAACAAGTTGCGCACCTGCTGAGCCACATCGCCGTCTCCGACACCTTCAGCATCCCGCTTAACGACGCCCGCCCCCAGGGCCTCGTGCACTACGGCGCGCGTTTCCACCCGCGCGGATTGGCTTACTCGGCTCCGGCCACCGCCCGCGCAGTTGCCCATCACCTGGAGAGGCCGGGGTCGATCATCGCCGAATGGTCTGCGCTCGACATCCTGGGTGTACCTGATTTTTCCGATGCCGCCGACACTACCCTGCTGTGTTCGTCTGATCGGCGCTTGACCAGGTCTCCTCTTCAGCCGACTGTGCGTCGTCGAACGAAAAAGCACCGGACGCTGGAGCGTCACGTCGGGTCCCGGAAAGTAATGGTCACCGACCATCTCGACACCCTCGCCGGGTGCCTTCGATCGCTGGAAAATGGCGAACATGCCTGGGACACCCTCGCCACCCTGGACATCGATCCGATAACCATCATGTCCGTCCAGGTCATCGACCGTTTCCGGAGGGTCTTTGGCGCCAGCACTGACCAGTTGAGGACTGGTTTGAAAGGAAAAATCCGGGCCCGACGACTCGAAGCTCTCTTGCTGCTTAGCTGTGCGCTGACGGACTCAAAACCCGAAACGGTACTGCGACTGTTGGCCAGGGAGGCAGTGGCTGACCTGCCGGAAGTGCAATTTCAATCTCAGATTCCCGTCTACGCCGATGGGGAAATCGGTCGAACCGGTGAGAAAAGCCCGGACAAGACCCTGCTGACCATTCTTGATCAAGCCGCCGCCGCCCTGAAGGTCGGGCTGCAGCAGGACGGGGAACATCATCTGGAGAGAAAGCAGCGCGACAAAGACGCCGAGATCACAGCCGACCTCTTGAGCACAGGCTGGCAGCTGGTACGTACTTCGACCGGAATGCTGCGGAAAACCAGCGAAACCAAGCGTCGTATCCGTGCCGCGGCGCTCCGGGCGTTGCACGCGAGGGGGGAGATGGCTTCGTAATTACGATTCCCGCATTTACGACCATAAGGAACGATGCATGTCAGGGTTGAACTGGCACTATGCGTTTAGATTGATCGATCGGATTAACGCATTTGCGACCTTCGTAATTACGAGCCACCGGGGGGCGTCATTTCTTCCCCCGCGCCGCCTGCAGCGCCGGCCCCACGCAGCGCCACCGCGTGCACCAGCCCGCCGGCCACCGGCCCGGCTACCAGCGCCACGCATACACCGGCCTCCAGCGACAGAGGCGCCAACCAGAGCACACCGAAAGCCACCACTGACGCCGCGACCCAGCCAACCACGTAGGCCTTGTGCAGCTCGGAGGCCAACGCGGCCGCGCCGGTAACCATGAGTGAGCCGGTGCAGGCCGAGGCGAACGTCAATACGGCCAGCAATGCACCGGGCACGTACAGGTCGGCGGGGAAGAAGTTCGCCAGGATCCACGGCCCGAGCAGCCACGCCAGGCCGGCCCCGATGACGCCGATGCCAAGCACCGCCAGCACCGGCATCACGAGTGCCCGGTACAACGCCCCGCGTTGCTCGACGAAGCGGACGATGAGAGCCGACTGGAAGCGCTGCAGCGGCACCAGGATGGGGGCGCGGGTCAGCGTCACGGCGTTGATGATGCCGGCGACGGTCACCACTGTCCCGGAGCCGGGCGGGTAGGTGGACTGGACGAAGACGGGAAAGCCGGTGATCAGTGCGGCGGAGGCGCCGGTAGCGACCATGGCGGACAAAACCCGGCGGGTGAAGGTGGGGTGGGTGACGTCGATAAGCACGGAACGCGGCACTCCCCGCAACACAATCAGCCAACTCAACGCGCCGACCACCGTGATGAACAGGAAGGCCTCGATGCCCCAGCCCAGCCGCCATGCCGTCAGCGCCAGCAGGAGTCGCACGCCGGAATCCAGTGCGACGAGCCCGGCGTAGCGGCGCCACAGCCCGAGGCCGGAGAGCACTCCGGACAGTACGGTCTGGAAAGCGTAGGTCAGCAGGCCGAACGCCAGGAAGGCGACAGCCATGCCGACGGGGGCTTCGCCGCGCAGCAGGCGTGGCAGCCAGAGCAATCCGACGACGAGCGCCACCAGTAGCACCACGCCGCCGACCCATGCCCCGAGTCGCCACGGGCGGCCGGAGCCGACGCGACCGGTCTCGCGGGCGGCGGAAACGCCGCGGGTGGTCTCCTGCATGATGCCGTCGAGGAAGCCGGTGGCCGCGAAGAACAGCCCCCAGTAGGCCTGGAAGGCGGCGAAACTGGTGGTGGGCAGCGTCCAGGAGGCCAGGTAGATGACGACGAAGCCGGCGAGCGCCGCGAAGACCGTCGCCAGACTTAAGGCGCGCAAGGAAACTCCGGCAGGATGCGCTCGTAGAGCCAGGCGTGCCACAGCGACTCGACCTCGGCTTCGGGCACGCCGACGGCGCGGGCCTCGGCGAGGACCTCGCGCTTGAGGTCGACGGGTTCGACGACGGCGTGGCGGCCGGAGGCGACGTAGCGACGGAGCATGCGGAAAAAGGCTTCGTCGCCCAGGAGGACGCGCAGGGCGTGGACGGTCAGGGCGCCGCGCTTGTAGACGCGGTCGTCGAACATGTCCTTGGGGCCGGGATCGGAAAGCAGCAGGTCCTGGGGTTTGCGCGCCAATTCCTCGTAGTGGAGGCGCGCGGACACCGCAGCAGGCTGATCGGCGGAGTGCTCGAACCACAGCCACTCGGCGTAGCAGGCGAAACCTTCGTTGAGCCAGATGTCATTCCACTGCGCGAGACCGAGGGAGTTGCCGAACCACTGGTGGGAGAGCTCGTGGGCGATCAGCCGCTCCCAGGCATGGTCGCCGCGGACGTGGTTGGCGCCGAAGATGGACAGGCCCTGGGCCTCCAGGGGGATTTCGAGGGTGTCCTCGGTGACCACCACGGAGTAGGAGTTGAAGGGGTAGGGGCCGAATAGCTGCGTGTACAGTGTCAACATCCGGGCCTGGTCGGCGAATTCCTCGCGGGCGCTGTCACGCAGGGCAGGTGGGACCCAGGCGCGGACGGGCACCGTGGCGCCTTCCTCCGACAGTGTCAGGGGGAGGTACTCGCCGATCTGGACAGTGGCCAGGTAGGTGGCCATGGGGTTGCCGACGCGGTAATGCCAGGTGGTGCGGGATCCGGCGGATTTCTTCGACACCAAGGTGCCGTTGACGGCGACGACATAGGGGTTGTCGGTGGTGACGGTGATCTCGTAGGTCGCCTTCTCGTCGGGGGTGTCGTCGCAGGGGAACCAGCTGGGCGCGCCGTTGGGCTGCGAGGCGACGAGCGCACCGTTTTCCAGCTCCTCCCAGCCGAGCGTGCCCCAGGGGGTGCGGATGGGTCGCGGGGTACCGCCGTAGCGGATGACCAGGGTGAACTCGGAGTCGACGGGGATCTCCTGCGCGAAGGTGAGGCGCAGCTTGCCACCGGACTGACGGAAGCGGGCGACGTTGACGCTGACGCCGGCGGAGCCCTGTGCGCTTACCCGGGACACGCGCATGGAGGGCGCGAGATCGAGGGTCATGGATGACAGCGGTTCCCAGTTGTCCAGGCGCAGCGTGGCGGTGCCGTCGAGGCGGTTGGGGCCGACGCGGTAGTTCAGATCCAGGTGGTAGGTGCGGACGTGGAATCCGAGGTTGAAGTCGATTCCCGTGTAGGTGTCGCGGGTACCGGGGACGGGTGTGGAACGCAGCCTGTTTCTGGTCATGATGCCGAAGATGTTACCTGCTGCCCCAACCACTCGTAGATGAGAGCCTCCACCCGCGCGACCTGTGCGTTATCGGCGGCGCCGGCGTGCCCACCCTCGATGTTCTCGAAGTAGTCGACGGGTTGCCCGGCGTCGCGCAGGGCTTGCGCGAACAGGCGGGCGTGCGCGGGGTGGACGCGGTCGTCTCGCGTTGAGGTGGTCACGAGTGCTGGTGGATATTGCTTATCGACGCCCGCCTGAACGTTATGCAGCGGCGACCACTTTTCAATGGCCGCCCGTTCGACGGGGTCGTCGGGGTTGCCGTACTCTGCCATCCAGGACGCTCCGGCGGACCAGGTGTGGTAACGCAGCATGTCGGTGAGGGGGACCTGGATGACCGCCGCGCCGAAGAGTTCGGGGTACTGTACCAGGGCGCCGGAGGTGAGCAGGCCGCCGTTGGAGCCGCCGCGGATGGCGATCTGCTCCGGGGATGCGTAGCCGCGTTCGACCAGGTCAGCCAGTACCGCGGCGTGGTCCTCCCACACCTTGTGGCGGTTGGTCTTGACCACCTGGGTGTGCCACTCGGGGCCGAACTCGCCCCCGCCGCGCAGGTTGGGTTGGACGAAGAAGTGCCCCTTCTCCAGCCAGGCGATGCCCCGTACCGCGGAGTATCCGGGGGTGAGGGAGACCTCGAAACCTCCGTAGCCGCCGACGAGTGTCGGGCGGGGCCCGCGGGAGAAATCGCCGCTGATGAAATAGGGCACGCGGGTGCCGTCGGCGGAGGTGACCCAGTATTGGCGGGTGTGCAGGCCGGTGGCGTCGAAAAGCGCGGGGGAGCGGCGCACCACCTGTGGCGTGAGACCGTCGGCGAGGTCAAGGCGGTACAAGGTGGTGGGTTCGGTGAAGGAGGAGGTGGTCAGCCACACTTCGTTGCCGTCGAGCGGGCTGGTGGCCACCACGGAGGCCGTGACAAGTGGCGGCACCTCCAGGTCGCGGCCCGGCTGGGTCGGGTCGGAGAGGGGGTGGACACTCAGCCGGGTGGTGACGTCGTCGAGAAGCGTGAGCACCAGGTGATCGGCGGTGAACGCCGTGGCCTGCAAGGAAACGTGCGGCGTGGGCAGGAAGACCGGGCGGATGTCGCGGCCGCCGTCAAGGAAATCACGCAGCCGGATGCAGCCCAGGCCGCCGGCGGGAATCCTGGCGAAGGCCTCGCGAGGGGCGAGGAAAAGCCATTCGCGGTGGAGGATGGTCTCGCAGTCCTCCGGCACCTCGAGGACCTGCAGGGACGCATCCGGATCCAGGGGTGCGACGGATTGGCGGGTGCGGTAGAAGTCAAGCGCCCGGGAGACGATGATCCGCTCGAAACCCGGAGTGGTGTCAGCCCACGCGCCGACGGCGACGTCGTCGAGGCGGCCGGAGGTGTAGACGGGGGCGTCGATAAGCGGGGTGCCGCGGCGCCACACCCGAACCTGCGCCGGATAACCGGAGGCCGTGAGGGACCCGGCGCCGGTGTCGGTGCCCACCAGCAGGGTGTCCAGATCGAGCCAGCTGACGTCGGTCTTGGCTTCCGGGAGCTGGAAGCCATCCACGAAAACGCCGTCCACCAGGTCGAATTCGCGGATGACGGTGGCATCGGCGCCGCCGCGGGACAGGCGGACCAGGGCCCGGTCGTATCCGGGGGTGCGCACGTGCGCGCCCTTCCACACCCAGTTTTCGCCCTCGGCGCTGGCCAGGGCGTCGACGTCGATAAGTACTTCCCAGTTGGTGTCCGGAGCGAGATAGGAATCCAGGGTGGTGCGCCGCCACACCCCGCGCACGTGCCGGGCATCGCGCCAGAAGTTATACAGGTGCTCGCCGCGGCGGATGACGAACGGGATGCGGTCATCGACATCCAGGGCTGCGCGGATCCGCTCCCGCAACCCTGGGTTATCCAGCCCGGACTCGGTCGCATTCGACCAGGTGCGGGCCCAGGCCAGGGCCTCCGGGGCGTCGACGGACTCAAGAAAACTCATGCCCCCAGGCTACGCGGCATGAAAAAAGCACCGCCCACCAGCAGGTGAGCGGTGCTTTAGGCAGCGACTAGAAGAGTGCGCGCTGCAGGGTCGGCCAGGACTTCTCGACGTCCTCGATCCAGTAGTTCCAGGAGTGGGTGCCGGTCGGACGCAGGTTCCAGTCGGCGTTAATGCCCAGGTTGTCCAGCTTGGCCTTGAGGTTGTGGGTGCAGATGTTGGTGGCTGCCTCAATGGCACCGCCCTCGACGATGAGGGTGGCAGCACCTGCGGAGGCCTCGGCCGGGTTGACGCCCTGGGCGGTGTAGTAGCCCGGCATGTCGTACTCGCCGGCCAGGCCGGTGGCGTTGGAGATGTAGAGCTCGGAGCCGCGCAGACCCTCGGCGTGGATGAGGGCGTCGTTGGCGCGGTTGTGCGGCGAGCCCATCGGGCCGAGCATGTCGACGATGTTGGAGCCGGCACGGTCCACGGTCAGCTCAGCGGACTTGTAGCCGATGAAGGAGGAGGTCTCGGCGCAGCCGGAGAAGGAACCGACACCGTTGTAGAAGCCCGGGTTCTTCTCAGCCAGCAGCAGGGCGGAGGTGGCGGACATGGAGAAGCCCGCGATGGCGCGCTTGTCGTTCGCGCCGAGGTAGTCCTCGACGGCGCCCGGCAGCTCCTTGGTCAGGAAGGTCTCCCACAGCTGGGTGCCCTTGAGGTAGCCCTTGCTGTTGCCCGGGTTCGGGTTGGCCCAGTCGATGTAGTAGGAGAAAGCGCCCTCCTGCGGGATGACGACGTTGACGCCGCGGTCCTTGTAGAACTTGACCAGCTCCGGGTAGCGGGTCAGCCAGTCCATGTTCTGCTCGGCGCCGCCGGCACCGTTGAGCAGGTAGAGGGTCGGGGCGTTCGGCTGATCGGCCTTGATGATGGCGTGGGGGATCTTGCGGTCCATGGCCGGGGAGTAGATGTCGACCTGCTCGACGCCATGCTGCTTGGCGACGGTGCGCCAGGTGCGGTCGCTGTTGGGGTACTCGGCGACCTCGACGGTGACGGCCGGGTTGGCCAAGGCAGCCGGGGCGACCAGGGTGGACGCGCCGATGGCGAGGGCCGCGATGGGGGCGGCAATCCTGCGGAGGAGCTTCATGGAGTGACTTCCTAGATCTTTCGGTGATAGCCGGACGGAATTTCCGACGCCGTACACAGGTGTACATCGTAGAGACTGCCGCTTATGTTAACCCTCCACCCCCGAACGTGCGCGGGTACGGGGGTGACAGCACACTCCCTGCGTGAAACTCAAGTTACCCAAGTTTCCAGTGGTGGGCAAGTGGTAGTTGTGTCATAATGCTTGGCAGTTCCCGGGGTGCCCTCCCCGGGGCCGAAACGTAACGTTAAGCGGCGTCGGACCGCTAAAGACACTGATAGAGTCACCCAGCCACAGAAAAGAGCAGAGCATGACCATCTTCGAGCAGATCATCGTCGCCATCAATACCTTCATCGGCCCCGGCATCCACGCCATGTCCTCCGCCTCCTCCCAGGCGGCCCTGATGGCGGGCCTGTTCTAACCGCCCCCGCTTATCGACGCCCCGGTTGCCACCGGGGCGTTTTTTCATTCCGGTTTCCTTTTGTGGGGGCACTCACCGGTGACACCGGGCATGACGTGCCCTATTCTGGTGGTCGTGACTGAACATTATGACGTTGTTGTACTCGGCGCGGGCCCCGGTGGCTACGTCGCCGCCATCCGTGCCTCCCAGCTCGGCAAGAAGGTTGCCGTCGTCGAGAAGCAGTATTGGGGCGGTGTCTGCCTCAACGTGGGCTGCATCCCTTCCAAGGCGCTGATCAAAAACGCCGAGGTCGCCCACATCTTCAACCACGAGAAGAAGACGTTCGGCATCAACGGCGAGGCCACCTTCGACTTCGCGGACGCCCACAAGCGTTCCCGTCAGGTCTCCGACAAGATCGTCGGCGGTGTCCACTACCTGATGAAGAAGAACAAGATCACCGAGATCGACGGCTTCGGCACCTTCAAGGATGCCAAGACCATCGAGGTGACTGAGGGCAAGGATGAGGGCAAGACCATCACCTTCGATGACTGCATCATCGCCACCGGTTCCGTGGTCAACAACCTGCGCGGTGTGGAGTTCTCCGACAATGTCGTCTCCTACGAGGAGCAGATCCTCAACCCCGAGGCCCCGGAGAAGATGGTCATCGTCGGCGCCGGCGCTATCGGCATGGAGTTCGCCTACGTGCTGTCCAACTACGGCGTCGACGTCACAGTCA
>NZ_JAUNUG010000025.1 GCF_030538285.1 Corynebacterium sp.
CGAGCGCCCCAGAACGACACACCGTCGCACTGGGGCGCTCGCATTCCCGATTCCAGACATTGCCCGATCGAAGTCCTGGCAGCATCTTAGAATCGCCGACTACTGGCACCTGTCAATGCAGGTATTGTCCGGTTACTTCACCAGCTGTCGAAGATGTCGTAGTGCAATTGGGGATAGGGATTGTATCCTGCTAGTGACTTTTTCCTTGTCTGTTCCCGAAGGTAGTTACTTGAGCGATTTGCGCCGTACCACGCCCGCAAGTCGCCCCACCTCGCAGTTCCTTTTTAGCCTCGGATTGTTCTTATTGCCTCCGATGGTGGAAAATGGCTTCATGTCTGATCGCCCGAACCGTGACCACCAGAACAATCCCCGTGGGGGCCGCCCGCAGCGCGGCGGCCCGCGCCGCCGTGATGAGCGGGGAGGGGGACGCGACGGTGAGTGGCGCGATCGTCGAGAAGCAGGCAACCGGGAGGAGCGACGGGGACGTCCGGGAGGGGAGCGTCGACACGCACAGCGCGCCGGCGCCGAGCGGTCCTCCCACAACCGTTCCGCCCCGCAACGCTCGGGCTTCCGCGAGGAACGCCTCAACAAGCGGATGACGGAACCGGACCTGCCGGATGACATTGACATCCACGATCTGGATCCGCTGGTGCTCCAGGACCTGAAGGTCCTGAGCAAGGACAACGCTGACGCGGTGGCCAAGCATATGTTTATGGCGGCCACGCTGATGGAAGATGATCCGAAGTTGGCGCTGCGTCACGCTCGCGCTGCGAAGGATCGGGCGGGCCGCGTGGCTGTCGCCCGTGAAACCAACGGCATCGCCGCCTACCGTGCCGGTGAGTGGCGTGAGGCTCTGTCCGAGTTGCGGGCCGCCCGCCGTATGTCCGGGGGACCCGGCTTCATGGCCGTCATGGCGGACTGTGAGCGTGGCCTCGGCCGCCCGGAGAAGGCCGTGGAGATGGGGCGCTCCGAGGAGGCCCGTCAGCTGGATCGCGAGGGAGCGGTGGAGCTGGGTATCGTCATCGCCGGTGCGCGGCTGGATATGAACCAGCCCGAGAGCGCTGTGGTGACTCTGCAGCGTCTCAACCCTGATCTTTCCTCTTCTGGCAGCATCAACGCCCGCCTGTCCTACGCCTACGCCGATGCGCTGGCCGCGGCGGGCCGGGTCGATGAGGCGAAGGAGTGGTTCGCTCACGCGGACAAGATCGACGAGGAGGACCTGCTCGACGCCGCCGAGCGTCTGCAGGCGCTGTAAGCTTGGGCACCATGAGTCTTCTGCGCGCCCACGATGCCCTGCTCTTAGATCTCGACGGCACCGTCTGGGAAGGGGGACGCGCCATTGACGGCGCGGTGGACACCATCACTGCCGCCGGACTGCCGGCCGTCTACATCACCAACAACGCCATGCGTGCCCCGCAGGTCGTCGCCGAGAAGCTGCAGGCGATTGGTCTCAACGCCAGCGACACTGATGTGGTCACCGCCGCTCAGGCCGCCATCGACCTGGCTGCGGAGCACCTGCAGCCGGGCGACCCGGTCTACGTGGTGGGTACTCCGTCCTTCAAGGAGCTGGCCAGCGCGGCTGGCTACCGTGTCGTCGATTCGGCGGACGAGCACCCCAAGGCGGTGCTGCAGGGCCTGGACCCGGAGGCGACCTGGGCGGTGCTCTCCGAGGCTGCTCTGGCCATTCGGGCTGGCTCCACCTACGTTGCCTCCAATCTGGACACTACCCTCCCGGACCCGCGCGGTCTGCTCGTGGGCAATGGTTCCATGGTCGCGGCCGTGGTTTCTGCTACCGGAGTGACCCCGCTCTCGGCCGGTAAGCCGCAGGGCGCGATGTTTGTCACCGCGGCGCAGCGGGTCGGCGCGCAGGCGCCTTTGACCGTCGGCGATCGCCTCGACACCGACATCGAGGGCGCCAATGCCGCCGGCATGCCTTCCCTGCATGTTCTCACCGGTGTGTCCGGGCACATCGCCCTTCTGGAGGCCGTGAAGGAGCAGCGCCCGACATATATCGCCGAGGATATGCGCGCCCTCAACGAGGATCCCGCCACCTTGCGCCCCGGCGCCCAAGGCGGTTTCACCGCCCGTGTCGACGGCAATGACATCCTGCTCGAGCGCGGTAACCCGGATTCCACCTCCATTCAGGCGCTGCGCACGGTGCTCGAGGTGGCGTGGTCGATGAAACGCCCCGCAGACCTTATTCGCCCGATCAGTGAGGACGCCGCCCGCGTCGTCGCCCAATGGTGGTGACCTGCGGTGATCACCCCCGGCGATCTGGTGCGGGCGCGACCGGAGGACGTCGAGAAGCAATTGGCCGACATCCTCGCTGAAACCCCCGCAAGTCTGCCCGAGGAGGCGGATCAACTCACCCGCGCGCATTCCGTGCTGCAGCGCGCTCTCCAGGAGGGACACTGATGGCGCCTTCGCGCAGGCGGCTGGACGCTGAGCTGGTCCGCCGCAAGATCGCCCGCTCCCGCGAACAGGCGGTGGACATGATCAAGGCAGGCCGGGTGCACGTCGGAGGGTTCCCGGCGCTCAAACCGGCCACGGTCGTCGAACCGGAGGTCTCCATCCGCGTCGAGGAGGCCGCCGAGGAGGACTGGGCCTCGCGCGGGGCCCACAAGCTCTTGGGCGCGCTGGAGGCCTTCGAGCCGCAGGGCCTTGCCGTGGCCGGCAAGAAGGTCCTCGATGCCGGCGCCTCGACCGGCGGTTTCACGGACGTGCTGTTGCGCCGGGACGCCGCCGAGGTCGTCGCCGCCGACGTCGGCTACGGCCAGCTCATCTGGCGGCTGCAGAATGATCCGCGCGTCCGCGTGCTCGACCGCACCAATGTCCGCACTATCACGCCCGAGCAGACCGGCGGCCTTTGCGACATGATGGTCGGCGACCTATCTTTCATTTCCCTGCGGCTGACCCTGCCCGCGATCGTCGATTGCCTGCGCGAGGGCGCTGATCTGCTGCCCATGGTCAAGCCGCAGTTCGAGGTGGGCAAGGACCGGCTCGGCTCGGGTGGGGTGGTGCGCAGTCCGCAGCTGCGGACTGAAGTTACCCGCGAGGTCGCCGAGTTCGCCGCCACCTTAGGCTTGAGTTGCCGCGGGGTGGTGGCCTCTCCGCTGCCGGGCCCGAGCGGGAACGTAGAATACTTTCTGTGGCTGATCAAGGACGGTGGCGCCAGCGCCCCGGATCCCGATCAGCTGGAGAACATGATCGTCGAGGCAGTGCAGGAGGGTCCGCAGTGACTGAGCAACGTGAGGTGCTGCTGGTCCCGCACACCGGGCGCAGTAAGAATCTTTCGGCCGCCGAGCGGACCGCCGAGCTTCTCGACGCCGCGGGCATCACCGTCCGCGTCCTCGTCCACCAGGATGGCCGCCCGCTGGAGGGCAGCGCGATCCTCTCGCCGCTGCAGCGCGTCACCCATACTGCCGACGCCGCGGAGGGCTGTGAGCTGGTGCTCGTCCTCGGTGGCGATGGTACTTTCCTGCGTGCCGCCGATCTGGCACATGCCGTCGACGTGCCGGTGCTCGGCATCAACCTGGGCCACGTCGGCTTCCTCGCCGAGTGGGAGGCCGAGTCCCTCGACGCCGCGATCCAGCGCGTCATCGACCGCACCTACCGCGTCGAGGACCGCATGACCGTCGACGTCACGGTGTTGGACAATGACCTGGAGGTCATCGGCCGCGGCTGGGCGCTCAACGAGGTCAGCGTAGAGAACCTCAACCGCCGCGGCGTGCTGGATGCCATCCTCGAGGTCGACGGTCGGCCCGTCTCCTCCTTCGGATGCGACGGCGTACTCATCTCCACTCCGACCGGGTCCACCGCCTACGCTTTCTCAGCGGGCGGGCCGGTGCTGTGGCCGGAGCTCGATGCCATCCTGGTGGTGCCGAATAACGCTCATGCCCTGTTTACCAAGCCGCTGGTGGTGTCACCGCATTCGACGGTCGCGGTGGAATCCAACCCCGATGCCTCCCCGGCGATGGCCGTCATGGATGGGTTCCGCCCCATCCCCATGCCTCCCGGTTCGCGGGTCGAGGTGGTCCGCGGTGCCCGCCCGGTGCGCTGGGTGCGTCTGGATGACTCCACCTTCACCGACCGCCTGGTGACCAAGCTGCGCCTGCCGGTCTCCGGGTGGCGCGGCCCGCGTACCCAGCAGAAATAGGTTTCATGCTCGCTGATATCGCCATCGAGAACCTCGGTGTCATCCCCTCGGCCTCCGCGGAACTGTCTGAGGGGTTGACCGTGCTCACCGGTGAGACCGGTGCCGGAAAGACCATGGTGGTCACCGGCCTGCGTCTGCTGGCCGGCGGGCGCGCCGACGCCTCCCGGGTGCGCTCCGGGGCGCAGCAGGCCGTCGTCGAGGGACGTTTTGTGACCTCCGCGCTGCCCACTGATACGGCCTCCCAGGTCGCCGAGCTTGTCGACGCCGCCGGCGGCACTCCCGATGAGAACGGCGAGTTTATCGCCTCCCGTACGGTCTCCGCGGCTGGGCGTTCCCGCGCGCATCTGGGGGGACGCTCCGTCCCGGCGGCAACGCTCGCGGAATTCACGGCACCCCTGCTGACGATTCACGGCCAAAACGATCAGCTGCGCCTGCTCGCGCCCGAGCAGCAGCTGGCGGCACTAGACCGCTTTGACCCGGCCATCGCGCCGCTGTTGGACACCTACCGGCAGGCGTGGCGGGCCTGGCGCGATCTGGCCAAGGACCTGCGCGCGCGTACCGAGTCCCGCCGCGAACTCGCCCAGGAGATCGACCGCCTGCAGTTCGCCCTCGATGAGATCGACGCGGTCGAACCAGAACCCGGCGAGGATGCGGAGCTACTCACCTCGATCCGTCGCCTTCAGGACGTGGACACACTCCGCGAAGAGGCCACCACCGCGCTGGCCGCCATCGACGGCCCGGAGGCCCTGGGTGGCTACGCGGAGGAGGACCCGGCCTCTACGTTGCTGGGCCGCGCTGAAGCCGCCCTCAGCGCTTCCGAGGACACCGACCTGCGCGAGCTGGGGGAGCGACTGGCCGCCATCACCAGCCAGCTCGGTGACATCGCCGCGGAGTTGGGCGGTTTCCTCTCCGATCTGCCCGCCGATCCCTCTCTGCTGGAGGAGTCGCTACAGCGCCAGCAACAGCTCAAAATGCTCACCCGCAAATATGCCCCGGACATCGACGGTGTGCTGGCCTGGCGCGACAAGGCCCGCAAGCGCCTCGCGCGGATCGACATCTCCTCCGAGGCCCTCGACGAGCTGAAGAAGCAGGTCGCCGCGGCCGAAAAGAAAATGAAGGCTGCTGCGAAGAAGCTCAGCGCCGCCCGCCGCACTGCGGCCGCGACCCTGGCCGAGCAGGTCACCGCCGAGCTGCAGGGTCTGGCCATGGCCAAAGCCCGGTTGGCAGTCGATGTCCGCAGCATTGAGCCGGGGCGGGAAGGTGCCGATGAGGTGGAACTCATGCTCGCCCCCAACTCGGGTACCGAACCACGCCCCCTGGCTTCCAGCGCTTCCGGTGGTGAGCTCTCTCGCGTCATGCTGGCGCTGGAGGTCATTCTCTCCGCTGGGACGCAGGGTGCGACGCTGGTCTTCGATGAAGTCGACGCCGGGGTGGGCGGGCGCGCTGCCGTGGAGATCGGGCGGCGCCTGGCTCGATTGGCTCTGGACAACCAGGTCATCGTCGTGACGCATCTGCCGCAGGTGGCGGCCTACGCTGACACACACCTGCACGTCGCGAAGAATGTCGGCGACGACACGGTGACCTCGGGCGTGCTCACCTTGAGCCCGCAGGAACGCGTCGAGGAGCTGGCGCGGATGCTCGCCGGACTGGACGACACGGACACCGGTCGGGCGCATGCGGCCGAGCTGCTGGAACGGGCCGCGCAGGAACGGCGCGCCTTCACCACCTGACGGGCCCCGGCCGTCACAATGGCCACATGAGTCTGTTCTCCCGCACCGCCGACCTGCCCGGTCTGCAGGGCGCCCTCCGCGACTGCACTGCCGGGGGCAAAGGCGCACGTCGCCTGCGCGCCGGTGACATCGCCGTGATTGATACTGCCGACATTTCGCGTCGCGAAGCACAGGCGCTTATCGACGCCCGCCCCGCCGCCGTCATCAACATGTCCCGCTTCTCCACCGGCGCGGTCCCGAACTTCGGCCCGCACATGCTGCTGGAATCCGAGGTCCTGCTCATCGAGGACACCGGCCCCGAACTCGGCGCCGCCCTCAAGGACGGCAAGAAGGCCCGTATTACCGACGACGGTGTCATCCACCTCGGGGAACGCAAGATCGGTGCGGGGCAGGTGGTTAGCGCTGCTGACGTGGAGGCCACCTTCGCTGATGCGCAGCAGTCGCTGGTCGACCACATGGAGGCGTTCTTCGGCAATACCATCCAGTTCATCCACTCCGAGGGGCCGCTGCTTATCGACGGCCTCGGGATCCCCGACACCGGCGCCGAGATCGCGGGGCGTAAGGCGCTCGTCGTCAGCCCCGGGCCAGACCACCGCAATGAGGTGAAGCTGTTGCGCAACTTCATCCGCGAATACGACCCGGTCATCATCGGTGTCGACGCCGCCGCCGACACACTCCTGGAGTTGGGCTATAAGCCGGATCTCATCGTCGGCAACCCGGCCGGCATCGGGGCGGACACCCTGCGCAGCGGCGCGCGCGTCGTCCTGCCCGCCGATCCCGACGGCCACGCCGCCGGCCTGGAGCGCATCCAGGACCTCGGCGTCGGCGCGATGACTTTCCCGTCTGCCACGGATTCGGCCACCGACCTGGCGCTGCTGCTCGCCGACTTCCACGGCGCGCAGATCATCGTCAGCGCTGGCAGCCATTTCGACCTGGATGGCGTGTTCTCCAACGAACCCGAGGCCACCCCGACCGCGATGCTCACGCGGGCCAAGCTCGGCCGTCGCCTCGTCGACGCCGGAGCCATCACCGATCTCTACACCGTGAGCTCCGGGAAGGGCCTGGCGTGGCTGTGGGCGATCCTCGGCATCCTGGTGGCGATCGCCGCCATCGTCCTCATCGTCGGGTTGACCGGCGGCGGCAGCTTCACCGATAACCTCATCAACACCTGGAACAGCATCGCGCTGACCTTCCAGGGCTGGTTCCAGTAGGGGAGTGACACACATGGCACGACGTAACTCTTCCGGACGGGCCGGCTGGCTCATCGGCGGCCTCGGCTTTGGCGTGGCCGCGGGTGTGGCCCTAGGCACGCTCGTCATCGCCCCGAACATGCCTGATGGCCCGGATTCCGCTCCGGCGGAGCCCGAAACCAATGAACGCGCCGAGATCGCGGAGGCGCAGGCGGCATCCGCTGACAGTGTCATCGCGGAGCTGTCGAGCTCTGCCGTTGCTGACACCCTCGCAGATCGCCCCGTCCTGGTGATCCGCACCGCGGACGCCGTTGAGGAAGACGTGGCAGGCGTGCAGTCCCTGCTTGCCGACGCCGCCGCCATCGACGCTGGCACCATCACCTTGCACGAGTCCTTCCTGGGTGCCGAGGGCGCCGACCAGCTCAAATCCATCGTGGCGAACACCCTGCCCGCCGGCGCGCAGCTCTCCGAGGACCGCCTCGATCCCGGTGTCCACGCCGGGGAGGCGCTCGGCTCCGTGCTGCTGCTGAATGCGGAGAGCGGCGAGGAGCAGGCCACCTCCGAGGAGCGCGGTCTGCTGCTGCGTGCGCTGCGGGAGGCCGAGCTTCTCGACTACGAGGACGGCACGATCCTCCCCGCCCAGGTCATCGTGGTGGTCACCGGCGACGCTTCCGAAGGCTTGTCCTCGCGCACCCTGGCTGATTTCGTCGAGGCCCTCGATGGCCGCGGCAACGGCACGGTCCTCGCCGGGCGCATCCACACCGCCGCCGACACCGGCGCGGTCGGTCTGCTGCGCGCGGGGGAGACGGGTGTGTCCACCGTCGATTCCGTCGACCGGGCCGTAGGCCGCATGGCGACGGTCCTGGCAGTCCGCGAGCAGCTTGAGGGCGAGGTGGGGGCCTACGGCTCCGCCGAGTCCGCAGAGGCAGCCAGCCCGGCGCCCTAAGCTATATCTCCTCATAGATAGGTCGAGTAGGCCGCCTGTCCGGGGCGGGGTCTACTCGACCTATCCATTGGGTGATATGCCTGTGGCGGGCCAGTTGATTCCTATCTGTCGATAGATAGGATATTCTGGTGGTCCATGAGCCAACACATCATTGTCACCGGAGGAGTCGTCTCCTCTCTCGGTAAGGGGCTGACCGCCGCCAGCCTGGGACGCCTGCTCACGGACCGGGGGTTGCGGGTCACCATGCAGAAGCTCGACCCCTACCTCAACGTCGACCCCGGCACCATGAACCCCTTTGAGCATGGCGAGGTCTTCGTCACCGAGGACGGAGCCGAGACGGACCTCGACCTCGGCCACTACGAACGTTTCCTGGACCGGAACCTTAGCCGCATGGCGAATGTCACCACTGGCGCGGTGTACTCCGAGGTCATCGCCCGCGAACGACAGGGCGGCTACCTGGGCAAAACGGTCCAGGTCATTCCGCACATCACCGATGAGATCCGCGACCGGATCGTGGATGCCGGCGGGGACGACATCGACGTGGTCATCACCGAGATCGGCGGCACCGTCGGTGATATCGAGTCCCTGCCTTTCCTCGAGGCCGCCCGCCAGCTGCGGCACGTCGTCGGCCGTCGCAACATCGCCTTCATCCACGTCTCGCTGGTGCCCTGGCTGGCACCTTCGGGTGAGCTGAAGACCAAGCCCACCCAGCATTCGGTGGCCACGCTGCGCTCCATCGGCATCCAGCCGGACTCCATCGTCTTGCGCTGTGACCGGGAGGTCCCGGCCGGGCTGAAGGGGAAGATTGCCCTGATGTGCGACGTCGAGAAGCAGGGCGTGATTTCCTGCGCAGACGCACCCAGCATCTACGACATCCCGGGTGTCCTGCACGAGCAGGGCCTGGATTCTTTCCTCATCGACCTCCTCGGCCTGCCCGCAGCCGAACCTGATTCCCGCACCTGGGATGACCTGCTCACACGCGTGCGCAACCCGGAAGGCGAGGTCACGGTGGGCATCGTCGGCAAGTACACCGACCTGCCGGACGCCTACCTCTCTGTCGTCGAGGCTGTGCATGCCGCAGGATTCCATCATCGAGTAGCCACACGCATCAAGTGGATCTCTGCCGAGAACCCGGACCTGGAGGGCATCGACGCCGTCATCATCCCCGGCGGCTTCGGGTCCCGCGGTGTCGAGGGCAAGATCGACACCGTCCGCCACTGCCGGGAAAACGATATCCCGCTGCTGGGCATCTGCCTGGGCTTGCAGGCCGTGGTCATTGAGGCCGCCCGTACCGCCGGGTTGACGGGAGCCAACTCGACGGAAGTAGACCCGGACACCGACACCCCGGTCATCGCCGTCATGGAAGATCAAAAGGACATCGCCGAGCTGGGCGGCACGATGCGCCTCGGCGCGTATCCGGCGCGGCTGGCGGCGGGGTCGGTCGTCGAGAAGCTCTATGGAACGACTGACATCAGCGAACGCCACCGCCACCGTTACGAAGTTAACAACGCCTACCGCGATGCCATCACCGTGGGTTCCGGCCTGGTCTTTTCCGGGACCTCGCCGGATGGGCAACTGGTCGAATTCGTCGAGTATCCGGAGCACCGTTTTCTCGTGGCCACCCAGGCGCACCCCGAGTACGCCTCCCGGCCCACGCGCGCCCACCCACTGTTCATCGGATTGGTGGCTGCGGCGCTAGATTAGGGGACATGAGCGAGCCTGGAATCCACGAATTCGACATCCTCCACTCCGAGCTGTTGCTCGAGTCACCGATTATCGCCGTGCGCCGCGACACCCTGGCCATGCCCGGCGGTGGGACCGGTCGCCGGGAGATCGTCGAGCACTTCGGCGCCGTCGCTGTCGTCGCCGTCCGCGAGGGCCAGGTCGCGCTCGTGCGCCAGTACCGGCACAGCGTGAAAGCCAGGTTGTGGGAGCTGCCGGCCGGGCTTCTCGACGCCGCCGGGGAAGCCGAGATCACCACCGCCCAGCGCGAACTCGCCGAGGAGGCGGGGCTGGCGGCGAAGCGGTGGGAGGTGCTCTGCGACCTGGTCACCTCACCCGGCTTCTGCGAGGAAACCGTCCGCGTGTTCTTAGCCCGCGAGCTTTCCGACGTCGACCGGGGGGAAGTCGAACACGAAGAGGCCGACATGACCCTGTCGTGGTTCCCGCTTGAGGAGGCGCGCGCGATGATCCTGCGAGGTGAGATCATCAACTCCATCGCCATCTCCGGGTTGTTGTCTGCCTCCGAGGTGCTCGCCGGGCGGGCGGAACCCCGCAGCGTCGACGCTCCCTTCCCGTGGCGACCGACGTCACTCGCCACGCGCCGTGAGGGCCCGGATCTGAAGAAGATGACGTGAGGGATTTCGCCCAGACCTGGCTCGACCACCTGGCAGTGGAACGTGGCCTGTCCGCCAACACATTGAGCAACTATCGACGCGACCTGGACCGCTACCTCGACTGGCTGGAGGATGCCGGACGGAGTTCACTGGGAGAGGTGGCCACCGCCGACGTGGAGGCCTACGTCGCCGATCTGCGACGCTCCGGCCTGGCGGCCAGCTCCGCGGGACGCGCCCTCGTCGTCGCCCGCGGCCTGCACAAATTCGCCGTCCAGGAGGGGGCGGTGGGAGTGGACGTCGCGGCCGATGTCTCCCCGCCATCCACCGGCCGGCACCTACCCGACACCTTGAGCATCGACGAGGTCACCCAGCTTCTCGACGCCATCCCCACCACCGATCCCCTTGACCTGCGCGATAAAGCGCTGCTCGAAATGCTTTACGGCACCGGGGCCCGTATCAGCGAGGTACTGTCGCTGGCCGTTGACGATCTCAGCGACTGCGAGGGCATCCTCCGCATCACCGGCAAAGGCAACAAACAGCGCATCGTGCCTGTCGGATCGAAAGCCCTGGAGGCGGTCGACGCTTACCTCGTCCGCGGGCGCCCCGCACTCGCGCGCGGAAAGTCCCACGCCCTGCTGCTCAACACCCGAGGGGGAGCGCTGTCGCGGCAAAGCGCTTGGGGCATCCTCAAGAACTCCGCGGCCCGCGCGGGCCTGGACAAAGACATCTCCCCGCACACACTTCGCCACTCCTACGCCACCCACCTGCTCGAAGGCGGCGCCGACGTCCGCGTCGTCCAGGAACTCCTTGGACACTCCTCGGTGACCACCACCCAGATCTACACCCACGTCACCGCCGAGAACCTGCGTCAGGTGTGGCGGGAGGCGCACCCACGGGCGTGATCATTCTTTTGCTGTGCGTTCCTCCCACAGCTTGGTGAGGGCCTCGCGAGTAAGCTCCTGGGAGTGCCAGCGACGGAATATGCCCGCGGTGCCCGTGCGCATAAGTGCCACCGCAAGGGCGCGGGCCGATTGGAGCACCTGAGGATCGGTTTCCAGGACGTCGCGGAGACGGCCAGTCTCGTACTCCACGAAAGTCACCTCGGCTTTGGGGTACGTGAAGTTCCAGGTGTGGACGGTCAAGCTATCTGGGCCGTCGTAGGCCCATTCATAGACATCGCCGGATTCAGAGTTCTCCAATTCCGGCCAGGGAAATGTGTTGAGCACACTGCATACCTCGACATCTTGCAGGCAGCGCAGCATTTCCAGCACTCCCACATTGATCGTGTAGTAGCGGCCGCCATTAGTGGAGGGTGTATCGGAGATTGTCCAATATTTCTCGACGGTGCTCAGCGGATCGGGAATCACCAGATCAACGAAAGTAGCTATGTCGCGCAGGCAGGGTTCGTAGGCCGGGAGCTGGGTCATTCTCGACGACCCAGGAGGTAGCTTTGCGATGGTGCGGTCGAGCTCGTCGGCAGATACTAGCGTGGTTTCCCGATCGAGGAACTCGGAGTCCGCCCAATGGAACTGATCCTGCGGCGGGATGAACGCATCCAATGGTGACGGTTGGTCATGGTAAAGATTGAGGCTCCTGTTTCGGAGCTTCTTATCGTCTCTTTGAAACTGACGGATGAGTGCAGCCTCTTTCACGTGAAGTTCGTCTCGAGGATAGGGCGTGAACGAGACGTGAGTGATGTCGGTCCACGCAGGGTGGTGCGAGGTGTCCCAACAGTGATTAGCGAAGCGTTTGCGAACATCGCGTGCCTGACCGACGTAGAACTCACCGTTGTCGAACTCGAGGACATAAATCCCGCAGCATTCTTCTTCGGCCAGGATGGCGTTGATGGTGGTGAGCCCGTGGACCGCCCACCGGCGGGAAGCAGAGGAAGTCAGGGTATTGTCCTTTCTCACCGTGCCTTACAACTACTTTCCACCCTAGTTCTGGCTGGGCGCTACACGGGCGTGATCTCGAGCCGCGGCCAATGCACCGTGTCCGCGAGCATCTGACGGTCGTGGGTGACCAGGATGACGGCCGCTTGAGTCTCCTCTAAAGCCTGGGTCAGTTGGGTGACGGCGGGGATAGAGAGGTGGTTGGTCGGTTCGTCGAGAAGCAGGACAGAGGGGTCTTCGCGCAAGAGACGAGCGATGTCACGCCGACGTAACTGGCCCATCGATAGCGGGTCGTCCGCATCTGCGGATTCTTGGCGCAGGTAACCGATCGCCGCGGGATCGGGGACCGTCACCGTGCCGGTAGCAGGTGCCAGCCGCCCGGCGAGCATATCTAGGAGTGTCGACTTGCCGGCGCCGTTGGGCCCGGTGATAACGAGTCGGTCGCCGCCCCGGATCGTCAAACTGACGGGGCCGGCGAGGCGAGCACCCAGGGAAACCTCCTCCGCGCGAAGATAGGTGCGGGTGGTTTTCGCGTGGAGACGCGGAAACGTCAGAACCGGTGGTGGCGGGGGCACGGTGACCTTCGCGGCGTCGATAGCTTCCTGCCGACGCTTGACCGCCTGCACCACACCTGGTGCCCGGGATTGGCGGGCGTGCTTGCCCGTGCCTTTCGGGGGCCGCCAGCCGGTGCTCAGACGCGACTGCGCCTGCTGAAGATCGGACTGCAACTGTGCTTGGCGGGCCGTTTGAGCAGCATATTCATCTGCCCACGCCTGCTCCAGGGCACTACGCCCCGCTCGATAACCTTCGTGGCCGGTACCCCACACGCGGGGCAGGCCATCGGGTGTGGGATCAAGATCGAGGATGGTGGTGGCCAGGTCGGCCAGTAGAGCCCGGTCATGGGAGACGACCAGCACGGACCCTTGCCGCTGGCGAAGCTGCTCGGTGAGGAATCCGAGACCGGTGTGGTCGAGGTGGTTGGTGGGCTCGTCGAGTAGCAAATGGTCATGGTGACCAGCGAGCAGACAAGCCAAGCGGACACGATAACGCTGTCCGACCGACAGCGAGTTGAGTTCCATGTCGTCGGGGAACACGGCGTCGAGAGCGGCCAGCGCGGTGCGGACCCGGCGGTGGGCGTCCCAGGCGTCGAGGCGCTCGGCCTCGGCGAGTGCCAGGGCATACTTGTCGGGGTCGGACTCAATGGTGTGGAGCGCTGTATCGAGACGCGCCAGCGCCTGCTCGGCGGGGCGAATCGTGTCGCGGACGGCCTCTCCGACGGTGCCGAGCGCGCTCATCTGCTGCGCAGCGAGGGCCACGGAACCGTGGACGTGAAGGCGCCCAGCATCGGGGAGGATGTCACCGATGAGCGTGTTGAGGAGAGTGGTCTTTCCGCGACCGTTGTCACCGACCACGAACACTCGGTTGCCGGCGGACAAGGCGAGGTTAAGACCGCGGAATATAGTGCGGGTGCCGCGGACCACAGACAGGTCCTCGGCCACAAGTTGGGCACGACGGGTAGTCATGAGAGTGCTTTCTGTACTGAAAATGTATGGGGAACATGCGAAAGCACGCCTACGGCACGGTCAATGAACCGGCGGGCGTGCGGGGAATGTTCCTACAGGAAGTACAGATGCATAGGCATGAGCCTAGGTTAAGGCGGGAACGATTCGCAATGTCAAGGCTAGAGGGTAGACCCTACTTCGGGGCGACGTGTCGCCACAGCCGGTGCCGGTGACGATGTACCCTGTAAAACAACAACGATGTAAGCAGCTTGGTCAAGGAAGAGGGTATGACTGTGAGCCGAGAGGGACTGTTCGACGATCCCGGCGTCGAGCTCGGTCTGACGGGTCGGCCGGTCCGTGAGCTCCCGCAGCCGGCACCCCTGGACCACCACGGACCTGCCACGATCATCTCGATGTGTAACCAGAAGGGCGGCGTAGGTAAGACGACCTCGACCATCAACCTGGGTGCCTGCCTCGCGGAACTCGGTCGCAAGGTCCTGCTCGTCGACCTCGATCCGCAGGGTGCGCTGTCGGCTGGGCTCGGGGTGGCACACGATGAGCTCGACATCACCGTCTACGACCTGCTACTCGACAATCGGACGTCCATCCACTCGGCCATCCACCAGACCACAGTCAACGGCATGGATCTGGTCCCTGCGAACATCGACCTTTCCGCCGCCGAAATCCAGCTGGTTAACGAGGTCGGCCGTGAGCAGACCCTAGCCCGGGCGCTGCGACCGGTGATGAAGGAATATGACTTCATCATCCTCGACTGTCAGCCCTCGCTGGGACTGCTCACCGTCAACGCCCTGGCGTGCTCGCACGGCGTGATCATCCCCATGGAGTGCGAGTACTTCTCCTTGCGCGGTCTCGCGCTGCTGACCGACACGGTCGAGAAGGTCGGTGATCGCCTTAACTTCGACCTGGAGATCCTGGGCATCCTGGTCACCATGTTTGACCGACGCACCTCCCACGCCCGCGAAGTCATGTCGCGGGTGGTTGAGGTCTTCGGTGACAAGGTCTTCGATTCCGTGATCACCCGCACGGTGCGATTCCCGGAGACCTCGGTGGCCGGTGAGCCGATCATCAGCTGGGCGCCGTCCTCCCAGGGCGCTGAGCAGTACCGCAACCTCGCGCTCGAGGTGCTGGAGCGGACCGCCAAGCGGTGATCGGGGAGCAGCTCGAGATCCCGGGCTTCCGGGTGGCGCTGGCGAATTTCGAGGGACCCTTTGACCTGCTCCTGCAGCTCATCGGCGCAAAGAAACTCGACGTCACAGAGGTGGCGCTCTCAGAGGTGACGGATGAGTTCATCGCCTATACCCGTGCTCTCGGGGAGACGGCGGACCTGGATGAGACGACCGAATTCCTCGTCGTGGCGGCCACTCTTCTCGATCTCAAGGCTGCGCGGCTCCTGCCTCGCGGGGAGATCGATGACCTGGAGGACCTCGCCCTGCTGGAGATGCGCGATCTGCTTTTCGCCCGACTCCTCCAGTACCGCGCCTACAAGCAGGTCGCGGACCTGTTCGCGGAGTGGCAGAAGAAGGCGCAGCGCCGCTATCCGCGAGCAGTGTCAATGGAAGCGCAGTTCGCGGATCTTCTGCCCCCGGTGACACTCGGACTCAATCCCGCGCAGTTCGCGGAGATGGCGGCCGGTGTCTTCCGGCCGCGTCCACCGGAGGAAGTGGGCATCGGGCACATTCACCAGGTGGCGGTGTCGGTGCCGCAGCAAGCCGGACGGATCCTGGACACACTCAAGCTCATGGGCTCCGGACACTGGCTCACCTTCCAGGCACTCACCCGTGACTGCACGGTGTCCATGGAGGTTGTCGGCCGTTTCCTCGCGCTGCTGGAACTGTACAAGGCGCAGGCCGTGGAGACCTCCCAGGAGGAGCCACTGGGAGAGCTGTCCGTCAGCTGGACCGGGCTGGACGTGGATCCAGCCGTGGTCGCAGCGACCAACTGGGATTAAGGGCGGGCCTTGAGGAACTCGAGGAGAGTATCCGGCAGCTCACGGTCGGCGTAGATACGCACGTCCGGCTCGGACGGGTCATCGCCGGTGCCGACACGGCGGCCCTCCCACACCGGGGTCAAGCCGACCTTCGCCAGGACGCGGGCCGAGGCCGGGTGGTTGGTGGTGATGCGCGCGGTGATCGGGGTATCCGGGTCGAGACGCTTGGCGGCCTTGAGGGCGGCCTCAGAGACCTCGGTGGCAAAACCGTTGCCCCACTTTTCCGGACGGAAACGGTACTTGAGGTCCCAGACGCGGCCGTCGACAAGCTCGATGCCGCCGACGCCGATGAACTCGCTCGGCTGATCGCGCAGGTAGACACCCCAGGGGCCGAGGTCTTTCGCGGCCCAGGAAGCCTGGGTGCGGCCGATGATCTGGTGGGTCTCCTTGACGGACTCGTGGCGGGCCTGCGGGCGGTGCTCCCAGATGCGTTTGTCGCTGTAGACCTTGTAGGCCTCCTCATCGTGCTTCGCGCTGAGCGGCATGAGGATGAGTCGTTCTGTTCTTGTGATGGTAGCCATGGGGAAATGTTACACACATCACAAACAACATTCGCAGTGATTTGGCGAACTTTATGTGAATGTGGCGAAGATTTCTCCGGACTACACTGAGCACATGATGATCACCGCTGAAGAACTGGCAGATCTGGGCGACGCGGTCGTGCTGTGCGCCTCGATGGGTCCCAACCCCCCGACTCACGGCATACCGGGTTCCCATCTGGCCGATCTGGAAGGCGACTTCTCCGACCCGGACAACCCTCTGCCTCATACCGCACCTGCTGACGTACAGGGACTCTTCGAGACGTATGGAGTCTCTGACGGAACTCCCGTGGTGGTCTACGACGACGCGGAGGGCGCCACGGCACCCCGCGTGTGGTGGTTGGCGAAGGTCGCCGGTATCAACGCTCGTGTTCTCGACGGGGGCCTGAGAGCCTGGCGGGATGCCGGGGGAGAGGTCTGTGAGCTCAGCCCTCCGCCCGGCGGCGGTCGACTGAGCTCAACCGTGCGCCCCGAACTTCTACGCAACCGGGAGCAGGTCGCCACCGACGGTCGACTCGTCGTCGACGCACGCTCTGCGGGTCGCTTCGCGGGGACCGAACCCGAGCCCCGCCCGGGCCTACGACCCGGACACATCCCGGGCTCCGTCAACCTGCCGTACACACGGGTTTATGACAACGGTTACCTGCGCACACCCGAGGAACTGCAAGTCTTGTTCGCCGAGGTGGCCGGCGTACGCCGTGATCTCACCTTCTCCTGCGGATCAGGCGTCACCGCCTGCGTTAACGCCCTTGCCGCCACCGTCGCCGGATATGAGGACCTCGCCGTCTACGAAGGGTCGTGGTCTGAATGGGGGGCGCAATGATGCCGGGAATGATCAGCCAGCTGCGATCCCAGCTGGAGTCGGTGCTCCTGGTGATCGATACCCCGGCATCGGTGGCTACTCTGGCCCGGGTATTGGACGCGGAGGAAGCGACAGTGGAGAGCCTGCTACGCGCCACGGCCGCTGAGTTCGATGAACGTGGCTCCGGTTTTGATCTCCGGGAGACCCAGGAGGGCTGGCGCCTGTACACTCGCCAGGAGAATGCCCCGGTGGTGGAGCAGTTTCTGCTCGACGGTTCACAAACCAGACTGTCCCGTGCCGCTCTGGAGACGCTCGCCGTCGTTGCCTACCGTCAGCCGGCGACGCGTTCGCAGATCTCGGCGGTGCGCGGCGTCAACGTCGACGGTGTCATGCGTACCCTGCAGCTGCGCGGACTGATCCGTGAGGTCGAAGTGGAACCCACCACGGGTGCTCACCGCTATGAGACCACCGAGCTCTTCCTCGAGTTGCTGGGCATCGACTCTCTCGAGCGGCTGCCGGACCTGGCACCTCTACTACCGGAGGTCGACTCCATCGACGAGGAGTTCTAGGGTCAGGAACGTCGAGTGCACGAAACGGGGTCTGGGTAGGGGGTATGGGGTAAATGTGTCCAAAGTTAACGCAAAGTTGCGCCTGCCACATCCCCGCTGCTGTCTGAAACCTTCTCCGGTGATCCCGGTTTCTCGGCACAGGTATTAGGGGGTGGGACCGAAGTTCGCCATTCTGCGGCTGTGCATGCAAATGTGGGATCCTCGGAAACGACGCTGAAGGTTCAACGGTTGATTACTTCCAGTCGGAGAGCATCCGTCTGCTCATGGAAAGGAACTGCGGAATGGCTACAGTCAGTTTTCGAGAGGCCACTCGGGTTTATGAGGGCAGCACAGTACCTGCCGTTGACTCCCTCAACCTAGAAATCGGGGACGGCGAGTTTATGGTGTTCGTCGGACCATCTGGCTGTGGAAAATCGACCTCGCTCCGAATGCTGGCAGGGCTCGAGGAAGTCAACAGTGGTGAGGTCTGGATTGGGGACAGGGAAGTAACTCACGTACCGGCAAAAGATCGCGATATTGCGATGGTCTTCCAGAACTATGCGCTCTATCCGCATATGACCGTCGCTGACAATATGTCATTCGCATTGAAGATCAGTGGCGTAGGTAAAGAGGACCGCAGTAAGCGGATTCAGGAAGCCGCGAAAATGCTCGGCCTCGAAGACTTCTTGGACCGCAAGCCAAAGAACTTGTCCGGGGGACAGCGGCAGCGAGTCGCGATGGGGCGTGCAATCGTGCGAAATCCGTCGGTATTTCTGATGGATGAGCCGCTGTCCAACCTCGATGCCAAGCTGCGTGTCCAGACTAGGACCCAAATCGCTGCGCTCCAGAACAGGCTCGGGGTTTCCACCGTATATGTCACCCACGACCAGGTCGAGGCCATGACAATGGGGGATCGGGTCGCCGTCATGAACCGAGGGGTACTCCAGCAGGTAGACTCACCTCTTGCGCTTTATGATGCACCCGCCAACTTGTTCGTGGCGAACTTCATCGGGTCACCTTCAATGAGCCTATTCGACGCTGAGATAGTCGATGGAGGAGTGACAGTAGCAGGTCATCATATTCCGGTTGCGCGCGAAGTTCTCGATCGGGCGACCGGCGCTACCGTGGTCATCGGAATCCGACCCGAGGCATTTGACCTTGCCGACGGCGAGGACGGGATTGCGACGCGCATCAATGTCGTCGAACAAACTGGTGCGGACTCCTATTTCTACGGCGAACTCCATACATCTGAGCAGCCTTCCAGTGCGGAATCTTCAATCACCGCTCGGGTTCAGACCCGGCAAATTCCGGCTGCGGGCGACATTGTCGTGCTCACCGTGGATCCCACCAAGGTCCATGTATTCGACAAACAGACGAAGCAAAGAATATCTGGGGTGGTGACCCTGTAGTTGAATACGACACGAAAAGTAGTCATCGACTGTGATCCAGGGATGGACGATTCAGTCGCTTTGCTCCTTGCACTAGCTTCACCTGAGCTGGATGTGCTCGGCATCACCACGACTCATGGCAACGTAGAGGTCAGTCTCGCTACAACAAACGCTCTCAAAATCATCGATCTAGCACAGCGCGCTGACGTGCCGGTGGCACAAGGGGCGGAGGAAGCGCTTCGCGGAGGACGCCCAGTTGATCCTTTCAGCCATGGTGCAGACGGGCAGGCAGAGAACCATCTTCCTACTCCGCAGAAGACAGCCGAGCCAGTCAACGCGGTGACCTTGATGGCTGATCTGATCGAGAAGAACTGGGGCGAGGTAGAGATAATCTGCCTCGGTCCCATGGGGAATATTGCAACGCTCGTTAATGACAGACCTGAGCTCATCCGGGGGATCCGGGGAGTTACCGCCATTTCAGGACTTTTCGGGGTCACGGTCGACGCCTGGAAGAGTGCTACCGGGGACAATCCCGTATCTGAATGGAATGTGTATGTCGACCCCGAAGCAGCGAAAATCGTGTACGAGTCTCCTCTTGACATCAAAGCCATCGGGCTTGATGTAGCCACGAACTTCAGTATTGATTTTTCCGAGGAGCAGCTAGAGGCGCTCGACAACGCCCGGGGAGGGGCTGCTGCATTTCTCGCGCAAGCGATCGACTTCGTCAGAAGTCGTGGTTACGGTTCCTATTGCGCTGTGATCGATGCCTTAGCTGTTGCTGCAATCGTCTCACCGGATCTGATTGACTATTCACCTGGTCGCGTTGGTATTTCGACAGAGGATCCTCTCACCCGCGGAATGACGGTTCTGGACGCCAGGCAGCACCATGTGTGGGATGACTTGCCCCTCATCCAAGTGGCTACCCAGGTCGACTATAAGAGATTTCTCGAAATGATTGTTACCCGCTTTGCCGTACACGAGTGATGAAAAGGAAGTGGTCTCCGTGACCGGAGAATGGCACGAATTTGAAGTCGAAACCAAGCCAGAAGAGGGGTTTGCCAACCCGGTCTATTTCTTCGACATAACCAGAAATTTGCAGGCTTCTGTCGAAGGAAGGAACGATGGTCTCCTGCACGTTTTCGTACCACACACAACATGCACGTTGATCATGAACTCAGGGTTTGATGGGACGACTTTGCACGACATTCGGTGCTTCATCGAAAACCAGGTTCCCACCAGCGGGCCCTTCGTTCACCTCCATGACGGACCGCAGGATGCCGCTGCACATGTACGATCGCTTTTCGGAGTGAACTCGCTAACTCTTCCAGTGCGAAGCGGAAAGCTTGCCATCAGTGAGAGCCAAGGCGTTTACCTTCTAGAACTCGATGGTCCCCGAAAGCGCACGGTCATGGTTGCAGAAGCAAGTTTCTAGCGCTATTGACACAGTGAATATTGAAGCGGGAGTTCGAAATGCCAGATGATACATTGGGCCAGCTAACAGCGGCCCTGAAGTCAGCACCGGACATTGATCCTTTCCCACTGAAAGACATGTCTGCCGCGGTGTTCACCGGGTGCGGGGATTCACTTGCCTCGGCGCTCGTCGCGGAAAGGCGAGGCTACCGGTCACTATCAGCGGGAGATATCGAATGGATGGGGGAGCTTCCCCGCTACGCAGGGACCATTGCCGGTATCTCACTTTCCGGTACATCCGGAGCCCCTATACGGGCACTGCAGAGAGCACGTAAAGCTGGATGGAAGACTGTGGCAATCACCTCCTCGGCCACTACGCCTTTGGGGCAGGCGGCAGAGTTTCAGCAACTTGTTCCGAGGCTGGATGTGCAGGAGCGCGTGCCCGTTGCCGGACACGTCATGCTCGCTCTGGGCGTCGCGGCTGCATGTGGGATCGATACAGAAGGCGCTCCGTCGCGGTTGGCAAGGATTCTGGAGAGTGACGGCCGGGCAATGGTTGATGAGGTTATGAGGCAACTGCCGGCGACGTTGCCTCATGCCGCCACTGTGCTTTCCCTGCCGGATACCCGGTCAGGTGCCAATTTCTGGACACTGAAGCTTATCGAGGGGTGCGGCATCGCAGCCCGTGACGTGCCCCTTGAGGAATCGGGGCATGTCGACTACTTCATAGGGCCCCAGCCCCACTTGGTTGTCGAGATTCTGGGCCGACGCGGTCAGGATAGATTCGAGGATCTGGGGCGTGCGCTAGGAAGAAATGGCATGACCCGAGTGAGATTTGATGCCAACTCAGCGGTCCCAGGAGAAAGTGACGTCGATGACCTACTGAGGGAAATCGTCGTGGCAGTGATTGGTGCCCTGGTGGTCGACGAAGCGTCGACCATGTGGGGACGTCCGCCGTTCAGGGGAGGGGCGGTAAACATGGATGCTTCTCACATCACCATCAGCTACTGAGATCTTGGCGACCAACTACTTTGGTAGTCGTGTCGCTGAGGACACGTTCACTTCCGCGGAGATGTCCAAGGCACATCGATGTCGGAAGAATACTCATGTCATCCTGGCTCGCCACTGCGAGCAAGATACTCCCCCGGGGGCTTTAGCTGCCCTCATTGGGAACCGATGGGGCTCAGGCACTGTGTGAGTTCACAATAGCGGGCTCCGATGCGATGCGGGCTCGTCAACGCCTTCACTACGGATGAGGTGCTGTCGACAGCGGCCGTGACGAAGGGCGGTGGCTGCACAGTTGCAACCACCGCCCTTAGCCATCGACTCAGTCCTTCAAAATCTCCCGAACGAAGGCGAGTACGCCTTCGGCTTCGGGAGCCTCTGTGACGACATCAGCCGCCAGCTTCGCGTCATCGATGGCATTGGAAACGGCGACGCCCGTACCCGCCAGAGTGAGCATGTCGATGTCATTCTGATGATCCCCGAACGCGACCACCTCAGCAGTCGAGATGTTCAGATACCTGAGGATCCACTGGAGTGCGTTAGCCTTTGTCGCCTCCTCATGGACCAGTTCGACAGCCTTGTCGGTGTACTTGGTGTACCCGTAGCCATCTCCGAGCTGGCTGCACCAATCTTCGATTCGGTCGATTCTGCCGTCTCGAATGTCGTCCATCACCGTGACTTTCTCAACATAGAGAATGTGCCAGTCTGATCCATCAATCGGCCTGACTTTGTGGTAGCGGTCGAACTGCTCGCGTTGTCGTAGGATCCACGTCGTTTCCCGGTGCACGTACTCGGTGCTATCAATCGTATAGATGATCGACAGCCCCATGTGATCGGCGACGCCCAGGAGTTCCCGCAGCCCCCGTAAGGGAATCATTCTCTGCCATAGGACACGCCCGTTCTCGATGACCTTGGCACCGTTGCTCACGATGTAGGGAACGGAGATGTCGAGGTGCTCTGCAAAGGTAGAAGCGAGTTCGTTGGTCCGGCCCGTGGCGATAGTGAAAGCCACCCCCTTGTCTCGTGCGACAGTAGCCACCTTGAGCGCTGACTCGGAGAGAATTTCGTCTCTACCGATCAGTGTGCCGTCCAAATCGCAGACGATCAATTTGGTCATGCAGAACTCCTAGATTCGAATCGGTACGCAGGAAACGTGATCGTGGCTGATCCGGACCAGACTCCAGTGGCGATGATTCAGCCGCACCGGAGCAGCGTCGCTGGACAGATCGGTCTCCCAACAGAAGGCAGGGGACGACCAGCCCAATGTGTGCCCCGACACCACTGCGCCAGCGTGGTGATAGTGGCCGGAGAGCACACAGCGAACTTTCGAATTGCTGATGACCTCCGAAAGCCGCTCGGCTCCCTCCATGAGAGGTCTGTGCAGGCTCTGCAACGGAGAAGTGAAGATCGGATGATGCACGACAAGAACACTGACGGAGGAAGTCGAATGAACAAGCCGGTCACTGAGCCAGCTCAGTTGCGAATCGGACAGCCGACCATTGCCGTCGTCGTTGACGTTGGAATCCAACACGATGATGTCGAGGTCGTAGGAGCTGACTACCCCCGCGAACGGCTGCACTCCACCCTCTTCTGGTGGCTGCTGTGGAAGGGGCTGAATGCTCTGCATGAAGGCCTGCCGGTCGTCGTGGTTGCCCAGGGCCGGGATCACCGGCACCGGGCAAGCGGCGAAAAGCGCCCTCAACATCGAGTATCCATGGTTTGATCCACGTTGAACCAGATCACCGGTGACGAGAATGGCTTGCACACCCCATTTCTCTACGGCGACCCGGAACCCCTCGCGCAGGATGGCGAAATCACCATCCGGCTGGTCGAAATTTGAGAGGTGGAGATCGGTGAACTGCGCGATTCTCCATTCAGAGCTGACCATGAGGTTTAAAGACCCGCGCGTTCGTTGTAGCGGGCGATGACCTCGGAACCTTCGGCTTCAGCGCTCTCGAGAGTGGCCTTCACATCGTTTCCGGCTGCGATAGCGTCAATGGCCGGCTGAGCAGCGTCAGATCGCAGAGATGCCATGGCACCGCTGTGGCAACCTCCGGTGATGAACGACCCTTCTGCCGACTCAAGCTGGTCGAGGATCACGGTTGCCTGCGGAGAAGCCTCGGGGCGAGCGAGTTCGATGGCAGCGGTGCTGTTCGGCAGGTAGCCGGTTGCTGCAAAGATCTTGGCCTGGGACTCAGGGCTGCCCATGAACTGGACGAAAGCGGCCGCTGCCGACTGCTGGGTATCATCCTTGTCCTGTCCGATGACCCACAGGGCGTTACCGCTCGGGGCCAGACCACCGTCCCCATGATCAATCGGGCAGGGGTACACGGTGAATCCGTCGGGCAGCATGGACGAGACGTTTCCGAGGTTTCCGGAGGAAGCCATAAGCATGCCTGCGGTTTCGCTGCCGAAGGCGTTCTGCGCCTCTGAGCCCTGCTGACCGACATTGAGAAGGGCCTCAGACTCAATGATCTCCTGCATGTTCGTCCACTGCGAGATCTGAGCATCAGAGGAGTAGTTGACTGCATCGGCCGGCTCTCCACCCAACCCGTTGTCAGGCGTGCAATACAGCTCTCCGGCCGAGGAGGTCATGACCTCAAGCCAGTAGGAGTTCAGTCCCAGCGTGAGGCCAGCGGTACCTGTCGAATCCTTGATGGTCTGTGCCCACTCGGTGAGCTCTTCTACGGTTTCAGGGCCGTTGTCGGTGCTCAGCCCGGCTTCCTCGAGTAGGGAATCGTTGGCGTAGATGACCGGCATGGACACCTGGAAAGGCATCGCCTGAAGCTTGTCATCGTAGGTGTAGTACTGGTCGATGATCGGAACCAGGTCCTCGATGTTATCGGCCATCTCACCCTCAGCCAGATCGGCGATTGGGGTGACCAGGCCTGAGTCGTACATGAACCCGGTGCTTGTGTCGGTGACCTGCATGACATCGGGCAGGTCCACGGTGCCGACGGCGTTGGTCAGGCTGGCGATGGCGTCCTGGTATGAACCCTGGTAGATCTCGTTGACCGTGGCGTTGACGTCGTTCTCAGCGTTGAATTCCTCCACGAGCTGGCGGATGATGTCGGCCGAGGCGCCCGAGGCGGAATGCCAGAATTCGATGGTCACGGCTTCGGCCGGTGCACCATTCGAAGCGTCGGTGTTGTTGGCGTCGGTGTCACCGCTGTCTGAACAGGCGGTAAGGAACAGCGCCGTGGCGAGCGAGAAACCGGCGACTGCGGTTGAATTCTTGTGAAACTTGATCATGACTATTTCTCCGATCCTTGTGTGAGTCCCTTGGCAAGGAACTTCCGGCTGCTCAGAACGAGCAGAATCATGGGAATGGTGACTACAAACAGCCCGGCCAGTACGGCGCCGGTATCAGTGGCAGACTCGTCTGCCAGCTGGGTCAGGCCTACTTGGACTGTCCGGTTTTCAGGGGATTTGGTGATGAGCAGCGGCCACATGTAGTTGTTCCATGCGCCGATTGCAGTGGTGACGGTCACGGCAAAGACCGTCGGGAGGTTGAGAGGGATGAGGAAGGACCACATGAACCGAAGTGGCCCAACTCCGTCGAGGGTGGCGGATTCATGGATCTGCCGGGGAAAGGTCAGAAACGCCTGCCGGAAGAGAAAGATTGCGGTTCCCGACGCGATCATGGGTAGGAAGATCGCGACGATCGTGTCGAACAGTCCCATCTGAGTGATCGTTAGGTAATTTGCCACGATGATTCCCTCGGCGGGAATCATGAGGGTGATCATCACAAAAATGAACAACCACGTCTTCCCCCGCATCTTGCTGAACACGAGTGCGTAAGCGAACAAGATGGACGTCACCAGAACGAGGACCGTTTCCGCAATCGTCACGATCACGGTGTTGATGAGCTGGTCGAACAGAGGCGCGGCTCGGAAGGCCCTGGCGAAGTTGTCGAAGGTAGGGGGATTTGTCAAGAATCCCACGACACCCTGAGACAATGCCGCTGGGGTTTGGAATGCTCCCAACAGGCCGAAGAGAACCGGGAACAAAATGACGAAGGTCATCAACCACAGGTAGACGACGAGGCCGGTCTGAAAGGCCCGCTTCTGTGGACTACGACGGCTGGATTTCACGGTGGTGGTCACGAGTAATGCACCCGCCTCTCAATGAAACGGAACTGAATGGCGGTGATCACGAGGACGATGAGCATGAGGATGACGCCGCGAGCTGCAGATGCTCCGTAATCTGCTGTTCCTGTTCCGAAGGCCGAGTTGTAGATTCCGATGACCAGAGTGGTGGTCGCTCCACCCGGGCCACCACCGGTCAGGACGCTGATGATGGCGAACTGACGGAGAGCAAAGATCGTCAACGTGATGATCAGGAAGAAGATAGTGGGTGAAATCAGCGGTAGCTGTATCGACCACATTTTCCTGAGCTCAGAGGCCCCATCCATTGAGCCGGCCTCCATCACATCGTCAGGGACACCGTCCAAGGCGGCCAACAGAAGTAGCGTGACGTATCCGATACTGAACCACACTTCGACGGTGGTGACGCTGAACAGTGCCCATGTCTCATCAGTTAGCCATCGTGGCGGCTGATCGATTCCCACAAAAGCCAGGAACCGATCGAGAGGACCACTGACCGGCTGCAGAATGGACCTAAAAGCGACAGCGGTTGCGGCGACAGACATTGCCATGGGAATGAGCACGAAGCTTCGTAGAAAAACAGTTCCTTTCAGCCGAGCCGAAAGGGGGATGGCGATTGCCAGACCAACTACAATCTTCCCGACGACGGATCCCACGGTGTACACAAGCGTAATGAACAGCTCTCTGAGGAAACGCGGGTCAGTGAACATCAGTCTGAAGTTCTCGAAACCCACGAAGCCCGTTGGTTGACCGAAGATATTCGTCCCCTGCATGGACATAATGAGTGTCCGAAGTAGTGGATAATACTGGAACAGTAGAAAGACAATGATGACCGGAAGCACGAACAGAACAGGCCACAATTGCGGCGGCTGTTTCCGTCTCGGGCCAGAGCGAGCCGGCATCTTTACTTCCACAAGTGGAGCCTCCAACCGATCCCTCCTCAGGTAGTCGAGCAGTGCACCTCCCGATCCTCAACCGGATCGCGGGCACTGGATAGCGAAAGGTTCGATCGTGCTTCCGATGTTTCGAAGGACGAGCGAAGCCTGGGCCAAACTCTTTCAGGGTTGTCGTGAAAGAGTCCCGATCAGTATCGCAGTGGAAGTAGTGCCCCTCAACCGTAAAAGGGCTTTGGCCAGAGGTTATGCAGAAAACTTGATGGCTTAGTGGTGGCCGGTTGATACCTCGAAAATTGAACCTTGTGGTGGCATTTTGAGACAAAGAGACGGTGTTGCTAAGACATCCCGGTTAGCCTGCAGTTCACGTGGATGTGCCTTGCCGCTGACTGAATTCAGCTTCAATTCACTTGCTCGCAATGAGAAGGTTTGCCCTGTATTGGGGTGTTTTCACGGTCCGAGAAGGAGGTTGTCATTGCTGCTCTTGCGTACCTGGCGGAACCTGACACGGCTGCTGAGCCAGACGGTCCGCGAAAGTTGGATCAATTTATCGTCCTTGTCTCTCGTCACCGCAACGACGGTGAACAGAGGTTCATCCGGGTCACATTGGAGCAGTTCTGTCTCGTATACAGTTGTCAACTGGATTGAAAGCAGATTATCGATCGTGTGGGAAGCCAGCTGGAAGTTCTCGCGGAGTTTGCGAGACAGCGAGCCCTCAATGAGTGGGTGGTCGGAAGTTAGACCCGGTACGCGTTTTCCCGGTATCCACGACTGAGAGATCCCCACCGGGTAGCCGTCGATAAGTTGAACCCGCTCAACGATGATGAATGGTCCGGCCAGCTCAGTTTCGTGAACTGTCTGAGTGCACATGGCGGCAACTTCCGAGGGGATCGCGGGAGTTGAGTCATTTCTGGTGACGATTGCGTCTACCCGACGTCCTTCCTCCTCCAGCCTGGTCCGCCAGGGAACGGTTAAGGCCAGTTCCTGCTGAACTGGAAGGTGTTTCTGAGTGACGTATGTTCCGTCTCCGTGTACCCGTTTGATGAATCCGTCTTCTGCCAGTGCGCCCAGAGAATGTCTCAGGGTCACCCGGCTGATGTCGTAGCGATCCGCGAGGTCTTTCTCGCTGGGCAGCTTCGTCCCGGGCGGAAGTTTTCCCGTGTTTATTTGCTGCTTGAGGTCTTGAAGTACCTGGTACCAGATCGGTGTGGATGAGGTTCGGTCAATCTCTCTCATAATGAGACCTTTCTCAGGGATTCCGCGCTGCCGAGTCTGTCCACTCTGCAGGAGTCGGAGCCATCATAGGCTCTACCGGACCCGGGCCCGTGGATTTCCGCTCTGATGGTTGCCCTCCGGTAGGGTGGAGCGGAACCAATTGCATACCCCAAGATAGGACACGATCTACGTGACTCCACCCGCTCGCCGTGACGGCACACCGGACAAGGACCAACAGCCCAAGAAGCTGAAGGCTTCCGAAATTCCGCTGTCCAACGCCCGCCCCGCCCGCCGCCAGAATGTTTCCGCCCGTTCCGTCGCTGAGAGCCTGGGCGCTGACTGGCTCTACGATGACGCCGCTGAGGAGGGGGTGCGCCTGCAGAAGGTGCTCGCCCAGGCCGGTGTCGCGTCCCGCCGCCACGCTGAGGTCCTCATTGAGAAGGGCCGCGTCGAGGTCAATGGCAAGATCGTCACTAAGCAAGGTGTGCGCGTCAACCCGAACCTGGATGTCATCCGCGTGGACGGGGTGCGAATCCACGTCAACGAGGATCTGGACTATTTCATCCTCAACAAGCCGCGCGGCATGCTCTCCACCATGTCGGACGATGAGGGGCGCCTGTGCGTCGGTGACCTCGTCGCGGAGAAGATCGTCTCCGGGCAGCGTCTCTTCCACGTCGGCCGCCTCGATGCTGACACCGAGGGTCTGCTCCTGCTCACCAATGACGGTGAGCTGGCGAACCGCCTCATGCACCCAAAGTATGAGGTGTCCAAGACGTACCTGGCCACGGTGCTGGGTGAAGCGGATCGCCGCTTGATCACCACCCTGAAGAAGGGCATCGAGCTTGAGGACGGCCCGGCGAAGGCTGACTACGTCCAGATCGTCGATACGCATGAGGGCCAGTCGCTGCTGAAGATCGAGCTGCATGAGGGGCGTAAGCACATCGTGCGTCGCATGCTCAAGGCAGCCGGTTTCCCGGTGCAGCGCCTGGTGCGCACCAAGATCCACACCGTCCAGCTCGGCGAGCAGAAGCCCGGCACCCTGCGTGCGCTCAACACCTCTGAACTGACCTCGCTGTTCAAGGCGGTGCAACTGTGACCTTCTCCAACATGCCTGACGGCGGTCTCATTCTCGCCGTTGACGGGCCCTCCGGAACGGGTAAATCCACCACGTGTCGCGCACTGGCCAAGCGTCTGGACGCCAAGTATGTCGATACCGGTGCGATGTATCGTGTGGCCACCCTCGCGGTGCTGCGCGCGGGTGTTGATCCCGCCGACACCGCCGCCGTCATCGAGGCCACCCGCGATCTGCCTCTGGCCGTCAACGATGACCCGGATTCCACTGAGGTGCTTCTCGCCGGCGAGAACGTCGCCGCCGAGATCCGCGGCCGCGAGGTCACCCAGAACGTCTCCGCTGTCTCCGCGGTGCCGGAGGTCCGCGAGAACCTGGTCGCCCTGCAGCGCCGCCTGGCCGCCGAGGCGCACCGCGCGATCGTCGAGGGCCGTGACATCGGCACCGTCGTGCTTGCCGACGCCCCCGTCAAGGCCTACCTCACCGCCTCCCCGGAAATCCGTGCCCGCCGCCGCTACAACCAGGACCGCTCCGCCGGCCGGGAGGCGGACTTCGCCACCGTGCTAGCCGATGTCATCCGCCGCGATGAGCTGGACTCCTCGCGCACCACTTCGCCCCTGCGTCCCGCAGAGGACGCCCACCTCATCGACACCTCCGAGTTGACCCTCAACCAGGTGCTCGAGACCCTCATCGACCTTGTGAAGGAGTCGCAGCGATGAACGACGACAACTCATACGAAGAGATGGAGACGGAGTTCGTCTTCCCCGGCGAGGACGAGATCGAGGAGGTCGAATACGACGGCCCCGACCTCGAGGAGTTCGACTTCGAGGACATGACCGAGGAGGAATGGGCCGCCCTCGAGGAGAAGCTCGGCGTCGAGCACAACGAACACCTCGAGGAGGAGCTGTGCACCGTCGCCATCGTCGGCCGCCCCAACGTGGGTAAATCGACGCTGGTCAACCGCTTCCTGGGGCGTCGAGAAGCAGTCGTCGAGGACTTCCCCGGCGTCACCCGCGACCGTATCTCCTACATCGCCGAGTGGGGCGGACGCCGCTACTTCGTGCAGGACACGGGCGGCTGGGACCCCAACGTCAAGGGCATCCACGGCGCCATCGCCCGCCAGGCGGAGGTGGCGATGCAGACCGCGGATGTCATCGTCATGGTCGTGGACACCAAGGTCGGCATCACCGAAACCGATGCCGTCATGGCGAAGATGCTGCAGAAGGCCGACGTCCCGGTCCTCCTGGTGGCCAACAAGTTCGATTCCGACTCGCTCTATGCGGACATGGCGGAGTTCTACGCCCTCGGTCTCGGCGACCCGTGGCCGGTTTCCGCGCTGCACGGGCGTGGTGGTGCGGATGTCCTCGACGAGGTGCTGCGCCTGTTCCCCGAGAAGCCGCGCGCCGCCTCGATCACGGAGGGTCCGCGGCGTGTTGCGCTCGTCGGTAAGCCCAATGTGGGCAAGTCCTCCCTGCTGAACAAGGTGTCGAAGGAGGAGCGCTCGGTCGTCGATAATGTGCCTGGCACCACCGTCGACCCGGTCGACTCGCTTGTGCAGCTGGAACAGAAATTGTGGAAGTTCGTCGACACCGCGGGCTTGCGCAAGAAGGTCCATACCGCGCAGGGCCACGAGTACTATGCCTCCCTGCGCACCCGCGCCGCGATCGACGCCGCCGAGGTGTGCGTCATGCTTATCGACGCCTCCGAGCCCATCTCCGAGCAGGACCAGCGCGTCCTGTCCATGGTCCTGGAATCGGGCAAGGCCCTGGTCATCGCGTTCAACAAGTGGGACCTCATGGACGAGGACCGCCGTGACCTGCTCGACCGTGAGATCGACCAGCAGCTCACCCACCTGCCGTGGGTGACGCGCATCAACATCTCCGCCCAGACCGGTCGCGCCCTCCAGCGCCTCGAACCCGCCATGATCGAGGCCCTGGAGAGCTGGGACAAGCGTGTGTCCACCGGTCAGCTCAACAACTGGCTGCGCGAGGCCATCGCCGCCAACCCGCCGCCGATGAAGGCCGGCCGTCTGCCGCGCGTGCTGTTTGCCACCCAGGCGTCGACCCGCCCGCCGGTGATCGTGCTGTTCACCACCGGCTTCCTCGACGCCGGTTACCGCCGCTACCTGGAGCGCAAGTTCCGCGAGCGCTTCGGTTTCCACGGCGCCCCGGTGCGCATCGCGGTGCGTATCCGCGAGCGCCGCGCCCGGAAGTAGGGGAGCGGCTCTTCCGGCGGGGTGCACCACTGCCCCGCAGTCAGCCCCTAGGCTGCAAGTATGAGAAGAGTACTCCTGAGCACTGCCGCCGTAGTTCCGCTCGCCCTGGCGGCCTGTTCGCCGGGTATCGAGGAACCGACATGGATGACGGAGCAGGCCTCCGAGCCTGCCGTCGACTACACGCGGGTCGACGCCGCGGAATTCGGCGACGGCCAATTCAACATGACGTCTCCGGACGGTTCCGTGGAATGCCAGTTCAATCATCAGCATTCCTACGGCAGGGTCGGGCCCATGTCCGGGGGGTGCGTGGGCGGTGGGGTCGAGGGGCTCGTCTGGTTGTCCAACGTGCGCGACCATTTCCTCCTGGAGCAGCGGGATTCCGGCTATCCCGGCCACATGGCCGCGGGTAAGGCGCTGGAGGTCGGTGGAGTAGTACCTATGGGCACTATCCATTGTTTCTCCTCGGCGGCCGATGCCATCGGGTGTATGGACATGTACTCGGGCGAGGGTTTCGACATCCGCGGTGACGAGGTCCTCCTCTTTGACCAGGCTGATCACCAGCAGGTCTTAGGGGGTGCAATCATCGGTGAGTACTTCCACATGAGTTTTGACAACGGTGGCTCCATCTATTGCACCGGCTCCCTGACCTGTGGCAACGCCATCGACCTCAACTTCCCCGACGACGACAACATTGTCTCGTTCGATCTGGAAGGCCCCACTCCTGCCGTCGAGCGGACCGGTTCCGGGGACATCGGTCTGGCCACGTCCCTTGCCCAAAGAATTGAGCCGGGCAACTACCACTACGGCGATCTTTCGCTCGCGCACGACGGTCAGCGGGCGACGTTCACCACCCCAGAGGGCGAGACATTCTGGGTCGGCATCGACGGTTTCGGTGTGGAGTGAAACGTTCGAGAGGCGATGGACAGGGTCCGTCCATCGGGTGTTTCCAATGTTCGAGAGGAATGGGGTCTCGGTAAACGTCTCTCGACCATTGGGGAAGGGGCGGGGGAAGGGGCAGGCTTAACGCTCCAGCACGAACGCGTCTGTGCGGTAGGGGATAGCCAGCAGCTGGCCGGGCTGGTACTCGAGGCGCTCGATAAGATACCAGCGCAGGTTCTCCGTCATCCGCTCTCTCACGGCAGTAGAAGATTTCAGCCAGTAGGAGCGGGAGGCCATGAGATCGAAAAGCTGCTCCACCCGCAGGTGCTGCACCCAGCGGGTGCGCAGCTCTCGCGACACCCGCCACGGTGCGTGCACCTCCGGCACAAAGCCAGGGCGCTGCACATCCCCGGAGTGCATGATGCGCGCCAGGCGCAGGATCCACGGGTGGGAGACATCGAGGTTGTTCCACACCAGGACCACGCGCCCACCGGGGCGGACGACGCGATCCAGCTCGGCACACGCCTCCGCGGCGTCGACCCAGTGCCACGTCTGCGCGCAGGTCACGGCATCCACGGACCCGGCCCGTAGCGCGGTGGCTTCGGCGGTGGCGCGCCAGACGGGGACGTCGAAAAGCGAACGCAGCACCCGCACCATGTCTGGTGAGGGATCGCTGGCCACGACGTCGTGCCCGGCGTCGACAAGCAAGGAAGTGAGTTTGCCGGTGCCGGCGCCGAGATCGGCGACGATGCGGTGGTCGTCGAGAAGCGAGACAACCTCGGGCGGGTAGCCGGGGCGCACCTCGTCGTAGGTGTCGGCGCCCTGGCGAAACGCCCACGCGGACTCGCGGCGGTGCGCGGCGTCGGTGAATTCCGGGGTGTCCTTGGTGGAAGCCTGGCGGAAAGCGGGGGAGTCACTCACGCCAAGTAAGATAGCCGATCATGTCCCGACTTCCCGCCGCCGATGATCCTAGGTGGCTTCCGAAAACCGTTCTCTCGCGCTGGCGCTGGACGGTACCGGCGGGCATCTTCATGGCGATCAGTTTCCTGTCGAATGGGCTGTCGCCGGTGATCATCGGCCGGGCGATTGATGATCTGGATCGTGTCTTCTGGTGGATCGGGGTGCTGGCCGGTGTCTTCGCCGTGGGCATGGTCGCCAGTTGGTTCGGAAGGCGGCTGCTCAACCGCTCGATCCTGGTCATCGGACATGACCTGCGTATGGAGGTCACCGACCGCATCCAGGATTCCCGCGGTGTCGGTGGAAGGCGCCGCACCCCGGGAGAGCTGTTGTCCATTGCCTCCTCGGACACCCAGCGTGTGGCCGACGCAGTTTTTATGGCGGTGTTTCCCATCGCCGAGATCGCTTCGGTGCTGTATGTGGGCATCATGATGCTCTACATCAACGTGCCGCTGGGCATTGCAGTCCTCATCGGCGGGCCGTTGCTGGTGTGGATTGCGTTGCTGGCGGCGGGCCCGTTGCGGCGCCGTTCGGGCAAGCGGCAGGCGGCGCTGGCCCGAGCGGCGGCAACCGCCACGGATGTGGTGCAGGGGCTGCGCATCCTCAAAGGTCTCGGCGCGGTGAACACCGTGCGTGGCCGCTACCTGCGTGTTTCCGATGAGGCTTATGAGCGCACCGTCGACGCCAACCTCGCACAGGCGCGCCTCAACGCCGTCACCGAAGCTACAGGGGCGCTCTATGTCATCGCCGTGGCCATCGCCGCGGCGTGGTTAGCACTCGAGGGCCAGATGAGTATCGGCGAGCTCATCACCGCCATCGGATTGACGCAGTTCGTCATCATGCCGATGACCATGCTGGGCAAAAACATCGCCTCGCGCTGGGCGGCAGCACAGGCCTCCGGGCGGCGGATCCGCGAGGTGCTCAGCGCACCACCCCTGCTCGGCGAGGAACGCCTCCAGGCCCCCGACTATCCTGCCGGGCTCACCGTGATCGCCGGAGCTGCGCCAGACGACCTCATCCTTGCCCCGCGGGATAGGGTGGTTGTCGCCCCACATGCGGCAGATCTTTTCGACGGCTCCGTCCTGGACAACGTCCACCCGGACACCGAGCTCGCGCGACGCGCCCTGGAGGTCGCCGCAGTGGAGGACATTCCCGGTGGACCCGACCGGGAGGTGGGGGAGAACGGACGCAACCTCTCCGGCGGTCAGCGCCAGCGCGTGGCCCTGGCGCGGGCGATCGCCGCCGACCCGGAGATCCTCATCCTGCAGGACCCGACGACGGCAGTCGACTCGGTGACTGAGGTCCGTATCAGTCAGCGCGTGGCGCGCGCCCGACAGGGCCGGACCACGGTGGTCTACACCGACGCACCGGCGTGGAAGGCCGTCGCCGATGAGGTGATCGTATGAGGTTCCCGCTCGCCGATCTCGGCCAGGTGCGCCGTGAAGTGGGCCGTCAGATCGCGCGTGTGCCCGGCGCGCCGGCCCAGGGCCTGCTGGCGTTGGTGCTTCTCAGCCTGGGTGCCGCGGCGACGGTCGCGGTGCCGTGGCAGCTGGGCCGGATCGTGGACATCGTCATCGAGGGTGGTTCCCTCTGGACGGCAGTCGCCTGGCTCGTGGCCGCGGCCGTGTCCGGGGCAGGGCTCAGTGCCGCCGGATTCTTCTACGTCTCACGCCTGACGGAGCGTGTCATCGCGCACCTGCGTGAGGAGATGGTGGGTACGGCGCTGGGTCTGCCCGTGCACCGGGTGGAGGATGCCGGCACGGGTGATCTGGTCTCGCGTTCCACCGATGATGTCGCCGTGCTGTCCTCAGCGGTGACGGAGACGGTGCCCATCCTGTCGAGTTCTTTGTTCACCATTGTCGCCACCGCGGTAGCCCTGGTCACGCTGAACTGGCGCTTCCTGCTCATCCTGGTGCTCGTGGCGCCGCTGTACTGGGTGGCCTCGCGCCGTTACCTGGCGGTGGCGCCGGGGCGTTATGCGGCGGAGCGTTCCTCCATGGCCGATCGCGCCCGCAAGTTACTGGAGGCGATCCACGGGCAGGCCACCGTCCGGGCGTACCGGATGGAGTCCGAGATGCACGAACGCATCCGGGTCACCTCCCAGGCGGTGGTAGACCACGGGTTCTCCGCCCGCCTGACGATGATCGTGCTGCAGGTCTGGATGTCGGTCGGCGAGTTCATCATCCTCGCTGGCGGCCTCATCGTCGGCTGGTGGGCCGTGAACAACGGGGATTTGAGCATCGGCGCGGTCACCGCAGCGATGCTCATGCTCATCCGTCTGCGCGGTCCGCTCATGATGTTCATGCGCGTGCTGGACACCGTGCAGTCCGCCTATGCCTCGCTCACCCGCATCGTCGGTGTGGTCATCGATCCGCCCGCCCCGGTCGCCGACTCCGGCGCACGGGCCCCGGAAGGCGTCGTCGAGATGCGCAACGTCAGCTTCTCCTACGGCGGCGATTGGGCCGTCCGCGACGTCTCCCTTTCGATCCGCCCCGGTGAGACCGTGGCGCTCGTCGGCGCATCCGGCGCCGGAAAGACCACGGTCGCCGCGCTATTGGCCGGTTTGCGCGTCCCCGACGAGGGTTCCGTGCTTGTCGACGACACCGAGGTCTCCTCCCTCTCCGACGCCGAGCGTGTGGCCCGGCTGGCGATGGTGTCCCAGGATGTCCATGTTTTTTCCGGCACGTTGCGCGAGGACCTCACCCTGGCACGCCCGGAGGCGAGCGACGCCGAGCTTCTCGACGCCCTCGACCAGGTCCATGCCGACTGGTTCCACCAGCTGGCCGATGGCCTGGACACCGAGATCGGTTCCCGCGGACACCAGCTCGACCCAGTGGAGGCGCAGCAACTGGCTCTGGCGCGGATCCTCCTGCTTGACCCGAAGGTCGTGGTCATGGATGAGGCCACCGCCGAATCCGGTTCCGCCGGAGCCGGGGACCTCGAGGCCGCCGCCGAGGTGGTCACCCGAGACCGTGCCGCGCTCGTCGTTGCCCATCGACTCGACCAGGCGGCCCGAGCTGACCAGGTGCTGGTCATGGAGGAAGGCCGGGTCATCGAATGCGGTAGCCACGAGGAACTCGTCGAACACGGCGGGCGCTACACCGACCTGTGGGCCGCCTGGTCGCGGGGGCGCGCATGAGAGCGCTTGTCATCGCACTGACTCTGCTGCTGGCCGGATGTACGGTGCCGGAGGAGGTGACGGGGACGTCGATAAGCATCGGCTCGGATCAGGAAACGGTGACAGGGGAACTCAACGGACGGAGCTACCGCGTGTCCACCCCGGACGGGTTCCACCGCGGGAAGCCGTGGCCGGTGGTGTTCGCGTTCCACGGCTGGCGCGAATCCGCCGAGCGGATGGAACAGATCAGCGGGCTCAACCAGGCGCAGACCATCGTGGTCTACCCCGACGGGGTGGAGCAGGCCTGGGCACCCGCCCCCTATGCCACCACCAGCTCGGAGGAGGACCTGGCCTTTATTACCGCGCTCATCGAGCGCATCGACGATGACTACCCCGTCGACCGCACCCGCCTTTTCGCCACGGGCTTCTCCAACGGCGGGGGATTCGCCGCCTACCTCGGCTGCCGGATGCCGGAGACTTTTCGGGCGGTGGCCCCGGTAGGCGCTGCCTACTACGAGAAGATCCACGCTGACTGCGCTGCAGAACCGGTCGCGCGGCTCGACGTCCACGGCACGAATGACCGGACCATCAGCTATTACGGCGGCACCCGCCACGGCACCCGCTATGAATCTGTGCCCGCGGTGTTGGACCGTATCGCGGAAACCAATGGTTGCCACGGCTCAACAATGACCCGCCGCAACCAGGACGTCATTGTCCAACACTGGCAGGGATGTGAACTTCCGCTGGTACACATGCGTGTCGGCGGCGGCGCACACGTCTGGCCGGAGGAAGCGACTGCGGAGGTGCGGGCATTCTTCGGCGTGTAGCGTTGTATTCATGAGTGGCAATGGATCGCGGCGAGTCGCGGTAGTGTTCAACCCCGTCAAGGGTGAACCGGAGGAGATGAAGCAGCAGGTCATCGACGCAGCCGACCGTCACGGCTGGCAGGAGCCGACCTTCTGGGAAACCACCGTCGAGGACCCCGGTTTCGCCCCCGCCCAGCAGGCCGCCGAACAAGGCTACGACATGGTCTTCGCCGCCGGCGGGGACGGCACCGTCCGTTCCGTGGCCGCCGCCCTGCGCGGCACCGACTCGACTCTGGCGATCATCCCCATGGGCACCGGCAACCTGCTGGCCCGCAACCTCAAGCTGCCGCTGGATGTCCCGGAGGCGATCGAAACCGCCTTCGCCGGCCGTGACACCGACATCGACGTGTGCACCGCCCTGCTCACCCGGCCGGACGGCGAATCCGAGGAGATCGACTTCGTCGTCATGGCGGGCGTGGGGCTCGACGCCCAGATGATCGTCAATACCGACGACGACCTGAAGAAGAAGATCGGCTTCCTGGCCTATGGGGTGGCCATCGCCAAATCACTTACCGGGGGCCGCCGGCTGCATCTGACCTGGCGCCTCGACGACGGGCCCACCCGCCGCACCCGCGTCCACTCACTGATCGTGGGCAACTGCGGTGATCTGGTCGCCAGCGTCCCATTGCTTCCCGACGCCGTGGCCAACGACGGCCACTTCGACCTCGTCGCCATGCGTCCCAAGGGCCTGGCCGGCTGGGGACTCATCGTCGGTCGCCTGGCCTCCCAGATGGGTCGGAAAGTGCTCAACCGACTGCGTCGCCGCGACGAGCAGATCACCGGTGGCTCCGACGATATCGAGCAGCTGCAATACGCCACCGCCCGCCGCCTCGAGGTCTCTGTGCCCACACCCGAGACCTTCGAGGTCGACGGCGACGAAGTAGGAAAGGTCACTGCCTTCACCATCACCATTGAGCCGGGCTGCCTCGTCGTGCGTGAGCCAGTGCCCCCGCCAACGGCCGAACCGGGCGAGCCGCGCCCGGGAACCCAAGCTTTCGGAGGATAGCGCGGGGGTGATCGGAGGGTAATTGCCCGAGTGATGGCGTGAACAAGTAAGTTTATCCACGTAACACGTCACACTTGGCCCCTGGAAGGAACCCCCATGTTCTCACGCACCAAGGTAGTGGCTGGCTTCGCGGCCGCCGCACTTTTCCTCACCGCCTGCACGAGCGAGACCGAGTCCACCGACTCGGGCACCACCGCAGCCGCCGGTGATGATGCCTACTCCATCGGCATCAACCAGCTCGTCCAGCACCCCGCCCTCGACGCCGCCACCGCAGGCTTTAAGGAGGCCCTGGAAGAGGCTGGCGTCGAGGTCTCTTATGACGAGCAGAACGCCAACGGCGAGCAGGCCACCGCCCTGACCATCGCCCAGCAGTTCGCCGGCAAGGACCTCGACCTGGTGCTGTCCGTGGCCACTCCGGCCGCGCAGGCCACCGCCCAGAACATCACCGACATCCCGGTCCTGTTCACCGCCGTCACCGACCCGGTTTCCGCCGAGCTGGTCGACTCCGAGGAAGCCCCGGGCGCCAACGTCACCGGCACCTCCGATGTCGCCCCGATCGAGGACCAGCTGGACCTGCTCAAGGAGCTCGTCCCGGATGCAGAGAAGGTGGGCATCGTCTACGCCTCCGGTGAGGTCAACTCCCAGGTGCAGGTCGACCTGGCGAAGGAGGCCGCGGGCCCGCGTGACCTGGAGATCGTCACCCAGACCGTCACCACCGCCAACGACATCCAGCAGGCCGTCGAGGCCCTCGGCGACGTCGACGCCATTTACGTCCCGACCGACAACATGGTCGTCGCCGGCATCGCCTCCCTGGTCCAGGTCGCCGAGCAGAAGCAGATCCCGGTCATCGCCGCCGAAGCCGGCACCGTCGAAGGCGGCGCCGTAGCCACCCTGGGCATCGACTACACCGAGCTCGGTCGCCAGACCGGCGAGATGGCCGTGCGCATCCTGCGCGACGGTGAGGATCCGGCCACCATGTCCGTGGAGAAGGCCACCGAGTTCACCTACGTCATCAACGAGGACGCCGCGGAGCGTCTCGGCGTCACCATCCCGCAGGAGATCCTCGACGAGGCCGAGACCGTATGATCGGGTCCGTCGAGCTCGGCCTCATTTACGGGGTGATGGCACTGGGCGTCTTCTTGACGTTCCGTGTCCTCAACTTCCCCGATCTGACGGTCGACGGCAGCTTCACCACGGGTGCGGCGACTGCCGCGGTGGGCATCCTCAACGGATGGCCCCCGCTGCTGGCCACGCTCGCCGGATTTGTCACCGGCTTTCTTGCCGGCGTCATTACCGGACTGCTCCACACGAAGGGCCGTATCGACGGCCTCCTCGCGGGTATTCTCACCATGATCGGCCTGTGGTCGATCAACCTGCGCATCATGGGTGGCGCGAACATTCCCATGCTGCGCCAGGAAACCGTGTTCACGCCGCTGCGTGAGGCCGGCATCCTGGGAACCTGGGCCGGTGCGGGCATCCTGCTCGCGGTTGTCCTGCTGCTCGGCTTGGTCGTCGTGTGGTTCCTCACCACCGACCTGGGCCTGTCGATCCGGGCAACCGGCGACAACGGACCTATGATCACCTCCTTCGGCGTGTCCACCGACTTCACCAAGACCCTCACCCTGGCACTGTCCAACGGTTTCGTCGGCATGTGCGGCGCGCTCGTCGGCCAATACCAGGGCTTCGCCGACATCTCGATGGGTATCGGTCTCATCCTCGTCGGCCTGGCATCCGTGATCATGGGCCAGGCGATCTTCGGACAACGCTTCCTGTGGCTGGCGGTCATCGCCGTCATCATCGGTGCCGTGCTCTACCGCTTCATCATCTTCCTGGCGCTGCAGGTCGGCCTCGACCCCAACGACATGAAGCTGATCACTGCTCTGCTCGTCATCGTGGCGCTGCTGGTGCCACGTTGGAAGGGCCTGACGTCCCGTTTCAACAGGAAACCGGCGGCTGCGACCGGGGCGAAGGTGGCTGCGTGATGCTCACTATCGACAACATCTCCAAGACCTTCTTCTCCGGGACCGTCAACGAGCGCGTCGCCTTGGACGGCGTCGACCTCACACTCGACGAAGGCGATTTCATCACCGTCATCGGTTCCAACGGTGCCGGCAAGTCGACGCTACTCAACGCTGTGGCGGGCCGTTTGTTCGTCGACTCGGGCACCGTGCTCATCGACGGCAAGAAAGTCAACAAGCTTCCCGAGCACAAGCGCGCCCGCTTCGTCGGCCGCGTGTTCCAGGACCCGCTGGCGGGCACTGCCCCGAACCTCACCATCGAGGAGAACCTCTCGCTGGCGTTGCTGCGCGGCAAGGGCCGCGGCCTGGGTCGCGGTCTGACTAAGAAGCGGCGCGAGGAGTTCGTGGAGAAGCTCCAGTCCCTGGAACTGGGCCTGGAGAACCGCCTCTCCGCGAAGGTGGGATTGCTCTCCGGCGGCCAGCGCCAGGCGTTGTCTCTGCTGATGGCCGGTTTCACCAACCCCCGGATCATGCTTCTCGACGAGCACACCGCCGCCCTCGACCCCCAGCGCGCTGAGTTGGTCACCGGGTTGACCGAGCGCATCGTCGCCGATGGTGGGCTGACCACTCTCATGGTCACCCACAACATGGAGCAGGCCATCCGCCTCGGCAACCGCCTCATCATGATGCACGAGGGGCGCATCGTCTACGAAGCCGATGCGGAGACGAAGGCGAAGCTCACCGTCCGTGATCTCCTGCAGGAGTTCGCGAACATCAAGGGCGCCACGCTCTCCGACAAGGCGTTCCTCGGCTAGCTCCCTGCTTCTCGACGCCCCGCTGCCCCCGCAGCGGGGCTTCCTTCGTCCACGGGTCTGCCGAACGTCAGACGGTCACCCACGCTTAGGGCCAGGATTCTGGGTCTAAGGGCGCCGGCCCGTCTGACGTTGCGCAGACCGACCCCAGCGTCTGCCAAACG
>NZ_JAUNUG010000026.1 GCF_030538285.1 Corynebacterium sp.
CTCGTCGACGCCGGCATCCCCGTCATGGCCCACATCGGCTACACCCCGCAGTCCGAGCACGCCCTCGGCGGCCACGTCGTCCAGGGGCGCGGCGCGGCGGCGGCCCAGCTGCGCGCGGACGCCCTCGCCGTGCAGGAGGCGGGTGCCTTCGCCGTCGTCCTCGAGATGGTCCCGGCGGGCATCGCAGGCGAAATCTCCCGCGAGCTGGAGATCCCGACCATCGGCATCGGCGCCGGCCCGGACACCGACGGCCAGGTCCTCGTGTGGACCGACGCCTTCGGCCTCACCCGCGGCCGCACCCCGCGTTTCGCGCGGAAGTACGCCGACGTGGGCTCCGTGCTTCTCGACGCCGCCCGCGCCTACCTCGCCGACGTCGAGTCCGGCGACTTCCCCAACGCCGCCGAGTCCTTCGGGGACGAGAAGTGACCGTCGTCGCGCGGACGGTCGCGCAGCTGCGGTCCGCCGTGGCGGACTTGGAGGGCTCCGTGGGCCTGGTGCCCACGATGGGTGCCCTCCACTCCGGCCACGGCCGCCTGGTGTCCCTGGCCGCCGAGGAGAACGGATCGGTGGTGGTGAGCATCTTCGTCAACCCGCTGCAGTTCAGCGATCACGGCGACTGCGACGACTACCGCCACTACCCACGCGACCTCGACTCCGACGTCGCCTACCTGGAGTCTCTCGGCGTCGACGTCGTCTTCGCCCCCACGGTCGAGGAGATGTACCCCGGCGGGCTGCCGCAGGTGTGGGTGCGTTCCGGAGAGATGGGCGAGCGCCTCGAGGGAGCCTCCCGCCCGGGGCATTTCGACGGCGTGACCACGGTGGTGGCCAAGCTCTTCCACCTGGTTCGCCCCGACCGGGCCTACTTCGGGGAGAAGGATGCCCAGCAGCTGGCGATCATCCAGCGCATGGTGGCCGACCTCAACTTCGACCTGCGTATCCGCCCCGTGCCCATCATCCGCGGCGCCGACGGGCTGGCGGAATCCTCCCGCAACCAGCACCTGAGTTCCGAGGCCCGGGAGCAGGCGCTCGTGCTGCCGCGCACCCTGGCGGCGCTGCGGGAACGCGCCGCTGCGGGCGAGCCGCTCGATGTCGAGGGTGCCCGCGCCGCGCTGCGCGGTGCCGAAGGCGTGGAGCTCGACCACCTCGAGGTCGTCGACGCCGCCACGCTGCTGCCGGTCACCGAGGTCGGCGACGGCGCCCTTGTGGTCGCCGCGATCCACGTCGGTGGGACGCGCCTCATCGATAATGTGCGACTGCTGCCGCCACGCGCTTAGCGTAGGGGCCGACGCCGGCGAGGGTCGCTGAGCCGGGGCCCAGCCAGTCGCCGTAGCCGACCAGGTGCAGCGGCAGGCCCCGGTCGAGCACCCCGCGGAAGGGGCGCAGCGCGGGCCGGAAGCCGGTGCACCAGATGAGGTGCTCGGCGGTGAGCTCGTCGAGGCTGCGGAACTGCGGGGTCGTGGGCAGACGACCGGCATCGCGGGCCGCCTTCACGGCGGGCAGGACGACGATGTCGCCGAGGTCCGAGTCCGCCCCGGGGTCGTCCTCACCGCGCAGGATCGCGAGGGCGCGCAGGCGGTTGCGCCGGAAGAGCACGCGCCCGTCGACGTCGTCGGGCATCCACCGCGGCTCCGCGCGCGTGTACCAGGTGACGTCGGCAACCTCACTGAGTTCCGCGGCGATCTGCGCCGCGGAGTTCGCCGCGCCCACCACCGCGACCTGCTTGTCGACGAACCGTTCCGGCCCCGGGTAGTTCGCCGAGTGCCACTGCTCACCGTCGAACGTGCCCGGGTAGGCGGGCACGAAGGGCGCGGACCACGTGCCGGTGGCCGCCACCATCTGGCGGGCCCGCCACTGCCGTTCCCTGGCGTGGAGGGTGAAGGCGGCGCCGTCGTGGGTGACCTTCTCCACCGTGACGGGCCGTTCGACCTGCAGGTCGTAGCGTATCTCGTAGGCGGCGAGGTAGTCGATGACGTGGCTGGCCGGTGGGAAGCCGTCGTAGGCGGGCATCGGCATGCCGGGGAGGTTGGAGAACTCCGCGGTGCTGAACAGGGTCATCGACGGCCACGCGTGGTGCCAGGCGGCACCGGGGGTGGGGTGGGCGTCGATAAGCAGCGGGGTGATGCCCTGCCGACGGAGGTAGTACGCCGTGGCGAGGCCCGCCTGCCCGGCGCCGACGATGATAACTTCGTGCACGTCAGTCCAACTGGAGGACGCCGCGCAGTTCCGCGAAGGCCTCGGGAACGACGGTGTGGGTGGCGGTTTTACCCTGCTGCTCGCGGTTGATGAGTCCGCACTCGGTGAGCTTCTTAAGGTGGTGCGAGATGGTCGGCTGACTGAGGCCGATGCGCTCGGCGAGTTCATTGACAGTGACGGGGTCGCAGCCGCAGCCGGCGATCTCGGAGAGGATCCGCAGGCGGGCCGGTTCGGCGACGCAGGAGAACAGCTTCGCGTAGTGGGCGGCCTCGTCGTCGGAGAGAGGGCCGGAGTTGAGCGCGCAGCAGTCATCCATGCCTCCAGCATAGTACGATCACATTGACAACCATCAATACGAGAGGTTCCCATGTCTTTCCTTGATCGCTGGCTCCCCGCCTGGATTCTGCTGGCCATGGCCGCCGGCCTCATCATCGGCCGGACCGTCCCCGGCATCGCCGAGATCCTCAGCTCCCTGGAGATCGGCCAGATCTCCCTGCCCATCGCCCTCGGACTCCTCGTAATGATGTACCCGCCCCTGGCGAAGGTGCGCTACGACAAGGCCGCCGGCATCACCGCCGACCGCCCTCTGATGATCACCTCTCTGCTGCTCAACTGGCTGGTCGGCCCCGCCTTCATGTTCGCGCTGGCCTGGATCTTCCTGCCCGACCAGCCCGAGCTGCGCACCGGCCTCATCATCGTCGGCCTGGCCCGCTGCATCGCCATGGTGCTGATCTGGAATGACCTGGCCTGCGGTGACCGCGAGGCCACCGCCGTGCTCGTCGCCGTGAACTCGGTGTTCCAGATCCTCATGTTCGGTGTCCTCGGATGGTTCTACCTGCAGATCCTGCCCACCTGGCTGGGCCTGCCCACCACCGCCGCGGAGTTCTCCTTCTGGTCCATCGTCATCTCCGTACTGGTCTTCCTCGGCATCCCCCTGGCCGCCGGCGCGGCCTCCCGCATGTTCGGCGAACGCCTCCAGGGGCGCGAGTGGTACAACACCGTGTTCATCCCGAGGATCTCCCCGCTGGCGCTCATCGGACTGCTGTACACCATCGTCCTACTGTTCTCCCTGCAGGGCGAGAAGATCACCAGCCAGCCGTGGACCGTCGCCCGCCTGGCGATTCCTCTGCTCGGCTACTTCGTGGGCATGTTCCTCATCTCCGTGGCGGCCACGAAGATCGTCGGCCTCAACTACGAGAGGTCGGCGGCCGTCGCCTTCACCGCGGCGGGCAACAACTTCGAGCTGGCGATCGCGGTGAGTGTCGGCACCTTCGGCGCCACCTCCCCGCAGGCCCTGGCCGGCACGATCGGCCCCCTCATCGAGGTCCCTGTGCTCGTCGGCCTCGTCTACTTCATGCTGTGGTTGGGGCCGCGCCTCTACCCCGGCGACCCCTCACTCCCCTCCGAGAAGGAACTGGTGCACTCATGAGTTCTGTCCTGTTCATCTGCGTCGGCAACGGCGGCAAGTCCCAGATGGCCGCCGCCTTGGCGGAGAAGCACGCCCCCGGCTGGGAGATCCACTCCGCTGGCACGAAACCGGGGTCGAGGCTCAACGCCGAGTCCGTCGCGGCCATCGCCGAGATCGGCGCCGACATGTCCGGCGGCACCCCGAAGGCTGTCGACGAGGACCTGCTGCGCCGCGTCGACCACGTCATCATCCTCGGAGCCGACGCCCAGCTGGAACTCCCTGAGGACGCCACCGGAGGGCTCGAGCGCTGGGTCACCGACGAGCCCTCCGAGCGCGGGATCACCGGCATGGAGCGCATGCGCCTCGTGCGTGACGACATCGACGCCCGCGTGCAGTCACTCGTCACCGAGTAGCGTCCAACGCCGCGTGCCGCTTCGACAGGTCGACATAGCGGCCGGCGTGCGGGATGAAGCCCTCGTACTGCTCCGGCTCCAGCTCCCGGCGAATCTTCGCCGGCACGCCGGCCGCGAGCGTGCGGTCGGGGACCTCGAAGCCCTCGAGCACCACGGCTCCGGCGGCGATGAGTACACCCGAGCCGATGACCGAGCGCGAAAGCAGCGCCGACTTCATGCCGACGAGCGTCCCGTCCCCCACGGTCGTGCCGTGCACGAGAGCCATGTGCCCGACGGTGACGTCATCGCCGAGGGTGCAGGGGGCGTCCCGGTCGACGTGCAGCACCGAGTTGTCCTGGATGTTGGTACGGGCGCCGATGCGGATGGTGTTGACGTCGCCGCGGAGGACGCAGCCGTAGAACACGGAGCTGTCCGGCCCGATCTCGACGTCGCCGATGATGACGGCCGTCGGCGCGATCCACGCCGAGGGGTGGATCCGGGGAGCCTTGCCCTCGAACTCGATTATCACAGTGCCTCCTTGACTGATTCAATGCCGTCAAAACGCACGGTCGGCATACCCAACTCGGCGGCGACCGCGACATTGGCGGGGTCCGCGTCGACGAAGAGTACATCCTTCGCCGCCACCCCCATGGCGTCGAGCGCGACGGCGAAGGCCCGCGGATCCGGCTTGATGAGGCCGATATCGCAGGACATCGTCACCGCATCGAAGCTCCCCAGCCACGCGTGTTCGGCGCGGGCGCGTTTCGCCAGGCCGGCGGGGAGGTTGGAGAGGACGCCGGTACGGACGCGGGCGTCGATAAGCGAGAGCGCCAGCTCGACCATCTCGGGGTCCTCCTCCATGAAGGATTCCCAGTCGGCGGCGACGGCTTCGCTGATGTCGAAGGGCTCGAGCCCGGCGCGTACCTGCAATTGGCGCCAGAAGCGCTCGTCGCTGACGTCGCCGGAATCATAGGCGGGGCGCAGGTCTTCGTAGATGGGCCAGATGGCCGCGTCCCCACCGACGGCGCGTTCCACGCGGCGCCGTCCCGCGTCGGTGCGCTCGTGCAGCAGCACCCCGAAGAGGTCGAACAACACAGCTTTCATGCCCCCACTCTACGTAAATACACTGGGGCGCCATGATCGATTTCTCCCGCCCGGCCGATGTCGTCGCCCCCGAATTGCTCGGCTGCGTGATCACCCACGGCGGTGTGTCTGTGCGGTTGACCGAGGTGGAGGCCTATCTCGGCGCGGAGGACGCCGCCGCCCACACCTACCGCGGCATGACCCCGCGCAATGCCGCGATGTTCGGCCCGCCGGGCCGGCTCTACGTCTACCTCTCCTACGGCATCCACCTGGCGGGCAATATAGTCTGCGCCCCGGAGGGCACGGGACAGGGGTGTCTGCTGCGGGCCGGGGAGGTGGTTGCCGGACACGATATTGCTTATCGACGCCGCGGTGACGTCCCCGCCGCCCGCCTCGCTTCCGGCCCCGGCAACCTGGGGAAGACGCTGGGTTTATCGCTGGAGGACAATGGCACGCCGGTGACGCTGGAACTGCCGGAGGAGGCACCGGAGTGGGTGGCGGGGCCGCGGATCGGTATCTCGAAGAACGTCGACGCGCCTTGGCGTTTCTGGATCCCCGGCGATACGAGCGTCTCCGGCAGGCGTGGGCGGCCGCGGCGCAATAGCTAAACTCCCCGCACCAGAACTGCTCAACTTGGACAAAAGAGGGGAATATGTCCAAACTGCTGGGGAATTCCGGGGTGAGCTCACCCCGTCTCCTCAAGGACCTCACTGCAGGTCGTTTCGTCCTTTCTGCCGGCGGCAAGGAGTTCCTTGAGCTTCCTGACCCAGATGCCCGACTCTGAAGGTCGTATGCTTAGGGCATGAATAGCTTCACCATTCGCCGCGAGGCCGAGGCAGACATCCCGGCGATCCGTGATCTCACGTCCCGGGCGTTCGCGGACAAGCCCTATTCACGGCAGCGGGAAGCGGAGATCGTCGAAAGGCTCCGCGACACTGACGCGCTGACCTTTTCGTTCATGGCGGTCAAGGGCGCATCACTGGTGGGCCACATCGCGGCGTCGCCGGTGACGATGAGCGACGGCACCGCGAACTGGTTCCATATCGGGCCGATCAGCGTCGCCCCGGAGCGCCAGGGCGAGGGCATCGGTTCGCTGCTCATGCAGCGCGCACTCGATGAGCTGCGGGAGATGGGCGCGGCCGGTGCCGTGTCCGTCGGTGACCCGGCATTCCTGGAGCGTTTCGTGTTTGTGGAGGCGCCAAAGTTGGAGTTCCCACTTATTGAGCAGCAGTATTGCCGGGCCCGGCCGCTGGCCGCCGATGCCCTGCCCACCGGCACCGTCACCTACCACGAGGCTTTCCTGGGCTAGAGGGCAACTTCGCGACGCTCGTAGTCGTAGCGCCGCTTCTCACCTTCCTGGTAGTCGCGCGGCGGTGTCGGCAGCTGCACGTCGGGGCCGGTGAGCATAGCCACCTCAATGCTCACCGGGGACTTGCAGTGGATGACCAGCTGCTGGCCGGTATCCAGCTGCACCCGGATCCCGGAGTCGCGCCACCACTCCCATTCCTGCTCCCCGCTGAGTTTGTTGATCAGGGCCACTTTGTCCTGGATCCGGTCGATTCCGGTGATGGTGCCGACCAGGTCATTGGCCTCGCCGTCGGCCACGCCCGCACGGGCCTCCAGAACAGACTCGACGCGCTCGCCGTCGGCGAAATCCACGACCTGCTCGACGAATTCCAGCTCCACCACGCCGCGATCGGTGTCCAGCCACGCCCCGAAGGCACCGACCTGGTCGTCGAGTTCCAGGTCCGTGCCGAAAGCGCGTAACTGCGCGCCGAGGAGGTCGCGGAGGACGGTGAGGCCGGGATAGTTAAGAAAAGTGTCAGTCATGGTGTTCCTTTGCAGAGTTGTTGGGGAGTTGTTTTAGCAGCTCCCCGGATCAGTTTCCCAGGCATGCCGGATCAGTGCTTCGAGGACGTCGAGGTCAATGTCCTCCGGTTTGTTCACGTACACACACGACACCGCTGTTTGGTGTTTCCCCAGCTTGCTCAGCAGTTCCTCCGAACGCGGTAGCCCCTGCAAGCCGTACAGGGAGATCTTCGCTTTCCGCGGGCTGAAGCCGACGTGGAAGGTGTCCCCCTCCCGGCCAGTGGCGTATTTGTAGTGGGTCTGCCCGTAGCCGATCATGCTCGGCCCCCACATCACCGGCTGCTCCCCGGTGGCACGATAGAAGATCTCCAGAAGCAGTTTCCCGTGTTCCCGGCGGCGCCCCTCCAGCTTCTCGACGTAGCTTTCCGGCGACTCCTGCGTCTTCGCCGTCTTGAGGTCCGGGGAGTTGGTACCGGTATTGCCGCGGCTCCACTCCGCGGTCCGCTGTTCCGGTTCGGGGGCTCCGGACATGCTCAGGCCGCGTTCGAGCAGCGCCGCCTGGAGCCTTTCCAGACCCCGCACACCCACACCGTGCAGTGCCAGCACTTGCTCCCACTCGGCACCGTCGAGGGATGCCACGTCGGGGTAGCCGGCGGCGGTCAAGGCGTCGCGGGCCGGCCGACCGACCCCCGGAACCTGTGTGAAGGAAGTGTTCATAGCGGCCATCCTAGATGTGGTGAGATGTATATATGCGCTTATCGACGCCCGCTCTCCTCATCGTCGGCCTCATCCTCACCGCCTGCGGAACGAGCTCCCCCGCCCCGCCGGAACCGACCCTGACCACGGCTGCCACCGCGGAGGAATCCTGTCGGGACACCGCGCTGGCAGCCACCGGTTTCGGGCGGCACCTCAACACCGGGCGGATCGCGGCAACCGACACCGCTGACACCGGCGCCTGGTGGCATTTCGATGTCGTCGCCGACCACTTCGATCCCTGCGCTCAACTGAGCTGGGTGCAGCTGACGGGCATCTGGGGCCAGGAACAAGCCCCCGGGCCCGGTGCAGGCGAGACCCAGTCAGAGGCGGTCATTTTCTTCGCTGGGTCGGAGTTGATCACCGAGCCTGCCCCGGTGGTGCGGGCCCGCCTGGTGGGTGTCGAGCGTGCGGCCGACAACGAACTCACCGTCACGTGGCGCGATTGGGGCGAGAACTACTTCGACCCTTTCACCGCCCCGTTTAAAGCCTCGTACACGCTTGAGGGCACCCAGCTCCGGGTCGCCGGTGAGGGCCCAAGCGATACGCAGTTGGATCTCCTCCGCTGATTTCTTCACCGGATAATCACGTAATATTCGGAGCATGGGAATCGCCGATATTGCGCGCACGATTGAAGGCAAGATCAACGACGTGGGAGTGCGTCGAAAAGAAGCGAAGGGCTGGCAGCCGACCATCACCGGCTTCTACGGCTACGGCAGTGAAAAGCGGGTCCACGTCCTCGGGCGTCTCACCCTGCAGGATCCGGAGCCGCCGTCCACTGAGGTCCAGCGCGGGTGGCGCCAGTTCATCACCTACTCGCTGGAGGAGGTCCCCATTACGGTGCACTTCGGCGAAAAGACCATCGAGTCACACACGAACGACCAGGGCTACCTGGATGTCCTCGTGCACGATCATGGTCTGGAACCCGGCTGGCACGAGGCCACGATCGAGGCCGAGGGGGCGGAGCCGACGAAGGCACAGGTCCACATTGTGGATAGGAACGCGAAGTACGGTCTCATCTCCGACATCGATGACACCGTCCTGGTGACCTGGCTGCCGCGCGCCATGCTCGCCGCCTGGAACTCGTGGGTGAAAAAGACCAACACCCGCCAGCCCGTCGACGGCATGGCCGAGTTCTACGCCGAGCTCCTGCGCGACCACCCAGAGACCCCCGTCTTCTACCTCTCCACCGGCGCGTGGAACACCTTCGACACCCTAGTGAACTTCCTCGACCGCCACGGTTTGCCGAAGGGCCCGCTGCTGCTCACCGACTGGGGCCCTACCCCCACCGGCCTGTTCCGCTCGGGCGTCGAGCACAAGAAGGTGCAGCTGCGCAACCTCATCATCGAATACCCCGAGATCAAGTGGCTGCTCGTGGGTGACGACGGCCAGCACGACCCCCTCACCTACGGCGACTTCATCTTCGAGCACCCCGACCGCGTCGCCGGCATGGCGATCCGCCAGCTCAGCCCCCAGGAGCACGTGCTCTCCCACGGCACCGCCGCTCCGCTCGCGCAGGCCCGCCGCGAGGAGGTCTACGGCGTGCGCACCCTCCTCGGCGAGGACGGACACGAACTTCTCGCGGAGTACCGGAAGGATCCTTTCCTGACGTAGGTGCTTATCGACGCCCCCGGCGTCACCACCCGTCCACGTCGGCCCGCCCCGCCGCCTCCTCGAGGCAGGCGACGGCGGCGGCCTGCTCCAGGCCGGTGATCCGCAAAACGTCAACCACGGCGGAGCGGATCTGTCCCACCATCACGGCCGACGCCTGGGTGACCGGCCGTTGCCCGGAGGCCGTGGTGGCGGCCTGCAGCGCGAGTTGCCGGGCACGGTCCGCCCCCTCCTCGGTGTCGAGCCGGGGCAGCTGCTCCACGGCTACGACGAGCTCATCGACCGCCCTCGCCAGCCCCCGGCGCACCTGATCGGTGACCCCCGAGGTTTCGCCCGCGTGGCGCACCAGGTTCGCCCCGGCGCGGCACAGCCCACGACCCGTCGCGACGAGGATGTCGCCCCGCTCGGCGACAGCTTCGAAACCCCGGATGCTCTGCCTCCGCTCCCGGCGTGTGGTGCGGCTGAGGATGATGCGCTCGCGGGTGGCGGCGAGGGCATCACCAAGGTCATCGCGGACACTGTCCAGCGAGCTCATGTCGTTGAGGGACGCTTCCGCCTCGCTGAGCGAGCCCGTGCGCAGGCTGCCGCCGAGCCGCCGGAGGACAGCCGAGTAGTCCTCGACCACCCCGCTCACCGCGGACCGGGCGGAACGGTAGGGGTCGACGGGGACCACGGCGTTGAGGACCACCGCCACCGCCCCGCCGATGAGGGCGTCGACGACGCGGACCCAGGGGTCGGCGTCGAGAAGCGGGACCAGCGCGACAACGACCACGGCTGCGACAGCCGCCTGATTGGACATCAGCCCGCTGGGTCGGACCGCGACAGCGGCGGCCATCGCGAGCAGCACCGCGAGCGCGAGCTGGAGGGGGCCGAGCCCGATGAGGCGGGTGAGCAGGTCGGCGGCCACGATGCCCAGCACCACGCCGATCGAGATCTCGGTGGCGCGTTGCACCCGCTGACCGGCGGACAGCCCGGTGGCGACGACCGCCGCCACCGGCGCGAACACCGCGTCACCGGGCCCGACGACGAGGCCCGCCACGAAGAAGGCCACACCGGCGGCGGTCGCGGCGAGCAGCAGGGACACGGCGTGCGCGCGTACGCGACGCACCGCTGCCCGCACCCCGCCGCGCCATCGCGGGCCCGCCCCCATCAGCTGTCTCCGGGCAACCCGGAGGACAGTGCGACACCGAGTTCGGCCTGGCGGGTGTCCAGATGCCGCATCTGGATCACCAGCGGGACATCACTGGTGACGCTCAAACCGTAGGGCTCCCCGAGCGGGATCGCCTCTGGATCGACGAGATCGTTGATCCGGATGTGGCGCACACGCTGCGCCGCCACCTCTATCCGGTAGGGGCCGACCGGGTCCTTGTCGGCGTGGAAGACCGTCACCTCCGCGCAGGCCTCCTGTGTGCTTGTGTTGAGCAGGCAGAGCTCATCGCGGCTGGTGAACTCCGGTTCCCGCCCGGTTGAGCCGTCGGGCATGTGGCCGGCCGCGAAGGCCCACTGGGTCCGTCCCATGATGGCGGTCATCGATCATCCTCTCCGAGCAGGGTACGTAGATAGTCGTTGAGGAAGATGCCGTCGGGGTCCAGCTCCCGGCGGATCTCCTGGAAGCGGTCCCACTCCGGGTACATCTCACGCAGGTGTGCGGCCGTGCGGGTGTGCTTCTTGCCCCAGTGCGGGCGTCCACCGGCCTCGAGAAACAGCGGTTCCATGTCACGGAAGTACTCGTCGTGTTCCAGTGCCGCGTTGTGCAGCAGGGCGATGGTCAAGGTGTCGCGCTCCCGGGCATTGGACAGCATCGCGCTGTCCGGTGCGATGGTGCGCACCAGTACCCGCCAGGCCACATGCTTCCGGTGCTTCCGCTTGACCCGCTCGCGCACCTTCCGGAAGACGTCCAGACCGACCTCGCGCGGCAGCATGTACTCGATCTCATCGAACTTCAGCTGGCGGTCATTGGGGATGATCTGGTGCGAGGGCCCGCGGGTCTCCGTCTTCAGTTCGCCGGGGATGTCCAGGTCATCGAGGTTGCCCGGCTCATCGAGCACACGGATCTGGGCGAGGTCGCTGCGCGGATACCAGTAGAAGTCGACGAGCCGGTATCGGGAGGTGAGGCGGTCGAAGTTCTCCAGGGCCCAGTCGATGTGGGTGATGTAGTTGCGGCGGTGCAGGTCATAGGCGGGCCGCACCTGCAGCGTAAGGGAGGTGAAGATGCCGAGGGTGCCCAGCGACACCTGGGCCGCACGCGTCAGCTCGGAGTCCGTGGCCTCCCCCGCATCAAGCCCGAAGGGGACCACCTCACCGTTGCCGGTGACCAGGCGGCCCCCGACCAGGTCCGCGGAGACGTTGCGCAGCCGCTCCCCCGTACCGTGCGTTCCGGTGCCGATCGCGCCGGCGATGGTCTGGTAGTTGACGTCCCCGTAGTTCTCCAGGGCCAGGCCCGCATCCTCGAGCTCTTTCCCCAGGTCCTCCAGACCGGTGCCGGGAAGCACGGTGGCCAGGCACTTGTCGGTGTCGGTGGCCGTCACCCCGCTCATGTTCTCGAAGCTGACGAGCAGGTCCTCCGTCACCATCACCGGGGTGGAGGAATGGCCCGACCCGATGGGCCGGACGGTCAATCCCTCCTGCCTGGCGTAGCGCACGAGGTCGACGACCTCCTCCTCCGAGCGCGGGCTGATCTTTCCGCGCACGGTGAAGGAGATCGTCTCGGACCAGTTCTGACAATGCACGTCGTCCTGGCGAGGCGACTGCATGAACATCTGATTCCCACTTCCGGCAGGTCGGGGCGGGCCGTCCGGCCCATGAACACGTGCTTATACGTGCCCCACCGTACCTGCCGACCTCAGCGGACGGTCTTGAGCGCCTTCGACCAGGTCTCGACCTGCTCGTAGACAGAATCGAGGGCCTCGGTGGAGCCCTCGGACGGGGCGAACTCGGTCATGGAGGCGAAATCGTTGCCGAAGGTGAGGAACACCTGGGCGCGGACATCGGCCATCTGCAGCTCGGCGGCAATGAGGCGCCACGCCTCGACCGCGCGGGTGCCGCCGGCGGAACCGTAGGAAACAAAGCCGATGGCCTTGTTGTTCCACTCGGCGTAGAGGTAGTCGACGGCGTTCTTCAACGCGCCCGGCACGGAGTGGTTGTACTCGGGGGTGACAAAGATGTAGCCATCGAAGGAGGCGATCTTCTCCGCCCACTTCTTCGTGTGCTCGTTCTCGTACTGGCCCATGGCGGGGGGCATGGGCTCGTCGAGAAGCGGGAGGTCGAAGTCGGCAATGTCGACGAGCTCGTACTCGGCATTCGCTCGGTTCTGCGCGTTCTCAAACACCCACTCGGCGACGGCCGGGGCGTTTCGGTTCGGGCGGGTGCTGCCGACGATGACGGCGATACGGGTCATTGCTGTTCCTTACGTTGATGTACTTGGTGGACCAGCGCCCGCAGCCTTGTCACTACAGGCGCTGCTGGGACCCACGGTACATATTTCCCGCGAGGCATGCCGGTGCGGATCTCGGCAGGTTCCGGCAGGTGCACGCGTAAGCTTCCTTGAATTTTCGCAGTCGGATCCGCGCCCACGTTCCTTGCAGCGACAGATTCGCTTGTCGACGCACGCCGGTTCCCCAGCCTCACATTCATGTTCAAACGACAGGGCATGCCGGGTCCATGAATCCGCAACCTATCCACGATATGCTCTCCGGCAATCTTCGGTTGGCCGTCCTCGCTCTTCTCGCCCTGACCGGTTTAGCTGTACTCCAGGCCGCGCTCGTTAACGGGGTTCCCGTGGGGTTACAGATTCACTGCCCGTGCATCAAACCTCCAGGATGCGAAATACTCATCCACATCACCAAGCCAAAAAGCACGTGCACAGCTGTCAAGTACCGTCTGAAACCATGAACGAAATCTCTTCCGGTACGAGCCACCCGTCAACTTCGTTCGTCTTCTTGGATGAGTCCGGTGACATGCAGTTTGGTCCCCGTGGTTCCCAGCATTTTGTATTGACGGCGGTCTACACAGTCACGCCCGCCATCTCCGCATTCACTATGCAGTCGCTGAAATACTCGCTCTTAGCCGCCGGGAGCGAAGATGTCGAGTTCCACGCCACCAACAACTCGCGCGGGACACGGAAAAGGGTCATCGACACCATCGGCAGCATTGACTGCATTGGCGCGCACACGCTCTGGATCGACAAGACATACACACATCCGAAACTCCAGGACGAAATCTCTCTTCTGGGGCAGTTCGGAAAGTCGATGGGCCGGTGGATCTACCAGACTCAGTGCCGCCCAGAGTTCAGCCAGATCGAACAAGTGGTCCTTGTCTTTGACTCCGTCCTGACTGGAAAGAAGCAGGCCGCGTTTCTAAAACTGTTGAAACCTCAACTCGGCGCTCTCCCCATTCCCTACCGTGTGCTTTTCCATCCGGTAAAACAGGACCTCAACGGTCAGATCGCAGACTATTTCTCGTGGGCTTGGTACCGGAAGGTGGAGAGAGGAGATCCAGAACACGCGCGGGAACTGATGTCCCTCGCCGACTGGAGCGAGTTCAACCTGTTCCAGTCTGGTCATACTCCCTACTGGTCGCGGAACCAGTGAGAATGCGACCACCCCGCCTACCGGGGAACCGGAGAGCCCAGGGGCTCTTATCAGCGGGGTGGAACCTTTGAAGCCTCATTATTACAGCAAGGAGCACCCTCAGTCAATGGGAAAACCCCTGTTAGAGTGCTCCTAAGCAGAAGTAGCCCGAGCACGGTGGGGGCACAGCAGTGCGCAGCACTGGCCCGGCGCGCGGCCACTCACTGATGCCAGCCGGCAAGACATAGGGAAACTGCGCGACAACCTCCGGCGGCGACTCGATTCCGGCGTTCCATTGCCGTTTGGTGGGCATGAAAGAGAGCACTATCCGGGCAGAATTCGCCGACCTGCTCCACGGTACGACCCTGACTGCGAATCAGATCGGATTCGTACGATGAGTCGTCGACATGCTCGCCCGCAACGGGCGCCTGGTGTTCACCGGCGTCGGCGACGTGGTGACGTCGTTCGGCGAACCATAGGCGGTGAATCTCACCTGAAATCTCAACTGCACCGCATCAACAGCACCGCCGATGCGGTGAGCTGACCAGCCCCTACCCGAGGATCACCACGTCCAGCTGACGCGGCCCGTGGACGCCTTCGACGCGCTCGAGTTCGATGTCGGAGGTGGCCGACGGTCCGGAGATCATCGTGATCGGGCCCTCGAGCCCGGCGGCGATGACGCGCTCCCAGGCCTCCGGGAACAGTTCCACGATCGTCTCAGCAGGCACGATGCAGATGTGGTGGTCGGGGATGAGCGACAGGGCCCGGCGGCCTTCCGCGGGCTGTCCGGTGAGGATGATGGTGCCGGTCTCCGCGCAGGACACGGTCGAACTCGTCACGACGCACGCCGCGTCCAGGGGATCGGTCACCTCCTCGGCCAGGGGCAGCCAGGTGGGGTCGAGGCCGTCCGGTACCACGACGGCTCCGGTGATGAGGCTGTCGAGCAGCGCCGGAAGGTCTGCCTCGACCGCGGTGTGCACCGCGGCGCGATAGTCCACGAGGCGGTCGACGAGCATCTCGCGGACCTCTTCCGGGCTGCGGGCGGAGGAGCGTCGATAAGCACGCGGGACCTCGGGGGCGGCCGGGGCGTCGGACAGGGACGCACGCAGGCGGTTCATGATGTCAGCGCGGGCACTCATCGATTCTCCTTGAACCAGTGGCGGAAGGATTGCTGCGGGGGCTTGGGCACGCTACGTTGCTGCGTCCAGCCGCCCACCAGGCCGGGCAACCACCTGATGCGGAAGCGCGCGAGCGGCAGGGCCCGCTCAAGCAGGGACATGACGCGCCCGGAGCGCATGACCAGCGAGGCACCCTTCATGAGCACCGTCATCTGGCCGGGCTTCTCCACCTCTTCCACGGAGCGGGCGCGCAGGTGCACGAGGATGTCGGGAATATTGATCTTCACGGGGCACACGTCGTAGCACGCGCCGCACAGGGTGGAGGCGAAGGGCAGCGAGGCGTTGTGCTCCGATTCCAGGCCCGTGAGCTGCGGCGACAGGATCGCGCCGATGGGCCCGGGGTAGGTCGAGCCGTAGGCGTGGCCGCCGGCGTGCTCATATACGGGGCAGACGTTGAGGCAGGCGGAGCAGCGGATGCAGTGCAGCGCGGAGCGTCCGGCCTCATCCGCCAGCACGCTCGAGCGGCCGTTGTCCAGCAGTACGAGGTGAACGTTGCGGGGACCGTCGCCGTCGTGGACACCGGTCCACAGGGAGGTGTAGGGGTTCATCCGCTCGCCGGTGGAGGAACGCGGCAGGAGCTGCAGGAACACCTCCAGGTCCTCGAATGTCGGCACGATCTTTTCGATGCCCATCACCGTGATGAGCGTTTCCGGCAGCGTCAGGCACATCCGCCCGTTGCCCTCGGATTCGACGACGGCGAGCGTCCCTGTCGATGCCACCCCGAAGTTGGCTCCCGACACCGCGACCTTGGCGCGCAGGAATTTCTCACGCAGGTGTTTTCGTGCGGCCTCGGCCAGCACGCGGGGTTCATCTGTCAGGGGCCCGGGCATGTGAGGAGCGAAGATGTCGCGGATCTCGCGGCGGTTGCGGTGGATGGCGGGGACGAGGATGTGTGAGGGTTTGTCATTGCCGAGCTGGACAATGAGTTCGGCGAGGTCGGTCTCAATCGCGCTGATCCCCGCGGCCGCCAGGTGTTCATTGAGCCCGATCTCCTGGGTGGCCATGGATTTGATCTTGAGCACCTCGGTTTCGCCCGTGTCGCGCACCAGCTTCTCGACGATCGCGTTCGCCTCCGCCGCATCCCGCGCCCAATGCACCACACCACCCCGCGCGGTGAATTCGCGCTCGAACTGCTCGAGGAGTTCGGGCAGCCGCGCCATGACGGACTCCTTTATTGCCGAGCCAGCGGTGCGCAGTTCCTCCCAATCGGGCAATTCTTCGACCACTGCTGCACGTTTCCCGCGGATGGTGTGGGTGGCATGCCGGATGTTGGCACGCATCTGCGCGTTTTTCATTTCCTCCCGCGCGACGACGGGAAACGGCAGGGGTGTCGTGAGGTTTCCGGTGCCTACCATGGCTGCTCCTTGGTGGATGCGAGGATTTCCGCGAAGTGAACGGTCCGCTTATCGACGCCCCGTTTCTCCATCACCCCACCCAGGTGCAGGAGGCAGGCGGCGTCGCCGCCGGTGCAGATATCGGCACCGGAGGCGGTGACATTGTTGATTTTGGCTTCGGCCATCGCCCCGGAGACATCCGGGTTTTTGAAGGAGAAGGTGCCGCCGAAGCCGCAGCATTCGGCGGCGTCGGGAAGCTCGTGGACGTCGATGCCTTCGACGGTGCGAAGGAGGGAGAGCTGGCGGTCGCCCAGCTGCAACAAACGTTTACCGTGGCAGGAGGGGTGATAGGTGACCGCGTGAGGGAAATAGGAGCTGAGCTGGGAGGAATGGGTGACGCCGAGGACGTCGATAAGCAGCTGGGACAGCTCGAATGTGCGGGCGGCGACGTCGGTGGCGGCCTGCTCGAGGCCGGTGTCGCCGCCAGCGCGAGCGACCATTGGTTGCTGGTGGCGGGCGGAGGCAACGCACGAACCGGAGGGGGCGACGATGACATCAGCGTCCTCGAAAGCACGGACGTGATTGCGCACGACGGGCAGGGCGTCGGCCAGGTAGCCGCTGTTGACGTGCATCTGCCCACAACAGCCCTGACCTGCGGGGAAGATGACCTCGTGGCCGAGGCGTTCGAGGATGCGGGTGGTACTGATGGCCACGCGGGGAAACATCGCGTCGACGATGCACGTGGCGAAAAGCGCAATTTTCATGAAATCTCCCGGAAGCGTGACGTAAAGCACATCCGGGTCCATCGTACTGGCTAGAATCAGGTTCATGACTGGTACTCCGCGCGCCTACTCTGTCGTTCTCGACTGGCTCGAGGACCAACTGCGCTCCGGTGACATCGTCGTCGGAGACAAACTGCCGGGCGAGCGGGCGTTGGCGGAACAGTTCGGGATTTCGCGGGCGTCGGTACGCGAGGCCACCCGCATCCTCGACGCTATGGGGCTCGTCCGTTCCGGCGTCGGCTCCGGGCCCAACGCCGGGGCGATTGTCATCTCCGAACCTTCCGCCGCGCTGGCCTGGGCGCTGCGGATGCACGTGGCGACGCAGGCGCTGCCCGTCGCCGACCTCGTCAATACCCGCGTGCTGCTGGAAACCCAGGCCGCCCGCACCCCCTCCCCCGAACACGTCGACCGCGCGGAAATCCTGCGCCAGGCCGGGGAACTGCTCGATCAGATGGATCACCCCGGCATCCCCACCGCCGAGTTCCACGCCCTTGACGCCCAATTCCACATCCTGCTGACCTCCCTGGCCGGCAACGTGGTGGTGGAAACCATGATGGGCTCGCTGCGCGAAGCAACCGTGGGCTACCTGCGGGAAAAGGTGGCCACCCTCGATGACTGGGCGTCCATCAGGCGTGATCTGCAAGAACAACACCGGGCGATTTTGGCCGCCACCGAAGCAGACGACGGTGAGCGCGCTGCCACTCTGCTGCGCGCCCACATCACCGAATTCCCGGAGCTGGGAAGCTAGTCCAGGCCGAACTCCTTGAGGACCGCGTCGGTGTGCTCCCCGAGGGCTGGTACCTTGCCCCAGCGCGGCTCCACACCCACAGGCAACGACGAGGGCAGCAGCGCACGCGCGCTGGAACCCGTGCTGGTGATCACCTCGCGCCAACGGTCACGTTCCGCCAGCTGCGGGTGGTCGTTGTACTCGAACATGTTGCGCAGACGCGCATTCGCGATACCGATCGAATCGAGACGCTCGAGCAGCTCCGCAGCGGTGAGGCGCCTGGTGGCGGACTCGATGATCTCCGTGAGTTCCTCGCGGTTCTCCGCACGCCGCGCATTGGGGGTGAAGCGGGGATCAGTGCCCAGCTCGGGACGCTCAATGACACTCTCGCAGAACGCCGCCCACTCACGTTCGTTCTGTAGACCGAAGAAGACATTGCCGTCCGCGGCCGGGAACGGCCCATAGGGGGCGATGGTGGAGTGCGTTGCGCCGGTACGCTTAGGCAACTTGCCGCCGTTGTTGGCGTAGAGGTGCGGCTGGCTCATCCATTCGCCGAGACTCTCGAGCATGGAGATCTCCAGCACTGCACCCTCGCCCGTCTTCCCGCGCTGCAGCAACGCACCAAGGACACCCGAGAAGGCGTACATACCAGCGGAAATGTCCGCAATGGACGGACCCACCTTGGAGGGTGTCCCCTCCGTGCCGGTCACCGATACCATTCCGGCCTCGCACTGAATGATGAGGTCATAGGCCTTGCGGTCGGTGTAACTACCACCCGGACCGTATCCGGAGATAGAGCAGTGGATGAGTCCCGGGTTGAACTCATGGCAGGCTTCGGAGCCGAAGCCGAGGCGCTCGACGGCACCGGGCTTGAGGTTGGAGACAAATACATCTGCCTGCTCAAGCAGGGCGCGTAGGGCCTGGCGCCCCTTATCACTCTTCATGTCCAGCACCACGGACTCCTTGGTGCGGTTGAGCCAGACGAAAAAGCTGGCGTCACCGTCGACGGCCTCATCGTAGGTGCGGGCGAAGTCGCCGGTATCACGTTCGATTTTGATGACGCGCGCACCCAGGTCTGCGAGCTGGCGGGTGGCGAAGGGGGCGGCCACGGCCTGTTCGATGGAGACAACGGTAATGCCATCGAGCGGCAGAGCGGGATTGGAGGTGTTCACTGCGGGGTTCCCTTCCGAAATGGGGTGGGGTGCTGTTGAGAATAATCAGCCGATGATGAGCGGGACGAGGGTGAGGGAGATTGCCGAGACCAGGACGATGGAGACGAGGTTCATCCAGATACCGGTGCGCATGAGCTGCGGCATGGTCAGCGCACCGGTGGCGAAGGCGATGGCGTTCGGCGGGGTACCCACCGGCATCATGAATGCACACATGCAGCTCAGGCCGGCGGCAACAGCCATGATGACCGGGTCGAAGCCAAGACCGATGGCCAGGCCACCCATGACGGGGACGAAGGCGGCGGCGGTGGCGGTGGAACTGGTGAACTCAGTGAGGAAGAGCAGGACCGCGACGATCGCGATGATGAGCAACCACTCCGGGGCAGCCCGCAGAGCAGTGAGAGACTCACCCATCCACACAGCCAGGCCGGTCCCGGTGATCTGCGCAGACAAAGCGAGGCCACCACCAAAGAGCAGGAGGACACCCCACGGGATTTCCTTGGCGTCCTGCCAGGTCAGCAGCATGACTCCGCGGGAGGGCCGGGCCGGCAGCAGGAGGAGGGCCAGACCGGCGAGCAGGGCGATGATGGTGTCGTTGGCCCAGGAGCCCGGGAAGAGCAACGGGATGAGCACCCACGCGGCGGCAGTGAGGGAAAAGACCAGACCGACCAGACGCTCGCCGGAACTCATCGGACCGAGCTGCTTGAACTGTTCCTCAAAGAGGGCGCGCCCACCGGGCAGCTCGTCCACTTCCGGCTTCCACAGGACGAAGGCGATGAGATACCAACCAATGGCCAGAAAGACCACCATGAGCGGAACACCGATGGACATCCACTGCAGGAAGGTGATCGGGTACTCCAGGGTTTCGCGGATGTAGGCGGCGATGATGACGTTCACCGGGGAACCGATGAGGGTGCCGAACCCGCCGATGGTCGCACCGTAGGCGACGGCGATGGTCAACCCCACTCCGAAACGGGACTTCTTCTGGATGCCTCCTTGGCTTTCCACGAGCGCAACCATGGACATGGCCATGGGGATCATCATCATGGCAGTTGCGGTATTGGAGACCCACATGGACAAAAACGCCGTGGAGATCATGAAACCGGCGATCAACCGGGTGGGCTTGGTGCCGATGGCCAGCACGATGATAAGCGCGATGCGCTTGTGCAGGTTCCAGCGCTGGAGTGCCAAAGCGATAAGGAAGCCGCCGAGGAACATGAGGATGATGCTGTTGGAGTAGCTCGGTGAGACGACTCCCAAGTCAGTGACTCCGAGCGCGGGGAAGGCGACGAGCGGGACAAGTGCGGTGGCTGGTAGCGGCACTGCTTCGGTGATCCACCAGGCCCCCATGAGGACGGCGATGGCCGCGGTCATGCGGGCCTCGTGGGGAAGATCGTGGGAAATCGTCATGCCGACCAGCACCGCGAGGGCAATGCCGACAAAGAATCCGACGAAACGGAAATTGCGGGTCTTCGTGGGGATGCCCTGATCCCGCATTCCTTCCGATGGTTCGAAGGGCGCCGGCTGGGGTGGGTCGAGTGCGCTGTCTCTGTGAGTAGCTTGCATCTGATATTTCCTCTCGAGTGCAGGTAGCTCGCGAAATCAGGTGACCTCATGAACTAAATATATTGGCGTTCGGGTAAGTGTGGCGCGCGTCACTGGGCGAGTCAATAGTTAACAGAAAACACGTGTATGATCTGGGAAAACGCTGCGCGCAAGGAAGGTCGCGCGTTGATATAGGCAACGATTAGGGAGACATAATGAGCGACGTGCAGAACGTGCAGAAGGCCAGCCGCAAGGCGCCGTTGTCGACGATCGCGGGTGCGCACGTGCGCGAGATGATCCTGTCGAAGCTGCTACCGGCGGGCTCCGTGGTGCGCCCTGAGGATGTGGGCCGTGAACTGGGGATCTCCCAGACCCCCGCGCGTGAAGCACTGCAAACGCTAAAGACGGAAGGGTTCCTGCAGCTCCAACAGGGCGTCGGCTTCGTCGTATCCCCCCTGACAGCGCAGGACATCCGAGACATCTACACCGCACAAGGCATGCTCGCCGGGGAGATCGCCGCCCGGGCGGTCACCCACGCCAGCGAGGACGACATCCTCGAGCTCGAGGCCATCCACTTCGAGCTGCTGGCGGCTTCCCGGCGCAAGGCGAAAGACGTGGTGGAGGAACGCAACCACGCCTTCCACCGTCATATGTCACTGCTCTCGCAGGCCCCGAAACTGGTGCATCTGCTGGGCATCGTCAGCCACTATGTGCCACGTACTTTCTACGCGGAGGTCGATGGATGGGTGGACGTCTCCGCCGAGGACCACCAGGAGATCATCGATGCCTTCCACGCCCGCGACCCGGAGGCGGCACGACGGGCGATGGTCGAGCACATGCACAATGCGGGAGACATGCTCGCACGCACCTTTGACTAGCGGTTATTCGATGCCCGCGGCCTTTTTGGCCCGCTCGTCCCACACGGGCTCCACGGTCGCCAGGCCGGGCGCGAAGGCCCTCTTGAAGACCATCATTGTCCGCTCGAAGGTGATGACGATGGTGCCGTCCTGGTTGTAGCCGATGGTGCGCACTTTGAGGATGCCGACGTTGTCGCGTGAGGAGGACTCCCGCTTCTCCAGCACCTCGGTCTCGGAATATATTGTGTCGCCTTCGAAGACGGGATTAGGCAGTCGCACCTTATCCCATCCGAGGTTGGCCATGACGTTCATGGAGATGTCCGAGACGGACTGCCCGGTGACCAGCGCCAAAGTGAAGGTCGAGTCGACGAGCCGCTCACCGAATTCAGTCTTCGCGGCGTAGGCGGAGTCAAAGTGGATAGGGTTGGTGTTCTGGGTGAGCAGGGTCATCCAGGAGTTATCGACATCCAGGACCGTACGGCCGAGGAGGTGCTTATAGACGTCTCCCACCTGAAAGTCCTCGTAGAAGCGGCCTTTCCAGCCTTCGGTGGACACACGCTGTTCAGTCATGCTCTGCTCACTTTCTAGTAGCTACGGGGCATCCCGAGGACTTTGGTCCCCACGAAAGCCTTGATGAGGTTATTGTTCACCGGCGCGACCTGGTACATCCGGGTTTCACGGAACTTGCGCTCCACGTCGTACTGGTCGACGAAGCCGTACCCGCCGTAGGTGTTGAGGCAGACGTTCGCGGCCTCCCAGCTGGCCTCGGAGGAGACATGCTTGGCCATGTTGGCCTCGGCACCGACGGGCTCGTCGTTATCGGCGAGGACGCACGCCTCCCAGCGGAGGGCATCGGCGGCACGGACCTTCATGTAGGCATCCGCGATGGGGAACTGGACGCCTTGGTTGACACCGATTTTGCGGTCGAAGACCTCGCGGGTGGAGGCGTATTTCACCGCCCGGTCAATGAACCAGTAGCCGTCGCCGATAGCCTCGGCGGCAAGGAGAATGCGCTCAGAGTTCCAGCCGTCGATGACATAGCGGAACCCACGGCCGACCTCGCCGACGACAGCGGAGTTGGGGACCCGCACTCCGTCGTAAATGACCTGGTTGGTGGCGTAGTTGAACATGGTGCGCACCTTGATGGGGCGGAAGGCATCGGGCTGGTTCGCGCGGACTTCCCGCAAGTCAACAAGGAAAAGCGTGAGGCCGCCAGTGCGGTCATTAGCGTCGAAGTCACTGGTACGGGTGAGCACGAGGACCAGGTCGGATTCGTCGACCCTCGATGTCCAGCTCTTGTGCCCGGTAATAACCCAGTCGTCTCCGTCACGCACCGCGCGGGTCTGAATCGCCGCTGTGTTGGAGCCTGCGGCCTCCTCCGTGATGGAGAAGCCCTGCAGGCGGATGGATCCTTCAGCCAGACCATGGAGGTAGGTATCCTTCTGCCACTGCGTACCGTGGTTGAGCACGGCCTTCATGGTGTAGAGCTGGGCGTGGCAAGCGGCGGCGTGTCCACCGGATCGGTTGATTTCCTCCATGATGACGGAGGCCTCGGTAATGCCCAGGCCCAGCCCGCCGTACTCCTCGGGGATGAGCGCGGCGAGGAGGCCAGCTTCGGTCATGGCATCAACGAACTCCTGCGGGTACTCACGCTGCAGGTCCTTCTCCCGCCAGTACTGGTCGGGAAAGTCGGCACAGAGCTCGCGTACGCGAGTGCGCAGCTGAGCCAGATCGGGACGGTCTTGTGGTCGCATGGCTGCTCCTAGCAGTCGGGGGGGTGTGGGGAGGTGATCATGAGTGATCTACACCTCATATCGGGCAATATATTGCAGCGAGCCTACTTGCGCAAGGCCCTGCAGAATAATCCTTGTTTACTGCACCTTTTCGAATATAGTGAACTGCCATGAGCATTCTGCATACCGCCCGCACTGCCCTTTTCACCCCCGCCAATCGCCCCGATCGGGTCCGCAAGGCTCTCGATGGGCCCGCCGACCTGGTCATTATCGATCTGGAGGACGCTGTCGCTCCCGATTCCAAGGATGAGGCACGAGCCCTGCTTATCGACGTCCTCGCCTCCCCCTCCCCCCGCGAGATCATCATCGTGCGCATCAACGACCCCTCTTCATCGGTGGGCGCCGCCGACCTGGAGGCCTTGCAGGGGCGGGATGTGTCGGTGATGATCCCGAAGATCAGCGCCAGCACCCCCCTGCCCAGCGGCGTCCCCGTCATCGGCCTGGTAGAAACTGCAGCCGGGGTGCGCGATCTGCACCAGATTGCTGCTCTTGAAGGCATCGAACGGCTCGCACTCGGGGCTGTCGACCTGTCCGCGGAACTGGGCTGCAAATCGAATTCCACCACCATCGATGCCATCCGCGCCCAACTGGTTGTAGCCTCCGCGGCGGCCGGGCTGCCGGCTCCGCTGGAATCACCCTGTGTGAACTTCCGCGACGCGGAGGTCGTCGAAGCTGCCGCCGCCCGCGCCCACCGGGACGGCTTCGGGGGCATGCTGTGCATTCACCCCGCGCAGTTGGCATCCGTCACCGCAGCTTTCCAACCGACCGCAGACGAGATCGCCTGGGCCACTCGTGTCTTGGCCGCCGGCGAGGACGCCTCCGGACTCGACGGGGAGATGATCGATCGCCCCGTCCTGCTCCGCGCGCAGCGGATACTTAGCGCGTCAAGTTAGCCTAAGCTTCCTTGTCTGCCCAGTTCAGAGTGCATAAAATGGGAGATATCAGATACGCGGATGACCTTGTACCACCTAATCCCAAGGAGATTCGCACCATGTCCACCATCACCCAGATTTCTTCCTGCACCACCACCGCCTGCGCCTTCAACAACGAGGGCTGCACCGCGTTCGCGATCAATGTCGGTGGCAGTGAGAACCCCAGCTGCGCCACCTTCACCACGATTGATCTGCGGGCCGGACTCGCGGAGGCCGAGGGCCAGGTGGGGGCCTGTCAACGCTTGGACTGCGCGCACAATGATGACCTCATGTGCACGGCGGCCAGCATCACTGTGGGCGGTGACGCCGCCCTCTGCGAGACCTACCAGGCTCGCTGACCTGCTCCAACAAAGACAAAGAACGCGCGGAACCCATCACTGGGCTCCGCGCGTTCCCCCGGTTTCCGGCTATCAGATACGCGGTGAGGCGTGCCGGACCGAGGTGTAGGTGGCGAGGGCATCAACCGCCCCCGCCAGGTCTGTGATGGTGTCCACCTGTTCCGGGAAGGAGACCAGGACGGTGGTGAGGCGGGCGTCGACAAGCTTGAGCAGGACGATTCCGCTGTGATCGACGTCGACGATCCACAACCGATCCCCGCTGGGTGTGCATCCCGCGAGATCGCGTTCGCTCAGCAGCATTCCCGGTCCCATCCCGACGAGGGCATTGGAGTGCAGGGTGGATAGCTGGCTGTCGGACAGGCGGGTGACTTCGTCGCGGGCGTCGAGCTCGCGGGAGGTGAGCTCGTGGGGGCGATCATGCGCTAGGAGTTGCTGAGGCGAGGTCCGGGTGACTCCATTCGGCCCATGCACCAGGACGGATTCGGTTTCCAGGTGCCCGAGTGCCAGGTGGGGGCCGAGGGTGAGGCCGAGGACCTCGCTGCCTTCTTCCACCGGAAGCCACGTGAGTTGGGCCAGGGCATGGAGGCTGGCGACGGTGATGTCGGCGTCGAACTCGAGGGCCTTTTTCACCCCGTCCACCCGCACCTCGGACGCGCCCATGAGTGCTGCGTCCGAGGCGGGGACGATGACCAGGAGCCGTCCGAGCGCGTCGACTCCGTGGGCCAGTACCTCGACGTGGAGCAGGGGGTCGACGCGGTACGGCACCAGAGTCAGTGCTCCGGCGCCGGTGAGGATCCGTCGGGCGAGGTTGTCGCCGTAGGCGGATGGGCTGGCCATAGACACTCCCTTACGTTGAGGTAAGGCTAACCTAGCTTAGGGTGACCTTCCCGTCAAGCGCGTCGCGGACCACCTCCGCGAGATGCCTCGCCCGCCGCCCCGTGCCCTGCTCAATCTGCGTCCGGCAGGAAAAGCCATCGGCGATGACCTCACCCGCCGCGGCCCGCACCCGCGGGAACAGCTCCCGCTCCCCCAACTCCAGCGACATCTCCCCATGCCCCGGCTCGAAACCCCAGTTGCCGGCCAAACCACAACACCCGGTGGCGATCTGCTCCTCCTCCACGCCCAGCGCCCGCAGGATCGCCGCCGCATGCTTTGGCGCACCCACCGCCCGCTCGTGGCAGTGGACCTGCGTCAACGCCTGGATCCCGTCCGCCGACACTCCCAGCTCCGCCAGTTTCGGCCCGACGAACTGAGCCCAGGAAACCGTGGCCGCCGCCAACCTCGCAACGTCGGGATCGTTGGTGAGGGAGGGGGCGTCGATAAGCATGGCAGAACAGGACGGCTCCACCGCCACCACCGGCAGACCGCGATCGAGATAGGGCCGCATGACCCGGGCGGTGCGGTGCAGCACGCGACGCACCATGCCCAACTGCCCCGTGGAATGCCAGGTCAGACCGCAGCAGACGAACCCCGTAGGGATCTCGACGCGGTAGCCGAGGCGCTCCAGCACCTCCACCGCGGCCTGCGCGGCCGTGGCGTCCATGCGACTGAAAGTATCGGGCCACAGGACGACAGGTTCACCGGCACCACCCGCCCGAAGACGCCCACCCCGCAGCCGCGGCAGCGGGCGAGCCGGATCCAGACCGAGTACCCGCGCCATCCCCGGCAGGCGCAGCACTATTCCCGCCAGCCAACGCGGCACCCGCAGCAGCACCGGCAGCCACCCGAGGGTGTAATGCGCGCGGGGGCGCAGGCCACGGTGGTGTTCGTGAAGGAATTCGGCCTTGTAGGTGGCCATGTCCACGCTGACGGGACACTCGCTGGCGCACGCCTTGCACGACAGGCACAGGTCGAGGGCTTCCGCGACCTCCTGCGAGTGGAAACCATCGAGAGTCTCACCCCGCATCGCCTCCGACAGCAGGCGGGCGCGACCGCGGGTGGAATGCACCTCATCGCCCGTGACCTGGAAAGACGGGCACATCGCGCCGGTGTGGGAGCGACAGGAACCGACACCGACGCACCTGTTGATGGCATTGACCAACGAGCCGCGATCCCGCTCCAGGGCGTGCACGGGCGTGACCTCAAGACGTCGCTGCGCCCGCCCCATCCGCAGCCCCTCCCCGAAATCCTCCGCCCACACGAGCACACCGGGGTTGAGCACGCGCTCGGGATCGAAAATGAGCTTGAACTGCTCGAATACATCACGCAACGCAGGTGAGTACATATGGCGCAGGAGGGAGGAGCGGGCTCGCCCGTCGCCGTGCTCCCCGGAGAGGCTGCCGCCGTAATCGGTGACCAAGCGGGCAGCGTCGCGCATGAAACGCCGGAAGGTGCGCAGCCCCTCCTCGGATTCGAAATCGAAGCTGATGCGCACGTGTACGCACCCCTCCCCGAAGTGCCCGAAAGGTATGCCGCGCAGCTCGTGGAAGGCCATGAGGTCATAGAGTTCGCGCAGGTAAGCAGCCAGATTCTCGGGCGGGACGGCAGAATCCTCCCAGTTGGGCCAGGCCTCACCACCATCGGGAAGCCGGGTGACAATCCCAGCCGCCGCCTCCCGGATCCGCCACAGCGCGCGCATCTGCTCCGGGTCCGTGACAATCCGCTTATCGACGCCGTGCGCGATCCCCGCCGCCCGAGCCTCCGCCTCCGCGGTGGTTGCGGCGGTGACTTCGCAGAACAGCCAGCCCCCGGCGTTGGCACCGGGCAGATCCGGGTTGGTGCCCAGGGCGTCGACGAGGTCGCCGCCCATGCCCTCGATGGTGGCGATTCCGGGATGAGTGCGCAGCTGTGCACCAGCCTGCGCTGCGTCGAAGACCGTGTCAAAGGCCAGCACCGCCAGTGCCTTCGCTGGGGGAAGTTCGACCAGGCGGACCGTCGCCTGCGTGATGATGCCCAGTGTCCCCTCCGAACCGGCGATCGCCTTGACCGGGTTCGTGGCCAGGTGGTGTAGGCCGTAGCCGGAGGTCTGACGGGAAAAATGGCCGAGCTCATTGTCGATGAGATCGCCGTGTTCCTCCGCCAGCCGTCGCAGCGCCGCGTCGATCTCCGGGTCGTCGCAGCCGTGCTCGTTGATGGTGACGAGGCGGCCGCCGGCAAGCATCATCGTCACAGAGACGAGGTTGTCGGCGGTGGTGCCGTACGCCACGGAATGCGAACCGCACGCGTTGTTCGCGATCATCCCGCCGATTGTCGCCCGCGAATGCGTCGACGGGTCCGGGCCGAAGGTCAGGCCATATTCGGCTGCGGCAGCGCGGAGGTCGTCGCAGATCACCCCCGGTTCTACCGTCGCGGTGCGCTGCTGCGGGTCGATCGACAGGATGCGGTGGAAATGGCGGGAGGTATCGATGATGAGCCCCTCACCGATGGCGTTACCCGCCACCGAGGTACCGCCCCCGCGGCCGACGACGGGCCATCCCATCGTGCGGGCATGTTCCAGGGCGGCGCGTACCTCATCGATGCTGGCCGGCTCTGCGACCGCCGCAGGCACACGCCGGAAGATCGACGCATCCGAGGAGTACGCGGCGCGGGTCATCATGTCGGTACGCAGGCGCATGGTTTCCATTGTGCCTGCTCTCCGCGGTGATGTCGCAGTGATTTCGCGGGGCACTATGCCGCTGCCCGGTAGTCCAGGGATTCAGCCCCGGGCAGCGCAGCAGGCGGCCCATCAGCTCCCCCTTGAAGGCGTCGCGGCACGCGTTCCACGTCTCCGTGAGCTTCCCACCGCTGACGACATCCCGGACGAGAAGCCCGGGGAACACCGCAGCCTGCTCCCGCAACAGGTCGGGGACCACCTGGTCCGAGGCGAAGACGATGAGGCCGGCCGCACCGTGCGCTGCCCACAGGCGGAAGAACTCGTCAATGACCAGCTCCCGGGCGTTGTACCCCATATGCCAGCGCGTCGTGGGGTCCAATCCGTGGGCACAGCTGGCCACCGGCACCTGACCGCGGGAGGTAACCGACCGGAAACGACGGTGGTGGATGACGGTGACGAGGGTCTGAGTGGTGATGTTCATACTGAAAGTGGCGCCTGCGTCCACGACACGTGTCAGGGGTGGATAGTACGGGCCCGCGAGCTACCGAACCCCTTTCTATATTCCTAACGTCTTTCTTACAACCGATTAGGTATTTCTGTTGACCGAATAAACCTGTCTACTATGACCTCGGACACATGCCCGGTGATTTACGTTCGATCTCTCACCCGGGCTTCACTACTCAGAATTGGATGGAACTCGAATGGACAACGTCTTTAGGTTGATCGGAAGGATCCCAGGCGCACTTATGATCGTGCCGCTCTTCCTGGGTGCAATGATCAACACCTTCTTTCCGGATCTGCTCCAAATCGGTAGCTTCACCACGGCTCTCTTCAAAGAAGGTACGGCTGTTCTGATTGCCCTCTTCTTCATCTCTGTCGGTTCTCAGATCAATCTGAAGACGGCTCTGCCCTCCCTCGAAAAGGGCAGTATTCTCCTGCTCGCCAAGTTCGGCATCGCAGTCTCTGTGGGCCTCGCAGTCGCGTTCCTTACCCCTAACGGCACATTGTGGGGTCTCCTCCCGCTCGCCATCATCGCCGCGATGTCCAACTCCAGTGGATCGCTCTTCGTGGCACTGACGTCTCAGTTCGGCTCCAAAACGGACAAGGGATCCATCTCCGTCCTTTCCGTCAATGACGGCCCCTTCCTCACCATGATCGCGCTGGGTGCAGCCGGTCTCGCGGACTTCCCCCTCATGACGCTGCTCGCCGCCATCTTCCCGATGATCCTCGGCTTCATTCTCGGCAACACCTCGGAAATCGCACGCAACTTCCTCGCCCCGGGCGAGAAACTCATCATCCCCTTCGCCGGCTTCGCCATCGGTGCGGGCATCGACTTCGGCGAGCTCATCCGGTCTGGACTGATCGGCGCCGTTCTCGGCCTCGTCGTCCTAGTCTTCTCGGGTACCTTCACCATTCTCGCGATCTACGTGTGGCACCGGGTCCGCCGTCACCCGAAGGAGACGCGCAACCTCGTTTCCGGAGCAGCTGAGTCTGCAGTTGCGGGCAACGCCATTGCGACACCTGCTGCCCTCGCTGCGATTGACCCCTCCCTTCAGTCCATCGCGGGAGAAGCAACTGCTCAGATCGCGACCGCCGTCATCGTCACTACATTCATCACCCCCTTCCTGGTCGCATTCGTGGCCCGGAAACAGAAGCAGTACGGGATCAGTCCGGCTGCCGAGGATGCGATGTTCGAAGGCAAACTCGGAAGACTGCGTGCCGACAACACCGAGCCAATTCCTACAACCCACCTCACATACAGCCGTCCTCCGGGCAGTGCTGATACAGGCTCAGCTACTCCACAATCGCCCGACGAATCGCCTCACTGATCTGTTTCACGATGGGGTTTCTGGACCCCCGTCGGGTACAGACCGCCAAGCCGATGGGTTCTATGCCGGTCAGTGGCCGAGACACGACCTCTGACCGCGCCCCATCCAGCGCTCCTTCCGGAACCGCAGCAATCCCGGCCCCTGCGCCCACCAGGGTCAGCAACGTCGACGTCTTATCCGCCTGGTGCGCAACCCTCGGCATGAATCCCGCTTTCTTGGCCGCTGCGAAGAGACTGATCGCTGCGGCCGCATTGGCCGGATAAGAGACGAAATCACAATCCCGCAGATCAGCCATATCGATCGGGCCGGAATCGATGGAGAGCGGATGGTCTTCGGGCATTGCAAGCACGAAAGGGTCTTTTCTCAGCAGTTCCAGCACGGTGTCCTCGCCTGTTACGGGAGGTCGAATGATTCCCAGATCCAGTTCCCTTCTCCTCAATCGTTCTTCGATGTGCGGAGTCAGGAGTTCCGTTTCCACATGGACGCGGATGTCAGGAAGCGCATGCCGCAGGTACTTGACTACATCGATGAGAACGTCGTAACTCGCTGAACCCACGAATCCGATACGCACCACGCCCCGGGCCCCCGTGGAGATGTCCCTCGCTTCCGCAACCACACGGGTAGTCTGATCGAAAATGCCCGGTAATCTCTCATACAAGTATCTACCAGCGGGGGTCAGTTCCACTATCCGCGTAGTGCGGCTGAATAGGCTGAACCCCAGCTCAGACTCCAGCGCTTTAATCTGCTGTGACAGTGGGGGCTGAGCCATGTGAAGTCGCTCGGCAGCACGAGTGAAGTTCAGTTCTTCCGCGACCATGAGGAAGTACCGGATCTGGCGAAACTCCATGTCGACTTCCTCCCACGTAGTGAACGTATATAGAACCTAACTTCGCCGATACACAAATCCAACCAGACAATGGAGCACACATGGATATGAATCCTCAGAACTCAAACCAAAAGCTGCGTATCGCAGTCCTCGATGGGCCCAACATCGCGAACATTGGCAATGAACCGGACCATCGGTACCACACCCTGCATGATTGGGAAGAACTTCGCGATCTTGTCGCGCGTGTGGCGGACACTCTCGACCTCGATGTCACCCATATCGCCACCAACTACGAAGGCAAGCTGCTCGAATGGCTGCACGCCAATTCACAGAGTTTCGACGGCATCGTCATCAACCCAGGAAGCCTGACCTCCTACAGCGAAGGTCTGCGTCACGCACTCGAGGAGACCCGCAAGCCGTTCGTGGAGGTCCACTTCTTCAACACTGTGAAGCATTTCGCTCGCGTGTCCCCCCACATCAGACTCGAATCCAGAATCACTGCCTCTGCGACAGGAGTCGTTTCGGGTTTCGGCCAGCATTCCTACACCGCCGCACTTTTCGGTCTCACCAGTTGGCTTCGCGACCAGGCCGGAGGTGAGGGCTGATGTCCAGGAACTCCCGCTCATTGAGGATGAGCGACACAGTGTGGACCATCGGCATTATCGACGGGCCAAACATGAGCCAACTGGGAAAACGTGATCCCACAAAGTACGGAACCATCACCTGGGCTCAACTGGAAGCACAGAACCAGACATGGGCTGAACAGCTCGGAATCCGTATCCTGTCCATCGCCGCTAACGAAGACGGTGAGATCATTGACTGGATCCACACACACCGAGACACGGTGGACGGCTGGATCGTCAACCCGGCCGGAATGCAGACGTACGCAGAAGGTCTCCGACAGGCCTTCGAGATGTCGGGTAAGCCCTACGCCGAAACTCACTTCGCCAATACAGTGCGGCATTTCGCCCAGGCATCACCTCATGTCCGGCTGGAATCAGGGCTCACCAGCCAGGCTCAGAGTCTGGTGATGGGCCTGAGGCAACACAGCTATCTGACATCACTCGTCGGGCTCACACTGCATCTCGACGAACATGCGCAGGTGGGTGAAGACTAGGTCCCCCTACCTGAACGGCACCTCACCGATCGCGCGGCGCAGCTTGCGGGTGCGCAGGCGCTCCGGGTCCTCGGCCAAGGACTCCACGGCGCGGACCGCGCACATGACGTGCGCCTGCTTGGAGTTGGAGTAGAAGGCCTGCGCCTGGGCTGGCAGCTTCGGCACGGCGTGCAGTGGCAGGTCAGAGACCGAGAGCAACGTGCCATAGGGAACCCGGTAGCGGTAACCATTGGCGGCCAACGCGCAGGACTCCATATCGACGGCCGCCGCGGTGGAACCGCGCAGGTTCTCCCACAGCTCGCGCGGGGTATGCCACTCCCAGTTGCGGTCGGCGGTGGATAGGACGGTGCCGGTGCGCATGAGGGAATTGTCATCGCCGTAGATCTCCTCGACGGCGGCCTCCAGCGCGATTTGGATCTCGGGGATGGCGGGGATGGGGATCTCGCGGGCGATGTGGCCGTCGAGAATATTGTCCTGGCGCTGGTAGGCGTTGCCGAGGATGAGATCCCCGATGCGCATGCGGCCGTCCATGCCGGCGCAGTGGCCGATCATGATCCACGCCTCCGGGCGCAGCACCGCGAGGCAGTCGGTGATGGTTTTCGCGTTGGAGGGGCCAACACCGATGTTGATCATGGTGATGCCGTCGCCGTCACGGGTGCACAGGTCATAGCGCGGCATCTGGAAGGCGGAACCGAGGTCGAGGGAGGGGGCATCAATTCGCGCGGCATTGTCCCGGGAAATCTGCCGGCCGGAGGGCAGCAGCAGATCGGTGTAGCGCGAATCTTCGCGGGTGAGTTCGTGCAGCCCGAAGTCGACGAACTCGGTGGTGTGCATGTCGTAGTTGGTGAACAGGATGAAGCGCTGGAGCGTCTCCACCTCGATGCCGGTGTAATGCTCGATGCGGGCACACGCGATGTCGAAACGCTGCGGGCCGAAAAGAAACAGCGGCTTCTCCGGCCCGTGGAAGGCATCCCATTCGCCGTCGACGATGCCGTCGTGGACGTCATCGAGCGTGGGGCGCGGGATCTCCGCGGCGCTGTCCCCGGCGCGCCGCGCCTCGGAAATGCCCTCGATGCCGCGGATGTACTCCGGTGGGATTCTTTGCGACGACGGGCCGATGAAAATCTCGCACGGGTAGTTATCCGTCAGCCGGGTGAGCTGTTCGCGCAGGTAGTCGCGGATAATGTGAGGCTTCGAGACGATAGCTGAGTAGCGGCCGGCCTCATCGACATAACCGAAGGGTTCGTTGCGGTCGATGGGGCGCCACGACTTCACGTCCACGATGATCTTGGGGTAGGTGACATCGCGGTAGTCGTCGTAGGTGCCCTCATCGAGGATGGTGCGGGCCAGGGCGGTCGCGTGGTCGTATAGCTCGACGAGGCCGTCAACAGCCTCGTCGACATCGTGAACCTGTTCCATGGGCGCCAGCCTAATGAAATGAGGCGGGAACCGGAGTGAACCACCACGTCCACCGGTTCCCGCCTCAGTCCAGAAGAGGTTGGAGCCCCCTCAGCATAGGTTAGGCTACCCTTGCCTGTCTAGGGGGTGGGGGAAATTACTCCTGCGGAGTAGTGGGGGTGCGTTCGGCGCCGAGGCGGGCGTCGATACGCAGCAACCCTGCGCCATCCTCACCGACCATCTTCAACTGATCGATAATGCCGCCCACCGTGTCCTCCTCCTCAATCTGCTCGTTGAGGAACCAGTTGACCAGCGTGCGCGAATCGAAATCCTGCACCTCATCCGCGACGCGGGCCAGGTTGCGAATCATCTCCGACACCTTCTGCTCATGCTGCAACGCAATCGAGAAAGCATCGAGCGCGGAATCCACGGTGAGGTCCGGGATCTCAATACTCGCCAGCTGCACATGCCCCCCACGCGCCAGAATGTGATCCGCGATCTTGCCGGCGTGCACACGCTCCTCATCCGCCTGCGCCGCCATCCACGTGCTCATCCCATCGAGCGACAAAGCAGAAAGTTCATAGGCCAGCTGCTGATAGATCAGCGCCGCCTCGTGCTCCGCCGTGACCTGCTTGTTCAGTGTGTCCAAAAGCTTCTCATTGATCTGCATGGTCCCATGCTAGGGAAAAACCATGGCTGCTGTGGCTGAGGTCTCTTCGTTAGGCTCGGACCCATGGCCACCGACTACCTCGCAGACCTCACCCGCGACCTCAACGATCGGCTGCAGTGGTTCCGGCCCTCCACACACGAGGGCGATGCCGAAAACCCCCCGGCCCGCGTAGCCACCAAACCCGACCTCCCGCTCGTCGCCCGGCTACCCGCTCGCGGCCACTATGAAGACGACTGGCGAGCCCGCCCCACCCCCGACCGCCCCTGGCCCGTCATCCTCATCCACGGCACCGGCGACACCAACGGAATCTGGCAACATCTAGCCGTTGACCTGCGCAAAGAAGGGTGGGCAGTGTTCGCCCCCGAGTTCGGCCAACGATGCACCGCCCGCGTCGAGGAATCCGCCGAACAGGTCGGCGCCTACATTGACGTCGTCATGGCCACCACCCGCGCACAGCAAGTCGTGCTCGTCGGCCACTCCCAGGGAGGCGTCCTGGCCCGCTACTGGATGCGCATCCTCGACGGGGCTCCCAAGGTCCGCCACCTGGTCACCCTCGGCGCACCCAACCACGGCACCACGATGGGCGGCATGCTCTCCTCGATCGCCAACACCAAACTCGGCGAATCCATGATGTCCTCGGCGATCTCCTCCTGGTTCGGGCCCTCCGGATTCCAACTGATCACCGGGCATCCACTGCTGGATGAGATCAACTGTGACGGCGACACCGAGGAAGGGGTCGGTTACACCAACATCGCGACCAAATTCGACACCCTCATCCAGCCGCTGGAGACATGCTTCCTCGAATCCGATGACCCGGACGCGGACATCACCAACATCGTCGTCCAGGACCTGGAACCGAAGTCCCGCGTGCTTCACGTCGAGCTCCCCGGTGATGCGCGAGTGCGGCACATCGTCCGCGAGGCATTGAACACCATCACGCTATAAGCAGGGTGCGCGAGAACGCGGGCTACAGACCGAGCTCATCCAGCAGCGCATCAAAGGCGGGTGCGACCGGGGTGCGCCACAGCACATCAACACGCGGGTCGGCCCGCCCGGGCCCACCGTTGATCACTGCCACGCGCTTTCCCTGCCGCTGCGCCTCCAGGACAAAGCGGTAGCCGCTCATCACCGCCAGCGAAGACCCCACCACCAGCAACGATGCCGCTCGATCCAGCATCGAGGCTGCCCGTTGCTTCCGTGCCACCGGCACCGGCTCCCCGAAGTACACCACGTCTGGTTTCAGCCGCACCGAGCCACAGCGCACGCATCCGACCATGACGAAACGATCCACCGCCGACTGCGGCAGCGTGACATCACCGTCCGGGTTGACCATCGACGGATCGAAAGCAATAGAGGCCAGATAACCGGGGTTGGCGGCCTCCAAGCGCTCCCCGAATACTCGCCGGTCCTCGCGCTTCTCACAGTCCAGACACATGACGGTATCCAGGTCGCCGTGCAGGTGCAGCAGATTCCCGGAACCGGCAGCGCGGTGCAGCCCATCGACGTTCTGGGTGACCACGCCACTGAGGTGCCCGGCGCGCTCCAACTCCACGAGGGCAAAGTGGGTGCGGTTGGGGGAGGCCTCGTCCATCTGCCGCCAACCGACGAAAGAGCGCGCCCAGTAACGGTGGGAGGCCGCCGGGTCGTGCCGGAACTCCTGATACGTCATCGGCCGGTGGCGGCTGAGTGACCCGCCGGGTCCGCGGTAGTCGGGGATGCCGGAGTCCGTCGACACTCCCGCGCCGGTGAGCACCAGCGCGGGGCCGGCACTCAGCTGCTCGGTGACCTGAGCTAACGCCCGCTCCGGCGGGGTCGGTTCGGCGGTCTCGGCCACGACTCTCTGGATCGAGCGCAGCGCGGAGCGGTGCGAGGAGTTGATCGCGGGATCCTCTGAGAGGGGCGAAATCATGGCCGCCCTATCCGAGCAGCTTCTCAATGAGCTCCTCGTGGGAGTTGACGTCCGACACCTCCTGGGGCGTGGGGGCCGGTTCGGGGTCGGTGCCACCGACCGCGGCCAGAATCGCCTGTTCCAATGGGGAAGTCATGGGTGCGATCCTACCCCGCCAGCACCCGGGTCAGCGCCCGGGCAACGCGGTCCGGCGCCAGGGATCGGCCCAGGTAAAGGGCCTTGTCCAGGCCGGATACCCCGTAGTGGACCTGGCCGCGGGCCCAACGTCCCTGCGCGGTTGCCGCGCGCCACACCACGTCGGCTACCTGCTCCGGGGTCAGCCGCACCCCGAGCCTGCGTACCGACGCCGCCTCCACGTCCGCCATCCCAGTCCGCGTCCACAGGGGCCACACGTCGACGACACGGATACGGTCGCGGCGCCACTCCAGGCCCAGCGCCTCGGTGAGCCCGGCGACGTAGAACTTCGATGCCGAGTACGCGGCGATCTGCGGCTGACCGTAGATAGCCGACGCCGAGGACATGTTCACCAGCGTGCCGCCCCCGCGCAGATACTCATAGGCTGCCCGCGCACCGAGGGTGACGCCGAGGCAGTTGACGTCGAGAAGCTGCTGCAACGCCTGTGGGTCCGCCTGCGCGAGCGGACCGTCGACGATGACGCCGGCGTTGTTGTCCACGACGTCGATACGCCCCGCGACGGCGGCGAAATCCGCGAGGGCGGCGTCCCAGGAGGCCGCTGAGCGGACGTCGATTAGCCCTGCATGAACTTCAGATGACCAGGTCACCGGGTTGATGTCATAGGCACCGACCACCCAGCCCGCGGCGAGGAAGCGTTCGGCGACGGCGCGGCCGATACCGGTGGCCCCTCCCGTAATGAAGATCGATGGCATAGGTTGAAGCCTATGACGTTTCTGGCAGCTCGGCACGCACAAGCACAGTGGTCCGCCACCCCGGTCGCCGATAGGAAGGCCATCATGTTGGCCTTCCATGACCTGGTGCTCGAGCGGCAGGCGGAGCTTCTGGACGTCATCCAGCTCGAAACAGGCAAGGCCCGCGCCCACGCCTTCGACGAGGTGCTCGATGTCGCAGTCACTGCCCGCCACTACGCGTTCCGCGCCGCCCGCCTCCTGCGTCCGCAACGCGCTAAGGGAGCGTTACCCCTGGTCACCTCGACGCGGGTGGACCGGGGGCCGAAGGGTGTCGTCGGTATTATCGCGCCGTGGAACTACCCGCTCACCCTCGCGGTCTCGGACGCGATCCCCGCGCTGTTGGCTGGCAACGCGGTGGTGCTCAAGCCGGATGAGAAAACCACCGGCACGGCGCACCTGGCGCTGGCGTTGCTAAAGGAGGCAGGGCTCCCGGCGGATGTCATGCAGATCATCGAGGGCGGTGCCGACGCCGGGCAGCAGGTCGTCGCCGAATGCGACTATCTCATGTTCACGGGCTCCACGGCGGTCGGCCGGAAGCTGGCGGCGCAGGCCGGGCAGCGGCTCATTGGGTTCTCTGCGGAGCTCGGCGGCAAGAATCCGCTCATCGTCCTCCCGTCCGCGGATATTGAGCGTACGGCCCGTGGCGCTGTGGCGGCGTGCTTCTCCAACGCCGGGCAGCTGTGCATCTCGATCGAGCGGATCTACGTCCACGACGAGGTCGCCGATGACTTCATCGCGGAGTTCGTCGCGCGGACAAAGCAGCTGCGTCTCGGCCTGGCCTGGACCGATGACGTCGGCCACCTCATCTCGCCGGAGCATTTGGAGCGCGTCGCCGAGATGGTCGCATCCGCCGTGTCCCAGGGCGCGCGGGTGCTCACCGGCGGTAAGCACGAGGAGCTGTACTACTCCCCCACCGTGCTTATCGACGTCCCCCACCACGCCGATCTCTATACCAACGAAGTTTTCGGCCCGGTCGTTTACATCGAGCGCGTGCCCAGCGTTGAGGAGGCCGTGACCAGGGCCAATGATAGTGACTATGGCCTCAATGCCTCGGTGTGGGGCTCGGTCCGCGAGGCCCGGGCCGTCGCCTCGCAGCTGCAGGCCGGCACCGTCAACATCAATGAGGGCTTCGCCGCCACATGGGGGTCCGTCGATGCGCCGATGGGCGGCTGGAAGCAGTCGGGCGTGGGCCGTCGGCACGCGGACGAGGGCCTGCTGAAATTTACCGAGTCCCGCACCGTCGCCGTCCAGCGCCTGGTCCAGATCAGCGGGCCGACGGATCTATCCCGCCAGGGATACGCGAAGACGCTCACAACCGCGCTGCGGCTAGGTAAGCGTCTGTTGCGTTAGGGCTCGTCCTGGACGGGCCCGCCAGGTTCCTGCTCCTCGTCGGCTCGCTCCACCGCCTGTTCGGCGACGTCCTGCATGCTTTCCGACGCCGGCTCCTCCCGATCGTTCGTGGTCATCCGGAAGGCGTTGATGTTCTCGCCGTCATGCTCTGGATTCGTCATGGTTATCGCGCCGGCGGGGTGTCGGGGCTGGACTGGTTCGGATCCGCCAGGTCCCCCGGGTCAGCCTGTTCTTCGGCGGTGGGACGGTTGGAGCCGATGCGCTCGTCCACGGCGTCGCGCGCCTTCTGAATGTGCTCCGCCTTGTCCTCGCCGAAACGGTCGGTGGCACGCTGCTGCGCGTCGTCGAGGAGCTCGTCGGTCCTCTTCTCACCCTCCTCGGACTGCAGGTAGTCATTGGCCTTGTTCTTTGCGTTCTCGAAGATGCTCATGGCCCCGACGGTAGCCACGGGCGTGCGGCGACCGCCACCTTCTAGCGGGGTTGTTACGGGATGTTTATAGCTGCCGCTCAACGCAATTCGAGGCTGCACCGAGTTGACGAGTGGAGACTCTCCTCTGGAACCTGATGATTTCGGGATCGGACAACCATTGTTCGGGTAGGAGCCAGAATGGGAATCATCCTCGATGCGGGGCCGGTTTTGAATTTTTCTGGCCGTGAGCCAACAAAACATTCTCATCAAACTCGCGGAAGCCCAAGGTTTGCAGCTTGCGGTTCCCGAGATCGTCAGTTTCGAGATCAGCCGCAAATCCACCCGGGATGCGCTGTTTGCACGGACCCCCGCAGCCGCAACGTGGCAGAAGCTCACGACGACCCAATGAGTGGAGGTGCTATCGGGCGATCGCTCGTATCAGCGGGAAACCCGCCCGTGAACGATTGCGGGAACCCGAGAGCTTGGGGGAGATCCTGGTGATCGCGCATGCTTCGATATTGGCACTGCAAGGAACTGACGTGTTCCTGCTTATCGACGACACCGATGGCCGACAGCGTGCCCTTGCGGAAATTTGATGCTGGACTCGTGCCCCTCGACGTATACCTCGAGAGCGGTCACTAACGCTCAAACAGAACCGAGTCGAGTTCCCCGTGCCGGGAGCATTCCGCCCGCCAGCCCATGGGATGGACCTGAACCTTCATGCGTCGGCCGCAAATCTGGCAGTAACGCGGGGGCTCCAGGCCAGCGGCCGCGCCGACGGATAGCGGGCGTTCCTCCACGCCCAGCTCGGCGCCGGTGTTCGGGTGGAAGAGCGGCGCCTCCCCGGCAGCACAGGCGGCGGCAAGCTCGCCCATCAGATGACCTGGCCGACGGCCTTGATCGGGATGCGCAGGCCGTCGAGCATGTCGACGTCCTTTTCCATGGGTCGACCCAGGGTGGTGAGGTAATTACCGACGATCAACGCGTTCGCGCCTCCCTTCAGCCCCTGCTCGACGCCGAGGTCACCGAGGGTGAGCTCGCGGCCTCCGCCGAAGCGCAGGGTGGCCTTCGGCATGGCCAGCCGGAGCATGGCGGTGGCTTTGAGGGCTTCGGCGGCGTCGATAAGCGGGCGATTGGCGAAGGGGGTGCCGGGACGGGGATCGAGGAAGTTGATGGGCACCTCCTCCGGGGCGAAGGCGGCGAGCTGGACAGCGAACTCGGCGCGCTGCGCCAGTGATTCACCCATGCCGAGGATGCCGCCGGAGCAGACCTCGATGCCGGCATCGCGGATCATCTCGAGGGTGCGGTGGCGCTCATCCCAGGTGTGGGTGGTGGCCACGCGCGGGAAGAAGGAGCGCGCGGACTCCAGATTGTGGTTGTAGCGCTTGACACCGGCCGCCTTGAGGCGTTCGACCTGCTCCTGGGTGAGAATGCCCACGGAGACCGAGACGTGGATGTCCACCTCGGCGTAAACGGCAGCGACGGCCTCCTCGAGCTGGACCATGAGGCGCTCGTCCGGACCCTTGACCGCGGCGACGATGCAGAACTCGGTGGCGCCGGACTTCTGCGTCTGCTTCGCGGCCTCCACCAGCTCGGCGATGTCGAGCTGCACGGCGCGGACCGGGGATTCGAACAGGCCCGACTGGGAGCAGAAGTGGCAGTCCTCGGGGCAGCCGCCGGTCTTGAGGGAGATGATGCCCTCGATCTCCACCTCCTCGCCGCACCAGCGCAGGCGCACCTGGTGGGCCAGGTCGAGCAGCTCGGGGAGGTGGGTGTCGTCGAGTTCGAGGATCTCGAGCAGCTCGGGCTCGGTGAGGCCCTGGCCTTGTTCGAGGGCGGTCTCGCGGGCGCGGGTGAGGATGTCGGGGGTCATGCGGCTCCTAAGCTTGAACGGTGTTCAAGGCAGTGTAGCCGATGTGTTGAACGATGTTCAGTGATAGGCGAATGAGGGCTGGCCCTGAAAGGCTTACATCAACCACCCTGCCCGGGAGCATCGCCCCAGGTCAGGAATGGTCGTATGTAAGATTTTCAGGGCCAGCCCAAACCAACCGGACGCTAGAAGCAGAAGATCGCTCCCGCCGCGCGCTCCTCGTGGAAGG
>NZ_JAUNUG010000080.1 GCF_030538285.1 Corynebacterium sp.
GACCCCGCCCGCCGCGCGGGTAACGAGTTCCTCTTCCAGATGCTCGCCACCGAGAACATCGCCACCCTCAACGACGTCTTCGACGGTGTGCCCGCCGGGCAGCGCAAGATCATCACCACCTGCCCGCATTGCTTCAACACCATCCGTAACGAGTACCCGGACTTCGACGGCCACTTCGACGTCTTCCACCACACGCAGCTGCTCAACCGCCTCGTCCGCGAAAAGCTGCTCACCCCGGTCCCCCGCGGCCCGGAGAACCGCCGCCCGGTCACCTATCACGACCCGTGCTTCCTCGGCCGTCACAACCAGGTCTACGACCCGCCGCGTGAACTCGTCGCCGCCGCGGGTGCCGAGCTCCGCGAGATGGACCTCTCCCGCGACGAGGCCTTCTGCTGCGGCGCCGGCGGCGCCCGCATGTACATGGAGGAGACCATTGGCCGCCGCGTCAACGAGTTCCGCTCCGAGCAGGCCCTCGCCACCGGCGCCGAGGAGATCGCCACCGGCTGCCCCTTCTGCAACACCATGTTCACCGGCGGCGTCAAGGCGCTTATCGACGCCCCCGACCGCCCCGCCGTCCGCGACGTCGCCCAGATGCTCCGCGACTCCGTGCTTATCGACGGCCACCTCCCCGCCCCCCGCGAACCCCACTTCCTCGGCGAGGTCATCCGCCCGAAGCGCCGACCGGTGGAGACTCCTGCGGCCACTCCCCCGGACACGCCCCCGGCGGCGCCGAAGCCGGTCCCGACCCCGCCTGCCGAGCCCCCGGTGCCCACGCCCCCGGTCGAGCCGAAGCCTGCACCCGCGACTCCTGCAGCACCGCCCGCTCCCGGCGCGGTAACTCCTGCGGCTCCGGGTGCAGCGGTGCCCCCGGCCCCGGGCGCCGCTGCGCCGACAGTCCCGCCTGCTCCAGGTGTGGCGGTTCCCTCCGCCCCGGGTGCCGCGGTCCCTCCTGCTCCGGGTGCAGCAGCGCCGGCAGTTCCTCCTGCACCCGGAGTCTCGGTGCCTTCCGTGCCGGGCTCCGCAGTTCCCCCTGCTCCAGGTGCGGCTGCACCTGCGGTTCCTCCGGCAGCAGGTGTGTCGGTTCCTCCGGCTCCGGGTGCGGCTGCTCCGGCAGTTCCCCCTGCTCCTGGCGCGGCAGCACCGGCGGTTCCGCCGGCACCGGGTGTCGCAGTACCTACCGCACAAGGTTCCGCTGTCCCGCCTGCACCGGGTGCGGCAGCGCCGGCCGTTCCTCCGGCATCGGGTGCACCAACACCGGCAGCTCCCACAGCACCAGGAGCAGCTATTCCTTCCGCACCGGGTACCGCTATTCCTCCTGCTCTCGGCGCAGCAACCCCGGCAGTTCCCCCGGCACCCGGCACGGCAGTTCCGCCCCCGGGAAGCGCCCGCCCGTCAGTTCCCGAGGCCGACGACAAGGACTAAATCTCCACGGGACCCGTTCCCTCCGTGGCCCGCCTGAATATCTGACCGCAGGTTTCGGGCGACCTGGGGTTTCTCCAGGAAGGGCAGGAGGTGAGGTCAGATATTCAGGCCGGGTGGGTCTCACCCTTCAATCCCGGGAACCACCCGAAGATTCAGCTAAAGTTTTCCCGATCCGGAACCGGGCGCAGCAACACAGGCAGTTCCCCCGGCACGACAACTGAAGCTCCACGGAACCCGTTCCCTCCGGGCCACGCCTGAATATCTGACCGCAGTTTCCTGGCGACCTGGGGTTTCTCTAGCGGAGACCCCGGGTGAGGTCAGATATTCAGGCCGGGCGAGACAACACGAGACGACGAGGCCCCGCGCGGCAGCACCACCCGCAGCAGCTGCGACCCCAGGTAGACCCACAGCGGGCAGCCGAAGACGAGGATCCAGATGACGGGGTGGACGTCGGTGTCGCCACGCCCGAAGATGAGCACCTGCCCGAAGGCGGCCATGCTCTGCAGGGAGTGGCTGACCATCGCCGCGGTCATGGAGCCGGTGAGCACGTAGACCAGGCCGAAGCCGACACCGGTGAGCACGTAGGCGATGGACATGATGTCGATCTTGTCCTCGGCGAGATGGGGCATGGCGAACAGCAGGGCGCTGACACCGATACCAAGTGCCGCACCGAGCCACGCGCGCCCTCGGCGGGCGAAGGCGTCATGGATGGGGCGCACAACGGCACCGCGGTAGAGGATCTCCTCGCAGATCGGGGCGAGGACGACAGAACTGAACGTCGCCACCACCGCAGCCCCGAGCGGGCCGTCGAGGTTCATCTCCTGGAAGAACTGCGTCGCCTGGTCCCCCTGAGACCCGCCGGCGAGGCGGCCGAGCAGCCAGAACGCCGCGTGCGTCACCACGAACACCACCAGGACCACGACGATGTCACGCCCCGAGAGTCCCCACTTCAGGCCGAGGTCGGCGCGGGAGGGCCAGCGTCGAGAAGCAAGGGCGAGGAACGCCAGCGCCAGGAACGCGAACAGCACGAACGACACGGGCACGAACGCCGCACCTCCCATCACGGCCAGGGAGCCGAGGAGGAAGGCCGGGACGCTGAGGATCGCGTACCAGGCCCTCCACGTGGTCAGATGCGTGGCGAGACGGTTCATACGTCTGATGTTCGCACCCACCCCGCCCGAAAAGCCATCAGGAATCGCCCGGACGAGCAAAGATCAGGGGCTTCCCCGAGGGCGACGGGAGGAAGCGTCGCTACACTCGGAAACATGAGTATGAGACCCGAGATGCGACTGAGCGACGCCGAGCGTTCCTCGGCGATGTCCACGCTGGGTCGCGCCTTCGCCGAGGGCCGCCTCAGCATCGACGAATACGACGAACGCTGCCAGGAGATCGCCCGCGCCGAATACCGCCGCGACCTCGACCCGCTGTTCACCGACATTCCGCTGTTCGCCGGCTCGCCGACCAAGGACGTGGACAAGCTCTACTCCGCCCACGAGATCGAGGCCGCCTACCGCGAGGGCCGCAAGATCCGCGCCGGCGTCATGGGCTTGACGACGATCGGCGTCACCGCCGGCACCATCGCCCTCGCCACGCCTCTGTCCGGTCTCCTGCTGCTGCTCATCCCGACGCTGTTCATCCTGCTCTACGTCATGAAGGTCGGCCCGCAGAAATGGTACGTGCCGAGTGCTCGGGCCGTCGATAAGCAGAGGCTCAAGGAGCTGCGGACGGCGGAGCAGTTGCGCGCCGCTGAGCTGCGCCTGGCTGAGCAGGACAAGCTGGCCGCTCTGCGGGCCGAGCGGCGCGCGCAGACCGCGGAACTGACGAACAACGCGATGAACTTCGTCAACAAGGCGTTGGAGCGCGGCCGGAAGTAGTGGCAACATGTAGTCCATGAGTGACTCCCCGACCCCCGTCCGCCGCCGTCCCCGCACATTCGACCAGTCGAACAAGATGAAGGACGTTCTCTACGAGATCCGCGGCCCCGTGTCCGCGGAGGCGGAACGGCTCGAGGCGGACGGTCACCACATCCTCAAGCTCAACACCGGCAACCCCGCCACCTTCGGTTTCGACGCCCCCGACGTCATCATGCGCGACATGATCGCCGCCCTGCCCACCGCGCAGGGCTACTCCACGTCGAAGGGCATCATCCCGGCGCGCCGTGCGGTGGTGACCCGCTATGAGCTGGTGGATGGCTTCCCGGAGTTCGATGTGGAGGACGTGTTCCTGGGCAACGGTGTCTCCGAGCTCATCACCATGACCATGCAGGCGCTGCTCAACGACGGCGACGAGGTCCTCATCCCCGCCCCCGACTATCCCCTGTGGACCGCCGCCACCTCCCTGTCCGGCGGCACCCCGGTGCACTACCTGTGCGACGAGGAGGACGACTGGAACCCCTCCATCGAGGACATCCGCGCGAAGGTGACGGAGAAGACGAAGGCCATCGTCGTCATCAACCCCAACAACCCGACCGGCGCCGTGTACTCCAAGGAGGTGCTGGAGAAGATCGTCGAGGTCGCCCGTGAGTACGAGCTGCTCATCCTCGCCGACGAGATCTACGACCGCATCCTCTACGACGACGCCGAGCACATCTCCCTGGCCACCCTCGCCCCCGACCTGCTCACCATCACCTACAACGGCCTGTCCAAGGCCTACCGCGTCGCCGGCTACCGCGCCGGCTGGATGGTGCTCACCGGGCCGAAGGAACACGCCAAGGGCTTCATCGAGGGCCTCGAGCTGCTCGCCGGCACCCGCCTGTGCCCCAACGTGCCCGCCCAGCACGGTATCCAGGTGGCGCTCGGCGGCAAGCAGTCGATCTACCAGCTCACCGGCGAGGGCGGCCGCCTGCTCAACCAGCGCAACGTCGCCTACGAGAAGCTCAACGAGATCCCGGGCGTGAGCTGCGTCAAGCCGATGGGTGCGCTCTACGCCTTCCCGCGTCTGGACCCCAACATCTACGAGATCCACGACGACGCCAAGCTCATGCTCGACATCCTCCGCGCCGAGAAGATCCTCCTCGTGCAGGGCACCGGCTTCAACTGGCCCGCCACCGACCACTTCCGCCTGGTCACCCTCCCCTGGGCTTCCCAGCTGGAGAACGCCATCGAGCGCCTCGGCAACTTCCTCGTCAGCTACAAGCAGTAGGAATCGGCGAAAGGCCCGACAGGAAAATTCCTGCCGGGCCTTCTGCTTGGGTGTGTTATGCCCGTCCGCGACGGATGAGGATCACACCGGCAGCCACGAGCGCGAGCGCCAGTGCCAGCACGCCGAGCACGGACGCACCGGTCTGTGCCAGGGTGCGCTGCTGCTGCGCCTGCTTCTCCTGCTTCTCGACGCCCGCCTGACCCTGCTGGGCCGGCTGGTTCTGCTGAGCGTCAGCCTTGGCGTCGGGGCTGCCCACCGGGCCGGTGGCCGGCTGCTCGCCCTGCTCGGTCGGCTGACCCGGGGTGCCCGGCTGAGCGGGCTGACCCGGGGTGCCCGGGGCGTCGGAATCCGAGGAGCCGGAGGAACCGGAGGACGCTGCGGAGCCCACGAGGCCGGCTGCGGAACCGTCGGTGGAGGAACCG
>NZ_JAUNUG010000081.1 GCF_030538285.1 Corynebacterium sp.
AGACCGACAAGCCGTTCCTGATGCCGGTCGAGGACATCTTCACCATCACCGGTCGTGGCACCGTCGTCACCGGCCGCGTCGAGCGCGGTCAGCTGAACGTCAACGAGGATGTCGAGATCATCGGCATCAAGGAGAAGTCCACCACCACCACCGTCACCGGTATCGAGATGTTCCGTAAGCTTCTCGACTACACCGAGGCCGGCGACAACTGTGGTCTCCTGCTCCGCGGCATCAAGCGCGAGGACGTCGAGCGCGGCCAGGTCATCATCAAGCCGGGCGCTTACTCCCCGCACACCGAGTTCGAGGGTTCCGTCTACGTCCTGTCCAAGGACGAGGGCGGCCGCCACACCCCGTTCTTCGACAACTACCGTCCGCAGTTCTACTTCCGCACCACCGACGTCACCGGCGTCGTGAAGCTGCCGGAGGGCACCGAGATGGTCATGCCGGGCGACAACGTCGACATGTCCGTCACCCTGATCCAGCCGGTCGCCATGGACGAGGGCCTGCGCTTCGCTATCCGCGAGGGCTCCCGTACCGTCGGCGCTGGCCGCGTCACCAAGATCATCAAGTAAGCACTCCTTACTGAGATCTGACCTCGAGGGTCCGGTGGGATTTTTCCCACCGGGCCCTTTTGGATTCCGTGGCATGCAGGGTATCTTCTAGTCCATGCTCAGAACCATTCTCGGAGCCAAGATCCATCGCGCCACCGTCACTCAGGCCGACCTGCATTACGTCGGGTCCGTGACGGTGGACGCCGACCTGCTCGCGGCCGCCGGTCTCATCGAGGGTGAGAAGGTGGCGATCGTCGACGTCACCAACGGCGCGCGCATCGAGACCTATGTCATCACCGGCCGCCCCGGTACCGGTGAGATCTGCATCAACGGTGCCGCCGCGCACCTCATTCACCCGGGTGACATCGTCATTCTCATCTCCTACCTGCAGGCCACCCTCGAGGAGGCCCTGGAGTACGAGCCGCGCATCGTCCACGTCGACGAGAACAACCGCATCGTTGCCCTCGGCAACGACATCGCGGAGGCCGTCCCCGGCTCGGACACCGTGTCCGCCCGCTTCTGATGCACGATCCCCTGCGGATCCCGGGGGTGCTCGACGCGGTCCGTCGGGTGTGGGAGGGCCAGCCGGAGCTGTCGCTGCCCACTCTCTTTGCGATGCTGGCTAACCGCGGCGTGGGTTGGGGTGTCTCCGACGTCGATCTGGTCCGCGAACTCGAGGCCATGGCGCGGGTGCATCCCGGGGAGCTCCCGCTTCTCGACGCCCGCGTCACCGCCCGCCATCTCATCCTCACCGAGGATCCCGCCCACCGCGTCATGGTCGACCCGTGGCGGGTCATCGTCCGCCGACCCGGGGTGAGCGCGCAGCCGGGCGTGTGGCCGTATGCCCGGCTCCGCCCGACGTTCGTCGGTTCCCCGCTGGTCATCTCCTCCGCGGAGGGGATCGACCACCGCCTCGGCGTGGTCACGCGCATCACGCTTCTCGACGACGCCCCGCGTGCGACCGTCCTTTCGCTCACCGGGGTGGAACGCCGGGAACGAGGCGACGACGTGCACCTGGTCACCCTCGCCGATGACTCCGTGGTGCTGTTGTCCCACGGCTTCGAGCACTTCATTCCGGCCCGCCGCGAGCTCACTCAGCTCACCCGCCCGTGGGAGAAGCTGGTGGAGTGTGCGCCGGGGCGTCCGCTGCGCATCGCTCCGCCGGGTGGTGCGGCTCCGGTGGACCTGGCGGATGTCGGAGAGATCCTCGTCGTCGAGGGCCCGCCGGCCAGCTGAGGTCGAAGTACTGAGGTCGAGGATTATCGAGTGTTCGACATCTGTCGCCGGTTCATGTCGAAGAGGGGATAATCTTCGACCTCGTGTTTTCAGAGCGGCCTCAGCGCTCGACGGGCAGCAGGTGCAGCTTGTACACCGTGGCAACGGTGATGCCCGGGGTGGCGGTGCGGATATCGCGCTCCGCCTGCTGGAGCGAATCGACGAGGGTGAGGATGTCGGTGCCCTGCCGCGCCCGCACGGTGATCGTCATGGTCGGCTTGTCCCAGTACTCGGTGACGGAGTGGAGCACGGAGTCGACGCGCGGGTGTTCTTCCAGCTCCTTGGCGATCGCCGCGGCCAGGGTCGACAGGTCGAGCGCGATGGCACCGGTGGCATCGGAGGCGGGGGAGGAGACGCGGGTGAGCCGGTAGCGGCGGAGGTTCATCGCGATGAGGGTGCCGCCGAGGACCGCACTCACGAGAGCAATGGCCGCGAGCAGCCAGTCGAACCACTCCTGTTGCGGGGCGGCGCGCCAAGCGGGGAAGTCGATGAAGTCGGTGAGGCTCTGGGAGAAGGGGAGGTCGAAGTAGAGCCCGATCGCCCAGGCACCGGCGGCGAGGATGAGCAGCCCGGTGAACAGGACGACCAGGCGGTTGAGGTAGTTGATCCGCTTGTTCACTGCTCCTCCTCGAGCGGTCGTTGCCGGACCTTGAGGGTGACCTCGAGGCCGAGGCGGGTGATGAGGGGCTGGAGCGCGGCGTCGACAAGCGGGGCGAGATCGGGGTGATGGCCGGTGACCGAGACGTGGGCGGTGCTGCCCGACACGCGCGCCGCGGCGGTCGCCACTCCGGGGACGGCGCGGGCGGCGGCGCCAAGCATGCGGGCGATGTCGACCGGGCGCATCCACACGCTCGTCGCGGCGTCGACCGGGCGCAGCATCCGGTGGGTGCGGGTCCGCGGGCGGAACGCAGCCCACACGAGCAGCGCGCCGAGAACGAGGAACGCGGCGCCCGTCGGCAGCATCCACGGCTGGTAGGTGGCGTTGCCGATGGTCATGACGATCGGATCGACCCACGTGTCCCAGTCGATGGAGCGCGAGTTGCGCAGCCAGATCTCACGGCCGCAGATGACCGCGAGCACGAGCAGCGCCAGGCCGATGACGATCGCGACGAAACGGGCCACCGGGTTCGCGCGGGGCACATGCGGGGTGGGGCGGGTGTCAACGGACACGGGGACTCCTCACCGGTTGTGCCGCCGAACGCACACCGACCGGCCGCAACGGCAGCGGCGGGGGAACGGTGACGGGGCGGAGCGAGGGGTGGGCCGGGTGGGCGTCGATAAGCGGGGCGGTGACGGGCACCCCCGGGATGACGGGGCCGACGACCACGTTGACGCGGGTGACCTTGAGCCCGGTCATGTCCTCGACCCAGGTGGCGACGGTGCGGCGGACCGCCTCGGCGACGGTGGTCACCGGCGACGGCCAGATCACCGCGATGAACGCCTCGATGGAACAGGTGCCGGCGGCGTCGTCGACGATGACGTCGTAACGCGGGTAGGTGCGCCCGGCGAGGCGAACCAGGCTGCGGCCGAGTTCGGTGGTGCCGGGGACCGAGGCCGCGGCGGCGGCGACGATGCGGGAGACCGCCCGGTCGGAGATGCGGATGCCCATCTAGTCCTGCCCCCCGATGCGACGCGCCAGCGCGCGCAGGTCGATGCGGCCGTCGAGATGCGCGCCGATGACGCCGCCCACGGCGCCGAACAGCAGGGCGCAGAGCATCCCGACCCAACCGCCGAGAATCGTGGCGAACGCGAGCGCCAGGCCCAGAATTACTCCGGTGCGGGTGTGGTTCACGGCTGACCTCCCTGTGCGTCGGCGAAGATGATGTCGGCTGTGCGTCGCAGATGCTTCTCGACGACCGCGCGTGCCCGGTCCGCGACCTCGGCGAGCGGCTGAGGGTGATCGAGATCCACCACGAGGTGCACCTCGAGGCGGTCCGGGGTGTGGCGCAGGCCCGTCACGCGGTGGCGGGGATAGAGCAGCGCGACCTCGCCGTAGCGGCCCGGGTGCAGGTCGGCGACGCCGGGGATGGCGCGAAGGTCGGCGGCGACGGCGTCGGCAAGCGGGCGGGCGGGGACCGGCGCGGGGCTACTGGACGCGCGGGAACTGGTCGGGCTGGACACCAGCGTCCTCTTCCGGGCCGTCGAGCTGCTCGAGGTGGACATCGTGGACCGTCACGTTGACCTCCGTGACCTGCAGACCGGTCATGCGCTCCACCGCGGTGATGATGTTGGTGCGGATCGCCTCCGCAAGGTCATGGATGGCCACGCCGTATTCCGCGACGATGTCGACGTCGACGGCCGCCTGCCGCTCGCCGACCTCGACGCGGACCCCCTGCTGCACATTCGCACCGCCGGCAAAGGAGTCACGGAACGCGCCGACCATCCGGGCGCCCGCGCCGCCGAGGGCGTGGACGCCGGAGACCTCGCGGGCCGCCAGCGCCGCGATCTTGCCGACCACCACATCCTCGATCCGGGTGATGCCCCGGCCGGAGTCGGTGGGCGGGATGGCGCCCGTGGGGGAGAGGTCCGGGGACAGGTTCTGCTCCGACATGATGTGACTCCTGCAACACTGGGGACGATAACGTGAGTCCCATACTAGTTCTGCGGAGGCGGATTGTGTTTCGGGGACTTGACGTGCTTTAATACATGGGTTGCTTTAACACGACGTGTGCCTGAGCGCAGCTCGGGAGACATCGTCGCTGGTAGGGCGAACATGACACCTTCGTCAGTCCGATCGACACGACCGGCTGGGAAGGCTCCGCAATCGGGTCAAGGTCACCAACATGGTTGGACACACCCGAGCGTGGGGACCGGAGAAGGGGCATGGCAAATAAACAGCGGCAGTACACGTAGGGCCACGCTTATCGCGAGATAGCAGATCCCTTCCTACTTGGCTATGGGTCTTGTACCCCGTCAGGAGCACTTCCGGTTGCGTTGTTTGTCATTTCGACAGAAGAGCCCCGGAACCCTCCCGGCCAGTCATGGCAGTCAGTAACTGGCGTTGTGCCCAGGCCCCGTAGCCCGGACAACGTTATAGAGAAATCGAGAAGCGAATTCCCACCGCTCCTGACCTGGATGTGGGACAAGCGAGGAAGAGGATAAGCGTGGCCGGACAGAAGATCCGCATTC
>NZ_JAUNUG010000027.1 GCF_030538285.1 Corynebacterium sp.
GGATCGGGTGGGAGTAACCGAGGGCGAACTCGAGGTTCTTGCCCTTGGCCTGGACACGGTAACCGACGCCGAAGATCTCCATCTTGATGGTGTAGCCCTCGGTGACGCCGACAACGAGGTTGTTGACGAGCGAGCGGGACAGACCGTGGAGTGCGCGGTTCTGGCGGTGATCGTCCGGGCGGGAGACAACGATCTCGTTGTCCTCCACGGCGACGGTGATCGGGGCCGGGACGTCGAGGGTCAGAGTGCCCTTGGGGCCCTTGACCTCGATGTTCTGGCCGTTCACCGTGGTGGTGACGCCGGACGGGATGGTGATCGGGTTCTTACCGATACGCGACATGTTTCAAATCCTCCCTGTTACCAGACGTAGGCGAGAACTTCTCCGCCCACGCCCTTCTCGGTAGCCTGGCGGTCGGTCAGCAGACCCTGGGACGTGGAGATAATGGCCACGCCCAGGCCGCCGAGGACCTGCGGCAGGTTGGTGGACTTCGCGTACACGCGCAGACCCGGCTTGGAGACGCGGCGGACACCAGCGATGGAGCGCTCGCGGGACGGGCCGTACTTCAGCTCGAGGTTCAGGGTCTTGCCGACCTTGGCGTCCTCGACGGTGTAGTTGGCGATGTAGCCCTCCTGCTTGAGGATCTCGGCGATGTTCGCCTTGATCTTCGAGGACGGCATCGACACGGTGTCGTGGTGCGCGTGGTTTGCGTTGCGCACGCGCGACAGCATGTCGGCAATGGGGTCAGTCATGGTCATGTGTTGTGACCGTTTACCTTTCTCGCTGCGGTTCCACACCCACCGTGGGACGTGTACCGGGTGTTCCGTCGGGCCACTTGACGCTCCCGCAGGCTCAATAGCCTGGGGCGCTCGCTGCCGCTTTTCACCCGGTCGCCATGAGGTGGCGGGGGGCCTGCAACAAAGTTGGATGTTCAATTCTTGGGTGGTCCTGCGTCTTCCCTGGCGGGGAGCACAAGTCCAGCGGCCTAGATTACCTTCCCCAGGCCGGGAAACCAAATCCCTCTTTAGACTGGTGTCATGTATGAATTCCTGGCTGCAGACTTAAACGCCACCCGCCGTGCCCGGGAGGATCTCTACCGGTGGTTGCACCAGAATCCGGAGTTGTCGGGCGCGGAACATGTGACGTCGCAACGCATCGTGGAGGTGCTTATCGACGCCGGCCTCCACCCCGTCCGTATCGGTCGCACCGGGGTACTGGTGGTGGTGGATAACGGGGAGGGGCCGGTCGTGGCGGCCCGCGCGGACATAGATGCCCTCCCCGTGGAGGAGGCCTCCGGGAAGGAGTATGCGGCGACCGGGCCGGTGTCCCATGCCTGCGGGCACGATGTCCATATTGCTTCCCTGCTCGGCGCTGTTGACTTTATGCACCGGCATCGTGAGGCGTGGTCCGGCACGTTCGTGGGTGTGTTCCAGCCGGCGGAAGAAACCGCTTCCGGGGCGCGGCAGATGCTCGACGATGGCCTCGCCGAGCAGATGCCCCGGCCGGACGTCTACCTCGGCCAGCACGTGCTGGCGACGGTGCCGGGCGGGCACGTCGGCACCGTGGCGGGCCCGGTGCTCTCCGCCGGCGGCTCGGTGAAGGTCACGGTCCACGGGCGTGGTTCCCACGGTTCCATGCCGGAGAAGTCCGTGGACCCGGTGGTGTTGGCGGCGGCGATCGTCATGCGCCTGCAGACCATCGTCGCCCGGGAGGTCGGCCCACGGGAGACTGCGGTGGTGACCGTGGGGGCGGTGCATGCCGGCGTGAAGTCGAACGTCATCGCCGACCGCGCGGAACTCCTGCTCAACATTCGGGCGTACGACGGGGGCGTCGAGAAGCAGCTGCGCGCGGCGATCGAGCGGATAGTGCGGGCGGAGTGCGCGGCGTCGGCGAGCCCACAGGAACCCGAGTTCGAGTGGTACGACTCCTACCCGCTGACCTCCAACGACCCGGACGCGACGGCGCGGGTGCGCGGCGCCTTCGACGAATTCTTCGGCGAGCGCGCCGTGGACATGGAGCCGGTGTCCGCCTCAGAGGACTTCTCCGTCATCCCGGACTCCCTCGGCGTCCCCTACTGCTACTGGGGGCTGGGTGGATTCATCGACCCGGACTCCGCCCCCGGCAACCACCACCCGGCGTTCGCCCCGGATCTGCAGCCGACGCTGGACAGCGGGGTCGCGGCGATCGTGGTGGCGGCCTCCGCCTGGCTGAATCACATCAACCCCCCGGAGTGATTCCGGAGGGTCGACGTGTCAGGAGGTCACGGGGTTTAGCCGGCGGCCAGCTCCTCGGGGGTCTTGTTCTGCAGGAGGAAGGGCACGAGTCCGGAGACCAGCAGCAGGGCACCGAGAACGATGAACGGGACCGTGTAGCCACCGGTGGCCTCAGCCAGTGCGCCGATACCGGAGCCCTGGACGATGCCGCCGACGAAGGCGCCGATGTTGATCACGGCGAAGGCGGAGCCGATGATGCGGATCGGGATGGTCTGGTACGGCAGGAGGAGGATGACACCGAAGGCCCACATGATGGCCATGTTGGCCAGCCACAGGCAGATGGCGGATCCCCAGAAGCCTGCGGCTCCGTCGAGGAAGTTCGGGACCATGACCGTGCCGACCAGGAAGATGGCGCCGAGGACAGCCATGAGGAGCATGAACTGCTTCTCCTTGCCGGCGAAGAACTTCTTGATGACGTCCGCGGCGGTCCAGGTGGCGATGAGCAGGGTGATGCCGTAGCCGACCATGACGATCGTCAGCTCAGTGGCGGACGGGGCGAAGGTCTCGACGTACATGATGTTGGCCCAGGTGAGCAGGCCGACACCGACGAGGTTGTTGAGCAGCAGGGTCAGGGCGAGGACCAGGACGTTGCGGTTCTTCCAACCGTCGGTGATCTTGACGTCCTTCTTCGGTGCGGCGGCAGCGGCAGCCTCAGCGGACCCAGCCTCGGCGGCCTGCTTCGGCGAACCCGGGACCAGCGTGATGAACATGACCACGCAGACCGCGAAGAGTGCCGCGAGGATCCAGTAGGCGATGCGGAAGTCCTGGGAGATGATGAAGGGCTGGAAGATCAGGTAGACGAGGATGGTGCCGATACCGGCGGTCGCGACGACCTTGCCCTGCACACCACCGCGCTGTTCCTGGGAGAAGTTCTTGGCGATGATCGGCGGAGTGCCGTTGGTGTATCCGGCCTGACCGAAGCCGACGATCATGCGGGCGATGAGGATCATCACCGCGTAGGCAGCGCCGCCGATGACGCCGGCGACACCGAAGAGAAGGTCACCGATGACCAGCAGCGACAGGGCGATCGGGACGAAGAGCTTGTAGCCGAACTTGTCGACGAACCAACCCGCCACAAAGGTCATGACGATGAATGTGACGTAGTAGAAGGACGTCAGGTTACCGATCTGGACGCGGTCCAGGGCGGGGAGGCCGAGGTTGGCCATGTACTCCGCGTCCGCGAGGTAGGGGCTGATCGCGCCGATCATGCCCTTATCGAGGTTGGCGATGAGGCCGATACTGAAGAGGGTGAGGAACACCTTCTTCTGAGTGGCGTCGAGTTTCATTGCAGTGTCTCCTGAATTGAGTATCTGAAGGGGGTTGGTCGGAGGTGGTTACTTCGCGAGGAAGTCAAGGGCGACCTGGACCTCGACCTGTGCGCCGATCTCAAGGCAGTCCTCGTTGATGTTGAACTTCGGGTGGTGGTTCATGTACGGCAGGCCGTTTTCCTCGGTGCCTGCTCCCAGAAAGAGGAAGCAGCCCGGGACCTTCTTGGCGAACCAGGAGAAGTCCTCGGAGGCGGAGGTGCCGGGGCCCCAGAAGGTGTCGTCGCCGATGACCTTCTGCCCTGCCTCGAAGGCGATGTCGCAGAGCTCGTCGTTGTTGATGACCACGGGGTAGGCGTCAGCCCACTGGTACTCGGCGGTGGCTCCGTGAGCGGAGCAGACACCGTTGATGATCTCCTCGGCGCGGCGGGACATGACGGCGTAGTCGTCGTCGTTGTCGGAGCGGATGGACACACCCAGGGAGGCGGTGTCCGGGATGACGTTCGGGGCGTCGCCGGAGACGAAGCGTCCGACGTTGACGATGTTCATGTTCTTCGGGGCGACGGAGCGGGAGGTGATGGTGTTCAGCGCCACGACAGCCTGGGCGCCGGTGAGCACCGGGTCGATGCCGTTCTGCGGCATGGAGCCGTGGGAACCCTGGCCCTGGATGGTGGCGAAGAAGCCGCCGGCGATGGTGGAGGCGGCACCCTTGTGCACGGACAGGGTGCCCAGCTTCTGGTTCATCACGTGGATGCCGAAGATGCCGTCGACGTCATCGACCACACCGGCCTCGACCATTTCGATGGCGCCGCCGGGGTTTTTCTCCTCGGCGTGCTGGAAGACGAACTTCACGGTGCCGGCGAACTCCTCGCGCATGTCGGCGAGGGTCTTGGCGGCGCCGAGCAGCATGGCGGTGTGGGCGTCGTGGCCACAGGAGTGGGAGACGCCGTTGATGACGGAGGCGAACTCCTCACCGGTCTCGTCGTTGAGGGGAAGGGCGTCCATGTCGGCGCGGAGGGCGACGACCTTGCCCTCCCCCTTGCCACCCTTGAGGATGCCGAGGACGGAGGTTTCGGTGGGGCGCTGGACCTCGATACCGAACTCCTGGAGCTTCTCAGCCACGAAGGCGGAGGTGTTGTACTCCTGGAAGGAGAGCTCGGGGTTCTGGTGGAAATGACGGCGCCAGGCGATGATGTCGTTGGTGGGGACAACCGGTGCAGACATGGGGGAGGGTCCTTTCGGGGGGGGGGAGATATGCACGTCTTGAGGATCTGACATCACTATAACGTTTTATTAGAAGGTTCTAGTAGCCCGGGCCGGGAATGTGATAAGATTCACATAAAGCGTCAATTCCGCTGGAAGTATCGTTTTAGTAGAACCTTCCACTAGGCTTGAACCCACACCGGCCATCCCTGACCGCGAAAGCACTCTCATGAAACGCACCCGCCCCACCATGAAGGACGTCGCGCAGCACGCCGGCGTGTCCACCGCCACCGTGTCCCTCGTGGTCCGCGGGAGTTCCCAGATCCCCGACGACACCGCCGCCCGGGTCCGCGCGTCCATGTCCGAGCTCGGCTACGTCTACAACCGCCTGGCCGGCAACCTGCGCGGCGGCACCACCCCCACCTTCGGCCTATTGGTGACCAACCCCAGAAACCCCTACTTCGCCGAGGTCATCATGTCGATCGAACGCAGCCTGGCGGACTCCGAGGACATGGTGGTCACCGCGTTCAGCCTCGGCGGTGCACGCCGTGAGCACACCATGGCCACCAAACTCGCCGGCCAAGGCATCTCCGGCCTACTGTTCATGTCCTCGAGCGAGTACAGCGACGAGCAGCTCGATGCGCTCACCCGCTCCCTCGGCATCCCGGTGACCATGCTCATTCATGCTTCCGCTCCGCAGCACGACTCCGTGCTTATCGACGATCGCGTGGCCGGCCAGCAGCTCGGCTCCCATCTCGCGGGCATCGGCGTGCGCCGGGTGGCCTTCCTCGGCGGCTTCGCCGAGCGACTCAACGTCACCGCCCGTCTGGAGGGGCTGCGGGAATCTCTGGCAGCCGTAGCGGACAGCGAGCTCATCCACATTCCCGAAGAAAAGCTGAGCTACGAGTTCACCACCGGATCGACCCTGACCGACCAGGCCCTGGCGATGGACGGGGGCCCGCCGGATGCGATCGTGTGCTTCAACGACGCCTACGCCGTCGGGGTCTATGCCTCCCTGCGCCGGGCCGGGGTGGCACCGGGTGAGGATATCGCCGTCGCCGGTTTCGATGACATTCCTCTCGCCCGCGAGCTCGGTGTTCCGTTGACCACCGTGAACACCCGCGCCGACCAGATCGGACTCACCGCGCTTGACGTCCTGCGCCACCGTATCGTCGAACCGCAGTCCCCGCCGCGCACCGAGATCATGCACCCCGAACTGGTGGTGCGCGATTCCACGCTGACGTGGAGACCCCGATGACCCACGCCACCGAGAACCTCGGTAAGTCACTGCACTTCGCGGCGACGATGGGTCGGCTCATGCTGGCCAACACCGCCGCCGCCTCCGAGGTCGTCCGCGCCATCCTGGCCATCACTGAGCGGGAGGGCCTGCAGGGCGTGACGGCGGATGTCACCTACAACCAGATCGTCATCACCTACCGTGACGTCTACGGCAAACCACACGTGTGGATCGAGGCGATCCCGGGCCGCGACTTCAACTTCGGTTCCTACACGGAACTCGCCCGGCTTCTCGACGACTACCTGGGCACCCGCGCCCTTCCCCTCGACGAGGCGCTGACCCGGATCCATGCACTGGACAACGCCGCACCCCGCTATGGCACCTGGATCATCCGCCTCATCTGTGGTGTGGCCGGTGCCCTGGTGGCGATCATCTTCGGCGCCGGCTGGTTCGCCGCCGCGGTGGCGTTCGCGGCGAATATGATCGTGCACTGGGTGTTCACCATTCTCGGTTCCCGCCGGTGGCCGGCATTTTTCCTGCAGATCATTGCGGGCTTCACTGCTGCGCTCTCCGCCGCGGCCGTCGTCACGATTCATCCCACCGCCGACGGCTCCCAGGTGGTGGTCGCGGTCATCATGATCATGCTGGCCGGGATGACATCCACCGGCGCGGTCCAGGACCTGCTCACCGGCTGGTACCTCACCGGCGCGGGCAGGCTCATCGAGGCGTTCGTCAACACCGTCGGCCTTATCGTGGGCATCCAGTTGGGCATGCGGATTCTCGCTCTTTTCGACGTCGACCTCACCGTCAGCAGCGACGTCACCATCGCTCCCCATCCGCTCTGGGTCATGCTCATCGCGGCAGCACTGACAGCCTGTGCCTTCTGCATCGTCGCCGGATTGCGGGTCACCGCCATGCCCGCCGCCGCTGCGCTGACCTGTGGCACGTGGCTGACCTTCTACTTCTTCTCCGCCCTGGGTTTTGACGCCGTGTGGGCCTCCGGCATCGCCGCCCTGTTCGCCGGCGTCGTCTCCCCCATTTTCGGCGGGCTCATGCGTATTCCCGCCGCCAACCTGGCGAGCATCGCCATCATCCTCATGTTCCCGGGTCTGCTCATCTACCGCGGCCTGTTGTCGGGGGGTGTTGATGTCAACGACGGTTTCCAGCTGCTGCTGGAGGCGCTGTCCACTGCCATGTCCCTGGCCATCGGCGTGATGTTCGGTCAGTACATCACCTCCGAGATGGCGGAGGTGCTCTCCCGATTCCGCCGCCTGCGCTCCACCTTCATCCCCCATTTTCTGCGCCCCTTCCGTGGGAGGAACGACACGCAGACGATGATTCATCTGAGAAAGAACTGATGTCCCATGTCCACCCCTGACAGTGGATCCGCCAGAACCCACATTTTCGTCGCCGTGGGTGCGTTCCTGGTGATGGTCGCCAATGCCATCCCCCTCTCCGTCCTCAGTATCTTCACCCCGTTTGTCACCCGCGACCTGGGTTTCGACACCGGCTCCTTCCAGGTCTACTACAGCCTCCTCGCGGCCGCGACGGCGCTAGCCATGCCTCTGTCCGGCCGTCTCATCGCGCCGTGGGGTGCCCGCCGACTACTGCTCCTCGGCGGTGTGATCTCCGCTCTCGGCTTGGTGGGCCTCGCGTTCTCCGGGGCCCTGTGGCACTTCTACGTCTCTGGCACGGTCCTGGGCTTCGGCGTGGGCCTGGGCTGCATGTTCGTGCCGGTCGTCCTGGTCAACACGTGGTTCGTCGCCCGCCGCGGCATGGTGATGGGCATTGTCCTGGCCGGCACCGGCGTCGGTGGCGCGATCATGAGCCTGTTCATTCCGCTCATCATCGGTGAGGGCGAAGGCTGGCGCACCGGTTTTGTCACCCTGGCGGCCGTCATGGCTTCCTTCACCATCCTGCCGACCCTTCTGCTCATCAGGAACCGGCCCTCCGATATCGGGCTTCTGCCCCACGGCGGCCTTCCCCCGCAGCAAGACACCCCCACCTCCGAACCGGGCATGACCTTCGCCCAGGCGTTGCGTAGCCCGTGGTTCTACCTCTTCTATCTCACGATCGTGCTGCTGGGCATCGTCATCGCGGTGGTTCAGTCCCTGTCCGTCCACCTGGATCTCATCGGCCTGGCCGCGTGGATCGGTCCGCTCATGATGATCATCACCCTGGGGCTGGTGTTCTGGAAGGTGGTCCTCGGGGTGCTCATCGACGCCCTCGGCCTCCGCTGGGCCATGATCATCACCCTCGGCCTGTGCGCCGGCGCCTTCTTCATCCTGCCGGGCACCACCACGGTGTGGGTCCTTGTGCTGTGCATGATCGCCATCGCCGCCGGCACCGCCAACGGCACGGTCGTCCCGCCGCTGGCTGGCTCGGTCGCCTTCGGCGCCCGCGATTACCCCGCGATCTGGGGTGTGGGAGCCACCGCCTTTTCAGTCGGCACCGCCGTCGGTACGCCTCTGTGGGGCTGGGTGAAAGACCTGACAGGCGACTACAACCTGGTATTCCGGATGCTGCCTTTCCTCATCGCCGTCACTGTGGTCGGCCTGCTGCTGGCGATGCACCGCGGCCATGCCTCCTACACTGGTCAGGTATGACAGCGCCCGAACATGATCCTCTCTCCTCCGCCCACGCGTGGCTGCACGCCGCCGCCAGCGAACTGGGCATCGACCCGGAGATCACCCGCGAGCTCATCGGTGACATCCTAGACCTCACCCGCGATGTCGCACACGGGCCCTCCCGCCCGGCGGCCCCGGTGACGGCCTTCCTCGTCGGACTGTCCGCCGGACGGGCCAGCGGTGACACACCCACCGAGGTCCGGGACCGGATCGCACAGCTGACCACGCTGCTCAGGGAGGATCAGTAATGGGCCGGCTGAGTCGCGATTTCGCTGTCACCCGCGTCAGCGTGGAGGACACCGGTGTGCACACTGACACTCGCGCCGACACCGTCACCGTCGAGGAACCCCTGGAGATCCGCGTCGGCGGGCCGACGCTGACCACCACGATGCGCACCCCCGGACACGACATCGAGCTGCTCCACGGTTTCCTCTACGGCGAGGGCGTCATCTCCGCGGCCGCCGATGTGTCCACCGCCCGCTACTGCGCGGGCGCCACCGGACCGGACGGGATGAACACCTACAACGTCCTCGACGTTGACCTCACCTCCGGCGTCGCCGCCCCGGGCCCCGAGCTGCTGCGCCTCACCCCGACCTCATCTGCGTGCGGGGTGTGCGGGACCAGCTCGATCTACCAGATCCTACGCCGCGGCGAGCACCCCCTGCGCACCTTCCCCCTCGATCCAGCGCTCATCCTGTCCCTGCCGGATCGCATGCGCGCCGAGCAGAAGCAGTTCCGCCGCACCGGCGGCATCCACGCTGCGGGTGCTTTCACCCGGGACGGGGAGTTGATCGTCGTGCGGGAGGATATCGGCCGCCACAACGCCGCCGACAAGGTCATCGGGCATCTGTTGCTCGCAGAACGCCTGCCCGCGGACGATCTCATCCTCGTCATGAGCTCGCGCGCCTCTTTTGAACTGGTGCAGAAGGCCGTCACCGCCGGCTTCGGGGCGCTGGTGGCGGTCTCCGCCGCCAGCTCGCTGGCCGTGGAACTCGCCCGCGAATCCGGCATGGCGCTCACCGGCTTCACCCGTGGGCAGCGCTTCAATCTCTACTCCGGGGAGCTACTCTCGGAATCATGAGCCACGACATCCACAACGACACCTCCCGTAACCGCTACGTCCTCAGCGTCGACGGCGCGGAGGTCGGCTACCTCAGCTACATCCCCTTCACCGGGGCCATCGACCTCGAGCACACCTCGATCGCCGAGTCCCATGCCGGACAGGGCCTGGTCGGTGTACTCGCCCGTCACGCCCTCGACGACATCCGCGCGCGGGGCTTCAAGGCGATGGTGACGTGCCCGGCGGTGGCGTCCTTCGTCGCAAAGAATCCGGACTACGCGGACCTCGTCGTCGAGCCCTGACCTCCTGACATCAGGCTGGGACGCCGAATGCCCCCTTCTCCCGGAGGAGAAAGGGGGCGTCGATAAGCAGCTAAAGGCTACTTCTTGAACGGGAAGCCGAGCTCGCGGAGCAGAGCACGACCCTCGTCGTTGTTGGTGGCGGAGGTCACGACAGTGATGTCCATACCACGCGGGCGGTCGACCTTGTCGACGTCGATCTCGTAGAACATGGTCTGCTCAGTGAGGCCGAAGGTGTAGTTGCCGTGGCCGTCGAACTGCTGGTCAGACAGGCCGCGGAAGTCGCGGATACGCGGGAGAGCGACGGTCAGCAGACGGTCGAGGAACTCCCACATGCGGTCGCCACGCAGGGTGACGCGGGCACCGATCGGCATGCCCTCACGCAGCTTGAAGTTCGCGATGGAGGTCTTCGCGCGACGCAGCTGCGGCTTCTGGCCGGTGATCAGGGTGAGATCCTCGAGGGCTCCGTTGATCAGCTTGGAGTCACGGGCAGCCTCGCCGACGCCCATGTTGACGACGACCTTCTCGACGCCCGGGATCTGCATGACGTTGTCGTAGGAGAACTCCTCACCAAGCTTGGTGCGGATCTCCTCACGGTAGCGGGTCTTCAGACGGGGGGTGTAGTTCTCGCTCATGCCTAGATGTCCTTCCCGTTACGACGCGAGACACGGACCTTCTTGCCGTTCTCGTCGAAGCGGTAGCCGACGCGGGTCGGGTTGCCGTCGGAATCGAGGACCATCACGTTGGAGACGTGGATCGGTGCCTCCTGGGTCACGATGCCGCCGGACTGTGCGCCGCGCTCCTGAGAGGAGTCAGCGACGTGCTTCTTGATGCGGTTGACGCCCTCGACGAGGACCTTATCGGTCTTCGGGAAAGCCTGGATGACCTTGCCCTTGGCACCCTTATCGGGGCCAGAGATGACGAGGACCATATCGCCCTTGTGAATCTTCAACTAGATCACCTCCGGTGCCAGGGACACGATCTTCATGAACTTCTTGTCGCGCAGCTCGCGGGCGACAGGGCCGAAGATACGGGTACCACGGGGCTCGTTGTCGGGCTTGATGAGGACGGCAGCGTTCTCATCGAAGCGGATGTAGGAGCCGTCGGTGCGACGGGTCTCCTTCTTGGCGCGAACGATGACGGCCTTGACGACTTCGCCGGCCTTCACGTTGCCACCCGGGGTGGCCTCCTTGACAGTGGCGACGATGACGTCGCCAATGCCAGCAAAGCGTCGACCGGAACCGCCGAGCACGCGGATGCACAGAATTTCACGTGCACCGGTGTTGTCGGCGACCTTGAGACGCGATTCCTGCTGGATCACGATGGGTCTCCTTGACCTGGATTGATGTGCGTCAGATTTCCGGCCTGTACGCACCTGGTCTCATGTACTTGCTGTTGTCTTTGCTTATCGACGAACACCTGCGAGGTGTCGAAGGGTCTCGGCGTCGCGCCCGGAAAATGCACGCGTCACCGACCAGCGCAGTCAACCCGGACATTCAACCATATCGGCTGGTGGGAATCCAAATCCTTAAGTTTCGGAGGTGCCGTGGATGGCGCCTAGCCGGAAGGAGGGCTGGGGGCTGTCCTCGACCACGGTGTCGCGCACTGCTCGGTGGCGACCTGCAGGGCGGTGATCGTCTCCCCCATCTGCCGGGGCACGGACGAGCATGTCCGCGAGGCCGTCGGGATCGCCGCCACCCCGGCTGCGAAACCACGCAGGCGCCGGAACATGGTTCCAGCCAAGCAGATCCGCCCCTGGCCCACACCTTTTCTGAACGCAGTCTGACAGAATAGGGGCTGTGACTGAGACAACTCTTGACTCCGTGGTGGCGCTGCGCGATGCCGTCGCCGCCACCGAGTTCACCACGGATCCGGCGGCGGCCGCGGAGGCGCGGGCGATCGTCGATCAGATCGATGACTACATCCTGCCCCGGCTGGCCAATATCGACGCTCCCCTGTTGGCCGTCGTCGGCGGTTCCACCGGTTCGGGCAAGTCGACGTTGGTCAACGCGATCGTCGGCAAGCAGGTGTCCACGTCCGGTGTCATCCGCCCGACCACCCGGCAGCCGGTGCTGGTCAGCCACCCGGATGATGCTGCGTGGTTCCACTCCACGCAGGTGCTCCCGGGGTTGGCGCGCGAGCAGGGTGAGCCCGGCGCGAACCCGTCGGCGACCTCGCTGCGTCTGGTGAGCACCGAAGCGATCAGCCCTGGCATGGCGCTTCTCGACGCCCCCGATTTCGACTCCATCGACGACCGCAACCGGGCCCTGGCGTCCCAGCTGCTCGCCGCGGCTGATCTGTGGGTGTTTGTGACCACGCCCTCGCGCTACGCCGATCAGCTGGTGTGGAACTTCCTCCACGATGCCGCCGGGCGCGACATCGAGGTGATCGTGGTGCTCAACCGCGTGGATGAGGATGCCCTGGCCACGGTGCCCGATGACCTGCGCCGCATGATGGGGGAAGCCGGGCTGGGGCACGCCACCATGTTCACCGTGCCGGACGCCGGGCAGGTGGAGACGCTGTTGCCGAGCGCGCTCGTCGATACGCTGCGCTCCCACCTCGACCGCCTCGCTGAGGATGCCGCGGCGCGCCGCACGATGGCCGCGAAGACGGTGCTCGGCGCGCTGGGCAGCGTCAACGACCGCGTTGATGCGCTGGCCGGGACGAAGCAACGCCAGGAGGAGTTCGCCGGGTTGCTCGGCGACGCCCTCGATGAGACCTATGCCTCGGCGCGTCGACACGTCATCGACGCCACCTCCGACGGCAACCTCCTGCGCCAGGAGGTGCTGCAGCGCTGGCAGGATTTCGTCGGCACCTCCGATGCCTTCCGGACGATCGAGCGTTGGTACTCCGCCGCACTCGATGCGATCGGTTCCTTTTTCACCGGTCGCCCGGCGCCGGTGCGGGAGGTGGAGACGGAGATCGAGGCTGGTCTGCACGCCGTCATCGTCGACGCCGCCGAAACCGCCGCCACCCGCAGCTGGTCGCATTTGGGGTCGGTGGCCCCGGAGCTGCGCGCCGCCGCGCACCCGGCCCTGGCCCACGCCAGCCCGGGTATCGATGACAAGGCCGCCCAGCTGGTCCGCGACTGGCAGGCCGCTCTGGTCGAGACCATCCAGTCCACCGCGGGTGATAAGCGCATGAAGGCGCGCATCATGTCGCTCGGTCTCAACGTGGCCACCGTCGCGCTCATGCTCGTGGTCTTCGCCTCCACGGCAGGTCTGACGGGTGGTGAGATCGCCATCGCGGGTGGCTCCGCCGTCGTCGGCCAGAAGCTTCTGGAGACCGTATTCGGCGAGGAGGCCGTGCGCCGCATGGCCGCCCGCGCCCGCGAGGACCTCGACGAGCGCACCACCGCGCTGCTGGATTCCGAGCGCGCCCGCTACTGGGACATCACCGATGAGCTCACCGCCGGCACCAGTTCGACCGCGCTTCTCGACGCCGCCACCACCGCCGAGGCCGATGTCCGCAACGCCACCGGAGGTGCCTGATGTTTCGCCGCAAGCGCTCACTGACCGAACGCCTGGAGGCACTGCGCGAAGCCGCTGACCTGGGCGAAGGCCTCATCTCCCCCGCGGAGCACGCTGATCTGGTGCGCGTGGCTGAAGCCGCCGCCGAGCGCCGTGCCCTGTCCGGCGAGCACACCGTGGTCGGCTTCTTCGGGGCCACCGGTTCCGGCAAGACCTCCCTGTTCAACGCTGTGGTGGGTGAGGATCTGGGTACGACGGCCGCACGCCGTCCCACCACATCCTCTCCCCTGGCGGCCGTGTGGGATCCGCTGGGTTCGGAGGAACTACTCGACTGGCTCCAGGTGGAGGACCGCCGCAACCGTGCGGGTGAGTTCGCCCCCGGCTCCGGTCCGGTCATCCTGCTCGATCTCCCCGACTTCGACTCGGTGGAGCCGGTCCACCGCGCCATCGCCACCCGCCTCGCGGGCCAGGTCGATGTGCTCGTGTGGGTGACGGACCCGGAGAAATACGCCGACTCGATCATCCACGACCATTTCATCCGCCCGCACGCCTCCCACAGCGCGGTGACCCTCGCCGTACTCAACAAATCCGACCGGCTGGCAGGCGACGACGCCCGGCGCGTCACCACCTCCCTCGAACAATTGCTTATCGACGACGGCCTCAAGAAAGTCAAGGTCATCCGCACCTCCGCCCGCACCGGGGACGGGGTGGAGGATCTGCGCTCCGCCATCGCGAAGGTCGCCTCTGCACACTCCGCACAACAATCCCGCATTGAAGCGGACCTGAACACGGTGACGGCCCCGTTCGTCGAAAAGCAGAAGTTCAAGGACGTCACGGCGATGGACAAGCGCCGCCTTGACGATCATCTCGCCGAAGCCGCCGGCGCCGATCGGCTGGCCGCCGCCACCGCCGCGGCCTACCGCAAGCGACTGGGGCAGAAAACCGGGTGGCTGCTCACCTCGTGGCTGCTGCGTCTGCGCGCCGATCCCCTGAAAAGACTCGGCCTGCGTGAGGACGCCGATGAGGTCGGTGTCCACCGTTCCTCCATCCCCCAGCTGGATGCCTCCGGCAAGGCGGTGGCCAACCGGGGTGTGCGCAGCTACGCCCAGGCGGTGGCCACCGGGTTGCCCGACCGCTGGGCCTCGGCGGTGGTGGATGAGACGGAAGCCATCGTCGAGACGCTGCCGGAGGAACTTGACCGCGCCGCCGCCCGTACGAAATTGCCCGCCCAGCCGTCGAAGGTGTGGGGGCTGTTCACCGTCATCCAGTGGCTGGCGCTCGTCGCCGCCCTGGTGGGTATCGGCTGGTACCTGCTGGCCGCTTTCCTGCCCGGCGCGCTGTACCCGTTCATGGACAACATCATCCCGGAGATCGAGGGCTGGCCCATCCCGACGCTGCTCATCGTCGGCGGACTGCTACTCGGCATCGTGCTGGGTATGTTCACCGGCGTGTTCGGCCTGGCCATCGGCTCGAGTGTGAAACACCGCACGCGGCGTGCTTTGCGACGCGAAGTGGGCTCCATCTCCCAAGAGAAGGTCGTCGCACCACTTCTCGCCGTGCGCGCCCGTTATCTGGAGTTCCTCGACGCCATCCGGCGGGCGGCTCACTCGTAGCGCAGCGCCTCGATGGGATCGAGTTTGGCGGCCTTGTTCGCCGGGTAATAGCCGAAGAAGAGGCCGATGCCCAGGGCGAAGAGCAGGGACACCACCACCGCGGCAACCGGCGGGAGAACAAACTGCCCCAGCAGCTGGGCACCGAGCATGCCCAGCCCACCGCCGAGCAGCACGCCAATGAGCCCGCCGATGAGGCAGACGATCATCGCCTCGACGACGAACTGGGTGCGGATCGCCCGCCGGGTGGCCCCCAGCGCCTTCCGCACGCCGATCTCGCGGGTGCGTTCCGTGACGGTGATCAGCATGATGTTCATGACTCCGATGCCGCCGACCAGCAGGGAGATCCCGCCGATCGCGGAGATGGCCACGCTGATCGTCGACATCGTCTGGTTGAGCTGCTCCACCTCCTTTTTCGTGTCCAGCACCGTGGCCCGGTAATCCGGGTCGTCGGCGTAGCGGCGTTCCGCCCAGGTCTGGACGTCGCGGCTCAGTTGCTCAGCCTGCACACCGGGGCCCACGCGTAGACGGACCTGGTCGAAGGTGAGGGTGGGTTTCGTCGAGATGCGGGTCTGGGCCGGGTAGGGCGCGTAGAGCAGGGCCTCCTCCGTGGAGCCGACGAGGACGGAGCCTTGCGTGGATTTTCCATAGGCCCCGACGACCTGGAAGGTGGCGTACTGGCCGTCGACCTCTACGTCGATGTCCTGTCCCAGCGCGGAGGCCGGATCGCCATTGAAATAGGTGTCCACCAGCTCCGGGGATACCACGGCGACTGCCCGGTCCCCGGCAATATCTTCCTCGTTGAGCAGGCGCCCGGCGGTCAGGGTGTGCTTCTGCATGGCGACGAAGTCGTCGTTGACAAAGCTCAGCCGTGCGTTGCCAGCCGCTAAACCGCGGCTGAGGTGGGCGGTGTGGCTGCCGGCCTCGATGGCCACGCCGTCGATACGCTCGGCGAAGTGTGTGCTTAACTCATCGAGCATCTCGGGGGTGAGTTTGGAGGCCGGGTCCACGGGTTCGCTGTTGAAGGATGGGGTGTCGCCATCGGCCTGGTCCCGTGACTGCACCTGGAGGGTGATGTCATTGATGCCGAACTGTTCAAGGCTGGACATCGTCTGCGCCTGCATCGCCTTACCCAGCGTCATGATCGCGATGACCGAGCCGATACCGATGATCACCCCGAGCAGGGTGAGCATGGAGCGCATCTTGTTGGTGCGCAGACTGCCCAGCGCCAGAAGAATGGATTCGCGCAGGTTCATGCGATCAACCCGTCCTTCATGGTGATGATGCGCCCAGTTTCTTCCGCCAGCTCCGGGTTGTGGGTGATAAACAAGATGGTCATTCCGTGGTCGCGGTGCAGATCGTGGAAGAGGTCCATGACGAGGCGTCCGGTGGCGGAGTCGAGGGCGCCGGTCGGTTCGTCTGCGAGCAACAGGTCAGGGCTGTTCGCCAGGGAACGCGCGATGGCGACGCGCTGTTTCTGACCGCCCGACAGCTCATTGGGCAAGTGCCCCGTCCGGTCCCCCATGCCAACCATGTCCAGGAGTTCGCGGGCTCTTGCGGCCCTTTCCCGGGGCGGGACGCCGGCGTACATCATGGGCATCTCGACGTTCTTCTGGGCATCGATACGCCCGATAAGGTTGAAGTTCTGGAACACGAAACCGATCTTCCGGCTGCGGAGCTGGGCCAGCTCATCGTCGTTTACGGCAAGCACGTCCGTGCCGCCGAGCAGATACGTCCCGGCGGTGGGGCGGTCGAGCAGCCCGATGATGTTCATCAGCGTCGATTTGCCGGAGCCGGAGGCGCCGATGATGGAGACGAACTCCCCCTCCGCTACAACGACATCGCAGCCGTGGAGGATGGTGATTTCTGCCGGGGAGCCCTCGTTGAATCGCTTGACGACGCCGCGCATCTCAATCAGTGCGCTCACCCGACACGCACCTGCTGGCCGATGGCATCGCGGTAGTTGGCGGCCTGGTTGAGCACCAGCTCCCCCGCCTTCACTCCAGTGACGGTGGCCTCAAAATCGGTGAGGATGCCCACCTTCACCGGCGCTTTCACCACCTCATGGCGCTTGCCCTCCGGGCGCAGGACGAGGACGGAGTAGTCCCCGTTGTCGTCGATCAGCGCCTCCCGGGGCACCGTCAGCGACTTCGGGGCCTTCTCCGTGATGATCTGCGCCTTGGCGCTGCCCCCGATGCGCAGATCCTTGAGATCCCCGGTGACCTCGATCTCGACGGGGAACTCCGGGCGGGGTGCCTGGCCGGCGTTATCGGCGGGGGCGGCGTCAGCCACGGGGGAGACGTGGAGGACGCGGCCGCGATACTCACGGCTGCCGGTACTGGGGGTGGTGAAGGTGACCTCGTTACCGACGCCCACCTTCCCGGCCTCCAGTTCCTTGAGCTTCGTCTTGAGTACCAGCCGATCCGGATCCGCAATGGTCGCCAGCGGGCCGGTGGCGGCACTGCCTTCCTTCGCCTCCACGGCGGTGACCAGCCCGGACATCGGGGCGCGGGCCTCCCGGGCGGCGACGTCCACCTGCAGGCGGCTGACCGACTGTCCGGCCGCGGACTGCGCGGCGGCCGCGCTGCGTTGGGCCTGTTCCACGGCGGTGGCGTTGGTGGCCATCTGCTGCGCCACGCCGAGGCGGGCAACCTCCAGCGCCACCGCGGCCTCCGTCTTCGCGGCGAAAGCCTGCGCTACTGCCCGCTGCTGGGTGGCCAGTTCCTGATCGACCCGCCGTAAGGAGATCTCCAGATTCTCCTGGGCGGTGGTGAGGTTCTGGTTGGCGCCAGCGTAACGCTGATCGGCCTCCAGCTCACCGAGGACCGGGGTGATGGTGTCAGCCTCAAGATTCTGCCCGGCGTTGACGGTGACCATGCCCGCCCGGGCGGCCTCCACGGCGGCGGTGAACACGTCGCGGCGCGCGGTATCGACGGCCGCGGCCTGCGCCACCAGGTCAGCGTCCGCCCCCTGCTCGAGGTTGCCGCGCCGATCTGCGAAAGCCTGCTCCGCGTCCGTGTACTGTCCCTCCGCCTGCCGCAGGGCAGCCTCCGCGGCGGTGACCTGCGGGTTAAGCCCCCGACCGACAGATTCCTGGAGCTGCTGGCTCTGCTGTTGTGCGCTTTCAATGGCGCTGAGGTTGGCGGCGTCGGTGGTGATCTGCTGGGCGAGCTGAGCGTCGATCTCCTTCTGGATACCCGATACGTCGATCTCCGCCAGCACCTGCCCCTCCTGCACCCGGTCCCCGACACGGACATGCACGGTGTCCACCGGTCCACTGAGGTGGGTGGCCAGCGCGACGGAATGCCGAGACTCGATCGTCGCGGTGACCGGCACCTTCGATACGACGTCCTTGGGCTGCAGTTGCGTGTAGTCGGTGTCCGGTACGGTGCGTTCCGGCCCGGAGCGCAAAAGCCCCCAGGCACCGCCGAGGAGAATAAGGGAGGCGAGCACCGTCAGGGCGATGATCACCCGGCGATCAGAAAACAACGCAGAAATACTCTTCACGGCATTGACCGTAGTGCCCTATCGCAGTGAAAGCGTCAGGGCGAACCCTGATATTGGCCCCTATTTTCAACTGTGGGAAGGTGCCGTTCGCCGACACCGAGCGCGAATCACCCTTCGCACAGCCGACGTTACGGCGACACGGGCCCCTTCTCAGCCTATTCACAACCCCCTCACTACCAGAAGTCTGACATCACCCCCGAACATCCAGTGAAACAACCCCCTGAACAGGCCGTTCAGCCCCTTGGCCAGACTAAGATCCGGGCAACTAGGCAACCCCCTCCCCCTTTATGATAGCCATACTATCTACTACCCCCTTTCACATACCCCCACTTAACAACCGGGCAACTCTCAGTAAAGTCTAAGTAAGTACTGCCGCACGACAGTAGACGCACATACTCACAGGGGAGCTATTCATGACGAGCTCAAGCACTGCACCCGTTGCACCGAGAGAGGCACTCGCCGCTCGCCGCAATGGCCGTCGCCGCCGTCGGATGTCCCCCTGCAATGCACTGCACCTGGGTGACGCCCTCGCCATCGGACTGGCCTTGAGCACCACGTTCCTTTCCGTGTACCCCCACCACATCCCGGCAGAGAATCCGCTTCGCCTCGACGGTCTCTACGCGTTGGGCTTCACTCTGTTCATCGGATGGCAACTGATGTTGGCCAACGCGGGCGCCTACTCCAGCCACACGCTGCAGGGCCTGAGGATTCCCGTCAAGAAGATCCTCGTCTCCACCCTCCTGCTGTTCGGCACCATCGCCATCATCGACCAGACCCTCCTCAACGTCGTGCCTACCCAGATGTTCTCCCGGGCGCTTCCTCTGGGACTGATCCTGATTTTCCTCGCGCGACTTATCATCCGTGCGCAGTCCGCCAAGCATGTTCAGGATGGCAACCATACCCAGACGCACATTGTGCTTTGTGCTGGCGATTCATCCGACGACACTCTCGAGGACCTCCATCGCTGGCAACGCACCGGGGTCACCGTCATCGGCCACATTTCCGCGCGAGATGCGCTCGAGTCGGACACCCCCCTGATGTACATCCTCAAAGAGGTCGTCGACAGCGGTGCAGACACTCTGCTGTTGTCCCCGTTCTCGGGGCTCAGCGCAGAGCAGTCCCGTTCGCTCGGTTGGATCTTGGAGGGTGTTGGCATCGGGATGTCGTTCCTGTTGCCCATCAAGGGTGTCTCGGCCGAGAGGATGACGCTGCGGGCAGGTATCAAACCCTCGATCATTGACCTTGCCCCTGCGCGCTACAACGGCTGGTATTTCCACGTGAAGCGCCTGGTTGACATCGTCGCGGCGAGCTGCGGCATCATCCTGCTGCTACCGGCGTGGCTGATTGTGGCCGCGAGCATCAAATTGTCCGACGGTGGCCCTGTCTTCTTCTCCCAGGTCCGGGTCGGCCACAACGGGCGTCACTTCCGGATGCACAAGTTCCGCACGATGCGGACGGATGCCGAGGAGGCTCTCCAGGAGATGCGGGAACGGATGGGTATGTCCGCGGACAGCGGCAATGAGATCTTGTTCAAGCTCAAGTGCGATCCGCGGATCACCCGCGTGGGTGGTTTCCTACGCCGGTACAGCATCGACGAGCTCCCGCAGCTGTTCAATGTCTTGGCCGGTTCCATGACACTGATCGGACCGCGCCCGCCGCTGCCCCGCGAAGTGGCCAACTATGAGCCGGAGGTGTTGCGCAAGTTCCTCATCAAACCCGGCCTTACCGGCCTGTGGCAGACGATGGGTCGCTCGAACCTCTCGTGGAAGGATTCGGTCCATCTCGATCTGTACTACGCGGAGAACTGCTCACCACTGATCGATGTGCGGATCCTGCTGCGGACGGTCAAGGCCGTGCTGTCCAAGGAGGGCGCCTACTGATCCTGCCTGGTGATATCCAGGCAGGATGGTGTCGGCTGGGCACCGATTCCCCGCAGCTTCTCGACGAATCGTCGCCGCCGCAGCACCGCCGTCACCGCATCCAGCGTGTAACGACGGATGAGTCGACGGGGTTCGTGGATGATCCTCCACAACCATCCCAGCCGCAGTCGGTGCACCCAGGCCGGGAAATACTGTTCCTTCCGGGAGTACTGGTCGATCCATCCCCCGGCGGTGCAGATCACCGCGTCCGGGGCCACTTTGTGCAACTCGACGGCGACTTCGTCCTGCAGTCCGGCACCCAACCCTAGGACGATGACGTCGGGGGCGAAAGCCAGCAACTCCGCCGGATCGGCCCGCAGCCCCGCGAGTTCCCCGTAGCCGTCCCAGGCCCGGGTGTGGTGCCGTTCGATGCGGGCAGCGGCGGTGGTAGCCACGCCGGGAGCAGCACCGATGAGCGCCACCGCGCTGCCCGCCGGAAGTTCCTTGCGAAACAGGACCGGCAGAACAAGGTCCGCGGACGTCCGTCCCAGCTCCATGCCCGCGCGGCGCAGCAGCAGCTGCAGGAGAGTTCCGTCGATCCCGATACAGTCCACCCGCGAGAGCGCTGACCAGTCCGCGTGCTGGATGGACCAGTGATTCAGCCAGGTGACCACCGTGCCAGGTCGGGTGATCCGGCGGGCGAGCTCCGCCACCGGGTCAGAGGTGCGCTGTGTCATGGTGTGGTGACCTCCGCTGACAGTTCGAAAGTGATGGACGGGCTCGACCGGTAATTAAGGTGTGTTTCCACCGCGATGCGGTTGCTGCCGGCGACGAGCGCTGCCACCGGGATCTCGATGATGAGCGGGTCCGCGATCGCGGTGGCCGTGTTCACGGCTGCTTCTGCATTGGTGTGATGGGTGATCACGCCGTCCGGCATCCGGTGCCGCCCGATCTCCTCACCGTTGAGCCGGACGAGGACGCCGTCGTCGGCGCGGACTGTCAGGCGCAGCACCGCGGCGTCGTCAAGCTGTGCAGGATCGATGTCCAGGTCCTTGACGAAGTACATGGTGCGGGCGCGCTCAGCGTTCGGGATATCTAGCACCGTGGCCACACCGTGGTGGCCCCAACCGATCGGAGCGATGCCCTGCTCCCACAGGGAGACATCGGCGATGGTGTCCCATCCGAGCTCGGGTTCCTCCAGCTCATACCAGTAACTCCAGACCTCCCCCTCGGTGATCCCCGGGGCATACACCGGTTCCTCCACCACCGGCTCCGGGGCCGGGGCCGCATCCGTCACCATGAGGTTCGCATCGAAGCTCATGTTCGGGCTGGAGAGGTAGTTGACGTGGGTCTCCACCGCCACGACGTTGGTCCCCTCCACCAGCCAGGCAGATGGCACCTCGATGCGCGCACGCTCCGCCCGCGCGGCGGGCGTCGAGATCGCCTCGTGGGCACGGGTGCCCGGGTAGATCGGCCCCTCCGGCATGCGGGTGCGATGAATCTCCCGCCCGTTAAGGTAGACGACCGCCCCGTCATCCGCGACATAATCCAAGGTCGCCGTGGTGAAGGAGGTGGGGTCAGCCACCGTGAACTCGTGGGCGAACCAGGTGGTCACCGGGCGCGGGGTACCGATAGGCGGTGTCACCTGCGTCGCCAGACCGCCCGCCCCGTAGCCCACCGGCACCGGCCCCTCCGACCAGGTGGAGCGGTCCGCCCCGACGGTGTTCCACTCCGGCGCGGGCACACCCTGATCGTAGGAGTAGTGCCACACTGCTCCCTCGTCGATGAGCACCGGGGAGTTCGGGTCCACCTCACCCGGCGTGGGTGCCAGCCAGGCGCTTGTCGACGCCGAGCGGTTCCCCGCCGCATCGACGGCCCGGACGAAGAAGCGATCATGGCCGCCGCGCGGGACACTCGCAGCCGTTCCTTCCACCTGGGCGATAACGCGGTCGTCGCGAAGCACTTCATAGGCCACCGCATCGTTGACCGCAGCCCAGCGCAGATCGATATTCTCTTCACCCGAGCCGTCCGCCCACACCTGGGACGGGGTCTCCGGCGCCTCGATGTCCATCGCCGGGTAGCGCACCCAGCCGCCGTTCCACTGCGAGGTAGTCAGCGACGTGTTCGAGCGGAGGAAATCACCACCCACCCACAGAGCACCGTCAGAGGCGATGTACAGGCTCCAGGCACCGCCGTTGGCGGATTTCAGGTGGTACGGGGAGAACTCACCCAGCTGGCGGCCGGTGCGGGCATCCCACGCGCCCACCCACTGGATGCTGTCGACCCGCGTCCAGTCCCGGTTCATGGTGGGCCACTGATAGGCGCTTTCATACATGTTCTCGGTGCAGTGGCACCCCGCATAGGTGATGTCACCGTTGGAGGCGATCGCCTGGAAATCACCGCCGATGCTCTTGGTGATGGAACCGGACAACCGGTCGAAGGTCTGCGCGTCGTGGCCGAAAAGGGAGTGCTCAGAACCGCCGATGAACAGCAACTCACCGGCATCCTCGATCGCCTGCTGGTAGTTCGTGCGCTCACTCGCACTGCCCTGGAAGACCCAATCCGACACGGGGAGTGCCCCGGGCTCGGTCGACAACGCGGTGGCCTTCATCGCCATGTTGGTCGCCGAACGGGTGAAATAGCCGGCCGCGTAGAAACGATCCCCCGCGGCGGAGGTGTCGATGTCAACGACTGTGCCGTTGAACTCCGGGTTCCAATAGCGATCGGGAGTTCCGTTGAGACGCACACGGCCCGCCCCGCGGGAGTAGGAGTCTCTCACCGAATCATCCGACAGGTGGGTGAAGTTACCGCCGAGGTAGACGAAATCACCGGACAAGGACAACGACGTGACACTCACCAGGCCAGACGACAGGCGGTTGGTGCCCTGCAACGTCCAACTGGGATCGATCTCCCCGCTGTAAGCGTCAACGACCACAGTTCCGACGTGCGGCTCACCGTTGACATGGCGGAAGTCGCCGCCGACCAGGAGTCGGCCGTCGGGAAGCTCCAGGAGGGCCTTGACCTGGTTGTCAAGCTCCAGGCGGAAACCCTCGCGCAGATCTCCTGATACAGAATCGAAGGCGGCCAGCGCCGTCCGGGGCTCCACCCGACCGGTCGACTTCTGCTCAGCGTGCGTGAAGTTGCCGCCCACGAACATCGTGTCACCGATCTCCGCGAAGGCCTGCACCGGGGCATTCCCCTCCGCCACCCGCCCGTTCAGATTGCCGGTAACACCCCATGTCGTCGGAGCCGCGAAGTTGTCCACCAGCCCACGGGCCTGGGATGCCGGGGTGCCTTCCTCCGGGAGCGGAGCAAAATTCTGTTCCGAAGAGATACGGGGACGCAGATATATCTCGCTGTACGGCAGCGGTGCCGAACCCCGGGGCGACCAGAAGTAATTGTTCGGGGAAGTACTGCCTCCCAGGACCCACGAGCCGTAGCCGTAGCCGCGGTGCCAATCACGGGTCGAGGAGATGGACATATCCACGCGGTTATAGGAAGAATCCGTGCCGAAACTCGCCTCGAACTGCCCTCCCGAGCGCCACCACCCATTGTCGAAGCGGTAGCGGGCGGCGCTGTCCTCCGTGGCGTGAGCCCACGTCCACGTGGACATCTTCGCCGGGATGATGTCGACTGACTGCCACCTCGTGCCGGAGCTGTTTCGGGCCCGCACCACGCGCATGCCCTCGTCCAGCTCGTTGACCTTGGTCCCCGACAGCAGCCCGTTGACGGTATCGGTGGGCAGTTGCACGGGCTCGAAATTCTCCGGACCCCGACCACGGCCCAGCAGACGCGCCGGGTCACCCGCGCCGTCGGCGTAGGGCTGCCAGCCCTCCCGGCCCTGACCGATGAGGACCCACCCGCCACCATCCATGGTCTGATCGCAGTAGAACTGCTGCGGCGCCTCCATCTGCGGGGTGAGCAACCAGTAGGCGCCGCTCGGGAGGCGGGGAAAATCCTGCTTGAGGGCCCAGCACGAGCCCGCCGCCGTGGCGGGTGTGCTGCCGTCGCGTACGACCGGCACCGGATCCTGTGCGCGGGCAACCGGGGGAACAGCTACCGCCATCGACAGGCTGAGGATTCCCACCATGAACAGAGAAAACAGGCGTGCAATCGAGACAGAGAACACCGCGAACAATCCACCTTCAAGACATTTACCAGGGGCCTCCCAGGTCACGGCAGGCAGAGAAACCATACCTTTTTCTCAGGATTATCCACCATCTCCACTATCCACTATCTACCCCCGGGGGTTTTTCTCAGCGCCGGGAACGCAGAAGCGCCACCAACCCGTCCAGCCGGAGCGCGCGCCGCAACCACCAGCACGCCATGACGTATAGGGCACCGCAGACCACCAGCGCCAGGAGCATCGCACCGACCGTCTGCCCCCACACCATGCTGATGACCAGCGCGGGGATCGCGCCGGTGACCACCACCAACGCCAGGGGACGTGTCACCTCCCACCACGGGGCGGAAATTCCCAGAAAAACCTTGACCTCTAGGGCGGCGAGGGCTGCGTCGATAAGCATGCTGGCGGCCCACACGAAAGCCGCACCTTCAATCCCCCACACCGGGATCAACAACACATTGCCGACGACGTTGATCACCAGCACCACCACCTTGTTGATCGCCGCCCACCCACTACGCCCGCTCATGATCAGCAACGAGTGGATATTGCCCGCCAGAAATGTCACCGTGATGCCCACCGCCAGAATTGCCAGCACCGTAACCCCCTCCCGGAACCCCGGACCCAGCAGATCCAGGAACACCGGGGCGAAAACCGCCAACAGGACATAGATCGGCGATGCAATGAGCACCAGCCAGATCGTCGCGGTGACATAGAGATCACGCACCTCCTCGTCCTTCCGCTGATGGAGCAACGCTGAGAATCGCGGCGAGACCACCACTCGGAGGGCAGCGTCCACCACCAGGCCCGCCTGGATGAAGCGAGCGGCACCCCCGTAGACACCGGCTGCCTGATCACTGAGCAACCAGCCGACCAGCAACACATCAACCCAGATGATCGCCTGCTCCAGCCCGGCCGACGCCGTCCGCGGAGCCGCGAAACCGATGATCTCCCGCACCTGCGTACGCGTCGGCCACAGCCTGCCCGCCTGTCCTGCCTCCAGGCGCCCCACATGGCCGGAGACCATCACCGCCGCCACCATCATCAGCAACACCAGCGGCAGTGCCCACGCCACCGCGACCACGACCACAGAACCCGTGGCCACCGCAGCCACCGCCACCAGCGGCGGACGCAACGCCGGGATGGCGATGTTGTTGACCACGACATACTCACGCACCGAGCCGAGCGCGCGCAGAATCGCCGCCGCGATGAGCATCACCGCGCCGGCAGGAATGAACACTCCCAGTGCCCGCACGGAACCGGACACGGGGTTTCCCTCCCCCGGCCACAACAGCGGCGCCACGAACTGTAGGAGCACGGCCAACGCCACGCTGGCCACCAACGCGATGAGCACGAAGGCCATGATGGTGGACCGGATCCGGCGGGGATCATCCAACCGGACGCGGGGAAGCAGGTAGATGGCAGTCGAGTCGAGCCCTACCTTGGCAAACGCCAGGACCACCGCAAAGACACCCGTGGCCTGGAAGACGACACCGGCACCGTCCGCGCCGAGCAGACGGGTGATCACCACGGTGAGCACGAAGCCCAGAAGGGCGCTGGCGGCAGAGCCGAAAAAGCTCAGACCACCACCCCGGGCCAGCTCACGCCTGCCCTCCCGCACCGTCGATGCCGTCTCATCCCGGCTCACAGGACCGCCCTTTCCGCACCGGGCACAGTGCTAATATCTAAACTATCCATACTTACATGCCCCTGGGAGTATCCTATGATGCGGTTTCTCATCGCCGCCGTAATCACGGCGCCCCTCACCCTCCATGGGTGCTCGAATAGCTCCTCCGAGAACCCACCCAGCCCGGAATCCTCAGCGGAGGTGACTACCCCCACCACCACATCAACGGTGGCGGCCCCGGCCGCCCCCTCCCCGGAAGGCATCGACACCGGGCTGATGGAGGAGATCGTCGACGTGAGCTTGTCCACCCTGGAAGACCCGACGGCCTCCCTCGACCTCAGCGAGGTCCTCACCGCCGCTGCCCTGGAGGACATCGAGAACCAACGCCAGGAATGGGCGGTCGAAGGATGGCACCAGGAGGGTGAGGCCTCCGTCACCGTCTCGGACATTGAGCCGAGCGATAATCCATCGGTGGTCCGCGCCCAGGTGTGCGTCGATTCCTCGGAGGTACGCGTCGTGGATGGCAACGGGGTTGTCATCAATGCGGATGTCCCGGCGGAGGAACGACGTTCACTCATGGTGGTCACCTTCGTCCAGGAGGGCGAACTGTGGCGGATGGCCGAGCGCACATTCCCCGACGATCCCCGCTGCTGATGACGGTGTCCGGCCGGAGCGCCAGGGCCACTACGACCATCGACACCATGATGCCAGTCATCATGCCGTAGAAGACTGTCTCCACGAGGGTGGCCAGAATAAGTCCACCGAGCACCGACCCCACCACATCCCGGCGGCGTATCACCAGCAAAAACGCCCCGAGCAGGAACCCGGTGAACAGAGCGGCGCCAATAAAACCGTGGGAGTACAGCACGGTCCAGAACTGACCCTGCGTGCCCAGGGAAGGCAACCAGGGTTCCTCCGCCGGGCGCGGAGAGCCGTAGCCGAACAGCGGTGACTGCAACACCGCCTCAAAGGTGGAGCGGTACAACTGCGCACGGTCCACGGTGGAATCGGTGGTCTCCACACGGTTTTCCAGCGCCTGCCCCAACGGGGACACCGCCCACAAAGCGGCCCCCGCGAGACCGGCGACAGCCCCGCCCACCACCAGGAAAATACGTCCCCGGAGCAGCGCCTGGAACAGCACCCACGCGAGAACCACCCCGAGCCCGATGAACATGCCCCTGTTGAGGGTGCTCAGGGCGGGGACAGTGCTGGCCAGGATCACCAGTAGGGTGGGCCAGCGGTAGCGGGTACCCCAGCACAACCACAGGTGGAGTAACGCCAGAGGAAGCACCAGGGAGTAGATGTTCCCCCAGGTGTTCGCATAAAGGAAAGGCGCGACCGGCCGGAGGGCCTGCTCGATCCACGCCTCCGGGTTCCAATGCGCCATCCGACGCACGATCATCTCGTCGATGAGCTGATTGGAGGCCAGACCGCGCGGCATGATCCACGACATGGGCGTGCGGATCACCGCCAGCGGGAACGCCATCGCCAGGTACCCGGCCAGCGTCATCCCCGCCAGAAACCACACCATCGCCCCCGTCACCCGGTGCAGCGGAAGAGCGCGTCGGGCATTGAAGGTGTGCACCAGGAGAATCCCGGCGGAGGTGTACAGAAGGAGCCGGTACACCGAACCTACGATGCGGCCGGGGCTGTCATTCATCGCCAACGACACCCCGGCCCAGGCCAAGAACAGCACCCACAGAATGACCACCGGGGGAATGCGCAGACCTCGAGTGCCCAGCCAACTCGCGACGATCAGCAGGCCGGCGATGATCCAGATGAAGTCGCCGACACCCAGCACCCACCACAGCACGTAGGCCGAAAACGGCAACAGGACCAGGGCGCCACCCAGGTTCTCCGCCCGGCGCGGGGTCCGGGGGCGGGACGTCGGGTACGTGATCATGTCGGCCTCTCGGGTGCGCGCCGCTGGCGGAGGATTTCCCGGATAAGCAGCATCGGTCCGCGGAGGAAACCCCTGATTTCCTGGTGGCTGAGCGTCCCCGGGACATCATCTTCGTTGCCCTGCATCCGCTCGGTGCCCGGTGCGACGCGCGAGAGGATCGACGGCACCCGACGAAGGAGAACCACCAGGTCTTTCGGGCGGCGGAGCAGGGAGACGGTCAGCAGCGCAGCCATGCCGGTGCCGTTGCCGTGAATCTGTTTCTCCAGTCCGGCCATGTCCCGGCGATGGACGTGGTGGACCACGGCATCCGGGTTGTAGATGATGGCTAAGCCGGCGCGGAGGACGCGGGCGAAGGCGTCGAGATCCTCTCCGCCGTTGGTGAGGGTCCCCGCCCCCAGGCGGACGTCAAAGTCGCCGAGGGCCGCCAGCGCCGGGCGACTGAAGGCCATGGACACCCCGGCACCGACGCGGGCGGTGGCCACTGGAAACAGGGGGCCGCCCTCCCCGCGGGCCCCGAAGCGGGCGCACTGCGGGGAGGGGTCGTCGAGTGACCACACGACGGGCTCGAGTTGTTTGGGGAATCCACCGCGGGCCTCGAAGAAACGCTGCGAACGGCTCTGCAGCTCAGCAGCGAAAGCGGGGCCGGTGACCGCGCCAACCTCACCGGGCGGGGCGGAGGCGAAGACATCGAGCAGAGACGCCAGCCAACTGGGGTGTGGGAGAGCATCGTCATCAGTGAAGGCGATGATCTCCCCCGTCGCAGCCGCCACCCCTGCATTCCGCGCGCGGGACAGCCCGGGGTGGGGTTCGTCCACGATGCGTAGGCGCGGATCACGGTGATCGTCGAGAAGCTGGCGGGTGGCGCCAGAGGCGGGGTCGTTGTCGACGATGATGATTTCCACGCGACGGTGGGTCTGGGCCAGCAGCGCAGCAACGGTCACGCGGAGAAGTGGGTTTCTGCCTAGGGTGCAGACAACCACCGTGGCGGCGAGGTCGCGGCCCGCCCCGTCCTGCCATCCACGCAGCGGCGCCGGGTCAGGGTGGGCGGCGCTGCCACGTTCGGCTGCCTCCCCCGCCCCGTCGAGGGTGACCAGGGCGCAGGTGCGACGCCCGTCCCGGACCAGGACCTGTGCCCGCGGATCGGTGTCCGCGCCGGAGATGACGGTGACCTCGGCGGTGGCCCGGTCCACGACGGCGACCAGGCTGCGCCGGGGGTCCGGGTCAGTCACCGCTGGTTGCTCGTGCAGAATGGCCCGCGCGCTGCCCATGGTGGTGCTACCTCCCTGCCGTTGTCATGGCCGCGCGTTCCTCGGCGACAAGCGCGCCGATGAGTTGCGTTCCCATGGAAGCGATATCCTCGCGCAGGTCATCCAGGTCCGCTTTCGTCCACGTCGGCGGGATGATGACCACGGCGTGGCGGCCGACAACCAGGTCCGCCAGCACCTCCGCGCGGTCTCTGCCCAAGTTCACCCGGACGGTGCGCCCGGTAGCGGCGATCGCGCCAGCAGCCGCCAGAGCGTCGGCATTGCCTTCGTCGGTGAGCACCATGAGCGGCTGCTCCGAGCCGCGCTGATGGTGGGCCAGGGTGGCGGCGACGGCCCAGCGTTCCGGTTCGCCATAAGGAGCCTGGGGACGCAGCAACCGGACACCGAGGATGTCCCGGATGTCCTCGGGATTCCGCGCCACCCGATCAAAGGTGTGGCGCAGTACGGCCAGGACCAGTCCCAGGACGAGTCCGGCGAGGATGCCAAGGGCGATGACCCTCCACACCACCGGGGATTGTTCCTGAGGGGTGCTGGCGGCGGGCGAGATAACCTGCCCTGCCTCGGTAGCAGGGTCTTCGAGCGCAGCCAGCCGCTGCTGCAGCGCCATGATGCCGGATTCTATCGATTCGGTGCGCACCTGAGTGGCGGGGCCGAACAAGCCGCTGGTGCGGAGTTCCTCGAGCTCTTCCTCGTAGTCCGTGAGTCGGTCGGCGATGTTCTCCCGCATGCCACGGACCCGTTCCGCCACCATCGTGGAGCGGACAGTGAGGTAGGAGCTGGCAAGTGCGTCGGCTCCCTCAATGGCGCGTGCCCGGTCAGTGTCGGTGTAAGACAATGCGAGAACGGTGCTGGTGGGATCGCCCGCGACGCTCAACCCGGAGCTCAGTTCACCGGCGGTCCAGCCGTCGCCGAGGGTGGTGGCCGCGTCCGCGGTGGTGAGGGCGGAGGCCGCGAGCTGACGCTCGGTGGGGATGTCCAGCACGCTGGACAGGGAACGACCCTCGGGGATGGGCTCGGCGCCCAGCGCGGTGATGCTCACCCGGGCAGTGGCGGTATAGGTCGTAGGCGCAAGCAACAGGTAGGCGAGGCTGCAGACGATACCGATCACCGTGCCGAGGACAATCCATTTCTTGCGCTGCCGGACAATCCTGGACACGACGGCGACGTCGAGCGAGCTCTCGGGGTTGTCCGCATTCATGAATTGGGATCCTTCCGTTGTGTCGTTCGGGTGGTGCGCGCCCACCGCAGCCTCTCGCGGAGTCGGCGGCGCAGGAGTAGCTGTTGCCTGCGGGGAAGCGCCTCAATGACCGGCGTGACGGTGTCCGCGAAGTGGCGCAGCGCGGTCTCCTTCTCTGCCAGTCCCAGCTGGGCGATGGCCACGATTCTGCGCAGCCTTTGGCCGGTGAGCTTCTCGCTGAGGTCGGCGAACGCCTCCGCCTGCCGGGGGTTGGTCCATGACCGCTGGTGCCAGCCCGCGGTGGCGGTGACCTGCTGGGGATGCGCGCGGCAGACGAGGCTGTTGTAAGGCAGACGGCGGAGACGGGCGTCGTGTGTGGCCATGCGGATCCACAGGTCGTAGTCCTCGGCCGGGACGTCGCGGAACCCGCCGGCTACCTCGATGGCGTCCCGCCGCGCAATCATGGAGGGATGCGTCACCGGGTTTGTCAACAGCAGGTGCACCGGGAAAGCCTCCGGCCCGATCCCCAGGGGGAGTTCCGGCCGGAGTTTCGGTCCGTTCATGCGGGTGACCTGGGTGAAGACGGCATCGATTCCGCGATCGAGGGCCGGCAGGCTGACCCGGAACCTCCAGGGCAGGCTGATGTCGTCGGCGTCCATCCGGGCGATGAGCTCGGAATCCACCTCGGGCAGCATCGAAGTGAGCGCATTCGCCAGGCTGCCGGACGGCGGTCGGGACACCACCGTCAATCGCTTATCGACGACGCCGCGCCGGGTCCCCGCCTCCCGGGCCTTGTCAGCGGTGGCATCGGTGGATCCGTCGTCGAGGACGTAGAGCTGCGCGTCCTGCGGCATCCCGCGCAGGGTGGAGGCGACCGCGGTAGCGATGGTCCCCTCGGCGTTGAGCGCCGGAAGCAGCACTGTCATGTGTGGCATGGTGTTTATCCCTGTGCCTTATCGAGGGCGGTGAGATCACGGTAGCGACGTCGCAGGGACACCGCCGAGTGGGCGAGCGCCACGGCCGCCAGAACCGTGTAGACCACTGCGAATACGGGCGCGATCCCCCACAGGATGTAGGACCAGCACAGGGTGCCGGGGTCGGTGGGCAGGAGGATCCACGAACGCCGATCCCCTCCCCGGCTCTGCTTGCGCCCGGCGGTGCGGACGAAGGACTCCGCCAGGATCTGGCTCAGGAACTGCCCACTCGTGATCAGCGAGTAGGCCACGGCGACCACCGCCAGCCACCACAGCTCCGGACGGTGGATCATCACCGCCACCGCGGTGGCGACGTGGATCGCCGGAGAGCGGAAAGCGTCCACGACATGGTCGATCCACTCCCCCGTCTTCGAGGACCTCCCCGACAGCCGCGCCAGCTGGCCGTCGGCGGAATCGAAGAGGTAGCCCGCCGCCAGGAGGAAAGCCACCGGCACCCCCAACCACACCGACGGCGGGACAACGAGAAGCAGGATCATGCCAGCGACGGATAGAGCAGCGGACATGGCGGTGACCATGTTCGGGGTCCACCCAAAGGCATAGCCGACGGCCGCGACCACCCGGGCGCCCCGCCGGTTCACCCAGCGGGTGTACGCCGGCACTCCCTGTCCGGTTTTTTGTGCGGAGTCGAGTGAAGCGCGTGCCCACCGGTAGCGCGCACCCCACGTATCCCCGCTCATGCCGGGGTGTCCTGGGGCGCATCCTCCGACAGGCCCTTGAGCAGGAATGTGCGCAGGATGCTCGAGGAGGTCGTCGGCGTATAAGGCAGGTACGTCACCCGGGCGCCGACCTCAGCCAGCTCCTTTTCCAGCCGCTCGCCCTTGGGGGTGTCTTTCCAGTCATCTCCCTTAAAGAGCACGTCGAAGTGTCGCCGCTGCCATGCCAACCGTTTATCCTGGTCCACATCGGGGACCACCTCATCGACGAAACGCAGCGCCTCCACCAACATCATCCGCTCGGGGTGGGGAATGACCGGTAGACGTCCCTTCATACGTTCCAGGGATTCATCCGTTGCCACTCCGACCACGAGCAGGTCGCAACGCTCTCGCGCGGCAGTAAGAAGGTTAATGTGTCCCACGTGCAGCATGTCAAAGCCCCCGGGAACGTATCCGACAATAGGGCGATTCTCAGGATCTGACGTGTTCGACAAAACTCATCCTTATATTCATCGGCAGACCAACTACCGCCCTTGACGCGCATACACAATGGTCAACGGGCACTTGGCGACGCACCACGACGAGCGAGCGGTCGGCTTTCCTGAAAATAGTACTGGATGCTATCCCCAAAACGGAAACCGGCACAATCCACGTGAGCTCAAGAGATCGTTGCAACACCTTCTCGATTGAGAGGTTGCTCGATGACTACACTTTGACGGCTGATGCCCAATCCCGTTTGCGTGAGCTACTTGGCACAGGCTGCACCGTGGCTGCGACGGGCGCGGGCGTTGTCGACAACCGCCGCCTGTGCATGTAGGTCGACATCCTTGCCGTGCCCCACGGCGCTGCGCGCCCATCGACGAACGCCTGCTCCGCCTCCCCTCACGGCGATTCGGCGTGCCGCAGGACGGCCTGGGCGGAGGTAATCTGCTCGGAGAGCTGGGTGTCGATCTCCGCGAGCACCTACCCCTCATGTACCCGCTCCCGCACGCGGACGTGCACGGTCTCGCGTCGACAGGGCCACCGTGTGGCGCGCATCGACAGTGGCCGTCACCGGGATCCGGGACTCCACGTCCTTGGGTCGCGGCGTCGTGTAGCCGACAGCAGTTCCCACGCTGCGCCACCGGCGATGGTGAAAACGGTGGCGACCGGGGAAAGAAGGAACTTCTAACAGCAACGACCTCAGCGACTTATCGCCATGAAAGGCACAGGGCATGTCCCCCTGATTTTCGACTTACATGAACAGTCCGGCAGCCTTCACGGCCGTCTGGAAGAGACCGAAGGCGAGGCTGGCGCCGATGAACAACGCGAGGACCATGGAGACCGTGGAGTGGACGGCACCGGCGTTGCCACCGGTGCGGCCGGCCTCCTTCGCTTCCTTCTCTGCCTCGAGTACGGCCTGTCGATCCGCCTCAAGTTTCGCCTCGACGACCTTCGGGTCCACGAAGTGCTTCTCCGCGACAGGTCGGATGAGGAAGTTGGCGATAAAGCCGACCGCGAGAACACCGGCCATGATGTAGAGGCTGAGTTGGTAGAGGTCCTGACCCGCCAGGCCGCGGGCGGCCTGGTTCTCGACGACCATGTTGACGATCAGCGGGCCCGCGATGCCGGCGGCCGACCAGGCGGTGAGCAGGCGTCCGTGGATGGCACCGACCTGGTACACGCCGAACATGTCGCGCAGGTAGGCCGGGATCGTCGCGAAGCCGCCACCGTAGAAGGACAGGATGATCAGTGCCGCGATGACAAAGATAGCCATGGAGGAGGCACCCAGAGTGGCGATGAGCAGGTACATGAGCAGACCAACACCGAGGTAGACCATGTAGATGTTGCGGCGGCCGATGAAGTCGGACACCGAGGACCACACGAAGCGGCCACCCATGTTCGTCAGGGACAGCAGTCCGACGAAGCCGGCTGCAGCACCGGCGGCGATGTGTGGGAAGTAGTCACCGATCATCGGGGCGGCGTTCTCCAGGATGCCGATTCCGGCGGTGACGTTGGTAAACAGCACGACCCATAGGAGCCAGAACTGCGGGGTACGGATAGCCGTGTTGGCGGCGACGCTGCCCTTCGTCTGCATCGGCTTGTCTTGGGCCGTGGACTTGTCGTACCCCTTCGGGCGCCAGTCCGGGTGCGGGAGGCGGATGGCGTACGCGCCCAGCGCGATGACGATGAGGTAGAGGACTGCCAGGGTGAGGAAGGTCTGCGGCAGACCGGCCGCCAGCTGAGAGGTCTCGGATCCTCCGCCGAAGAAGGACATGAGCGAGTTTGAGGCGGGGCTGGCGATGAGCGCGCCACCACCGAAGCCCATGATGGCCAGACCGGTGGCCAGACCCGGGCGATCCGGGAACCACTTCATCAGCGTGGACACCGGTGAAATGTAACCGATGCCTAGGCCGATGCCGCCGATGAAGCCGTAACCGACATAGACCAACCACAACTGGCCGGTGTAAATGCCCAGCGTGGCGACGAAGAAGCCCACCACCCAGAAGGCACCGGAGACCGCCATGGACACGCGCGGGCCGACGCGCTCGACCCAGGTACCGGCGATGGCGGAGGACAGTCCGAGCATGCCGATCGCCAGCGAGAAGATCCAGCCGACGGCGACTTCACGGACCTGGAAGAAGTCCATGAGGGGAAGTTTGAAGACACTGAATGCGTAAACCTGGCCGATCGACAGGTGGATCGCCAGGGCCGCCGGCGGGATGAGCCAGCGGTTGAATTCCTGGGGAGCGATGATCGCGCTCCGGGACATGATTGACATGGAAAACCTCATAGCATTGCGGGACGTGATGGTCAGAAGACGGAGGTGGAGAACCCCGACCTCATGCGGTTCACGCAATATTACAAGCAGTTACTCAGTGTGGGAGGAGGAATGACCTCACATTCGCCCGGAACGCCAAAAGCCCCGCACGAAAGTGCGGGGCTGTGGCCGTCACGGCGTCGAAAAGCGACTTACTTGGCCTTCTCGACGATCTCGATGAGACGGAAGTGCTTGTCCTTGGACAGCGGGCGGGTCTCCTGGATGCGGACGCGGTCGCCGATACCGGCGATCTCGTCCTCATCGTGCGCCTTCACCTTGGAGTTGGTGCGCAGGATCTTGCCGTAGAGGGCGTGCTGCTTGCGATCCTCGAGCTCGACGACGATGGTCTTCTGCATCTTGTCAGAAACCACGTAGCCGGTGCGGATCTTGCGAGCGCCCTTCTCCTTCTGGTTCTCGTTCACGTTTGCCTCACTCATGTTTTAAGCCTCAGCTCCCGGAACGACGGACAGGCCCAGCTCACGCTCGCGGATAACGGTGTAGATGCGGGCGATGTCTCGCTTGACCGTGCGAAGGCGGCGGTTGTTGGTCAGCTGACCGGTGGCCAGCTGGAAGCGCAGGTTGAACAGCTCTTCCTTGGCCTCGTTGAGGCGGGTCTGAAGCTCAGCGGCGTCAAGCTCGCGGAACTCGAAAGCAGGGGTACCGGAGCTCATTAGAACTGGTCCTCCTTCTTGATGATACGGACCTTGCAGGGCAGCTTCTGGCCGGCGCGGCGCAGAGCCTCGAGGGCGGTTGCCTCATCCGGGTAGGACATCTCGAAGAGGATGCGGCCCGGCTTGACGTTGGCGACCCACTTCTCGACGGCGCCCTTACCGGAACCCATACGCACACCAAGTGCCTTCTGGGTCAGCGGACGATCCGGGAAGATGTTGATCCACACCTTGCCACCACGCTTGACGTGGCGGTTGATGGCGATACGTGCGGACTCGATCTGACGGTTGGTGACGTAAGCCGGCTCGAGAGCCTGGATGCCGTAGTCACCGAAGGTAATCTTGTTGCCGCCCTTGGACACGCCCGAACGGTGCGGACGGTGCTGGCGACGGTACTTCACGCGCTTGGGGATAAGCATTCTTAGCCCTCCTGCTTCTGCTCGGCGCGCTGACGACGCTGGCCGCCACGACGCGGGCGTGCGTTGCGGTCACCGCGGCCACGGCGCTCGGCCGGGGCGTTGATCTCGGACTCGCGACGACCGCCGACGACGTCACCCTTGTAGATCCACACCTTGACGCCGATGCGTCCGAAGGTGGTGTGGGCCTCTGCGGTGCCGTAGTCGATCTCGGCGCGCAGGGTGTGCAGCGGAACGCGACCCTCGTGGTAGCGCTCGGCGCGGCCCATCTCGGCACCGCCGAGACGACCGGAGCACACGACCTTGATGCCCTTGACCTGCGGCTGGCGCATGGCGGACTGGATGGCCTTACGCATGGCGCGACGGAACGCGACACGGTTGACCAGCTGCTCAGCGACGGACTGGGCGACCAGTGCGGCGTTGGCGTCGATGTTCTTGACCTCGAGGATGTTGAGGGCGACCATCTTGCCGGTGAGCTTCTCCAGCTCACGGCGGATGCGGTCGGCCTCAGCACCGCGACGACCGATCACGATGCCCGGGCGGGCGGTGTGAATGTCGACGCGGACGCGGTCACGGGTGCGCTCGATGACGACATCAGCGATACCGGCGCGCTCCAGTCCCTTGGACAGGAACTCGCGGATCTTAATGTCCTCGGCGACGTAATCAGCGTAGTTCTGCTCGGCGAACCAGTGGGACTTCCAGTCGGAAGTAATGCCCAGCCGGAGGCCGTGAGGATGAATCTTCTGGCCCACTACTTGGCCCCTTCCTTCTGGCTCTCAACCACAACGGTGATGTGGCTGGTGCGCTTGCGGATCTGGAAAGCACGGCCCTGAGCGCGCGGCTGGAAACGACGCATGGTCGGACCCTCGTTGGCGTAAGCCTCGGAGATGACCAGGGTGCGCGGGTCCAGGCCGAAGTTGTTCTCGGCGTTGGCAGCTGCGGAGGCGACAACCTTGGCGATGGCCTTGGCTGCATCCTGCGGAGCGTACTTCAGGATCGCGAGTGCCTCGGAGACGGACTTGCCGCGGACCAGGTCCAGAATGCGGCCAGCCTTCATCGAGGAGGTGCGGACGTACTTGGCCGTCGCGCGTGCGGAGGTGATCGTGTCACTCATCGCTATCGACGTCCCTTCTTGTCGTCCTTGACGTGACCCTTGAAGGTCTTGGTGGGTGCGAACTCGCCCAGCTTGTGACCGACCATGGAGTCGTCCACGAACACCGGCACGTGCTTACGACCGTCGTGGACGGCGAAAGTGTGGCCGATGAAGTCCGGGAGAATGGTGGAGCGGCGGGACCAGGTCTTGATGACCTGCTTGGTGCCGGCCTCGTTCTGAGCATCCACCTTGTTGAGGAGGTGCTCATCGACGAACGGGCCCTTCTTAAGGCTGCGTGGCATATCGTTTACCTCCTCTTAGCGCTTCTTGTTGGACCGGCGACGACGCACGATCATGTTGTTGGAGTAGCGGTTCGGGTTGCGGGTGCGGCCTTCCTTCTGGCCCCACGGCGACACCGGGTGGCGACCACCCGAGGTCTTGCCCTCGCCACCACCGTGCGGGTGGTCGACCGGGTTCATGACGACACCACGGACGGTCGGGCGAACGCCCTTCCAGCGCATACGGCCGGCCTTACCCCAGCGGATGTTGATCTGCTCAGCGTTGCCGACCTCGCCGATGGTGGCGCGGCAGCGGATGTCAACGCGGCGGATCTCGGAGGACGGCATACGCAGAACCGCGTAGGTGCCCTCCTTACCCAGCAGCTGGATGGACGCACCAGCGGAACGTGCGAGCTTGGCGCCGGCGCCCGGCTTCAGCTCAACGTTGTGGATGGTGGTACCGGTCGGGATGTTGCGCAGCGGCAGGTTGTTGCCCACCTTGATGTCGGCGTTGGCGCCGGACTCAACGATGGTGCCCTGCTTCAGGCCCTTCGGGGCGAGGATGTAGCGCTTCTCGCCGTCGAAGTAGTGGAGCAGCGCGATGTTGGCGGTGCGGTTCGGGTCGTACTCGATGTGAGCGACCTTGGCCAGCACGCCGTCCTTGTCATTGCGACGGAAGTCGATGACGCGGTAGCGACGCTTGTGTCCGCCACCCTTGTGACGGGTGGTGATGTGGCCGTGCACGTTGCGGCCACCGGTCTTGTGGATCGGGCGCAGCAGAGACTTCTCCGGGGTCGAACGAGTGATCTCGTCGAACATGGAGACGGAGCTCTGGCGGCGACCCGGGGTTGTCGGCTTGTACTTACGAATAGCCATAATGTGTCCTTTTCTCTCGACCCTTAGGAGGCGGAGCCGCCGAAGATGTCGATGGAGTCGCTGCCCTCACGGAGCGTGACGTAGGCGCGCTTGGTGGCCTTGCGCTGACCGTAACCGGTGCGGGTGCGCTTGCGCTTGCCCTCACGGTTGGCGGTGTTCACGGAATCGACCTTGACGCCGAAGATCTCCTCGACGGCGATCTTGATCTGGGTCTTGTTGGAGGCCGGGTCGACGAGGAACGTGTAGACGTTCTGCTCCATCAGACCGTAGGACTTCTCAGAGACGACCGGGGCGATGATGATGTCGCGCGGGTTGGCGATCTTGGCCATTAGTTCTCCTCCTGGTCCGCAACGTTGTTGCGGTTGATGAAGGCGTGCAGGGCCTCAACGGAGAACACGACATCGTCCGACTTGAGGACGTCGTAGGTGTTCAGCTGGCTGGAGTCCAGGATGTGGACGCCGGGCAGGTTGTTGGCGCTGCGGCGGGCGTTGAGGTCCTCGCGGCCGACGACCAGCAGAACCGACTTGCGGTCGGTCAGGCGCTCGATGAAGGTGCGTGCCGACTTGGTCGACGGGGTCTGACCCGGAACGAGCTCGGTGATCACGTGGATACGTGCGTTACGTGCGCGGTCGGTCAGGGCGCCTGCGAGTGCGGCGGCCTTCATCTTCTTGGGGGTGCGCTGGCTGTAGTCGCGCGGCTTCGGGCCGTGCGCGATGCCACCACCGGAGTAGTGCGGCGCGCGGATGGAGCCCTGGCGTGCGCGGCCGGTGCCCTTCTGGCGGTACGGCTTGCGGCCACCACCACGGACCTCGGAACGGGTCTTGGTGGAGTGGGTGCCCTGGCGGGCGGCGGCGAGCTGGGCGTTGACGACCTGGTGCATCAGAGCGATGGACACCTCACGGTCGAAGATGTCGGCCGGCAGCTCAACCTGGCCGTCGGTCTTACCTTCAGCGGTGTGGACGTCGAGCTTCAGATTGGTCATGCGTGAGCACCGCCCTTCACTGCGGTCTTAACGGTCACGATGCCGCCACGGTTGCCCGGGATTGCGCCCTTGATGAGCAGCAGGTTGGCATCGGCGTCAATCTTCTGAACCTTGAGGTTCTGGGTGGTGACGCGGTCAGTACCCATGCGGCCGGCCATGCGCTTGCCCTTGAAGATGCGGCCCGGGGTAGCGGCAGCGCCGATACCACCGGGGCGGCGGTGAGCAGCCTGGTTACCGTGGCCGGCGCCCTGGCCTGCGAAGCCGTGGCGCTTCATGCCACCGGCGAAGCCCTTACCCTTGGAGGTGCCGGTGACGTCGACGAACTTCACGCCGTCGAAGATCTCGACGGTGATGTCCTGGCCCAGCTCGTAGCCGGAGACGTCATCCATGCGGATCTCGGTCACGTGGCGACGCGGGGTAACGCCGGCCTTCTTGAAGTGACCTGCGGCAGGCTTGTTGGCCTTGCGCGGGTCGATGTCGCCGTAGGCGATCTGGATGGCGTTGTAGCCATCGGTTTCCTTGGTGCGAATCTGGGTCACAACGCACGGCCCAGCCTCGACGACGGTGACCGGAATAACTCGGTTCTCCTCGTCGAAGATCTGGGTCATGCCGAGCTTGGTGCCCAGAATGCCCTTGATCTCGTTTTCACTCATT
>NZ_JAUNUG010000028.1:0-20839 GCF_030538285.1 Corynebacterium sp.
AGATCACCCGCGTGTTCAGCGAGCAGAAGCTGTCGGTGATGTCGATGAACTCGCATGCCTCGGATGATCACATCGCCACGGTGCGGCTGACGTTCTCGGTGTCTGACACCAAGCAGCTGGGGCAGCTGTTGACGACGTTGCGCAACACCGAAGGCGTCTTCGACGTCTACCGGGTGACGGCCTAAGTCACACCAGGCACACCACCCCCACGAGTGCTCACACTTGTGGGGGTGGAGTCGTCTTACGTCTGCGTGACGAGGGTGAATGATCAGACCACATCAGGTGACGGGAACCTAAACTCTCGGTTGAGACAGCGTGAACTCGCAGGTGTCAGAAAGCTCTCCCCCTGTGCTCAGTGACTGCACCGGATAGAACTGTTCGTGTTCGCCTTGTTCTGAATAGTCGTCTCCAGGAGTTCTCCCGTGTCTCTCCGTCGCTTCGGCCGCTACCTCGCCGCCACGACCACCACCGCCCTCGCTTTCACCCTCGCACCGGCGGTCACCGCCCAGGACACCACCGTCGAGTTCTCGGTGTCCAACATCACCGACTTCCACGGCCGCCTCGAGTACAACGAGCGCAACAAGGAAATGGGTGCCGCCCTGCTCACCGGCCTCAACAACCAGATCAACGGCGAAGAGAACGTCTTCACCACCTCCGGTGACAACGTCGGTGGTTCCGCCTTCGTCTCCGCGATCACGGATGATGAGTACACCTTGCAGTTCCTCAATGAGGCCGGTGTCGGTGCCTCCGCCGTGGGTAACCACGAGTTCGATGCGGGCCAGGACGACCTCATGAACCGTATCGTCCCGAAGTCCGACTACCCGATCCTCGGCGCCAACGTCTACAAGGCCGACGGCACCCACCTCCTGCCGCCGTCCACCGTCATCGAGAAGAACGGCGTGAAGATCGGCTTCGTCGGCTCCGTCGCCACCTCCACCGTCCAAAAGGTTTCCCCGTCCGCCGTTTCCGGGCTGGACTTCCGTGACCCGGTCGCCGAGACCAACACCGAGGCCCAGCGCCTGAAGGACTCCGGTGAGGCCGACGTCGTCATCGCCCTGTTCCACGAGGACGCGCAGACGTTCGCCCCCGAGTTCAACGCCGAGTACGTCGACTTCCTCTTCGGTGGCGACACCCACCAGCAGTACGCCAACGATTCCGCACCGGTGCCCTTCGCCCAGTCCCTGGAGTACGGCAAGGTGCTCACCGACGTCGACTTCACCTTCAACACCACCACCAAGACGATCGAGGACATCACGATCACGCAGTACGACCTGGCCGCCGCCGAGGCTGCCGGTGCCACCGCGGACCCTGCCGTCGCCGCCATCGTCGCCGAGGCCAAGGCCCAGGCCGACGTCATCGGCGCGGAGATCATCGCCACCATCGACAACTCCTTCTACCGCGGTTCCAACGTGGATGCCGCCCCCGGTTCCAACCGTGGCGTCGAGTCCACCCTCAACCACCTCATCGCCGAGGCACAGCGCGACTCCCTGTCGAAGCTCATCGAGCAGGACATTGCGATCGGCTTCATGAACGCCGGTGGCGTCCGCGCCGACCTGCCGGCCGGCGAGGTCACCTACGCCGACGTCGTCACCATCCAGCCCTTCGGCAACGAGGTCTCCGTCGCGACCCTGTCCGGCCAGGCCATCCTCGACACCCTGGAGAACCAGTGGAAGACCGAGGGCGACCGCCCGCGCCTGGCGCTCGGTGTCTCCGAGGGCTTCACCTACACCTACGACCCGGCCGCCCCGCAGGGCGAGCGCATTGTCGACGCCCGCCTTAACGGCGAGCCGATCGACCCGGCCACCGACTACCGCGTCGCCGCCTCCACCTTCCTCTTCGAGGGCGGCGACGGCCTCATCAACCCGGCCGATGTCCGCGACATTCTCCTCGTCGGCTACATGGACACCCAGGCGCTCATCGACTACCTCAAGAACAACGAGTCCGTCGCCCCGCGCGCCGCGCAGTCCGACGTCGCCGTCACCGTCGCCGAGGGCGAGCTCGCCGCCGGTGAGACCGTCACCTTGGACCTGGCCTCCCTGAGTTACTCTTCCGAGGGTGAGACCCTGGCCCAGTCCGTCACTGTCACCGCTGGCTCCGAGACCGTTACCGCGGATGTCGACAACAACTTCTCCGCTATCAACACCGGCCTCGGCGAGCACGGCACCGCCACCGTCAAGATCGCCATTCCGGCGGACGCCACCGAGATCGTCATCACCACCGACGCCGGCACTGAGGTCGTCGTCCCGCTGGGCGCGGCCACCGAGCAGCCGGGTGAGAGCGACACCAAGCCGGGCAAGAAGGGCAATTCCTCCCTCTCCTCCCTGTCCTCCGGTTCCTCCCTGTCCTCCCGCTAGCTCCTGAGACCGCATAAGGCCGGGGCCCGCATCCAACGGGGCCCGGCCTTTCCCGTCCCCGGACTACGGTGGACAACGTGGACCGTTACCTTGACGAACTGCTCATCGAACCCTGGCGCATCCCCGTCATCATCATCACCGCCGTGGGGATCTACCTCGGCTTCATGATCCTGGCCAAGACCTTCGGCTCCCGTGTGCTTTTGGCGATGACCGCCTCCGACGCCGTAATCGTCATCATGTTCGGCGCCGTCGCCGGCCGCGTCATCATCGGCCATCCGCCGACGCTGGCCGCAGGCCTTGTGGGCCTGGCGACGCTGATGAGCCTGGAAGCCGCCTTCGGCACCCTGCGCCGCTACACAGGGTGGGGGAGAGCACTCAGCCGTCGCCCGGTTCTGGTTGTGCTCGACGGACAATTGCTTATCGACGCCATGCACCAAGCCCACCTCTCCCGCACCGACGTCCTCACCGCGGTACGCCGCGCAGGTCTAGGGTCAGGGAGCCAGGTTAAGGCGATGGTGTTGGAACCGGTGGGAACCATGTCCGTTATCCGGGAGGGCCAGCCCTTCGACCCGGCGATTCTGCGGGGCGTCAAGGGATACTAGCCGGGGGTAGAGAATCGGCACGGGCCGCCTTCCCCACGTGGGGAAGGCGGCCCGGTGAACTGGCTAGAAAGCCCGTCGCTTATGCCTTAAGCGTTGGAGATGCGCTGGGAGAAGACGAAAGCGGTGGACAGCGCGCCGATGATGGCGGTGAACACGGCGATCCAGGAGGAGATCTGTCGCGGATCGATCTTGCCGTCGTCGTTGGAGGAACCGTCGAAGATGCCCTCGGTGGAGGAACCCTCAGCGGAACCCTCATCGGTCTTCGGGGCGTCAGTGCCCGGCTGCTCGTTGTCGTTGTCCTCGTCGTTGGGGGGGGTGTCGTTGGTGGTTCCCTCGGCGGTCACGGTCTCAGACGGCGGGGTCTCCTCGGCGAAAGCGGTGCCGGAGAGGCCAGCGGTGGACAGAGCGAAGGTGGCGACGACGGCCGCGATGGCCTTGCGGGAAATCTTCATGGGAATACCAGTTCCTTGGCGTAGAGAAGGACTTATGAACAGCCCATACCCTATAGCTCGCTGGGAGGAAGTGCAACAGTTTGGTTACGGAAATGTTCACCCCCGCAACCGAGCGGGGTTGCGGGGGCGTCGATAAGCACTTATCCGACGGTGGCGGTCTCGATACGGACCTCCTCGGCGGGGGCACCGTCAGCGGCCCCACCTTCAGCACCAGCAGTGGCGATGCCGTCCAGGGTGGCCAGGCCTTCCTCGGAGATCTGGCCGAAGTAGGTGTAGTCCGGGGCCAGCGGGGAATCCTGGTAGTTGAGGAAGAACTGGGAACCGTTGGTGCCCGGGCCGGCATTGGCCATGGCGATGGAACCACGCGGGTAGATGACCGGGGTGGTGGCGGGTTCATCCAGCTCGTCGGTGGGGTACTCGTTGGCGAACTGGAAGCCCGGGCCGCCAGCGCCGGAGCCGGAAGGATCGCCACACTGCAGGACGTAGATGCCGGAGGTGGTCAGGCGGTGGCAGACGGTGTCGTCGTAGTAACCCTCGGCGGCGAAGTGCTCGATGGCGTTGACGGTGCAGGGTGCGACAGAGCGGTCGAGCTCCATGCCGATCGGGCCCTGGGAGGTGTCCAGGTTGACGGTGACAGTGCCCTCAGTGGAGATGTTCTCCGTCGCCGGGGTGGAGATCTCGCGGGACGCCTCACCGGCCTCCTCGTACTCACAGGTCACGGTGGCGGGCAGCGCCTCGGCGCGGGCCATGGTCAGCGGCTCCATCTCGGGGGCCTCGGTGGTGGTGGGCTGCTCGTCGGCAGTGATCTGCTCATCATCACCGCTGGTGGCCAACCACCAGATGCCACCGACGATCGCCAGGATCACCACAGCGGCCGCCAGGCCGACCTTGAGCGGGCGCGACTTCTCGGCGCGGTCGCGGGATTTCAGTTCGCGGTCAAGCTGGGCGAGGGCGTCCTCGCCGCGTTTCTTGTTGTCGGTCACCGGGGGGCTCTTCCTGACGTCAGACGAAAATAGGTACGGTCAGTCAGTCTAACCCGCGCACCAGGACCGTGGCGCAGTGTGGTCGGGATCTCTATTGTGGGGGCATGGCTAACGTCACCTTCAAGAACGAATCCACCACCACCGCAGGCGAGCTCCCGGCCGTTGGCGATCAGCTGCCGGATTTCACCCTCGTCGGCACCGACCTGTCCGAGATCACCCCGGCGGACCTCGCCGGCAAGCGCGTCGTGCTCAACATCTTCCCGTCCCTGGACACGGGCGTGTGCGCGGCGTCGGTACGCGAGTTCAACCAGCGTGCCACCTCCCTGGACAACACTGTCGTCCTCGGTGTCTCCGCTGACCTGCCCTTCGCACACGGGCGTTTCTGCTCTGCCGAGGGCATCGACAACGTCACCACCGGCTCCACCTTCCGCTCCTCTTTCGGCGATGATTATGGCCTGACTCTGCAGGGCTCCCCGCTGCAGGGCCTGACCGCCCGCGCCGTCGTCGTCGCTGATGAAAACGGCAAGGTGCTCTACACTCAGCTAGTCGATGAGATCACCGACGAGCCCGATTACGACGCGGCCGTCAACGCCCTGTCCTAAACCCATTTCCGCGCCCCGGCCCCATGACAGGGGCCGGGGCTTTCGTCTGCGATGATGGACACATGACCCGTTCGGAGAGAAGAAACCTGCTGGCCATCCTCAGTGCGATCGTGCTCATCATCGTGGGCATCATCACCACCGTGATCTTCGGTGTGAAGGGCCCGGAGGCCGAAAGCGGGCAAGCGCAGGCCACCGAACAGGCCGTGAGCGCCGAGGCAACCCCAACGGAGCAGCCGAACCCGGTCGCCGAATCCCGCGTCAACCGCATTCACCGCGGCGCGGTCGAGGCGCCGGATGCCTTTGCCGATCTCGTGCACATCCGGAGCTGGGACGGCGAGATGACCGTGTGGCCGGGCAGTGCACAGATCGTCCTAGGGCCTGAGGAGAACTGGTTCCCAGCCGGTCACCCCGCATGTGGGGAGGGGCGCTACGTGGTGGCATTCTCGGCGACCTCGGCCCTTAACGCCTCACTCCGGGATGAGGTGGGGGAGAGCACGACTGATGCGGAGGCCACGAACGGGTGGATGCTACTCGATGACTGCCACACCCCCTATCTCACCGCCCCGGAAAGTCAGGCTGAGGTGGACTATGAGGTCCACGAGTACCAGCCGGTGAGCTAGCGCCAGGCGGTGGAATCACCGGGTGAGCGCCTGGTGGCTTAGACTGCCACCCATGCAGCTCCACGGATTCGCGGCCGGGCCGTACCAGACCAACACTTTCGTCCTCATCAACGACGGCCGCGCCAGCGTCGTCGATCCCGGCATGCACGCCGCCAAGCAGGTCATCGCCTTGCTGGAGGAAACAGGTGCGGAACTCAGCGATATCATCTGCACCCACGGCCACATCGACCACGTCCGCGAGGCAGGGGATCTGGCCAAGCGTTTCGACGTGCCCGTCTACCTCCACCCGGCCGATGAGTTCATGCTCCAGCCGGAGGGGGTGATGCCGCAATCGCGCATCCTTTTTGAGGTGGACAAGATGGTGCCCATCGCTGATCTCCGCCCGCTCAACGACGGCGACACCCTCTCTATGGCGGGCGTGGAGTTCCGCGTGGACTTCGCCCCCGGCCATTCCCCGGGCTCCTGCCTGCTGGTCCATGAGGATTTCTGCTTCACCGGCGATGTGCTATTCAAGGGTTCCATCGGCCGCACTGATTTCCCGACCTCTTCCCCGGAGGACATGGACGCCACTCTCCGTGGCCCCGTGTGGGCGCTGCCGGACACCCTGCAGCTGTTCCCCGGCCACGGCCCCGCCACCACCATGCGCGCCGAGCGCCAGACCAACCCGTTCCTGCTCCAGCTGGGCCTCTAGGTAAGGTAATTTTCCGTGACTGACGTGACCGCGAAGAAGAAGTTTGCTGCCCTGTCCGCACCTAAGGGTGTCCCGGACTACATTCCGCCGGCCAGCCCGGTGTTTTTGAAGGTGCGCGACACCTTCATCCACCAGGCGCACCTCGCAGGCTTCCAGCACATCGAGCTTCCGGTCTTCGAGGACACCGCTCTGTTCGCCCGCGGCGTCGGTGAATCCACCGACGTGGTGAGCAAGGAGATGTACACCTTCGCCGACCGCGGTGACCGCTCTGTCACCCTGCGCCCCGAGGGCACCGCCGGTGTCATGCGCGCGGTGATCGAGCACAACCTGGACCGGGGCCAACTGCCGGTCAAGCTCAACTACGCCGGCCCCTTCTTCCGCTACGAGCGCCCCCAGGCGGGCCGCTACCGTCAGCTGCAGCAGGTCGGCGTCGAGGCCATCGGCGTCGATGATCCGGCTCTCGACGCCGAGGTCGTCGCCCTGGCTGATCGCTGCTACCGCTCTTTGGGGCTAAAGGATTTCCGACTGGAGCTCACCTCCCTCGGTGATGACACCTGCCGCCCCGCCTACCGGGCCAAGCTGCAGGAGTTCCTCTTCTCCCTGCCGCTGGACGAGGAGACCCGCCAGCGCGCCGAGCTCAACCCGCTGCGTGTCCTCGATGACAAGCGCCCCGAGGTCCAGGAGATGACTGCCGACGCCCCGCTCATGCTCGATCACCTCTCCACCGAGGCACGCGAGCATTTCGACACCGTCACCGGGCTTCTCGACGACATGTCCGTCCCCTACGTCATCAATCCCCGCATGGTCCGCGGTCTCGACTACTACACCAAGACCTGCTTCGAGTTCGTCCACGACGGCCTCGGTGCCCAGTCGGGTATCGGCGGCGGCGGGCGTTACGACGGCCTCATGGCCCAGCTCGGCGGCCAGGATCTGTCCGGTATCGGCTACGGCCTCGGCGTTGACCGTACCGTCCTGGCCCTGGAGGCCGAAGGCGTCGAGTTGGATGGCGTCGAGCGCCGCGTGGACGTTTATGGCGTCGCCCTCGGCGCGGAGGCTAAGAAGGCGATGGCGCTGCTGATCAATGAGCTGCGCGCCGCCGGCGTCTCCGCCGATATGGCTTATGGCGATCGTGGGCTCAAGGGTGCCATGAAGGGCGCGGACCGCGCTGGCGCCCGCGTGGCCCTGGTCCTCGGGGAGAACGAGCTCGCCGCCGGTACCGTGGCTGTCAAGGATCTGGCGGAGCACTCGCAGGAGTCCGTGGCGCTTGACGCGGTCGTCGCGACGCTGCGTGGGGCGCTGGGGTAGGTCAGAGTCCGCAAGGTTGTTGCGGACGCGAAAATAATTACCCCCGGAACAGCTGGTATCACCAAAACTCCTGTTACCGTGTCAACATCTCAATTGTTGTCCGGAGGAGGAGAAGATGCCAGTCACCATCGGTGTCGATGTCGGCACCCAGGGAAGCAAGGCTGCGGTCTACACCAGTGACGGAGTCCAGGTGGGCCGTGCCTACACCCCACACACCATCAACTACCTCGGCCCAGGCCGCTCGGAGATGGACCCGGAGCATCTCGTCGATGCGGCCTGCTCCGCCATCGCGGCCGCTCTCGACGATGCCGTCGCGGCGGGGATCAACCGCCGGGAGGTGGCCGGCATCGCCCTGTCGGGCATCCTCGTCGGACAGGTGCTGCTCGACGCCGACGGCACCGTCCTCCATCCCATCATCACCAGCCTGGACACCCGTGCCCAGGACCATGCCGCGGCCGCTGCGCGCGACCAGGAGCCGCTGTGGCTCACCGAGTCCGGCACCTCGACGCTCGACGCCTACGCCGCTCCCTTCCAGCTACAGTGGATCCGCGACAACCGTCCCGAGATCTGGTCACGCGTCGTTCGCACGGTGTCCGTCGCCCCCTATGTCTCCGCCCGCCTGGCCGGACTGAGTCAAGAGGAGATGTACACGGACCCCACCCACGCCTCCGGGTGGATGGTCGGCTGGGATCATGAAAGCCGCGCCTTCTCCCCGGCCCAGCTGGCAGCCTTCGGCCTGCCGATCGAGATCCTCCCGCGCATGCTCGCCTCCGACGACGTCATCGGCCACGTCACCGAGGAGTTCGCCGCGCGCACCGGCGTGCCGGCAGGCACCCCGGTCGTCGCCGGAGCCGGGGATGTCATGCAGTCGACGCTGGCCACCGGCATGATCAACGTCGGCCAGGCCACCGACTCCGCCGGCACCACCAGCATCCTCACCGTCGGAGTGGACGGTGTGCTCCCCGAGGTCGCCGCCATGCCGGGCATGCTCTTCAGCCTGGGCACCCTGCCGGGGCAGGCCATCTACTGGGGGTACATCCGGGCGGGCGGGCTCTCCCTGCGCTGGTTCCGCGACCAGGTGGCCCGCCGCGAGCAGGACGACTCCATCTATGCCACCTTCGATGCCCTGGCCGCCGAGGTAAGCCCGGGTTCGGACGGCGTCTTATTTCTGCCCTACCTGGCTGGAGGCAACCCCGATAGTCCGCACGCATCCGGGACGTGGCTGGGCATGGATTCCGGCACCGACACCGCCCGCCTGTGGCGCAGCGCCCTCGAGGCCGTGGCCTACGAGTACGCGACGACCTTGGACGTGGTGCAGCGCGGTGGCGTCAACCTCAGCGAAGTGCTGGTCACCGGTGGGGGAGCCGCCAGCACCGTGTGGAATCAGATCAAGGCCGACGTCACCGGCGTCCCCTGGAATCGCCCCCACCGGGTGGACGGACCGCCACTGGCCAACGCCGCCCTGGCAAACCAGGCCCTTGGCCTGTCTGCTGGCTTGGCCGCCCAACTCACCGAGTGGAACAGCGGCGGCACCGCGGTGCTTCCCGACGCCGCAGCCCACCACTACTACCGGCGGGCCGCCACCGAGCGCACCCGCCTGCTTCATGGACCCATGCAGGAGGTTTTCGCCTCCGTCCGTAACCTTCGAGATCTCTAGGAGAATCATCATGACCCTGCTGTACAAGTGGAACGCCTCCGCACCCGACACCGAGCTTCTGCGTACTGCACAGCCGGAGGAGATCGCCGCCGAACTGAACACCCTTGGCGTGCGCTACGAGCAGTGGCCGACGCGTGAGCTGGCCGAGGACGCCGACCAGGAAGCCGTCCTCGCGGCCTACGCCGACGAGGTCGCGCGCATCAGCGCGGAGGAGAACTTCGTCACCGTCGACGTCGCCCGCCTGCGCAACACCGGCCAGCCCGATTTCGCGGAGACCGCCCGGACCGCGCGCGAGAAGTTCCTCGATGAGCACACCCACGCCGACGACGAAGTGCGCTTTTTCGTTGAGGGATCCGGCACGTTCTACCTCCACATCGACGACACGGTCTACGCCGTCGTCTGTGAGCGCGGCGACCTGCTGTCCGTGCCGGAGGGCTCCACCCACTGGTTCGACATGGGCGTCGCCGACCCGCAGTTCTGTGCCATCCGCTTCTTCCACGACGGGGAGGGCTGGGTCGGCGACTTCACCGGCGAGAAGATCTCGGCGCAGTTCCCAGGCCACGACGAACTACTGGCCGGGAAGTAGGACCCCGTGATCACCCTGCCACGACCGAGCGTCATCGTCCTCGACATCGAGGGCACCACCTCCTCCACCTGGTTCGTCCACGACACTCTCTACCCCTACTCCCGTGATCGCTTTGCCGACGTCCTCTCCCGAGAGGGCCACCCTGACGTGGAGCGGGCCCGGGGACAAATCATTGAGGAGGCGGGGCTGGACCCGGAGGCGGGCGTCGATAAGCTCGTGGCCGCCCTGGAAGGGTGGCTCGACAGCGATGAAAAACGCACCCCCCTTAAGACCCTCCAGGGGTTGATTTGGGCGGAGGGATTCACCGCCGGTGACCTCACCGCCCACTTCTACCCGGATGCAATCCCGGCGATACGGTCCTGGCACGAGCAGGGGATCGACCTGAAGATCTTCTCCTCCGGATCGGTCAACGCCCAGACCTCCTGGTTCGGCAATTCCCCGGAGGGTGACCTGTTGCCGATGTTTAGCGGCCACTTCGATACGGAAAACGCCGGACCGAAGAAGATCGCCACCTCGTACGCGAACATCCGCCAGGCCATCGGCGTGCCCGCCGAGCAGATCCTCTTCCTCTCCGACCTCGTCGAGGAACTCGATGCCGCCCGCGCAGACGGGTGGGGAACCGTCGGAGTGCGCCGCGCAGGCGACCAGTACTTCGACCGCGGTGTCGGCAACCACCCGGAGATCTCCTCCTTCGAGCAGGTGACCTGGCGGTGAGCGTGCTCGGAGGCCCGGTTAGCGGGCACTACGATGTCGCGGTCATTGGCGGGGGCATCTCCGGCGTCCAAATAGCGCGACACGCGGCAGGCCGGGGGCTACGTACCATCCTCCTCGAGCGCAATGACTTCGGCGCGGGGACCTCGGCAGCCACCACCAAGGCGATTCACGGTGGGCTGCGCTATCTCGAGCAGTACGACTTCCGCGTCGTCGCCGAGTCAGTGAGCGAACGCCGCTACCTCGGACTGGCTGCCCCGCACCTCGTGCAGCCGCGCAGTTTTCTGCTCACCGCCTACGACTGGTCGGCACCACGCGCCCTTGTCCTCGGGGCGGGCGTCGCCCTGTATGAGGCGATGGCCTGGCGTCGCAACGTGGGCGTGCCTAAGGACATCCGCTCGCCACGATTCCGGTGGATAGGCAAGAAGGCCCTGCTTAAGCAAGTACCCTGGCTGAGCCCCGAGGGACTCACCGGCGCCTGGCGCCACGACGATACCCTCAACATCCATCCCGAACGGCTCCTGCTCGCGATTCTCAAGTCATTTGTCGCCGGCGGGGGAACCGCGCTCAACCATGCGGAGGTCACGGAACTGCTGCGCGACGACACAGGCGCGGTGCGGGGAGTCCGTGTCAACGGCCACCAGGACATAGCTGCGACAGTGACGGTCAACGCCGCCGGCCCCTGGGTCGCCTCCGCCCTCGGCGACCTGGCGACGACCGCTGGTGTCCGGGTCCGTCAGGCGAAGGGCGTGCACCTGGTCACCCGGGACCTGGGCAACCGTGACGGAGTTTTCGTCCGGGGACGCAATGGCCGCCACATCGTGGTGAATCCGTGGCAGGGTAAGACACTCGTCGGCCCCACGGACACCCCGATGTCCGGCAGCGCCGATGAGGCCGCCGCCGAAGTGGAGGACATCAACCTCCTGCGGGAGACCCTCGACTCGGTTTCCGCGACCCCGCTGGTCCGCGAGGACGTGGAATCGACCATCGTCGGTGTGCGCCCACTCATTGACGACGGATCCGACACCTACACCTCATCCCGCCGCTTCGAGATCCGTGACCACGCAGCCGCCGGGTTGGCGGGCCTGTACTCCGTGACTGGTGGTAAATGGACCACTGGCCGGGCGATGGGGCAGAAAGTCACCGACACCCTCATTAAGGCCCATCACGGAGAACTACCGCCGGCACGCGACTTCGATTCCCGCCACCTTGACCTGTCGACCTCATTCGGCGACTACGACACGGTGGCCGCCGCCTTCGAGGCCGCCGCCGCCCGCGTCCCCACCGCCGACCTGCCGCGTGATATCCGAATCCATCTGGCGCGCCTTTACGGCACCGAGCACGAGGCGATCCTGCAGCTCGTGGCAGGCGACCCGCGGCTGGCGACCCCGATCCCAGGCAGCTCCGACATCCTCGCGCAAGCCGTGTACGCGGTAACCCACGAGGCAGCCGAGACCCTGCAGGATGTGCTCGACCGCCGATTGACCGTGGGCACCCTCGGCCTCGTGCAAGAGACCGCGGCCCGTCTCGTGGCAGGGACCATCGCGCCCCTCGTGGGATGGGATGCGGATCGGAGCGGCGCGGAGGTGGCCGAGTACCTCCGGTACCAGACCGCGGAGACGACGGTGCTCGATGAGGCTTTCGCCCCTGGCTCGTCCCGTTAGTTCAGCGTCCGCGGCAGGTCGCGCAGCAGCTCTTGTGCGTCGGTTGCCTCCTGCAGCGCTAGGGCCACCACCGGCAGCATGTCGGTGTGGATCATCGGCAGGTTGCGCTCGAAGGGCGGCTGCAGAGCGCGGGTCTGCCACTCGTGGCCGGAATGACGCGGATCAGACTCGGGATAGCGGGGATCGACGAGGACGAAGCCGCCGGTCTCCGAAAGATACGGCGCCCACACCGTGGCGATGCCGTGCAGGACTTTCTGACCGGTCTCCGTCTCGATCTCCTGGTAGCGCAGCGCCGCGGGGATCCCGGCAGCGCGGTAGAGAGCCACGAGCAGGGCGGCCTGGTTGTGGCAGATACCCTCCCCGGCGCGCAGCGTCTCGGAGGCCTGCACCGTGACGGTGCTGCTGCCGGTGTCTGCTGGGTGGGAGATCTTGTCTCGGACGTAGGCGAAGATGGCCCGCATCGTCTCCGGCGGGGTGGTGCCGGTCAGCGCGTGGGCGAGGGCGGTGATGTCGGGGTGCTCGGCGTCGATGATGGTGGTCGGGGCGAGGAACTCGGGCTCCAGATGCATGGGGCTCATGATAGGCATATCACCCGAGGTATATCTCGCCATGGATATCTCGAGTAGGGCGGTCTGCCGGTGACGGTGCTACTCGACTTATACCTGGGGAGAAATACCTGGGAAGATATCCCTATCGCTTAGCACTCCGTCAGTGCGACGGGCAGCCCGAGGTTGACGGCCAGGCCGCCGGTGGAGGTCTCCTTGTACTTGCTCATCATGTCGCGGCCGGTGTCGGCCATGGTCTGGATGACCTCGTCGAGGCTCACCCGGTTGGTTCCGTTGCCGCGCCACGCGAGGCGCGCGGCGTTGATGGCCTTGACCGCGCCGATGGCATTGCGCTCAATGCAGGGGATCTGCACGAGCCCGCCGACGGGATCGCAGGTCAGCCCGAGATTGTGCTCCAGGGCGATCTCGGCGGCGTTCTCCACCTGGGCGGGGGTGCCACCGAGGAACTCGCACAGTCCGGCGGCGGCCATGGCGGCGGCGGAGCCGACCTCACCCTGGCAGCCGACCTCCGCCCCGGAGATGGAGGCGTTGTGTTTGATGATGATGCCGATCGCCCCGGCAGTGAGCAGGAAGTTCCGGGCGGCCGCCTCGTCGAAGCCGTCAAGGAACTCGCGGGCATAGTGCATGGTGGCGGGAATGATGCCGGCCGCGCCGTTGGTGGGGGCGGTGACCACCCGTCCGCCCGCGGCATTTTCCTCGTTGACGGCCAGTGCCCACAGGTTGACCCACTCCATGGCCTCGAGACCGGCGCCCGAGCCACCGGCCAAGAGCTGCTCGTGCAGGCCCGGCGCACGCCGCACCACGCCCAAAGGTCCGGGGAGCAGCCCGGTGGTAGCCAGGCCGCGCTCCACGCAGTCCTGCATCGCCTCCCACACGTCATCGAGATGGCTATCGACGTCCCCCTCATTCGCCCGCATCGCCTCCGCGACGGAGAGTTCCTCCCGGGCGCAGTGCGCGAGGAGTTCGGAGCCGGTGGAGAAAGGGTAGGGGACCAGCGGTTCCTCGGGTGTGGCGTTGAGCTCCTCGCGGGTGGCGATGAACCCGCCGCCCACCGAGAAGTAGGCTTCCTCCACCCCGTCGGCGGCGAAATTGACGCAGTTGGGATGCTCAGGTGCAGGTTCCGGGTCGAAGGTGAAGGAGTAGGAGAGATTCTGGAAGGTGCCGGTGGCGTCGATAAGCTCGCCTAGCGGCGGATCTGCGGGAGCAGACGTGGGGGAGTGACCGAGCAGTCCGAGGAGGATGGCGCGGTCGGTGCCGTGGCCGACGCCGGTGGCGGCCAGCGAGCCGCGCAAGGTGATGTCGACATGCTCCGGGCGGCCGTGCTTGTCGATGAATGCCGCAGCGGCCCGCATCGGCCCCACAGTGTGGGACGATGACGGGCCGATGCCGATGCTGAAGAGGTCACGCACACTGGGGGACATGCGCTCCAGTGTAACCAGGGTCACATGCCGTCGTGGCCGCGCAGCAGCTGTGAGAAGGGCACGAGATCCTCGGAGGGATCGACGCCGGTGCGGCGGGTGGCGGCCTGGCCGCGGGAGGTGACCCCGCCGAGGCCGCCGACGCTGGCGGAGGCGACCATCTGATCGGCGAGCTCGGCGGCGGCGCGGTTGAGGCGGGCGTCGAGAAGCGAACCCTCCTCGGAACCGAAGTCATCCGTCGCGGCGAAAACGCCGGTGGGCACCACAAACGCGCGCATGTAGGTCAACAGCGGGCGGATGGCGTAGTCGAGGACCAGGGAGTGACGGGCCGTGCCGGCCGTCGCCGCGATGATGACGGGCATGCCGTTGAGGGCGTCATTTTCCAGGACATCGAAGAACGTCTTGAACAGGCCCGAATAGCTGGCCTTGAACACCGGGGTGGCCACGATGAGGCCATCAGAGGCAGAAACCTGCTCCTTCGCCTTATCCAGAGCGGGGGAGGACATGCCGGTGGCCAGTGCGCGGCCGAGATCGTTGACCAGCTCACGCAGCTCGATGACCTCAATGTTCAAGGTCTCGCCGCGGGCGGAGACCGCCGCCGACGTGGCGGACGCGATCTGGTCAGCCACCTGGCGGGTCGTCGACGGGGTGGACAGCCCGGCGGAGATGACGGTGAGGGTACGCACTACTTCTCCTCCTCACCCGGGGTGACCAAAAAGTGCGGGGAGTTGCGGTTCTCCTTCAGCGAGGCGTGGGTCGGCGGATCAGAGGGCACGTGGTCCGGGCGACGGGCCTCCATGCGGCGACGCAGCTCCGGGACCACCTGGGTGCCCAGGATCTCGATCTGGTCTAGGACCACCTCCAGCGGCAGGCCGGCGTGGTCGATGAGGAAGAGCTGGCGCTGGTAGTCACCGACCCAGTCGGCGAACTCCATGGTGCGGTCGATGACCTGCTCCACGGTGCCCACGGTCAGCGGGGTCATGTCGGTGAACTCCTCCATGGACGGGCCGTGACCGTATACGGGTGCGTTGTCGAAGTAGGGGCGGAAGAAGTCCTTGGCGGCCTGCTCCGTCTCGCCGATGAAGATCTGGCCTCCGAGACCGACGATGGCCTGATCGGCCTGGCCGTGACCGTACTGCTCGTAGCGGCGGCGGTAGATGTCGACCATCTTCGCCGTGTGCTCCTTGTTCCAGAAGATGTTGTTGTGGAAGAAGCCGTCGCCGTAGAAGGCGGCCTGCTCGGCGATCTGCACGGAGCGGATGGAACCGTGCCACACGAACGGCGGGACATCGTCCAGCGGGGCCGGGGTGAGGGTGAAGCCCTGCAGCGGGGTGCGGAACTGGCCCTGCCAGTTGACCACCGGCTCGCGCCACAAGCGGCGCAGGAGGTGGTAGTTCTCGATGGCCAGCGGGATGCCCTGACGGATGTCCTTGCCGAACCAGGGGTAGACGGGGCCGGTGTTGCCGCGGCCCATCATGAGGTCGATGCGGCCGTCGGCCAGGTGCTGCAGGTAGGCGTAGTCCTCGGCGATGCGCACCGGGTCGTTGGTGGTGATCAGCGTGGTGGCGGTGGACAGCTGGAGCTTCTCGGTCTGGGCGGCGATATTGGCCAGCAGGACCGGCGGGTTGGCCGGGGCGACGAAGGGCGGGTTGTGGTGCTCGCCGGTGGCGAAGACGTCGAGCCCGACCTCCTCGGCCTTCTTGGCGATGGCGACGGTGGCCTTGATCCGCTCGTTCTCCGTCGGGGTCTGGCCGTTGGTGGGATCGGTGGTGACGTCACCGATGGTGAAAATGCCGAACTGCATGGGGTTTCTCCTAAGGTAATCTGTTTGTGCCCCCACTGTAGGTGACGTATCAACATCATGTCAAGGGGGGCGCCAGATTAGGAATCGACGGCCTCCATGAGCACCGCGATATCCGAACCGCCGATCACCCGGATCGGCCGCTGATCCTTCCGGCCATGCTCCGTGATAATCGCTGCGCGGGGCATGGAACCGTCCTTGCGCGGCGTCGTTAAGGCGTCGATAGCCTCCTGCGCGAGGACGTCCCGGGCGAGGAACACCGCCCGGTCATTGTCCTCCGCCCAGTCAAGGACCTCGGCGACGGAACGGGCGTCGAGATGATCATTGTCATCCAGATCCGCCGCCACCCAGCGCGCGATCGTGTTCGTGGTGAGGATGCCGGTGCACTTGCCGTTGTCATAGATCGGCAGCTGCGAAATCGTCGTCGAACGGATGACACGCAACGCCTCCCGGATGTCATCGTCCGGGGCGACCGTGCGCACCTCATGGTGGCCGAGCACGCCCAGCGCCTTCGGAGGATCGCGGAGAATGTCGCGGATGCGTTCGATATCGGCCACGGTCTCCGGCAACGGCTCCGCGATCGGCCGCATGTCCTCGGTGTAGCGGCCGTGGCTGATAGCATTGCGCAGCTCGGCGAACTCTTTGAGGTCCCCGGCATGATCCTCAGAAATGAGGTGGCGGCGCACCGCCTGATCGACCATCCAGCGGAAATTATCGGATTTCTTCGCGCTCAACAGATCCCGCAGGAAGGCCTCAATGTCGTTGAAGGCCGCCAGGAAGGGAATGGCGCGGTTAGGGGCAGAGTCAGTCACATGGTCCAGGGTAATGAGAAGATGAGACCCATGGCCGAGTTCACCCGCCCCGAGCTGGATGCCCTGTTACGGCAGGCAGATGAGGTACTGCGCCGCGCCTCCCGCGCGCAGCTGCTTATCGACGCCCCCCGCACCCCTCCCACCGCCCCCGGCGCCGTGGACCTCGGATTCATCATGCTGCCCCCAGGCGCAGTTGCGTGGCCGCCCGGGTTCTACGCCACAGAAGAGCTCGATGGCCTGCCCAACTCCTGGGGACGCATCCGCCAGTATCTCTCGGCGGCCGGGATGATCGGTCCCTTGCGGCACGAGGCCCGCAACGCCGCACCAACGATCCTCGGCCGCATTTTCGCCGGCGGTCAGATCGCCCGGGCACGCGTGGCGGCCCGCGACCTGGCGGCGCGCCTGAGCGATCCTTCCTTCCAGGCCCTAGATGCCGAGATCACCCGCTACCTGGAGCTGGCGGACCTGGCTGATCTGCTCCAGTCCCGCGGGGTCCGCCTGCACCCGGGTGGGCCCGCAGACCATCTGTTAGGTGCGGCGCGCACGGCCGTGGAAAAGGCTGTCGACGCGCCGGGCTCCACCTTCGTGCACCACGACGCCAGTGTGCAGGCGAGGGTGTTGGAAAGCGCGCGAGCCCTGCAGCGGGATGTGAACTCGGAGCCGGCGCTGCGTCGAGAAGCAGAACGTCTGCTGGATTCCCTGACTGGGGAACGAGCCGACATCCTGCTGCGCCAACTGCCCGTCGATGCGCTCAAGACCGCGACGAATGAGCGACTGCGTTTCACCGGCCTAGACACCATCGCGGTGAGCACGGTCGCGGATGTGCTGGCCACCCCCACCGGGCGGCTTACCCAAGTGCCGGGCATCGGCGCCACCACCGCCCGCCGCCTGCGCGCGGCCGCGGAAACGCTGCGGCAGGAGGCCGTGGGCACCCACACCACCGGCATCGGCGACACCCCGACCGCCTCCGCGATGGCGCTGGTGCGGCTGCTCGCGCAGTTCGACCAGATCAACACCCTCGATGAGATCCAACGTGCCCGGCGTCGCCGCATCCTGACCTGGGCCGAGCAGGTGCCGGCCGCCGGTGGCATATGGGATGTACTGGTGGGCGAGGGGCCGGAATGGCAGGCCTTCCTCGACGACCTCGCGTGGGCCGACGTGCACCCCGAGGTACTGGCGCCGGCGGGGCCGGTGAGCGTGTCGGGGGAGACCTGGGCCGACTACCTCACCCGACCCGCGCATTATCAGGCGCTGCTGGCCACGCTGCTCGAGCTGGAGGTCGAGGGTGGCGAGGACCTTAACGCCGACATCCTCGAACGCATCCGCGCGCTGCGCCTGGACACCACTCACCTGCGCGATCTGCACCTGCGCGGCTACCAGTCCTTCGGCGCGCGGTTCACGCTCGTGCAGGAAAAAGTTATCCTCGGCGACGACATGGGTCTGGGCAAGACCGTGCAGGCGCTGGCGGCCGCCGCACACCTGTATGCCGCGGGGTTGCGACGCACGCTCGTCGTTTGCCCGGCTTCGGTGCTGACGAACTGGGAGCGCGAATCGCGCCGCTTCACCGACCTGCCCGTCTACCGCGCCCACGGCACAGAGCGGGTGGAGGCGGTCCGCGCCTGGGAGTCCACCGGCGGGATCTGCCTGCTTACCTACGACGGCGCTCGTACGACGGAGTTGACCGCCCCGGATTTCGTGGTGGTGGATGAGGCGCACTTCATCAAAAACCCCTCCACCGGCCGCACCCGCGCGGTACGTTCGCTTATCGACGCCGCCTCACACGCCCTGCTCCTGTCCGGCACACCCTTGGAGAATCGGGTCTCCGAGTTCGCGACGTTGGTCAGCTTCGTTGCCCCGGAGCTGATCTCCACGGGCATGTCGGAGATGGCGGCCGTGGACTTCCGTAAACGCATCGCCCCCGCGTATCTGCGCCGTAATCAAGTCGACGTGCTTGACGAACTCCCCGAACGCCTCGACCAGACCGACTGGATCGACCTCACCCCGGCGGATGAAAAGCACTATGCCTCCACAGTGGAGGAAGGCAATTTCATGGCGATGCGCCGCGCCGCCATGACCACCCCCGGTGCCGTCCCCGCCAAACTCGAGCGCATCCAGGAGATCGTTGAAGAGGCCGAGGAAGCCGGGCGCCGCGTGCTTATCTTCACCTACTTCCTTGACGTCCTCGACCGCCTGGAGTCAGCTCTGGGTGGGCGCGTCATCGGGCGCCTGTCCGGGCAGGTGTCGGCAGCCACCCGCCAAACACTTATCGACGACCTTGCCTCCGCCCCCGCCGGATCCGTTTTGTTGGCGCAGATCACCGCAGGTGGTGCTGGCCTCAATATCCAGGCCGCCTCCGTGGTGATCCTGGTGGAACCCCAGGTCAAACCCTCCATCGAGGCGCAGGCCATCGCCCGTGCCCACCGCATGGGACAGACCTCCACGGTGCTCGTCCACCGCCTCATCGGCGACGACACCGTCGATGAGCGCATGGTGGAGATGCTCGCCGGCAAAACCCAGCTCTTCGACGCTTACGCCCGCCCCTCCGAATCCGCCCAAGTCGACGACGCTGTCGACATCACCGAGGGCCAGCTCGCGGAGGCCATCATCAAGGCCGAGCGGGAGCGGCTGGGCTTCGACGCCTGAGCTCGGGGCTCGGGGCTCGGGGCTCGGGATCGCCCCCTCGGGTTCCGCTCCAGTCCGGGCCTTTAGGCTCGGGATCCCCGTGACCCCGATTTCACGGTCCCGAGCCCCTACCCCACGATGCAGATCGCTGCAAAGAGGACTTCTCCAGCCTGTGGATAACTACCGGTTATCCACAGAATCGGGGCCTCGGCTCGCTTAGCTGGAGCAAGCGACGTCAAGTCCTGCCATCCTGCGGGCATGCAGCCAGATTGGAAAGAAACACACCAACTACAGGACCTGAGAAAGCAAAAGCTGAGTTCAACCGACATCATGGAGGGCATCCGGACCGGCAGACTTATCAAACTGACCGCCGAGATCTCCGTCGACAAGGAGTACTACCGGGAGCTCCCACCCTGGAAGAGGGCCGAGGCGCGTGCGGCTGCCGTCGGGCTCTCCGCAGATACGGCGGTGGTGTCGGGGATGGCGGCCGCCCGGCTCTGGGGCATCAAACTCCTCGGAATCGAGGATGCGGTCGACCTCCATCTTCCTGGTTCGGGGCGCCCGGGTCGCAAATCTGAATGGACGACCGGAGCCCGGTACCGCTCCGCAATCCTGCCGAAGTCCCAGGTCACGGACGTCAGGGGTGTCCGAGTAACCAGCCTGACCAGAACGCTCGTGGACATCGCCCGCCATGAGAGTCATATGGAGGCCGTCGCGGCCATCGATTCATCACGCAAAAAGTGGCCGTCGATCACCGACGATCTGCTCCGGACACGGGTGGCCGCCTTCGGCAAATTTCCCGGCAAAAAGAAGTTTCTCCGCGCCATTGCAGATTCCCGAGCGATGATCGGCAGCCCCTGGGAAACCAAAGCTCGTCTCCTCCTCCTGGATTCCGGGATCGCAGAGATCGTGACGGTGGAGACCTAGGTGGAGTTCGTCGATTCGATTACCGGGAAGCACTACTTCGTAGACATCCTCATCAACGGATGGCTGGTCTTGGAAATCGATGGCAAGTCGAAGTACAACGGCGAATACGGGGAGGACCCGGAGAAAGTGATCCTCGACGAGCGCGAGCGGGAAAAAGCCCTTCAGAACCTGGGCACCACGGTGCTGCGAACGGGCAAAAAGGACATGGACGATAACCCTGACGGCCCGTGCGTGATGCTGCAGACCGTGCAGCGGGCGTTGCACAACTTTGATCCGCCGAAGAGCCTGCCCCGTGTCGACGGTGTGGACCGGATTATCACCTGACGTCCCCTCGGGGCTCGGGGGTAGGGATCATCCCCTCGCGATGAGTCCCAAAAGGCCACCGTGGGGGCGGGGGCGGGGGGTTCCCCAGCCCCCCAGCGCGACCCCCCCGGGGGCGGCAGCGGCCGTCCGAGTCGGTGGTCGC
>NZ_JAUNUG010000028.1:20849-39295 GCF_030538285.1 Corynebacterium sp.
CTTCTACACCCACCCGCCCCGGGGGGGGGGGGGCGGGCGGCCCCCCCCCCCCCACGATCGCGAACCCCGAGGGGACGTCAGCGGCAGACCTAGACGTTGTACTCGCGCACCCCCAGGGTGTCGCAGGCGGCCATGTTGCCCTCGCGGTAGCCGGTGAGCAGAGCGTTTTGGCGCTGCTCGGAGGACCCGTGGGTCCACAGGTCGGGGCGGACCTCACCGCCGGTGCGGCGCTGGATGTTGTCGTCGCCGACGGCGCGGGCGGTGTCGATGGCACCCTGGACCTGCTCCTCGGTGATGGGCTCCAGAAGCGCGTTTTCTCCCTTGTCAGCGTGGGCGATCCACATGCCGGCGTAGCAGTCAGCCTGGAGCTCGACCTTCACGGCGTCGGAATCCTCGCCGGGGTCGTTGTAGTTCGACATGGACAGGGTGCCCTCGAGCTGCTGGACGTGGTGGGCGAACTCGTGGGCGACGATGTACATCTGGGCCAGCGGCGCGTTGGTTCCGCCGAGGCGCTCGAGCTGCTCAAAGAAGGACACGTCGAAATACGCGCCCTGGTCAGCGGGGCAGTAGAAGGGGCCGGTCTGGGCGGAAGCCATGCCGCAGCCGGACTGGACGGTGTTCTCGAACACGACGAGCAGCGGCTCGGTGTACTCGATTCCGGCCTGCTCAGGCAGTAGGGTCTGCCACATCTGGTCGACGGACACTGCCGCCGCCTCAACGCGGCAGTCGGTGTATTCGTTGGCATCCTCTAGCGTCTCGCAGTGCTCCAGGGTTCCAGAGGGCTGGCCCTGCTGGCCACCGCCGGTGATCTGGCCGAGGTCGCTCGGGTTTCCACCGAAGAGCAGGAACAGACCGATGAGGAGGAGGGAGCCGAGGCCGCCGCCCGCGGCGATGGTGCCGCCACGGCCACCGCCGGTGCGGGCGCGGCGACCGCCGGTGTAGTTGGCGTCTTTACGGAATGTCATGTGTCGATAATGCCATAGATCACACACGTGGGCGGGTGGGTGGAACGGTGAGTTTTCGGGCGGGGTAGACTCCACCGGAGAACAAGACTGACCTCTCCTTTTCGACAATCCCTGGAAGGACGTAGAACGAACGTGCTGCGCACTCACCTCGCGGGCGACCTCCGCAAAGAAACCGCTGGCCAGACCGTGACTCTGACAGGCTGGGTGGCCCGTCGTCGCGACCATGGCGGCGTCATCTTCATCGATCTGCGCGACCGCTCCGGCCTGGCCCAGGTGGTCTTCCGTGAGTCGGATGTCGCCGAGCGTGCCCACGATCTGCGTTCCGAGTACTGCATCCAGGTCACCGGCGTGGTCGAGCCGCGCCCGGAGGGCTCGGAGAACCCGAACCTGGCCTCCGGTGAGATTGAGCTCAACGTCACTGAGCTCAATGTCCTCAACAAGGCCGCCGCGCTGCCTTTCCAGATCGATGACTCCTCCCAGGGTGGAGAGGTCGGCGAGGAGGCACGCCTGAAGTACCGCTACCTTGATCTGCGCCGTGAGCGCCAGGCGCAGGCACTGCGTCTGCGGTCCCGTGCCAACCAGGCGGCCCGCCGCGTTCTGGACAACCATGAGTTCACCGAGATCGAGACCCCGACGCTCACCCGTTCCACCCCGGAGGGCGCGCGTGACTTCCTGGTGCCGGCGCGCTTGAAGCCGGGTTCCTTCTACGCTCTGCCGCAGTCCCCGCAGCTGTTCAAGCAGCTGCTCATGGTGGCTGGCATGGAGCGCTACTACCAGATCGCCCGCTGCTACCGTGATGAGGATTTCCGCGCGGACCGCCAGCCGGAGTTCACTCAGCTGGACGTCGAGATGAGCTTCGTTGACCAGGATGATGTTATCGCTCTGGCGGAGGAGATCCTCGTCGAGCTGTGGAAGCTCATTGGCTACGAGATCACCACTCCGATCCCGCGGATGACCTACGCCGAGGCGATGCGTCGCTACGGTTCTGATAAGCCGGACCTGCGTTTCGACATTGAAATCACCGAGTGCACCGAGTTCTTCGCGGACACCTCTTTCCGCGTGTTCAAGAACGAGTACGTCGGCGCCGTCGTCATGGAAGGTGGCGCCTCCCAGCCGCGTCGCCAGCTCGACGCGTGGCAGGAGTGGGCCAAGCAGCGCGGCGCCAAAGGCCTCGCGTACATCCTCGTGGGTGAGGACGGGGAGCTTGGTGGCCCCGTCGCCAAGAACATCACCGACCAAGAGCGCGCCGGCATCGCCGAGCACGTCGGCGCCAAGCCGGGCGACGCCATTTTCTTCGCCGCCGGTGAGACCAAGTCCTCCCGCGCGCTGCTCGGTGCGGCCCGCGGGGAGATCGCCAACAAGCTGGGCCTGATCAAGGAAGGCGACTGGGCTTTCACCTGGGTCGTCGATGCCCCGCTGTTCGAGTCCGCAGCCGATGCCACCGCCTCCGGCGACGTCGCCCTGGGTCACTCGAAGTGGACCGCCGTCCACCACGCTTTCACCTCCCCGAAGCCGGAGTGGAAGGACACCTTCGATCAGACCCCGGGTGAGGCCACTGCCTATGCCTACGACATCGTCTGCAACGGCAACGAGATCGGTGGCGGTTCCATTCGTATCCACGAGCGCGACGTGCAGGAGCGTGTCTTCGACGTCATGGGCATCACCCCGGAGGAGGCGCAGGAGAAGTTCGGCTTCCTTCTCGACGCCTTCGCCTTCGGTGCCCCGCCGCACGGTGGTATCGCCTTCGGCTGGGACCGTATCGTCTCTCTGCTCGGCGGCTTCGACTCCATCCGCGACGTCATTGCGTTCCCGAAGTCCGGTGGCGGCGTCGATCCGCTCACTGAGGCCCCGGCCCCGATCACCGCGCAGCAGCGCAAGGAGGCGGGTATCGACGCCAAGCCCGCCAAGCCTGCAGCCAAGGAGCAGAAGGCCTAAGTAATGCTCAATCACGCCGACATCGTCGACATCGCGGAGGATCTGCTCTCGAAGCGTTTCGGGGGCAGCCAGCAGCTGTCTGAGATCACCCAGTTGAGTGGATCCGGCAGTGCGGTGGTCCTGCGCGCGCGTGTCGCGTCGTCGCCGTTCCTGCAGCAGCGTTCGGTGATCCTCAAGTTTGTCCCCGAGACGGGCGACACGCTGGATGACGCCGCGCTGGTCCGTGAGATCGTCTCGTACCAGTTCACCACCTCCCTTTCGGAGGAGGTCCGCCCGGGCCCGGTGATGCTGGCTTATGACGTGGCGCAGCGCATCATCGTCATCACGGATTCCGGGGACGGTGATACTTTCGCCGATCTGCTGGAGTTGCAGGACCCGGAGCGTCGGGTGTCCATCCTGCGTAACCTCGGTTCCGCGCTGGGCCGCATGCATGCGGGTACCGCGGAGCGGGAGCAGGATTTCAATATCCTGTTGTCTCGGATGTTGCGGCAGTATCCGGAGTCCGGTGAGATCCAGGAGCTTCGCGACGCCGCGCTCATCCAGGCTATCGAGCTCGGCGAGGAGCTGCTGCGTAGCGCCGGTATTGAGATCCCGGAGCTGGTCAGCCAGTTTGCCGCGGATGGTCGGCACCGCCTGCTGGCCGCCCATCACCGGGCGTTCACGCCTTTTGATCTGTCGCCGGACAACATCATCGTGGCGGAGAAGACCCATTTCCTCGACTATGAGTGGGCGGGTTTCCGCGATGTCTCCTTCGACCTGGCGTGTGTCATCGCCGGGTTCCCGCAGTTCCTGTTCAGCCACCCGATCACCGATGATGAGGCCGATGTCTTCATCGAGGCGTGGTCACATGAGGTAAATACCCTGTGGCCGAATGTGCGCAACGAGGCTCACCTGCACTCGCGCATTATGGCGGCACTGTTGGGTTGGGCGTTGTCGAGTGTGTCGCTGCTGCACTTCGGTTCGATGTCGGCGGCAGTATCGGTGCTGCATGAGTCCGGTGAGGATCCGGTGGATCCCTCATCAATGGACGGCGTCGCTGACCTGCTGCGCCCGGCTTCCCACGGTCCGTTCAGCCCGGAGGAGCTGGTCGTACGCCGCGACATCTTCGAGACTTTCGAGGCGTTGGCCCGCTATGCCGCCCGCGGGGTCGATCCCTCCTACGGAGTCATCGCCGCCTTCAGTCAGGAGATCGCGGACCGTGTGGCCGAGCCGGGCCTGCGTTAATGGCCCAGGACGCGCTTTTCGACGACGGCCCCGTCGACGATTCCCACGGCTCCGACTTCTTCCGCGCGGGTGATCACGCCCCGCTGGCGGCGCGCATGCGCCCGCGCACCCTCGACGAGGTGGCGGGGCAGGAGCACCTGCTCGGCCCCGGCCGCCCGCTGCGTCGTCTCATCGAGGGCTCCGGCGAGGCCTCGGTCATCCTCTACGGCCCGCCCGGCACGGGTAAGACGACGATCGCCTCGCTCATTTCCACCGCGACTAGCCAGAACTTCGTCGGCCTCTCGGCGCTGAATTCGGGTGTCAAGCAGGTCCGCGAGGTCATCGACCGGGCCCGGCGCGACCTCATCCACGGCCAACGCACCGTCCTGTTCATCGACGAGGTCCACCGCTTCTCCAAGACCCAGCAGGACGCCCTGCTCGCTGCGGTGGAAAACCGCACCGTGCTTCTCGTGGCCGCCACCACGGAAAACCCCTCCTTCTCCGTCGTGGCGCCGCTGCTGTCGCGCTCGCTGCTCCTGCAGCTCAAACCTCTGGACGACACAGCTGTTCGCGACGTCCTCAACCGCGCGCTCACAGATGAGCGCGGGCTCGCCAGTCGCGTGCTTATCGACGCCGACGCCCTCGACCAACTCGTCCTCCTCGCCGGAGGCGACGCCCGAAGGGCGCTGACCTACTTGGAGGCGGCGGCGGAAGCGGTGAGTGAGGGGGCGTCGATAAGCATCGATGTCATCCGGGACAACGTCAACCGGGCCGTCGTACGCTATGACCGCGACGGGGATCAGCATTATGACGTGGTCAGCGCGTTCATCAAGTCCATCCGTGGTTCGGATGTCGACGCCGCGCTGCACTACCTGGCCCGCATGATCGAGGCGGGGGAGGACCCGCGTTTCATCGCCCGGCGCCTGGTCATCGCGGCGAGCGAGGAGATCGCCATGGCCGATCCCACCGCCCTGCACACTGCCGTCGCGGCGGCGCAGGCGGTAGCCATGATCGGTATGCCCGAGGCACGACTCACCCTGGCGCAGGCGACCGTCCACCTGGCGACGGCCCCGAAATCCAACGCGGTCTACGAGGCGATCAACAAGGCGCAGGCCGACATCCGGGAAGGCAAGATCGGGCACGTACCGCCGCACCTGCGTGACGGCCATTATGAGGGTGCGAAGAAACTCGGACACGCGGTCGGCTACGTCTACCCGCACGATGATCCGCGTGGTGTGGTCACTCAGCAGTACCTTCCCGAGGAGCTTGCCGACGCCGTCTACTACCGCCCTAAGGAAGCCGGCGCGGAGAAGCGGATCGCCGACTACATCGGGCGGCTACGCAGGATCGTGCGGGGGAAGTAGTCCGGCTGCAGGGCGGGCGGGGACAGGGGGTAGAGTAGGACGCTGTTAAAGCAGCTGCCCTAGGAAAGGACACCCCGCGTGCAGACCCATGAGATCCGGGAGCGTTTCACCCAGCACTTCGTCGACGCCGGTCACGAGGCCGTGCCGAGCGCGTCGCTGATTCTCGAGGACCCGGACCTGCTCTTCGTCAACGCGGGCATGGTGCCCTTCAAGCCCTACTTCCTGGGCGAGCAGAACCCGCCGTTTGCCAACGGCACGGCGACGTCGATCCAGAAGTGCGTGCGCACCCTCGACATCGAGGAGGTGGGCATCACCACCCGCCACAACACCTTCTTCCAGATGGCCGGCAACTTCTCCTTCGGCCAGTACTTCAAGGAAGGTGCGATCAAGCACGCCTGGGCGCTGCTGACCAACCCGATCGACAAGGGCGGCTACGGCCTGGACCCGCAGCGCCTGTGGGTGACCGTCTACCTCGACGATGATGAGGCCGCCGGCATCTGGGAGAACGTCATCGGTGTACCGGCCGAGCGCATCCAGCGCCTGGGCATGGCCGATAACTACTGGCACATGGGCGTGCCCGGCCCGTGTGGCCCCTGCTCCGAGATCTACTACGACCGCGGCCCCGAGCACGGCGCCGAGGGCGGCCCAGCCGCCGACGACACCCGCTACCTGGAGATCTGGAACCTGGTTTTCATGGAGAAGGAGCGCGGTCAGGGCACCGGCAAGGACTCCTTCGAGATTCTCGGCGATCTGCCGAAGAAGAACATTGACACCGGCATGGGCGTGGAGCGCGTCGCCTGCCTGCTGCAAGGTGTGGACAACGTCTACGAGACCGATCTGCTGCGCCCGGTCATCGACGCTGCCGAGGAGATCACCGGCGCCAAGTACCAGGGCGACGGGTTGGACGCCATCCGCTTCCGCGTCATCGCCGACCACTCGCGCACCGGCATGATGCTCATCCTCGACGGTGTCACCCCCTCTAACGAGGGCCGGGGCTACATCCTGCGTCGTCTGCTGCGCCGCATCATCCGCTCCGCCCGTCTGCTTGGTGCTACCGGTGAGACCATGGAGCGTTTCATGACCGTCATCATGAACACCATGACGCCGTCCTACCCGGAGATCGCCGAGAACCGCGAGCGCATCATCCGCACCGCCGTCACCGAGGAACGCGCGTTCCTCAAGACCCTGGAGTCCGGCACCCACCGCTTCGACGAGGCCGCCGCCAGCATCAAGGAGCAGGGCATTACCCAGTTCTCCGGCGAGGATGCCTTCACCCTCCACGACACCTACGGTTTCCCCATCGACCTCACCTTGGAGATGGCCGCCGAGGCCGGCCTCGAGGTCGACGTCGCCGGTTTCGAGGCCGCCATGAGCGAGCAGCGCGCCCGTGCGAAGGCCGATAACCTGGCCAAGAAGCACGGCCACGCCGATGTTTCCGTCTACCGCGAGTGGGTGGACAACAACCCCACCGAGTTCGTCGGCTTCTCCGAGCTCACCGCCGACGCGAAGATCCTCGGCCTGGTCATCGACGGCCAGTCCGTCACCCACGCCACCGAGGGCGATGACGTCGAGGTCATCCTCGATGTCTCCCCGCTGTACGCCGAGTCCGGCGGCCAGACCGCCGACCGGGGCCGCCTCGTTGCCGAGGGCACGATCCTCGATGTCACCGACGTGCAGAAGATCGGCAAGAAGCTGTGGGTGCATAAGGCCCGCGTGAGCGCCGGGGGAGTGGACCTCGGCCAAGCCGTCCGCGCCGAGGTGGACGCCGATTGGCGCCACGGCGCCCGCCAGGCGCACACCGGCACCCACCTCATCCACGCCGCACTGCGCGAGGTGCTCGGCCCTACCGCCGTCCAGGCCGGTTCCCTCAACCGCCCCGGTTACCTGCGTTTCGACTTCAACTACACCGAGCAGCTCACCCCCGAGCAGCTGGCGGAGATCTCCGCCATCACCAACCAGGCCGTTGACGCCGACTTCGCCGTCAACACCATCGAGACCACCCTCGATGAGGCCAAGAAGATGGGCGCCATGGCCCTGTTCGGTGAGAATTACGGTAACGACGTCCGCGTCGTCGAGATCGGCGGCCCCTTCTCCGTCGAGCTGTGCGGCGGCACGCACACTGAGCACACCTCCCAGATCGGCCCCGTCGCCGTCCTCGGTGAGTCCTCCGTTGGCTCCGGGGCGCGGCGCATCGAGGCCTACTCCGGCCTCGACTCCTTCCGCCACCTGTCCAAGGAGGCGGCACTCGCCTCCGGTCTGGCCGCGTCGCTGAAGTCCCCGACCGAGGAGCTGCCGGAGCGCATCGCCGCTCTCACCGAGAAGCTCAAGGCCGCGGAGAAGGAGATCGCCAACCTGCACCGCCAGCAGCTCGCCTCCCAGACGGGCGCGCTTCTCGACGCCGCCGCCACCGCCGGCAAGTTCACCGTCCTCACCCACCGCCTGCCCGACGGTGTCGCGGGCGGGGACCTGCGCACTGTCGCCACCGACCTGCGCGGACGCCTGGCCGGCCAGCCTGCCGTGGTGGTGCTGGCTTCCGCCGATGGTGAGAAGCTGCCGTTTATCGTCGGCGCCACCAAGGAGGCCATCGAGCTGGGCGTGAAATCCGGCGACCTGGTCAAGGTGCTCTCCGGTTACGTCGACGGCCGCGGCGGCGGCAAGCCCGACATGGCCCAGGGCTCCGGCGCGAACCCGGCCGGCCTGGATGCTGGATTCCACGCCGTCCGCGAGGAGCTGGCCGCGCTGTAGAGGTATATCTCGTCATCTATAGGTCGAGTGGCCCCACCCCAACCGGGCGGGCCACTCGACCTATACCTGTGGAGATATACCTGCCGGGATATGCCTAGCAGCGACACGCCGCCCCTTATGTTGTTACAACGATGTGATCACGGATACCTTTAAGGCGCACCACTGATACGAACCTGAGAAAGGCCCACACGTTGAACGTCACCCCGGACACCCCCGGCGCGGACGATCCCGGTCAGGGACGCCGCATCGGCCTCGATGTCGGCACCGTCCGCATCGGCGTCGCCGTGTCCGATCGGGCCGCCACCTTGGCCACCCCCGTGGAAACTGTCCCGCGGGAAACCGGGTTCAAGGACCGCGACCAGGGTGACATTGACCGGCTGCTGGCGATCATCGACGAGTATGACGCCGTCGAGGTCGTCGTCGGCCTGCCACGCACCCTCAAGGGCCGCGGCTCCACGAGCGTCAAGCACGCCAAGGAGATCGCCTTCCGGATCAACCGGCGTCTGACGGGCGCGGGCCGTAGCATTCCCGTGCGCATGGCCGATGAGCGTTTGACCACGGTCGCCGCCACCGCCGCCCTCCGTGCCTCCGGCGTCTCGGAGAAGGCGGGCCGGAAGGTCATTGATCAGGCCGCCGCAGTGGAGATCCTCCAGTCCTGGCTCGATGCCCGAGCCGCCTACACACAGGAGCACCCATGACCACAACCACTCCGCAGCGGGGCCCCGGTGGCCGACGTATGGATTCGAAGTACGTCAAGCGTCGTCAGCGCGGTCTCGCGGTGCTCGTCGCCTCGCTCGTCCTGCTCATCGGTGCGGTGATCTACATCGGAGTGCAGATCTCCGGAGGTGACACCGTGAATGACCGTGATTTCCAGGGCAGTGGCAACGGGGTGAGCCAGCTGGTGGAGATCCCGGAGGGCTCTTCGGTGTCGCAGTTGGGTCCGGAGCTGGAGGAGCGCGGCATCGTCAAGACGGATGGTGCTTTCCAAACCGCTGCCGCCAACAATCCGGAAGCCGCCAGCATCCAGCCGGGCTTCTATCGCCTGCAGGGTGAGATGTCGGCGTCGGCTGCGGTTCAGGCGTTGCTGGATCCGGCGAATCGCGTCGAGCTGCTGGATATTCACGGTGGTTCCACGCTTCTCGACGTCAACGTGGTTGGCGGCAACTCCCGCCCCGGTATCTACACCCAGATCTCCAACGTGACCTGCACCGAGGGTTCCGAGAACTGCATCGCCGCCGAGGATCTGCAAAACGTCGGTGCCACCGCTGACCTGGCCACTCTGGGGGTCCCGGAGTGGGCCCGTGAGGCTGTCGCCGCGCGCGGCGAGGACCCGAAGCGCCTCGAAGGCCTGATCGTCCCGGGTCAGTATGTGGTCAACCCGGAGATGGACGCCCAGGAGATCCTCACCGATCTGCTCACCCGCTCGACGCAGCAGTTCAATGACACCGGCATCGTCGAGCGGGCCCGCGCCCTCGACCTGACTCCGTACGAGCTGCTCACCGCGGCGTCGTTGGTGGAGCGCGAGGCGCCGGCCGGTGACTTCGACAAGGTCGCCCGCGTCATCCTCAATCGCCTCGAGGAGCCGATGCGCCTGGAGTTCGACTCCACCGTCAACTACGGCCTGGAGGACGTCGAGGTGGCCACCACTGACGAGGACCGCGCCCAGGTCACCCCGTGGAACACCTACGCAATGGACGGCTTGCCGGAGACCCCCATCGCCGCGGCCTCCGTCGAGGCGATCACCGCCATGGAGAACCCGGCGGAGGGCAACTGGCTCTTCTTCGTCACCGTCGACCAGGACGGCACCACCGTCTTCAACGACACTTTCGAGGAGCACCTCGCCGACGTGCAGCAGGCCCTCGAATCCGGCGTCTTGGATACCAACCGATGACATTCCCGCTGGAGGCCGGTGACATCCGGAACCGCGCGGCGGTGTTGGGTTCCCCGATCGAGCATTCCCGTTCCCCGATCCTGCACAACGCCGGGTATGAGGATCTGGGGATGCACGACTGGGAGTACGCCCGCATTGAGTGCACGGCCGAGGATCTGCCGCGTATCGTCGGCGAGGCGGATGAGACCTACCGGGGCTTCTCGGTGACCATGCCCGCCAAGTTCGCGGCCTTGGAATTCGCCACCGAGGTCACCGAGCGCGCCCGGCAGATCGGTTCCGCCAATACGCTGCTGCGTATCGACAACGGCTGGCGCGCCGACAACACCGACTGCGACGGCATCACCGGCGCGCTCACCGAGCTGCTCGGCGAGCGCCTGCCGCAGACCCGTCACGCGCTGGTCATCGGTGGCGGCGGTACCGCCCGACCCGCGCTGTGGGCCCTGGCCAACGCCGGCATCACCGATATCACCGTGATCAATCGCTCCGACCGCAGCGCCGAGCTGGCCCCGCTGCTGGAACCCCACGGCGTCGAGTTCCGCTTCGCCGGCTTCGACTCGGACCTGCGGCAGGCGGCCCGCGAGGCCGAGGTCATCGTCTCCACCGTGCCGTCTGCGGCCGTCGAGGGCCATGAGCAGGACCTTGGCCACGCCCCGATCCTCGACGTCATCTATGAGCCCTGGCCCACTCCGCTCACCGTCGCGGCCGCCGCCAATGGATATCTCACCGTTGGCGGGCACATCATGCTCGCCCACCAGGCCTACGGCCAGTTCGAGCAATTCACCGGTCGCCCCGCGCCCCGTGCCGCCATGCGGCGCGCGCTGGAGGCTTCACTGCAGTAGGCTGCGGGGCATGCTCGGGGGAGCCCTTATTGTCCTGGTTGTGTGGTGCGTGGCGGTCGTGCTTTGCGACGAGCGCCACCGCCGCATCCCCGACTCCTTGACACTGCCCGCCCTGGTGGGTGCCGTGATAGGCGCGCTGCTTTCGCAGCCTGCGGTCCTACTCGGCGGGCTGGCCTGGGCGGGGCTGTATCTGCTGGGGTACGGGATCGGCGGGGGAGACGTCAAGCTCGCCGCACCGCTGGGGATCGTGGCGGCCGCGGCCGGGGGAGTGCCCGGAGTAGTGCTGGCCATCGGCATCGCCGGGTTGCTTACGGTGGGACGGGGATTGCTCCACCAGGGCCCGGTGCCCCATGGCCCGTCCATGCTGGTGGGGACGATCACTGCCACGCTAATGGGAGTCATGAGCTGATGTGTCGGCGACTCATGAGATACTGTCCGCATGCTTCGATGGACTACAGCGGGGGAATCCCACGGTCAGGCACTGGTTGCCCTGGTTGAACACATGCCCGCCGGTGTCTCCGTGACCCGGGAAGAGATCTCTGAGCAGCTGGCCCGCCGCCGACTCGGCTACGGCCGCGGCGCGCGCATGAAGTTCGAGGCCGACGAGTTGACCCTGCTCACCGGCATCCGACACGGTAAAACGCTGGGCAGCCCGATCGCGATCATGATCGGGAACACGGAGTGGCCGAAGTGGACCACCATCATGTCCGCCGACCCGGTCGACATGGATGATCCGGAGATCGCTGCCGCCATGACCTCCGGTCGGGGTGCCAAGCTCACCCGCCCGCGCCCGGGGCACGCTGATTTCGCGGGCATGATCAAGTACAACCACGATGAGGCCCGTCCGATCCTCGAGCGTTCCTCCGCCCGCGAGACCGCCGCGCGTGTGGCCGCCGCCACCGTGGCGCGTAACTTCCTGCGTGAGACCCTCGGCGTCGAGGTCTTGAGCCATGTCATCTCCATCGGGCGCTCCACACCCTACACCGGCCCGGAGCCCACCTTCGCCGACCTGGAGGCCATCGATGCTTCCCCGGTGCGCTCTTTCGGCAAGGATGCAGAAGAGTCCATGATCGCTGAGATCGAGGCCGCGAAGAAGGCCGGCGACACCCTCGGCGGCATCGTCGAGGTCGTCGTCGAAGGCCTGCCCATCGGCCTGGGTTCGCACATCTCCGGCGAGGACCGCCTCGATGCGCAGCTCGCCGCCGCACTCATGGGCATCCAGGCCATCAAGGGTGTTGAGGTCGGTGACGGCTTTGAGGAGGCGCGCCGCCGCGGCAGCGAGGCCCACGACGAGATGATCCGCACCGAGAACGGTGTGGACCGCCTGAGCAACCGCGCCGGTGGCCTGGAGGGTGGCATGACCAACGGCCAGTCCCTGCGCGTGCGCGCCGCGATGAAGCCGATCTCCACCGTCCCGCGTGCGCTGAAAACCGTCGACATGACCGATGGCTCCGCCGCCACCGGCATCCACCAGCGTTCCGACGTCTGTGCCGTCCCCGCCGCCGGTGTCGTCGCCGAGGCCATGGTGGCACTTGTCCTGGCCCGTGCCGTGCTGGAGAAGTTCGGCGGTGACTCGGTGAGCGAAACGCGCCGTAACATTGAGGGCTACCTGGCGTACGTCGATAAGCGACTGGCTTTCGGGGAGGAACAGTGACCGACGTCTGCCACACCAGCCCCCAGGTGGTGCTGGTCGGCCCGCCCGGGGCCGGGAAATCCACCATCGGACGCCGCTTGGCGCGGGCCCTGTCCCTGCCGCTCGTCGATTCGGACCACCTCATCGAAGAGGAGACCGGGAAGTCCTGCGGTGATGTCTTCAGCGAGCTCGGCGAACCTGCCTTCCGCGAACTGGAGGCCCGCCACGTCGCCGATGCCCTGCACACCGGTGGGGTAGTCAGCCTCGGCGGGGGAGCGGTGCTCACCGAATCTACCCGTGACCTGCTCCATGAGCACTGCGTGGTGTGGATCGACGTCTCGGCGGATGAGGGCGTGCGCCGCACCGCGCATGAGGCGACCCGCCCGGTCCTGGCCGCCGACGACCCGGCCGCGCACTACCGCACCCTGCTGGAAAACCGCGCGCCGCTCTACCATGATGTGGCGGACTTCCGCGTGCGCACCGATGGGCGTACCCCCCAGCAGTCCGTCGCCGATATTCTCGGCTTCCTCGACTCTCTTTAAGGATCCAGCAGATGACCATCATCGACGTCAACGGCCCCGCCCCCTACCAGGTCACCATCGATCACGATCTTGACTCCGCTGTCGCCGACGCCGCGGCCGCCACCGGCGCCGCCAAGGTGATGGTCATCCACCAGCCCACACTTATCGCCCCTGCTGAGAAGCTCGGCAACGCGCTCATCGAGCGGGGCCTGGAAGCCGTGCTCGTCGAGGTGCCTGACGCCGAGGACGGCAAGACCCTCCAGGTCGCCGGCGATCTGTGGGACAAGCTGGGGGAGGAGACCTTCGGGCGTCGTGACGCGATCATTGGCCTCGGTGGAGGTGCCGTCACGGACCTCGCCGGTTATGTCGCCGCTGCCTGGATGCGCGGCATTAAGGTCATCCAGGTGCCTACCACGCTGCTGGCGATGGTCGATGCGGCGGTGGGTGGCAAGACCGGCATTAACACCGCCGCCGGCAAGAACCTCGTCGGCGCTTTCCACGAGCCGACGGCCGTGTTCATCGATCTGGATCGCCTGGCCACGCTACCCATGGAAGAACTTATTGCGGGTTCCGCCGAGATCATCAAGACCGGTTTCATCGCTGACGAGCTCATTCTCGAGCGCTATGAATCCGATCCCGTCGCCTGCCTGCGTGCCGACGGCCACCTGCCCGAACTCATCGCCCGCTCCGTCGCGGTTAAGGCCCAGGTCGTCGGCGAGGACCTCAAGGAATCCGGCCTGCGGGAGATCCTCAACTACGGCCACACCTTCGGCCACGCCGTCGAACTGCGCGAGAACTACCGCTGGCGCCACGGCCATGCTGTCGCCGTCGGCATGATGTTCATCGCCCGGCTCGCGCAGGCTCGTTCGCTTATCGACGCCGACCTCGTCGCCCGACACCACCACATCCTGGAGGCCATCGGCCTGCCCACCACCTACCCGGGCGGTCATTTCGAGGAGCTGTATGCCGCGATGACCCGCGACAAGAAGAACCGTGACGGCAACATCCGCTTCGTGGCTCTGACCGGTGTGGGTCGAACCACCCGCCTCGAGGGGCCGACGATGGCGGAGCTTGAGGCCGCCTACGCCGCAATCTCGGAAGGCTAAGGCATGAAGATCCTCGTTCTTAACGGCCCCAACCTCAACCGCCTGGGCAAGCGCCAACCGGAGGTATATGGGACGACGACGCTCGCGGACGTCGAGAAGCTCATCGGCGAGCGGGCGGGTGAGCTCGGCGTCGACGTCGAGTGCCGCCAGTCCAACCACGAGGGCGAACTCATTGACTGGGTGCACGAGGCCGCCGACCACGGCTGGCCCGTCATCATCAACCCCGGCGGGTTCACCCACACCTCCGTTGCTCTGCGTGACGCGCTCGTGGAGGTGGATCAGTTCATCGAGGTGCACATCTCCAACGTGCACGCCCGGGAGCCTTTCCGCACGCACTCCTACCTCTCGCCGATCGCCCGCGGGGTCATTGCCGGGTTGGGCGTACACGGTTACCTGCTCGCCATGGACGCCCTGGCAAGCAGCTAGTGTGGTGGGGAAACACCCCACGACACCTGCTGGAGGGCCACATGGCATACGCGGACACCCGATTCCTCACCCGACGACGCGCACTCTCGGCGCGACTGGCCGGCATGCGTATCGACGAAATGCTGGTGACCAACCTCAACCACGTGCGCTACCTTTCCGGCTTCTCCGGATCGCAGGGCGCGCTGGTGCTGGCGAAGGATCTCACCGCGGAAATCGCCACCGACGGCCGTTACACCACGCAGATCGCCGAAGAGGTCCCGGACATCGAGGCCATCATCGAACGCCCCTCCGCCCAGGCGCTGCTGCGGCGCATCGAGGGCCCGCGGCGTGTCGGCTTCGAGGCCTCCTACGTCTCGGTCGCCGAGCTGGAGAAGCTGCAGGAAGCCTGCCATGAGGACGTCACGCTCGTGCCCGTCACCGGGGTCATCGAGGAGATCCGTCTGACCAAGGACAACACAGAACGTCTGCGGCTCATCGAGGTCGCCGAGCTGGCCTCCCAGGCCTTCGAGGACCTCATCGCCGCCGGTGAGCTCGCCGTCGGCCGCTCCGAGCGCGATATCGCCGCCGACCTCGAGCACCGCATGCGTCGCCTCGGTGCCGAGCGCCCTTCCTTTGACACCATCGTCGCCTCCGGGCCGAACACCGCCAAGCCGCACCACACCGCCGGGGATCGCATCCTGCGCCGCGGTGACCTGGTCATCATGGACTTCGGTGCGCACTCCCGCGCCTTCAACTCCGACATGACCCGCACCGTGGCCATGGGCGAGGCCGATGAGTTCACCCGCGAGGTCTACGACATTGTCCTGCGCGCCCAGCTCGCCGGCATCGAGGCCGCCACCCCCGGCACCCGGCTGGTCGACGTCGACGCCGCCGCCCGCTCCGTCATCGAAGACGCCGGCTACGGCGAGTACTTCGTCCACTCCACCGGCCACGGCATCGGCCTCGAGGTCCACGAGGGCCCGTGGGCGTCCCAACATGGGGAGGGCACCCTCGCTGAGCACATGACCCTGACCATCGAGCCGGGCATCTACGTCCCGGGCCGCGGTGGAGTGCGCATCGAGGACACGGTGCTGATCACCCAGGGACCGGCGCGCATCATCACCCCGGCGAGTAAGGAACTGCGGGTGGTGTAGGCTGATTAGGTCAATTCACCGGACTCACTAGGGAGACACTTCGTGGCATCCACCGCCGACTTCAAGAACGGCCTCGTCCTCAAGGTCGATGGCAAGCTCCAGCAGATCGTCGAGTTCCAGCACGTGAAGCCGGGCAAGGGCCCCGCTTTCGTGCGCACCAAGCTCAAGGACGTCGTCACCGGCAAGAACGTCGACAAGACCTGGAACGCCGGCGTCAAGGTCGAGACCGCCACCGTCGACCGCCGCGACATGACCTACCTGTACAACGACGGCACCTCCTATGTCGTCATGGACGACAAGAACTACGAGCAGGTCGAGCTCAGCCCGGAGAAGTTCGGCGAGGCCGCCCAGTTCCTCCTGGAGAACATGCGCGTCCAGGTCTCCTTCCACGAGGGTGAGGCACTGTTTGCCGAGCTGCCGATCTCCGTTGACCTGGAGATCACCCACACCGAGCCGGGCCTGCAGGGCGACCGCTCCACCGGTGGCACCAAGCCGGCCACCCTCGAGTCCGGCGCCGAGATCCAGGTCCCGCTGTTCCTGGAGACCGGCAACGTCGTCAAGGTGGACACCCGCTCCGGCGAGTACCTCTCCCGCGTCAACAACTAGGCCCGCGTTGACTGAGACTGACAAGGACCGCGACTGGCGTCGCCACGGCGCCCGCTACCGTGCGCGCCGCCGCGCCGTCGATATCCTCTTTGAGGCCGAAGCCCGCGACATCGACCCCGTCGCGATCGTCGAGGACCGCGTGGAGCTTTCGCGTCTGGGCGAAGCCGTGGCTCCCATCGCCTCCTATACGCGCGACATCGTCGCGGGTGCCGCTGAGGAACTCGACCGCATCGACGAAACGATCGAGCGCTACCTCGCCGAGGACTGGGAACTCAACCGCCTGCCCGCCGTCGACCGCGCCATCCTGCGCGTCGGCGTGTGGGAGATCCTCTTCAACGACGAGGTTGACGGCGCGACCTCCGTCGTCGAGGGCGTCGAGCTAGCCAGCCAATACGGCTCCGATGTGGCGCCGCCCTACATTCACGCCGTGCTGGACGACGTCGTCCAGCAGGCCTCCGAGCTCAATCCCTTCGGTGAGCCCGAGCCGGTCTTCGATGCCGACGCCGACCCCGAGTTCGCCCCGGAAGAGCCGGGTACGGACGCGCAGCCGCGTCCCGCCTCCGCGGCTGATCCGGGACCCGGGCCGACCCGCTCGCCGGATTCGCCTGACGTGTAGTTTCATTAACATCGTGGGTATGGATCAATTCACGATGGACGAAGCCCTCTCCCACCGCGTCGGCGAAGATTTTTCTCTGGCCGACGTCGACCCCACCTCCACACCCGGTTTTGAATGGGACAAGGAGGACTGGGAGCGCGAGTTCCACGAGCACGATGACGAACTCGACGAGCTGCAGGAAAAACTCTTCGCCAACGGCCGGGCTGGGGTGCCCGGCACCGGCGCGGTGCTGCTCATTCTGCAGGGCATGGACACCTCCGGCAAAGGTGGTGTCATCCGCCACGTCTTCCGCGCCTTCGACCCACAGGCGCTGAAGATCAAGGCCTTCGGCGCGCCGACCGCCGAGGAGCGCATGCACGACTTCCTCTGGCGCGTGCGCCCGCACGAGCCGGCCGTGGGCCAGATTGCCGTGTTCGACCGCTCCCACTACGAGGACGTGCTCATCCAGCGCGTGCGCGAGATGGCGCCGCCGGAGGAGATCGAGCGGCGCTACGACGCCATCGTCGACTTCGAGCGCGAGATGGCCAGCCGCAACGTGAAGATCATCAAGGTGATGCTGCACATCTCAAAGGATTTCCAGAAGGAGAACCTCATCGAGCGGCTGGAGAACCCTGACAAGCACTGGAAGTTCGAACCCGGTGATCTCGATGAGCGCGAGATGTGGGACGAATACCAGAAGGCCTATGAGATCGCGATGAAGCGCACCTCCACGGACTTCGCCCCGTGGTACGCCATCCCGGGCGACCGGAAGAAGTACGCCCGCATGGCCGTGAAGTACCTCGTGCTTGATGCGCTGCGATCGATGAACCTGTCTTGGCCGCCCGCCGACTTCAACGTCGAGTTGGAGCTGGAGCGGGCGAAGAGGTCCTAGCTGGGCGGAAACGAAGGCCGCGAAGCCCCCTTCCGAATGGGCAGATTTAGGTGGTGGATGCACCATTCCCTGTTAGGAATGGCCATGGCATCCACACGATACAAGCATGCTGGCCAACAGACACGGGCTCGATGGAGAAAACACGCGGCTGCTAACGCATTACGGGTGCTGCCGGCTCGGGTAGCCGCAGAGGAACTGGAATCAGACCGTCAAGCCCCGAGTTTTGTAGAGGGTCATTTACTTGTTGATCAGGCTGCGTGAGCCTGAAGAGTTTTCCGTTCCTGATGTGCCTCCCTCGGCGGGCGATAACCCAACGAGGAGTGCAGCCGGCGGTTGTTGTACCACCCGATCCACTTCGAGGATTCCACGAGAACATCCGTTAATGTCGGCAAGGTTCTGCGGTCGATCAGCTCAGCCTTGAACACCGAATTCAGTGCCTCGGCCATCGCGTTATCGTAGGAATCCCCACGTGATCCGACGGAAGCCACGACCTCGGACTCGGAAAGGGCCTCACCGTAGACAACCGAGCGGTACTGCATGTTAGGGACGTGCGTCCAGTAGCAGTGTTCTGACGAATCGATAGCACCCGGAT
>NZ_JAUNUG010000029.1 GCF_030538285.1 Corynebacterium sp.
AACGCCGACATGATGGCCATGCAGATGGGCATGATGAACAAGATGATGCTGTGGGTCATGCCCGCCACCATCCTGTTCACCGGTTTCCTGTGGCACATCGGCCTGCTGTTCTACATGATGTCCAACAACGTGTGGACCTTCTTCCAGCAGCGCGTCCTTTTCGCCCAGATGGACCGCGAGGAAGAGGCCGAGGAAGAGGCCCGCAAGGCCCTCAAGCGCACCACCGCCCCCGCCCCGGGTGCCCGCGCCGGCGCGAAGAAGAAGCGCAAGAAGAAATAGCTTTTCGACGCCGCCTACAGCCACCGTGAACCTTCCCGTTCACGGTGGCTGTTATCGTTTGGGGCATGAGCATCACCCCTGCGCAGGCCCAGGCTGTCTTCGGCGAACGTCTCCCCCTGGCCGAGGCCTATCACGACTCTTTGGCCACCGACGGCTCCACCCGCGGCTTCATCGGACCCCGCGAGGTGGAACGCCTGTGGGAGCGCCACATCCTCAACTGTGCTGTCATCGGCGAGGTGATGGAACACGGCGCACGGGTCGCCGATGTCGGCTCCGGCGCCGGGCTGCCCGGCATTCCGCTGGCCATTGCCCGCCCTGACCTCGACATCACCCTGATCGAACCGCTGCTCAAGCGCTCGGTGTACCTGCAGGAGGTCGTCGATGAGCTGGGTCTGCCTAACGTCACCGTCATTCGGGCCCGCGCCGAGGACTCGCCCCTGCCGGAACCCGTCGACATCGTCACCTCCCGGGCGGTGGCCCCGCTGGGCAAGCTGGCCGGCTGGTCGCTGCCGCTGGTGCGCAAGGGCGGGGAGATGATCGCCATGAAGGGATCCTCCGTGGGTGAGGAACTGGAACGCGACGCCGCGCTGATCAAGAAAGCGGGGGGCGGGCGGGCGTCGATAAGCACCGTCGGGGATGCGCACCTGGCGGAACCCACGACGATCATCCGTGTCCCCCGCGTGCACTAAGGTGGGGAAGGCTAGACAGTCATACACATCTGAGAAAGAGGGGCTATGGTCGAGCAGTTGCCGAAGCCGGATGAGCCGCGCCTGATCACGGTCGCCAACCAGAAAGGTGGCGTCGGCAAAACCACCAGCTCCGTCAACCTGGCTGCCGGGCTGGCGATGCTCGGGGCGAAGGTTCTGGTCGTCGATCTCGACCCGCAGGGCAACGCCTCCACCGCACTGGGCGCGGAGCACACCTCCGGGACGCTGTCCAGCTATGAACTGCTCATCGGCGATGCCACCGCTGAGCAGGCTCTGCAGCCGTCTACCGCGCACGAGAACCTCTACTGCATCCCCGCCACCATTGACCTGGCCGGCGCGGAAATTGAGCTGGTGTCCTTGGTGCGCCGCGAATACCGCCTCCATGACGCCTTGCGCGGCTCCGGTTTCCTCAGCGAGAACGGCTTCGATTACGTCATCATTGACTGCCCGCCCTCGCTCGGCCTGCTCACCATCAACGCGATGACCGCCGTCGATGAAATCCTCATCCCCATCCAGTGCGAGTACTACGCGCTGGAAGGTGTGGGCCAGCTGCTCAACAACATCTCCATGATCCGGCAGCACCTCAACACCAACCTCCACATCTCCGCCATCCTGCTCACCATGTACGACGCCCGCACCAAGCTCTCCGAGCAGGTCGCCAGCGAGGTGCGCTCTCACTTCGGCGACGTCGTCCTCGGTCATGTCATTCCCCGCTCCGTGAAGGTCTCGGAAGCACCCGGCTACGGCCAGACAGTGCTCAACTACGACCCGACCTCCCGCGGCGCGGAGGCCTACCTCGATGCGGCCCGCGAGTTCGCCAGCCGCGGTGACTACCAGCCCGCCGCCTCCACCGGCCCCATCGGCGTCAGCCCCGAAACGGCCCAGCAGCTCGAAGAAGAAAGTTAAGTGCCATGAACCAGGAGACCCGCAAGGGAGGGCTCGGCCGCGGACTCGCCGCCCTTATCCCCTCCGGACCCACCCCCTCGTCCCCGCGCCTGGGCGACGGTGCCGCCGACGTCATCCTCGGCGGCACCAAGGGCGCGAAGAAGGCACAGACCGACAAGCAGGTCAAGGGCGCCCCGAAGCCCGGGCTGGGGGGTGCTACCTACCGTGAGATCCCCATCGGAGAGATCACGCCCAACCCGCACCAGCCGCGCACCGTCTTCGACGAGGAAGCGCTCAACGAGCTGGTCCACTCCATCCGTGAGTTCGGGCTCATGCAGCCCATTGTCGTCCGCGCCGTCGACGATGGTTATGAGCTGGTCATGGGTGAGCGCCGCTGGCGGGCCGCCGGACGCGCCGGCCTCAAGCTCATCCCCGCGATCATCCGCAGCACTGACGACGGTGACATGCTCCGCGACGCGCTCCTGGAGAACATCCACCGCGTGCAGCTCAACCCGCTGGAAGAAGCGGCCGCCTACCAGCAGCTTCTCGAGGAATTCAACGTCACCCAATCCGAGCTCGCCGACCGCCTCGGCCGCTCCCGCCCCGTCATCAGCAACACGCTGCGCCTGCTGGCCCTGCCCGTTCCGGTGCAGCGCCGCGTTGCCGCTGGAGTCTTGTCCGCCGGCCATGCCCGCGCCCTGCTGGGACTCAAAGTCGACGGGATGGAGCAGCTCGCCGACCGGGTCATCGCGGAAGGCCTGTCAGTGCGCGCCACGGAGGAGGCCGTCACCCTGCTCAACCGTGCCGATGCCCCCGATCGGAAGAAGCCGGAGCCGGTGGAGCAGCCGGAGATGTTCACCCGCGCCGCCAGCCGTCTCGGAGACACCTGGGACACCAAGGTCACCGTCACCATGGGCCGCGGCAAAGGCCGGATGGTCGTCGAGTTCGGCGACCGGGAGGACTTCGAACGCATCCTCGGACTGATCGAAGGCCGGTAACCGGTGTTCGCGCGTCTGGTCCCCCTCAGCCAGGAGACGCTGGGCTGTATCCACCCCCAAGCGGCGCGCTCCATCTTCTGGGAACTCGACGCCGACGCCGTGACTCAGGTGGCAGCGTCCGGGGATCCTGCCTTCGAGAAAGAGGCCTGGCTGACCACCACTCTCCTCGACTACGGTTGCTGCGGCCTTTCCCTGGAGCGCAGCACGGCCCAACGCGCCGTCGCCACCGTGTTGTGGTGCGCGCGCGACGCCGCCCCCGGTTGCGCGGCGCTGCCCACCGGCCCGGTGTCCGAGGACGCGGAAATCCTCACCTCACTGTTCATCGACCCCGGTTTCGCCGGGGTGGGCCTGGAGGCCGTGCTTATCGACGCCGCCATCATGCGCCTGGTAGACAACGATGTTCCCGCCGTCGAAGCCTTCGGCTGGCGCCAGGATTTCTTCTCCCGCGCCGACGTCGACGAGCTCCTCGAGGGGCCCGTCGGGGAGGTGCTGCGCTCCGCCTCCGAGATCGGCCTCATGCCCGTGTCCGTGTTGGAGTCCGCAGGCTTCCGCGTCGTCGCCGACCACCCGGTGCTCCCGCGCCTGCGCCTCGATCTGCCGCCCCAGCACGGGCTGCTGTCGGTGGCGGCAGTAGAGGAGCTGCTGGCGCGGGTGTGAGCACGCTATTCCTGCTCGGCGCGCAGTAGCTCGGCGAACTTGAAGGTGCCGGTCGGGGTGTCATCCTGGTCGAGGAGATAGAGGCGCTTGACGGCCACGACCACGGCCTCGGCGATGGAGTCCCGGACGTTCGGGTCAGTCAGCCGGGCGACGTCATCGGGATTGGTGAGGTAGCCCGCGACAAGCTCGACGGTGGGGGCCTGTGTGAAACGCAGGATCTCCCAGGTACGACCGTGGGTGCCGCAATTCTGGAAATCGGTGCGCGCGCAGATCTCGCGCTGGATGTAGCCGGAGAGGGTCTCCCCGGTGAGCGAACTGTTACCGGTTTCGGACCCGAAGTAGAAGGTGGCCACACCGTGGGCCTTGTCATTCGGGTAATGGTCGCACTGCAGGGAGATGACCAGGTCAGCGCCGAAGGCGTTGGCGATCTCTGCCCGGGAGGTGTGGTTCGGGTCATCCATGCGGGGGCGGGACATGATGGTCTCCATCCCGGCGGAGATCATGCGTCCCTTGATGCGGGCGGCCAGGTCCCAGATGATCTCCTCCTCAGAGATCTGCCCATGCAGGCCACGCACGGAGATGCCCTTGTTGGCGCCGCCGAGAGCGGGGTCGATGACGACGCGCTTACCCGCCAGCCGGGGGCCGGCCGTGCGGACCTGCTCGCGTTCGCGGATGGCGTGGGGGCTGCCACCGGTGATGCGGCGGCCCAGCAGCTTAAGGGCGGCGAGGGTCTCAGGGCCGCAGACCCCGTCGTCCTGCAGGCCGGAGTTGAGCTGGAAGTTGGCCAACGCCTCGTAGGTGTCGGAGCCGAAGTGACCGTCCACGCGCTGGGAGTAAAATCCCAGCTCCTGGAGCTGTTCCTGCAGCTTGGCCACATCATCGCCCACCAGCTCATTGTTCGGCTGGTACGACAGGACACGGGATCCGAGACGGTAGGAGGCGTGCCGCAGCTCGCGCAGGGTCATGTCATCGATGACGCCGGAAGGTACGATGCCGCGGGACTGCTGGAAGGCTTTGAGGATGGGGGAGAGTGCTTCGTCGAAAAGCTTGTCTTCCTCGGCGTACTTGTCCGAGAGATCCCCACCGTAACCGGGCAGGAGCCCGAGCCGGGCGAGCGTGGAGCGGGCCTCCGCCACGCGGGGGCTGCGATCGCCGACGCGGAAAGTCTGGGTCACGGCACTCCTTCCAGGGTCAGATGCCTTAGATCTTATCCGAGCCGTCAGGAGTCGGCCGGTGCTGCTGCTAGGTCCCTAACGCTACCAGTTACATCAGCGGTTCCAGCTTCGCCATGATGTGGGAACGCGGGCGGACGCCGATGAACTCGTCGACCTTCTCGCCGTCCTTGAAGAACATCACGGCCGGGATAGACATGACCTGGAACATGGCGCCCAGGGTGCGCTCCTCATCGACATTGACCTTGGCGATCGTGACGGAATCGCCCAGCTCCGCGGATAATTCGTCGAGGACGGGGCTGAGCTTTTTGCAAGGGCCGCACCATTCGGCCCAGAAGTCGACGATGACCGGCTTATCGGCCTCGATGACCACCTCGCGGAAGTTGGACTGGGTGACCTCGATGACGTTGCTCATGTGATTCTCCTTACAGGGGGCTTAGAGGGCGGCGAGGTAGTGCTCGGCGTCGATGGCGGCGCGGCAGCCGGAACCGGCGGCGGTGACGGCCTGCTGGTAGTGATCATCGACCAGATCGCCGCAGGCGAAGACACCCGGGACAGAGGTCGCGGTGGACGGCTCGGTGACCTGCACGTAGCCGCCCTCCTTCAGCTGCACCTGGCCGTCGAGGAAACCGGAGCGCGGGTCGTGGCCGATGGCGACGAACATCGCGGCCACCGGCAGCTCAGAAAGCTCACCGGTGATCGTGTCACGCAGCATGATGCCACCGACCTTGCCCTCGGACTCGATGACGTGGTCGACGGTCTTGGACGTGGCCCACTCGATCTTCTCGTTGGCCTTGGCGCGCTCCAGCATGATGGCAGACGCCCGGAACTCCTCGCGGCGGTGCACAATTGTGACCTTGTCGGCGAACTTGGTCAGGAACGTGGCCTCCTCCATCGCGGAGTCACCGCCGCCGATGACGGCAATCTCCTGGCCCTTGAAGAAGAACCCGTCGCAGGTGGCACAGGAGGACACGCCGCGGCCCATGAGCTCATCCTCACCCGGCACGCCCAGCAGGCGCGGGGCGGCGCCGGTGGCGAGGATGACGGTGCGGGCCTCATGCACCTCGTCGCCGACGTGGATCTTCTTCACCGGCCCCTCGAGCTCGACCTTGTCCACCAGTTCCATGCGCATGTCAGTGCCGAAACGCTCGGCCTGGCCGCGCATCTGCATCATGAGGTCCGGGCCCATGATGCCGTCCTGGAAGCCGGGGAAATTCTCCACGTCGGTGGTGTTCATCAGCGAACCGCCGTACTCGTAACCCTCGAACATGAGGGGCTTGAGCTCCGCGCGGGCGGCGTAGATGGCGGCGGTGTAGCCGGCGGGGCCGGAGCCGATGATGGCGACGTCGTGAATCATGAATTCTCCTGCTCGGGGTCAACTAAAGCATCAGTCTAGGTGATCTCAACGTCCGATCAGCGTCGAGTATTCCGCACGCAACGCCTCACGCGCCCGGTTGCGGCGCGACTTGATGGTTCCGGGCTTGACGCCCTCCTGTTTCGCGACGTGGACAATGCTGTAGCCCTCAATGTCGATCAGCCACAAAGCCTTGCGTTGGTTCGGGTGGAGGCGGGCGAGGGAGTCGTGGAGGTGCCAGATGTCCTCGGTACGGCCGATCGGGTCGGAGGCGAGGAGCGGGTTGATGTCGTGGGGCAGGGTGTCATCATCCAGCGTGGAGGATTCGACCTGGGGGCGGCGGTTGCGGAAGTCCCACCCCGAGTTCATGACCAAGCGGTGCAGCCACGTCGACAGGGAGGAGTCGTGGCGCCAGGTGTGCAGGCTGTAACTGGCGCGGAACAGGGCCTCCTGGAGAATGTCCTGTGCGTCGTCCTCGTTGTGCCCGTAGCGGCGGGCCACCCACAGCAGACGGGTGCGGTGGCGTTCCACGATGGTGGTGAAGGCCTTGAGATCCCCGTCGATGTAGTCGGCCACCAGTCGGCCATCACTTAACGCCACGTTGTTTCCCCCCGGAAAAAGTCATGCGGACGTCCCCATTGGACCCCATGACCCCCCGCCCCGCCCGGCGAGGGCGCCCACTCTAGTGGACGCCGACCACCTGCACCTCCGCGACCTCGCTGAACGCCGGGAACCACAGCAGCACGCCACCGGCCGTCATGGGGCGGTCCAGCGTGAGCGTCGTGCGGCCATCGCGCAGCTCACCACCGCCCAGCTGCGGCAGGCCCTCCCGCGTCGGGGCGGACTCGCCCTCGAGCAACCCGTAGACCTCGACGGATGCTCCTCCACCGGAACGGATGACAATGGTCTGGAGCTCGACGGCGTCGTCAAGTAGCAGCGTGACCCCGCCCTCACCGGACCACACGGTGGAATCATCACCGTCGGCGATCTCCGGGGCCGAGGCCGTGACATTCTGCACCCGCGGCAGCGGACGCGGGGTGGTCTCCGTGGCGGAACCCTGGATGGACTCCTGGGTGACGGGGGCGGTATCGCGGTCACCACCGACGACACTGACCAGGTAAGTTGTCAGCGCCGCCACCAGCACCACCGCACCGATGGACAGCGCGCCGATGAGCGCCACCGAGCCACCGGAGTAGGACTTGTCGCCGAAGCCGGGCTGGGCATCCGGAACCGGCCCCACCTCATCGGCGACCACGAGCTGCTCGTCCGGCTCGACCTCATCCGGCAGGTCCTCGCGCTCGACGCCGAGTAAAGAGAGCATGGAGCTGACGGAGGAATGATCGCGGTCGACGGTGGCGTCGGGAAGCACGGCCGGGAACGCCAGCACCGCCACACCCTCGGTGGAGATACGGATGCGGGCGTGGTTGTCCAGGCCCAGCGGCAGGTTCTGCTCCGCGGATTCGAGCAGCGGCACCAGGGCGGCGGCGACGGCCTGCGGATCCAGATCCCCACCCTCGGCGACGGTGCGCAGCGGCGAACCGGGCACCCAGTCAGCGACGATGAGACAACCATTGCGGTAGGACAGCACCTGAATGTTGCCCGCCACGCCCGGCACCCCGTCCAAACGGCGCGTACGGCGCGCCACCTCGGAGGCGGCCCCGGCGGCGGCGGCCGGGCTGGCCGGGGCCAGGGGCGCGTTGCCGGAGGTGTCGACGAAGGTCAGGGCGACCTCCCGGCCGCTGCCGCGTTCCTTGGCGTGCCAGAAGCGGGCGCCGGGCACGGAACCGTGGTCGGCCAGCAGACGGAAACGGCCGTCGGAAACCGGGGCGCCCGGCACCAGGCGCGGGCCGCGGACGATGCCGGCGGACATCGGCGCCGGCGGCAGAGAGGCGGCGAAGGGGTCGAGGGCGCTGAGCTGTGCGGAGACCTCCTGCGGATCGCTACGGCCGACCTCGATGGCCTTATCGGCGTCGGGTCGCACGAAGCGCGACAGGCCCGGGATGCGGGCGAAGGCCCGGCCCAGGTTCTGCACCTCGGGCAACCCTGAGAAACTCAGCGCAATGCCGGTGACGATGAGGAAGACCACGCCCTCAATGGCCAGGGTGATCAGCACACCGAAGGATCCCAACCCACTCAGCGAAGGCAGGAGCCAGTCAACGAACACCGCCGCCGCGACACCCGCCATAGACGCCGCGAAAGCCCACGCCGTGGTGTGGATCTGGGAACGGGTGCCCAGGTGGCCGAGCTTGCGGCGCAGCAGCAACGCACCGATCACCGCGCCGGCGACGAAGCCGAAACCATTGGCCGCACCGAGCAGCACGACCACGCGCGAAGGGGACGTCGCCACCATCGGGGCCAGCAGGGAGAGCACGATCTTCGTCGCGGTGATGCCGACGATGATGTAGGTGGGGGTCCAGGCTTCCTCGCGCGCGTAAAATACGCGCAGGTGCAACAGCACCAGTGCGTAGGGCAGCAGCGTGAATGCGGAGAACGACAACGTCAGGCCCAGCAGCGCGCCGGACTCGGTGTCGAAGTTGCGGTAGGCGAACAGGGCCACGCCGATGTCGGGGCCGAACACGGTGAAGAACACCACGATCGGGATGAGCGCGATGAACGTCAGCTTCGTCGCCAGATTGAGGTCGCCCACCACGGCGCGGTCATCGCCGTCGGCAGCGTTGCGCGACAGGCGCGGCATGATCGCGGTGAGCAGGGTGACGCCGATGATGCCGTAAGGCACCTGCAGCAGCAGCCAGTGCTGCTGGTAGATGAGCGGGGCGGCGGCGTCGTGAAGCGAGGCGATCTGGGTGGTGACGGCGTAGCCGACCTGCGAGACCGCCACGTAGGCGATGATGGCCAGGGCCATGCCGCCGAACTGCTTGAGGCGGGCGTCGATGCCCCACAGCGGGCGCAGGTCGACGCCCGCCTTGCGCAGGTAGGGCACCATGATCGCGGCCTGCACCACGACACCGAGGGTGGTGCCCAGGCCCAGCAGCAGCACGTGCGGGTCGTTCACCGGCGAGGGGTCGGTCTCCCCCAGGTCCTCCGGCAGCAGCGTATACAGCAGCAGCACCGCGATGGAGACGACGTTGTTGGCCACCGGCGCCCACGCGCCCGGTTTGAAGATGCCGCGCGTGTTCAACACCGCCATGAACAGCGCGAAGATGCCGTAGAAGAAGATCTGCGGTAGCAGCAGATAAGCAAAGGACGAGGACTGGACGATATTGACTTCGCCGTCGGCGCTGAGCAGCAGCCTGGTCAGCAGCGGCGCGGCGATGACAGACAGCACCGTCACCACGATGAGCAGCGACGCCGAGAGCGTGAACAGGCGCCGGAAGAAGGCCGTGCCGCGGTCGGTGTCCTCCTTCTCCGCGCGCACCAGCACCGGCACCACCAGGGAGGTGAGCACCGCGCCGAGCACGATCTCAGTGATCAGGTTGGGCAGCGTGTTCGCCGTGTTGAACGCCGAACCCACCGCGCCACCGAGGGTGACCACGATGAGCAGGTTGCGGACAAACCCGGTGATACGCGAGAACAGCGTGGCAATGGCCATGGAGCCACCCGCCCGCACGACATCCGCATCGGAGGCGACCCCGTTGTCGACCGGCTCCGGGGCACGCAGCCGGGAGCGGTCCTCCACGGGGGCGGGCGGGGCGCTGCGCTGCTTCGGCACGGGGGCCGGCGGGCTGGAGGCGATGAAGCGGGATCGGAGATTATCGCTGGACATAGGCCATTTCTAAGCTAGGGGCGCTGGTGTCGGCGGTGGCGGCCGACGCGGAACAACAGCGCCAGAGAAAGCCCCACGACGACGAGCAGGGCAATACCGTAGGTGCCGACGATACCGGCTCTGGTCTGCACTGTAATCTCCACCGGCGTGGAAATCGGGGAGCCGTCACGCGTGGCCAGCCACAGCGACAGCTGCGTCTGATCATCGTCGGGCAGGTCGGCGGTGATCGGCACGGTGATGGAACCGTGCGCGGGAATATGCACGGAGCCTTGCACATCCAGGCGCGCGCCCGCGGGCCCGGAGTAGGCGAGGTCGGCGTCGACGGGCAGCGGCAGGCCGTTCTCGGCGACGACCAGCAACGGCGAGCTTTCCGACGCCCGCGTGTACACGTTCCCCGGCGGAAGAAGCGCCACCGAGCCGCGCAACGCCTGCAGCGTCTGCCGGTTGGCGTCGAGGCGGGTGTTCGTGGCGGCTACCGCCGCCTCATGCGTGGCCAGGGAGCTTCTCGACGTCGCGCTCAACGCCATAAGCATGTCGCGGCGCAGCGGCAGCGTGAATCCGTAGCGGCTGAGGCTGATGACGGGATCGTTGACCATCATGCGGGTCAGGTCATCGGTGTAGCGGGTCTGCTGCGCGGCGCGGAGGATCTCGGTGTCGGCGTAGGCGGCCGGGTTGGTCCAGGGGCTGCCGAAGCGGGTCACGCCGATGGCCCCGGGGCCGGCAGCGTCCAGGGGCGGGGCGCTCAGCGCCTCCTCGAGGGGGATGGGGCGGGCGGCGCGGGCGTCGATAAGCGAGGTGGCGGCTGCGAGCAGCTGGCGGGCGGTGGTGGCGTCGAGGTGCGCGGCGGGGGCTGCGAACACCGGCATCGGGGACTGCGCCCAATCGCCGGGCAGCGTCTGTTCCGCGACGGCCAGGCGCAGCGCGGAGGCGGCGGTGACAGCGCGGGCGGTGACCGAATCCAGGCGATAGTCCAGGCGCCAGTCGGGGTTGGAGTAGCCGGTGGTCTGCGGCGCGGGGCCCGTGGCCGCTAGCAGGGAACCAAGGGGCGCGGAGAAAGTCCGCGCGGTGATGCCCGGCGCCAGGTTCGCATGGACACCCGCCTGCGGCACACCCCACACCGTGTTATCGGCGACGAGCACCCGCACCGGCTGCGACGGCGCGGGCGCGCCGGAACGGTCCGGGATGATCGGGGATTCCAGGGCACTGTCCCCCGTGGGTTGCGGGGCGCGCGCGGCGACGGAGGCCTCCCACGCCTGGTCCACCGGCACAGACTGATCCGCCCAACCGAAAGAGGGCACGGCCTGCTCGGTGACATAACCGGAGGGCGGGAGGATGACATTCGGGACCGGTTCCACGTCGAGCACCGAACGCAGCACCTCGGTGCCGCGTTGGGTGGCCTCGCGGAACAGCCACTCATCCTCGGTGCGGGTCACGGCGTTGACATCCGCGTTCGCCCACGGCAGGGACACCACGCAGGAGGCTGCACGGAGCTGCTCGAGCCAGGCAGCGGCATCGGCCGCGCCGGTACCCGGTTGACCGGGATCGGGATCATCATCGCTGAACCAGCTGTCGCGCAGACGCTGCTTCGAGCTGATCAACGACGGCCGCTCCGGTGCCACCGTGTAACCCCGCGACATCCGCGCCACCGTGTCCACCAGCGCCGGATCAACAGCCAGGCAGGTGCCGCGCTGTTCGGTGGCGTAGATGTCGAGCAGCTCGCTCAAGCGCCCACCCGGGGTGAGCTGCCCGGCGAGCTGCTCGGAGGCGAGGATCAGGGGCGCCTCCTGCGGAGCCTCACCCGTCTCCCCAGGGATGATGTCCACCTCGGCGCTCAACGGCAGCAGCATCGTCAGACCGGGGATCTGCGCCTCGGGATCCCCCTCCACCGGCGTGGTCAACAGCAGCCGCTCAGTATTATCCCCCACCGCAAACATCACCGGGGTGGTACCGGCGGGCAGGAAACCCTCCGGCAGGTCGACGGTGATCTCCCGCCGCTCCCCCGGCCCCAGGTCCCCCACCTCCACGGTGGGCCCGGCATAAGGGTAGGCCCCGGCATCGAGCGCCAGGGCGCGCCGGGCGGAGGCCACATCCCAGGTCTGCTCCGCGCGGCGGGTCGTCAGGACGAGGTCGCGGGCGGTGTCGGCCCCGGAGTTTCCCACACTGAGCACGACCGACTCCCCCACCGACAACACATCAACGGCGACGTCCTGGTCCTCCGCGCCGCGGGCCATGGGGTTGACCCACTGCTCGGCGATCTCCGGATCATAGGGGGTGGGGGCGGCGTAGGCGGGCGTCGATAAGCACAAAACGGCGAGACCTGCGATGATGCGCCTCACCGCGGAGTCGCCCTTCCCGCGGCCTTCTCCTCCCGCGCCAGGCCCGGCAGCAGATCATGCGCCGTGCGAGCCAGTTTGCGTTCATCCGCGTACGCGAGGTGCTCGATGAGCTCGGAGACGGGGATCCAGGCGACCTCGGTGACCTCCGGGTCATCATCGTTGAGGTCACCATCCACAAAGCGCAGCAGGTGGTGGTGCACCGTCTTGTGGATACGCACCCCATCAGAGACAAACCAGTAGTCGATGACGCCGAGGTCCGCGAAAGTCTCGCCGTGCACGCCGGTCTCCTCCCACACCTCCCGCTCTGCGGTGGAACGATGATCCTCCCCCGGCTCGACATGCCCCTTCGGCATGGACCACAGGAGGCGGCCGCGGCGATCCAGGCGCCCGATGAGCGCGACATAGATACGGCCGAGATCCACCTCGCCTGCCTCGTTGACGGCCTCGGCGAGCCCGGAGACGACCAGACCGCCAGCGGACGTTTCATCACGGGTGGTCATCCGGTTCTGTGCGGGACGCTGATTTCGCTTGCGGCCGCGCTGCTGCGTCTGATTTCCGGAACCACGACGACGCGAACGGCGGCGACGCCGACGCTTGGGTCCCTGGGAATCATTCTCAGTCATCCCCATGATCGTATCCGTTAGGGGGGCCTTTAGAAATTCCCGGGCCGCGGTGTGTCACCGGTAGACTCCCGGGGTGTGGATGAAGCACTGAACCCCCTGGCCCAGGCCGAGCGCACCATCGCCGGTCTGGACATCGCTGACCTCGTCGCCGCCTTCCACGAGCGGGGGTTCCCGCTGTATCTGGTCGGCGGCTCCGTGCGCGACGCCATTCTCGGCCGCCTGGGCAATGACCTCGACTTCACCACCCCCGCCCGCCCCGACGTCATCGCCGCGATCCTCGAGGGCTGGGCCGGAACCGTGTGGGACACCGGCATTGAATTCGGCACCGTCTCCGCCGCCCACCGCGGCCAGCAGATCGAGATCACCACCTTCCGCTCCGACACCTACGACGGTGTCTCCCGCAACCCCGAGGTCATGTTCGGCGACACGTTGGAGGGCGATCTGATCCGCCGCGATTTCAAGGTCAACGCCATGGCCGTGGAATTGCTTATCGACGCCGGCTCCCTCACCGCCGTCTTTCATGATCCGGTGGGCGGTTTGTCCGATCTGGTGGAGCGCCGCCTGGACACCCCGGATGCACCCGAGATCTCCTTCCACGATGATCCACTGCGTATGTTGCGCGCTGCCCGTTTCGTGTCCCAGCTGGGCTTCGGGGTGGCCGATCGAGTTAAGTCCGCGATGACGGACATGGCCGGGGAAATCGAGAGGATCACCGTCGAACGTATCCAGGTGGAACTGGACAAGCTGATGCTGGGTACCGCCCCATGGACCGGGATTAACCTGCTGGTCAACACCGGAATCGCCGGCTATGTTTTCCCCGAGATCCCCGCCATGCGCGACATGAAGGACGAACACAACCAGCACAAGGACGTCTACGCCCACTCCATGCAAGTGCTGCGCCAGGCCATGGACCAGGAGGAGGACGGACCCGATCTGGTGCTGCGGTGGGCGGCTCTGCTGCACGATTCGGGCAAACCGGACACCCGCGCCTACAACGAGGACGGGCGCGTGACCTTCCACCACCATGAGGTGGTGGGAGCGAAGAAGATCCGTCGCCGCATGCGCGCGCTGAAGTACTCCAAGCAGATGGTCGGTGACGTCTCCCAGCTCATCTACCTGCACATGCGCTTCTACGGTTTCGGTGAGGGCCAGTGGACGGACTCCGCCGTGCGCCGCTACGTCGCCGACGCCGGGGAGCTGCTGCCCCGCCTGCACAAGCTGGTCCGCGCCGACTCCACCACCCGCAACCAGCGCAAGGCCGCCCGCCTGCAGCGCACCTACGATCACCTCGAGGAACGCATCGCGGATATCGCCGCGCGCGAGGACCTGGCGCGCGTGCGGCCCGACCTCGACGGCAATGAGATCATGGAAATCCTCGGCGTGCCCGCCGGTCCCGTCGTCGGCCGCGCGTGGGCGTTCCTCAAGGAGCTGCGCCTGGAACACGGCCCACTGGAGCGCGATGCTGCGATTGCGGAACTTCGTGCATGGTGGGAAGCTGAACAATCAACGGAACAACGCTGAAGGAGATAGGCGCCATGACAGATTTCTTCGCCGACCGTCTCTTCAACGCCCTCGAGCGCAATGAGCCGGAGCCGGGCATGCTCCTCGTCGCCGCCCCCGGCATGCTCTCCGATGAGTTCAACCGCTCCGTGGTGCTGGTCATCGAGCACAATGAACATCTGACCTTCGGCGTGAACCTGGCCTCCCGCAGTGACCTGGCGGTGTTTAACGTGATGCCGGACTGGCTGCCCGCCGTCGCCAAGCCGCAGGCGCTCTACATCGGTGGCCCACTCAACCAGCAGTCCGTGGTTGGCTTGGCCATGACGAAGGCTGGCGTGGACATGGAGGCTGCCCCCCAGCTCAGCCGCCTGGCCAACCGCCTGGCGCACGTCGATCTGCGCGCCGAACCCGGTGACATCGTCGACCTCGTCGAGGGGATGCGCCTGTTCGCCGGCTACGCCGAGTGGGCGCCGGGCCAGCTGGATGAGGAGATCGAGCGGGGCGACTGGTTTGTCACCCCGGCGCTGCCGACCGACGTCATCGTCCCAGGGCGGACCGATTTGTGGGGCGATGTCATGCGCCGCCAGCAGCCGCCGCTGCCACTCTTCTCGACGTTCCCCGGCGACCTGGTGGACAATTGATCGCTGAGGTACGGGCGGGCATCCGGGACTCGTGGGCGGTCGCCCTGGGTCTGATCCCGCTGGGCCTGGCATTCGGCTTATTGATGAGCCAGGTCGGTTTCGCCTGGTGGTGGACCCCCATCTTCTCTGTGCTCATCTACGCCGGGTCGATGGAGTTTCTGGCGATCAACCTCGTCACAGCCGGTGTGGGGCCGGTGTCTGCGGCGGTGACCGGCCTCATGGTCAACTTTCGCCACATCTTCTACGGTCTGACGTTCCCGCGGGATCTGGTCCGCGGCGGTGTCGGCAAGGCCTACTCCACGTATGCGCTTACCGACGAGTCCTACGCCATTGCCTCCGCCCGACACCCGCGAAGTGGTGTGCAGGTCCTGACGATCCAGGCGTTCTGCCAGTCGATGTGGGTGTTGCCCGGCATCGCGGGGGCACTGGTCGGCGAGGTCATCCCGGCGGGCGTGCAAGGCATGGAGTTCGCTCTGGTCGCGCTGTTCGTGGTCCTGGCGTGGGAGACGTTCCGCGGGAGCCGGGATGTGTCCCTGGTGCTCATCGCGGCCGGGCTGGCAGTGGTGTCCGGCGGCGTGCTCATGATCGCGCTGAGCGCCTACTTCCTCCTGCTGCTGGCACGTTTCCTCTCCCCCACCCTCGACCGGGCGCTGGAGTGGCGGATCTGATGTACGGGCTTCCGGAGGGGGTCACCCTCACCCAGGTCTTCGCGGTACTCATTCCGATCGCGGTGATTACCGTGGCGTTGCGCTGGCTGCCCTTCGCCTTTGTCTCCGCGCTGAAGGGGAATCAGTTCTTCGGGTTGCTCGGGCGCATGATGCCGGTGGGTGTCATGGTGGTTCTGGTGGTGTACACGCTGTTCGGCCAGCAGTCAGCGCCGGGTGGGGTGCCAGCGGCGCTGGCCGGGGTGGCCGTGACCCTGGGCCTGCATGCCTGGAAGCGGGACTCGGGCTTATCCATCCTCGGCGGGACCCTGGCCTATATGGGCCTGGTCAATCTCGTCTTCTAGAGCTCCGGGAAAGCGGCCACGGCCTCGGCCCACAGGCCCTCAAACTCCTCGGGGCTCAGCTGAGAGTGCTCGATATCCGGGAAGTCAGCGTAGGTATCCGGGTGTGGAACGACCGGGATCGGGGCTTGGGCCATGCCGGCGGAGGTGTCCTGGGTGGCCGCGCCGCGGATGGTCTCGGAGGGATCGAGTTCGATGATGCGGATCATGGCGCAGGTCTCATCGTCGAGAGGCGCGAGCTCCGCCACATGAATCACGGAACCCGCCCCCGGGACTGTCATCTCGATGCGTACGTGTATTTGTTTCACGTGAAACATCGTAGGGGGCGGGCGTCGAAAAGCAATCAGGACTTGGCCTGGCGGGCGTAACGTGCGGCGAGCCAGGAGCACATCATGAGCTGCACCTGGTGGAAGATCATGAGCGGCAGGATGAGCAGGCCGATGCTGGCGCCGCCGAAGATGACCGAGGCCATGGGCAGGCCCGTGGCGAGCGACTTCTTCGTGCCGCAGAACTGGATGGCCTTCATGTCCTTGTCGTTGAAACCGAGGCGCTCGGAGGTGAAGCGGGTGAGCCACAGCATGACGGCCACGAGCACGATGGAAAAGACGATGAGGAAGATGATCTGCCCCACCGAGACCTCGGACCACACGCCGGCGACCATGCCGGCGGAAAACGCCGAGTACACGACCATGGTGATCGAGCCGCGGTCCACGATCTTCGTCGCCTTGTTCGCCGCAAAATCCTTTACCCACCGGCGCAGGATCTGGCCGAGGACGAAGGGCAGGAGCAGCAGGATGGCGATGTCGATGAACACCTGCGAATCGACGTGGATAGAGCCCCCCGCGGACATGAGCAGCATGACCAGCAGCGGAGTGAGGAACACTCCCGCCAGGTTGGAGGCGCTCGCCGCGACGATCGCACCGGCGTAATTGCCCTTCGCGATGGACGTGAACGCCACCGAGGACTGCACGGTGGACGGCACGAGCGTCATGAAGAGGATGCCCATGTACATCCCTTCCCCGATGAGACCGCTCAACGGACGCATAGCGACGCCGACGATCGGGAACACGAGGAACGTGAAGGCGAGGATGAGCAGATGCAGCCGCCAGTGCAGCAGACCCTTCACGGCCTCCTGCGTGGACAGCCGGGCGCCGTAGAGGAAGAAGAGGAAGGCGATCGCGATGTTGGTCGCCGTGGCGAACCACTCCGCGAAGTCGCCGCGCGCCGGAAGCACGATCGCCACCACCACCGCGGCAATGATCAGGAGAATGAGCGGGTCAGTCCGCTTGAGAAGGGACAACATGCCCTGAAGTCTACGATAGGGGCCATGAACTCACTCTTCACGCCCATCCGGCTGCGCGACCTCGAGATCCGCAACCGAGTCTGGATGCCACCCATGTGCCAGTACCACGCCACGGACGGGATGCCCGAGGACTGGCACCTCGTGCATTATGGTGCCCGCGCGGCCGGGGGCTACGGGCTCATCATCGCCGAAGCCACCGGCATCGTCCCCGAGGGTCGCATCTCCCCCGCCTGCACGGGGCTATGGAACGACGAGCAGGAGGCCGCCTGGGCGCGGATCGTCTCGTTCGTGCACACGCAGGGCGCGCGAATGGGCATCCAGCTCAATCACGCGGGGCGGAAGGCATCGACGGTCCCGTGGTTGCCGGGTCAGGGCGATGGTTCCGTCCGGGACGGCGGGTGGGAGACGGTTGGGCCTTCTGCCGTGGCGCAGGAGGGTATTGACGCACCCCGTGAAATGACAGTCGAGGAAATCGAGGCGTTGCCCGGCCAGTTTGCCGCTGGTGCACTCCGCGCGGTCCGGGCAGGTTTCGACACCGTGGAGCTCCATGGCGCCCACGGATACCTGCTCCACCAGTTCCTCACTCCCCTGGCGAACCACCGCACCGACGAATGGGGCGGTTCCTTCGACAACCGCACCCGTCTCTTTCGGGCCGTTGCGCGTGCCGTGCGCGAGGTACTCCCCGAGGGAATGCCGCTGCTTGTCCGTCTGTCGGCCACCGACTGGATCGACGGCGCGTGGGATTTGGAGCAATCGGTTGCTCTCGCATCTTCGCTTATCGACGACGGCGTCGACCTCATCGACGTCTCCACCGGAGGCGCCGCGAATACCCGCATCCCGGTCGGTCCGGGTTTCCAGGTGGAGTTCGCCTCCGAGATCCGGCGCCGTTCCGGCCTGCCGACGGCCGCGGTCGGAATGATCACCGAGCCAGAGCAGGCGTTGGCCATCGTCGACTCCGGCGACGCCGATGCCGTGCTCATCGGTCGGGCCGGGCTCCGGGACCCCGCGTGGCCCCTGCGCGCCGCCCACGAGACGGGGCTAGATCGTTCGGAGATCCCTTATCCCGACTCCTACTGGCGGGCTAGCTGGAGACGCTGAGGGTCCCGCCCTCCTGTTCCACCGTCGCCGGGGTGAGCGGATCGCGGGCCACGCCCGAAACAACCGTTCCGTCCGCGATGTTGAACACGGAGTCGTGGTAGGTGCAGCGGACCGTGTCTCCCTCCACCTCGGTGATGGGGTTGCGCTGGTGCGGGCACGTCTGCGAGTATGCGACGTAGTTGCCCTCGGTGGGCTGCGCGATGATGAAGCCGTCATAGATGGTGGCGCTGCCGACCGGGACATCGGCGGCAGAGACCTCGACCGCGGGCTCGCTGCCACACGCGGCCAGGAAAGCACCGGCGAACGTGGTGGCGGTGCCGAGCAGGAACATACGACGGTTACACGAGAACTCAGACATACATTCAGTATGCCAAAAATTGGGGGATTCCATCATTGATCGGAAGTGACGTAAAAGTGTCGAAAAGCTTGGCTCGGGGTCACCTCGGGAATATACGTCACTGTGACGGTAATGTCCCGGCGAACTCGCCCAACACCCCGCGCCACATCTCCTTCACCCGGTCGCGGTCCTCCATCGTCGGAAGCTTGTCGTGCTTCACGCTGAGACGGGTCTTCCCTTTCACATCGGAGCAGTCGACGGCCACTCGGGATCTGTCCGCCATCTCGCCCCGCCAGTAGCGCCACCTATCGGTGGCAGTGACGCGCGGGGCGTCGATAAGCTCCTTTCCCTCCATGAAAGTGACGAACCCGTCGAATACCGCCGTCCACTCCCCCGGGACCGTCCTGCTGACGCTGGCGTTGATGGATCCGATGACGCTCTGCCCGATTTGGCGGCGGCCGATGATGCGTTCGATCTCCACGGCAATCCCCTGTGCCCACCAGTCCGAGGCACCCCCCTTCGATGCCAACGCGGCGAGCTCCTGATGGCTGAGTTCATGCGGATCCCCATGCTCCCGCACGAACTCCATCCACCCGTCGATGTGGCGGCCGGTCGCCTTCTCGAACTTGTCGCTCATGTTTCGAGACTAGCGGATCTCGCGGCGCTGCGACCCCCACCACCCAAGGCCGATGAGCACGAGGGCCGTCGCGCCCATGAACAGGTGGGGCGTCCAGGAGCCACCGTTCGGGGTGACGACATACTCAAAGGGCGAGAGATCGATGAGCCATTGCGGTGCGCTGAGCACCGGACCGAAAAGGGTGAGGACAGCAGCACCGACGACAGGGGCCCATGAAAGATGGGTGAACCGGGGCATCAGTCCGACGAGGGCGACGGAGATAGCAGTCAGCAGCAGGGCCGGTGCGAGCTGTGACCAGGTACTCGGGATGAGGGTGTCGTAGTCTCCGGAGATGGTGGAGTCCTGGGTCCACAGGCCGAGTGCTCCTCCTCCGAGCGCACCGACGGTGGCGAGAACCAGGCCTGCAACGCTGAGAATGCTGGCTGCACCGAGGGGGATCCAGCGTCGTACACTCGTGGACCGCTGCAGATCAACCGTCCGATCGACCTCCCCGCTGCGGTAGGTGACCACGATCTGCACACCCATCGTCGCAATGAGGATACCGGTGAGTTTCAGAATGTATCCGATGAACTCGGTCTTCATGTCCCCATCACCGAAGATATCCTCGAATATCCGCCCGATGTTGGCCTCCGCCTCCATCCACTCGCTGAGAGAGCCGGTGAGCGCGATGAAGAAGCCGGTGAGGCCCGCGATCACGATGGTCCAGGTGAGGATGGTGGAGCGGCTGAGTACCGCGGAGAGGTGCAGCGGTCCACGGATATCGCGGGTTCGCCGGGGAGTTAACGAGGGTACGGCGACGAGGGCTGACCCGTACTCCCGCCACCTCTCCGCGATGAAAACGACTCCTGCCGCGAGAATGCCAATGATCGCGATCTTGCCGAAGGCCATCCAGTCGTCGTTCACGTAGGGGTGGACGACGGTCTTCCATCCCAGGGGTGAGACCCAATTGAGCCACCCGATGTCTTCGGAGTCCGCCACTGATCTCACCACGAACGACCCCGCTATGGTCATGAGCCCGGTCCGGGTGAGGGCCGCCGGGTCACTTACCAGCAGCAGGACCAATTGGGCCAGCAAGGCGGATCCGAGCATGGTCAATGCGATGACGGCACCCGAGGAGACGGCACCCTCGACGGGCATCTCTTCTACGTACAGGCCGGACAGAGCGAGGACCGCGGTACTGCCCGCTCCCACGATGGCCGCCACGATCGCGGTCGTAAGCACTGCTGTCGCCGCCGGTGCCATGCGGTTGATGCCGGTCGAGAGCTGTAGCTCTGTAAGGCCCAGCGTCTCGGATCTTCGGTGGAGACCCACGATGAGCAGCACCGCCATGACCGAGCCGAGTATGATCATCATGCTGCCCGCCTCCCACATAACGATCTGCCCGAGTGTCGCCGGTGACTCCACTGGCCCCCACATGGCCGTCATGCCCGCGTTGCGTTGCATTCCAAGGACAAAGGCCTCGCGGTCCTCGGCTGTCGGGTAATAGTTTTCGTAGGCGGGTGGAAAGACGGCCAGGAACGCCCACAGGGCCAGGCACCAGATAATGATGAAGGAACGGCGTAGCCGGAGATTGAGGGCGATCATCGCGCGTCTCCATAGTGTTGGAGGAACATCTCCTCGATGCTGGCTGGCGCAGAGGTGATGTCCTCTCCGCCGGCATCAAGAACGCGGCGGAGGACGTCCGGGACCTGCTCCCGGCTCACCGTCACGTGAAACCTGCCATTGTCGAACGTCGATCCCTCAATGTCCCGCAACCCAGGTGTTTCACGTGAAACACGCGCCGTGATTTCGTGGGCGGAGAGATGGCGTAGCTTCTCAACGCTCCCCGACTCCGCGGTCTGACCATCACGGATGATCGTGACGTACTCGCAGAGCTTCTCCACTTCACTCATGATGTGGCTGGACAGCAGAACCGTGGCTCCCCTCGCCTTTTCTTTGCGGATCTGCTCGACGAACACCTGCTCCATGAGCGGGTCGAGACCGGCGGTCGGTTCATCGAGAATGAGTACCTCCGCCCCGACTGAGAGGGCAGCCACCAGGCTGACCTTCCGGCGGTTGCCAGTGGAGTACTCGCGGGTCTTCTTGTCAGGATCCAGTTTGAAGGCCTCGATGAGCTCCGCCTCGCGCTCCCGGTCCACGGGCAGTCCGCGGAGAGACTCCAGCGCTCGAAAGACCTCCCAGCCTGTCAGTGAAGGCCACAGGGATACGTCGCCAGCAATGTAGCCAATCCGCTTGAGCACGGCCGGGTTGCGTCGGGGGTCCTCCCCGAGCACAGTGGCCGTGCCCGATGTCGCGTGGAGGACGCCCAGCAAGATGCGGATGGTCGTCGACTTACCCGACCCGTTCGGGCCGAGGAAGCCGTGGATGGTTCCCTGGTCCACCCTGAGATTGAAGTTGTCGAGGGCGCGGAAGGCGCCGAACTTCTTCGTCAGGTCCCGCACGTCGATGACGGTGGTCATGATGCCGCTCCCCTGGTTTCACGTGAAACATTGTTCTCGAAGAGCTCCACCGCCTGCTCAAGGAAGAGGCGGATGAACTCCTTCTGGTTGGGATGGTGGTACGCACTCGTCAGGAACGTCACGACGCCGGGGGCCATGAGCATTGGGCGGACGATTCCCCGCCAGTCCCGCTGGTGGATCCCCCAGTCCGGACCGAAGACCGAATGAAGGCGGGTCATGTGGTCGTCGAACTGGGCACGCGCCTCTTCCGGGCCCATGTGTGGGAGACGGGCGAAGAGGTGGTAGATCTCCACGGTCGCGTCGATACGTTCGGGTGTGATGCCCCTGAGCCAGTCGTCCACCAGCTGGCTGGCGAGCGGGATCCGGAGGGCCACCTCCGTTGCCTGCCGCTCCTTTTCGAAGTACGGCAACGCCTCCGCGTTGAGACGGCGACTGATTTGCCCGTAGAACGCCGCGAGCCTCTCGGGAACGGCGTACGGAAGGGGATCATCGTCAGAGGCCCGTTGTTCCAGGAGTTCGCTCAGGCGGGTCTTTTGCAGGTGGAGTTCCGCAATCTGCTCGTCGATGGCCTTCTCGGCCAGGCGTATCTCGTCCTCGAGGCTGAGATCAGGATCATGGACAAGTTCTCGGATGGTGGCCAGACTCAACCCGGATTCCGTCAAGTGACGTATTCGTACTAGGCGCACAGCATGGTCGAGGGAGTAGTTTCTGTTGCCCGAACTATCGGGTACGTGAAGTAACCCCTCATGGTGATAATGGCGTATCGCCCTTGGGGCGGTGAGCTCTTTGATTCTCATGCCCCCAGCATGCCCCGTGACGTAGCGTCACTGTCAAGGATCTAGAACGGCGGGGGTTCATCGTCCGGCGGTGGTGGTGGCTGCGCCTGCCTTTCCTCTTCTCTTTTGGCCTGTGACTCGGCCCTTATTCTTTCCCGCCGGTTCTTGGTCCGCTGCCCCACCGTTTGTACCCAGTGGCGTTCCTTCGGAGTGAGCGGGCCCTTCGCCTCGACCACCACCCATCGACCGTCCTCGTAGAGGATGTACTTGTCACGGGTATGGGGATCGATGAGGTAGAAGGAGCGGCCATCGGTCTTCACATTGTGATGAGTAGGGCACTTAGCGCTGAGGTTCGAGGCGGTGGTCTGGCCTCCCTCCTTGTAATCAATCCGGTGGTCCATCTGCGTGCGTTCCTCACGGCAGTCGCAGTATGGTTCCGAGCAGGTCCCATCCCAGCCGACTACCACCGCGCGAATATCATCCGGAGTCTCGTATTTGTCCGCCACCTTGTCGTACAGGTCGTCCATGTCTCTGACGGTGGTGGCCTTCGCAGCGAGGTCATCCGCTTGCTCGGCAGGGATGTAGCCCACGCCGGGGACCCAGCCTGGCGCCCCCTCCACATCATGCGCCTGGTAGATGTTCAGCGTGATGTCGGTGGACCCCTCTCCCCTGACAAGCGCCTTGAAGGCCTCTACCTCGGAGATCTTGTGCTTCTTCGCGTACTTACGCACCCGCATGTCAATCTCTTTGGCGTCGACCGGATCGAGGGCGACGTTGATGAAGGCTTCGTCTTCGCGGATGCTTACGTCAAACGACTCCTCCCGCGGGGGTTTGTCGTTGGTGGAGATCGAGTCGTCCAAAGACTGGATGATCGCGTTGAGCTTCTTCCGTATGTCATTCGTGCTGGGGAGGAGCTGATTGGCGCGGGTCGGGGTGAGATACTCACTCAACTCCGTATCAATGACGCGCAGCACCTCCGCATCGGAGACGTCGGCTTTGGACATCACAGCATCGATGGCCTTGAGGCGTTCCAGGTCAAGGTGGAACATCTTCTCCTGCAGTGCCTTCAGCCGTGGCATTTCGTTCAGCCGCAGGTGCGCGTATACCGCTGAGCTGAGGTAACCCTCCCCCTTACCCATAAGGCGCTTGAGGTTGGCGATAACCATCTGGTAGTCATCCTCTACGGCCGGGAGCAGGGATTGCCACAGCTCATGATCGGCCTTGCGCAGGCGACGGCCAGCCACGGACTCACGTTCGAACGGCGAGCTGACGGCATAGTACTTCTTCGGCCATAGCAGTTTCGCAACTTCCAGCTCAACCGCAGTCAACGTGGTGTAGTCGATGGTGTCCATGAACCCCCCTTCCCCTCAGCCATATCGGTATTTGAACCCCACCATAGAACAGCCGTACGAATAGCGCAACCCCCTTCCGGAAAATTGTCCGGAAGGGGGCGTCGATAAGCGGGGCTTAGCGGGTCGCCGCCTTCATGGCGGATACGAACTCGCCGAGCTCAGCCTTGAGGCCGCGCATGTCGGTGACCGCGTTGCCCTCGATGTATTTGTCCATAATCTTGGTGATCGCCGAGCCGGAGATCGCCCCGGAGGCGCCGGCCGCGATCGCATCGGCGACGTGCTGCGGGGAGGAGATGCCGAAGCCGAGGAGGATGGGGGCACCCCCGAAACGTTTGACGTTCTCCACGACCTCGGCGAGGCCAGTGATCGAAGACTCACGCTCCGTTCCCGTCACGCCATCGCGGGAGATGGCGTAGATATAGCCGCGGGAATGCTCCGCCACACCTTCCAGCGTAGTTTCAGCGGCCTGAGCAGGGGCGATGAAGATGGGATCAACGCCGGCGCGCTCAGCAGCGGCGATGAAGGGCGCACCCTCGCGGACGGGGACGTCGGGAAGCAGGATGGAGTCGGCGCCGGCCTCACCGAACTCGGAGTAGAAGTAGTCCAGACCCCGGGTGAAGGGCACATTGCCGTAGATGAGCATGCCGATCGGCAGATCAGGGAACTCGGCGCGGATGGTGCGGACCTGCTCGAGGGCGTCGTCGACGGTCACACCCCCCTCCAACGCGCGGATGTGGGACTTCTGGATCGTCGGGCCATCAGCGACGGGATCGGAGAAGGGGACGCCGATCTCGAGGGCGTCGGCACCCGCCTCCACGACGGTGCGCACGATCTCCAGGGCATCGGCCGGGGAGGGGTCGCCGAGCATGAGGAAGGGGACGAAGGCACCCTCGCCACGCTCCTGCAAAGCGGTGAACAGTGCTTCATAACGAGACATCAGGACTCCTTGTTGAGGACGAGATCGGGGTTCTCCTCCAGGGTGCGGCGGACGTGCGCGACGTCCTTGTCACCGCGACCCGACAGGGAGACGAGGATGGTCATCGGCTCGGTAGCCGTCTTCGCACGCTTGAGGGCATAAGCCATGGCGTGGGAGGACTCGAGCGCCGGGATGATGCCCTCGTGCAGGGAGAGCAGCTGGAAGGCCTCCAGGGCCTCGGCGTCGGTGATGCCGACATAGGTGGCGCGGCCGGTCTGATGCAGGTGGGCGTGCTGCGGGCCGACGCCCGGATAATCCAGGCCAGCGGAGATGGAATAGGACTCCTCCACCTGGCCATCGGAGTTGCGCATGAGGTAGCTGCGCGCGCCGTGCAGAATGCCGATGGATCCGTTGTTGATGGTAGCGCCGTGCTTGCCACTGTCCAGGCCGAGGCCACCGGGTTCGGCGCCGACGAGTTCCACGCCCTCGTCGTCGATGAAGTCGGCGAACATGCCGATCGCGTTGGATCCGCCACCCACGCAGGCGACGACGAGGTCCGGCAGACCGCCGGTGCGCTCAATCATCTGGGCCTTCGCCTCGGTGGAGATGATGCGGTGGAATTCGCGCACGATCGTCGGGAACGGGTGAGGGCCGGCCGCGGTGCCCAGCAGGTAGTGGGATTCGTGGAAGGTGGCGGTCCAGTCACGCAGTGCTTCGTTGACGGCGTCCTTGAGGGTGCCGGAGCCGGCATCGACGGGAATGACCTCCGCGCCCATGAGCTTCATGCGGAAGACGTTCGGCTGCTGCCTCTCGACGTCCTTGGCGCCCATGTAGACGACACATTTGAGGCCCAGAAGGGAGCAGGCCAGAGCCGTTGCGGTGCCGTGCTGGCCCGCGCCCGTCTCGGCGATAATACGCTTTTTGCCCATCCGCTTGGCCAGCAGCGCCTGGCCGATGACCTGGTTGGTCTTGTGCGCGCCGCCATGGACGAGGTCTTCACGCTTGAGGAAGATGCGGGCGGGGCCGTCGAGCGGCAGGTTGGAGCATTCGGTCAGCGGGGTCGGGCGGCCGAGGTAATCGCGTAGGTAGGTGGCCAGCTCCTCGCGGAAGGAGGGATCATTCTGGGCGTCGACGAAGGCCTTCTCCAGCTGGTCGAGCGCCGGGATGAGCGACTCGGGGACGAACTGTCCACCGAACTCGCCGAAATAGGCGGGCAGGAGTGTGTTGGTCATGAGCGGTCCTGATGGTGGTAGGTGCGGATGGTGGCGAAGGCGCGGCGCAGCGCGCCGGAGTCCTTGCGTCCGGGCTGGCCGGGGTACTCCACGCCGGAGTTGAGGTCGAGGCCGAGGCACCCCACGGCGAGTGCGTCGGTGATATTGGCGGGGTTGAGGCCTCCGGCGAGCAGGGATTTCTGCTTCACGACGTCCGGGATCCCCGACCAGTCGAAGGTGGTTCCGGTGCCGCCGTCCCCGGCGTCGAGAACAAGCTTATCGACGTCCCCGAGCAGTTCTTGCGCCAGTTCTGCGCCGTTGTCGCTGGTCATGGAGATGGCGCGCCAGACCTCGACACCTTCCGGCACGGAGGCGATGAGCTCGCGCTCGGCCTCCAGGGAGCCCTGGTAGGGGGCGTGGAGCTGTATGGCGGAGATGCCGTCGAAGGAGAGGTCGGTGGTGCGGCGCGTAACGGCGACATAGCGTAGGCCCGGCTCTGCGGCCATGATCTCCGCGGCTGTTTCACGTGAAACATTGCGCGGGGAGGCCTCTTCGAAGATGAGCCCGCCGTAGACGGCACCGGCGGCCGCAGCCGCCTGCGCGGCGTTGCCGGAGGTCAGTCCGCACACCTTGTTCGGTCCGTAGACGAGTTCGCGGGCGGCGAGGTCGATGTCCGGCTGCGAGGTGAGCTGGGAACCGACGAGGAAGCCATTCGAGTGCCCGCCGAGGCGACGCACGGTGGCGGCGTCGCGGATGCCGGACTCGGAGACAACCACCGCGTCCTCGGGAACCAGGGCTGCGAGGCGGGCGGAACGGTCCAGGTCAATGGACAGATCGTGCAGGTTACGGTGGTTGACACCGATGATCTTCGCGCCGAGACGCAGGGCCCGATCGGTCTCCTCCTCATCGATGACTTCGGTGAGGATGTCCAGGCCGTATCCCTCGGCGACGGCAGCCAGGGCGGCGTACTCGGCGTCGGAAAGCACGGAGAGCATGAGCAGGATGGCGTCGGCACCGAAATAGCGGGCGGCGTGGATCTGCACCTCGTCGATGATGAAGTCCTTGCACAGCACCGGCAGGTGGGTGGTGGAGGCGACGGTGGCCAGGTGGTCGTAGTCGCCACCGAAGCGGTCCGGCTCGCAGAGCACGGAGATGCCGGAGGCGTACTTGGAGTACACGCGGGCGATCGCGGCGGGCTCATAGTGCTCGCGGATCATGCCGAGCGAGGGCGAGGCCGACTTACACTCCATGATGAAGCGGTTGCCGCCGCGCTGGCGCAGGGCGTCGTAGAGCGAGCGGGTCGAGCGGGTCAGCGTGGAGAGGTCGACGTGGGCGATGCGCTCGCGGATCTCCGGCAGGTGGCCGCGACGCCCCTCGACGATCGATTCCAGGACGGTGGGCAGCTTAGACACTGTAATCAGTCCCCTCGTGAGTGGTGATCCAATTCTGGACTGTGCCGTCCTCCAGGAGGCGCAGCGCCAGCTCCGTGCCCTCGCGGAGGCTGTCGGCACGGGAGTTGAGGTAGAACATCGCGCCGGCGTTGACCGCCACGGCGTTGCGGTGCGCGGCCGGGCCCGTGCCGTCGAAGATGGCGCGCATGTGCTGCGCATTCTCCACTCCATCGCCGCCGACGAGGTCCTCCAGGGAGCACTTATCGACGCCGAGTTCCTCCGGCGTCACCTCGTACTCCACGATGTCCCCTCCCTCCTTCAGCTCCCACACGGTGGTGGTGCCGTGGACGGCGATCTCATCGGTGCCAGCGCCGTGGACCACGAGGGCACGGGAGCGTCCCAGCTCACGGAACACCTCCGCCAACATTTGGCCATGCCCAGGATTGGCTACACCCATAATTTGAAACTGCGGGCGAACCGGGGAAAGCAGAGGTCCGAGCACGTTGAACAGCGTCGGAATCTTCAGCGCCTTGCGCACCGGCTGCGCGTGGGCGATCGCCGGGTTGTACGCCGGAGCGAAGAGGAAGGTGAAGTTGGAGGCCTCGAACTGGCGGACCGCGCGGTCTGGGTCGAGGTCGAGCGGGATGTTGAGGGCCTCGAGCACGTCCGCCGAGCCGGACTTCGAGGAGACGGAACGGTTGCCGTGCTTGACCACCTTGAGGCCGCCAGCGGCCGCCAGCAGGGAGGCACCAGTGGTGATGTTGATGGTGTTGGCTCCATCGCCACCCGTGCCGGCCGTGTCGAGCACACCCTCACCGGTCACAGGGAAGGGGCGTCCGGCGTTGAGGAAGGCCTTGGCAGCGCCGGCGATGTCCTCGAAGGTCTCGCCGCGGGTGCGGATGGTCGCGAGCAGCGCGGCGATGTGGACATCGTCGTACTCACCGATGGTCATCGGGGTGAAAACCTCCACGGCCTCCTCCACGGTGGGGGCCGGATTGTCCAGGAAGCGCAGCAGCGTCTGCAGGGTGTCAGGATTGGTCATCGTCTAATTCCTTTCGGTGAGCAGCTGCTCCACGCAGCGGTTGAGGATGATGGGCCCGGAGGGGCTGAGTACGCTCTCGGGGTGGAACTGCAGCCCGAGCGCCAGGTCCATGGCGGCGGCCATGATGACGTCGCCGATCTCGGTCTCCGTCGTGGCCAGCGTCGTCACACCTGGCGGCGCCTCGACGCAGCCCAGCGAGTGGTAGCGGGCGACGGGCACGAGACGGCCGACCTCGCCGGGGATCTCAGCGTCGACAGCCAGACCCTCGAAGACGGGGTGCACGTCCCCCACCAGCGTCATCGGCACGGACACGCCGTGCACCGGACCGCAGGGTTCGACGGTTCCGCCGTGGTGCTCGATGAGCGCCTGGAAGCCGAGGCAGATGCCGAGGAGCGGGACGCGGCCGAGCGCGGCGTCGATAAGCGCCATCATGTGACCGGCATCGGCGGGATAACCGGGGCCGGGTGACAGGACGATGAGATCCGGCTCGGCGGCGAGGATCTCCTCGACGGCCACGGTGTTGCGGAAGACGGTGCAGCGGTACCCGGCGAGGGCGTCGACGAGGTTGTAGACGAAGCTGTCGTGGTTGTCCACGAGCACGATGTGTGTCATCGGATGACCTCCAGGGTGGAATCCGCGGCGAGCGCGATGGCGTTGAGCACGGCGTAGGCCTTGTGCAGGGTCTCATCGGCCTCGGACTGGGGGCTGGAATCCCGCACCACACCCGCGCCGGCCTGCACCAGTGCCACCCCGTCCTGCACGAAGGCGGAGCGGATGACGATGCAGTTGTCCATGGTGCCGTCGCCCTTGAGATAACCCACGGCGCCGCCGTAGGACCCGCGACGCTGCTTCTCGACGCCCCGCAGCAACTCCATCGCCCGGATCTTCGGCGCGCCGGACAAAGTGCCCATGTTCATGCACGCCCGGTAGGCGTCGAGGGCATCGAGGGAGGGGTCGAGGGTGGCGGTCACCCGGGAGACCAGGTGCATGACGCGGGAGTAGCGGTCCACCTGCAGCAGGTCGGCGACCCGCCGGGTAGCGGGGACGGCGACGCGGGCGAGGTCGTTGCGGGCCAGGTCGACGAGCATGGTGTGCTCGGCGATCTCCTTGGCATCGGTACGCAACTGCAGCTCCATGCGGATATCGAGTTCATCGTTGATGGTGCCGTCGGCGTTGAGACCGCGCGGGCGGGTGCCGGCGATGGGATACAGCTGCACCTCACGGGAATCCGGATCGAACTTCAGGTTCGATTCCGGGGAGGCGCCGAAGAGCTCGAAGGGACGGCCGTTGGTCCCGATCCCCCGCTGGTAGAACATGTACGGGCTGGGGTTCGTCTCACGCAGCTGGCGGTAGGCGGCGAAGGCGTCCGGGCAGGGAGCGGAGAAGGTGCGCGCCGGCACCACCTGGTAGATGTCGCCGTTGTGGATGTGCGACTTGAGGTCCTCGACGTGGGCGCGGAACGTCCCGTCATCGATGTCAGCTTCCACGCGGAGCACGTCCTCCGGGTGATGCTCGGGCTCGAAGGTGGGGACGGCGGCGTCGATAATGGCGGCGAGCTCGTCGATACGCGGGGCGAGGTCGCCGGCGAAGGAGACGCCCGTGAGCTGGGCCGTCTGCTCCTCATGGTTGATGCTGAGCACGATCTCGGCCAGCTCGAACTGGTAGTCCGGGTAGGTGTTGGGCCCCTCCCCCACCGCTGGGAGATCCTCGAAGGTCTCCAGGAAATCGAAGGCGATGCCGCCGGCCAGCATCGGCAGGGTGTCGGTGCTGTACCCGGCGTCACGGGTGAGCGCCCGCAGCGGCTCCACCGGGCTGACCGCGGTGAGGCGCTCCCGCTCATCGGCGGCCGTGGTGCGCGGGAACGTGAAAGTATCACGCCCGTACTCGGCCAGCTGCTCATTGAGCTTATCGACGATCACCTCCCCCGAATCACTCACCGCCTCCGCGATGACGTTGTGGCCGGTGCAGGTCAAGCGCACCGAGGAGGCCAGCACGGCGAGAGAGGAGATACCGGACTTGGTCGTGATGTCCGCTGACTCCAGCAGCAGGGAACCACCCAAGTGGGCAAACAGCCCGGAGGCGTCCGCGTGGTAGCGGACATCCCGGGTGTGGATGATCGGAGAGCTCATACGGGCCTTTCGGTTGTGCGCCGCTGGCTCGTCAATGAGAAAAGGCCCGCGGCGCTTCGGGAGGGAAGCAGGCGGGCCGGGAGATACAGACGTGGCACGCCGTTACGCGCGCCACCACCACTGGGTGTTCGTCATGTTCTTCACAAGCAGAAACGTTAACCCCGCGGAGAGGTCATGTCAATTTTTGTCGGCCTCACTGGCGGCCTTGCGCAGCGCGGCGACATCCACCTCGGCGGGGGCACCGCAGTTGCAGTCCTGGCCGCAGCCGCCCTGCTCGTCGTCTGCGGGGGCGTCGATAAGCGAAGCAGTACGGGCGCCGACGTTGGCGCCGAGGGACACGGCGACCAGCGCGATGACCACGGTGACCACAGTGAACACCCACATCCACCCGCCCGCGACAACAGCACCGAAGAGCAGCGCCACGCCACCGAAAGTCCAGATCGGGCCGGCGGCGGCGTGCGCGGCCTCCCATGCCTCCTGGGATTTGCGCACCTCCGGCACCCGCAGACCGAACACCGAGTTGCCCGGCAGCTTCCGTGTCCACGCCAGCACACCGAAGAGGATGAGCGCTACGGCGATAACCAAGAGGGCGATGGCGAGGAAAGTCATGAGGGTGAGTCTAACCCCTGCCCCAGTAGACGGTACATTTCGATCATGGACCTCAAGCGCCTTTCCTCATCACTGCTATTCCGGGTGGTCATCGCGATCATCCTCGGCATCATCTGCAGCTTCTTCTTCCCCGAGTGGCTAGCCCGCGTCTTCGTCACCTTCAACGGGCTGTTCGGCGGCTTCCTCGGCTTCTTCGTCCCCGTCCTCATCTTCGCGCTCATCACCCCGGCGATTGCCGGGTTGGGGCGCGGCGCCGGCAAATGGTTGGGTATCACCACCGGCATCGCCTACTTGTCGACGATCCTCTCCGGCCTCCTCGCCTACCTCGTCTCGGTGGCGGTCTACCCCTGGCTGCTGGCCGACCAGGGCGCGGTGGCCGTCTCCGACATCGACGAGGGTGGCCTGGCCCCCTACTTCGCCATCGAGATCACCCCGCCCTTCGCGGTCATGACCGCCCTGCTGCTCGCCTTCGCCGTCGGCCTGGCCATGACCACCGTGAAATCCGACACCCTGTACAAGGGCTCCCGCGACCTGGAGCGCGTGGTCATGAAGGTGATCACGGCGTTCATCATCCCGCTGCTACCGGTGTTCATCTTCGGCATGTTCCTCTCCCTGGGCATGAACGGCAACCTCATGGACACCATGATCGCCTTCGGCAAGGTGCTCGCCCTGTCCGTCGGCATGACCTTCGTCTTCCTCGCCTTCCAGTACGGGGTCGCCGGTGCGGTCACCGGGCGCAACCCCTTCGTGGCGTTCAAGAACATGCTGCCCGCCTACGCCACCGCGCTGGGCACCTCTTCTTCCGCCGCGACCATCCCGGTCACCTACGCCTCCGCACTGAAGAACAAGGTGGAGGTCAACGTCGCCGGCTTCGTCATCCCACTGTGCGCCACCATCCACCTGGCCGGTTCGATGATGAAGATCGGTCTCTACGCCTTCGCCATCGTCTTCATGTCCGGTCTGGACGTCTCCCCCGCCCTGGCCATCGGCTTCCTCCTCATGCTGGGTGTGACCATGATCGCCGCGCCGGGTGTGCCGGGAGGTGCGATCATGGCGGCCGTCGGCCTTCTGTCCTCCATGCTCGGCTTCTCGGATGACCAGGTGGCGCTCATGATCGCCGCCTACATCGCCGTCGACTCCTTCGGCACGGCCGCGAACGTGACCGGTGATGGTGCGATCGCGATGATCGTCAACAAGTTCGCCAAGGGCAAGATCCCGCCGCGCGGCACCGAAGAAGAGACCGAGGGCCTCGAGGCTGCGGTGTCCGGCGAGAAATAAGGCCGCGCCTTTATAGTTCTTTATAATTCGGCAATTTATAAAGAGGTATAAAGGAGCCATGCAGCCCAGCCCTTATACCCCGGGAACCGTGGCGACTGATGTGCCCGGTCGTCAGACGCTTCTGCAGGACGTCGACCGTCGCCTGGAGTTCATCCGCCAATTCCCGCGTATCGACGGCCGCATCTCCGTCTACGTCGGGCCCCGCGGGGTCGGGAAAACCAGTTTCCTGCGGGCCGCGCAGAAGCAGGCTGATATCGCAGGCTACGCCACCCTGTGGGTGACAGCCGGGGACGGTTCATTCGTGGATTCCCTGGTGGCGGAGTTCCATGGGCTGACCCAGAGCTGGCGGGGCGATGCGAAGGCCGTTTTCCTCGGATTGCTCAGCTCTCTGAGTGTGTCCGCCGGAGGGGTGTCTGTCACCTTTGAGGGGCAGGCTGGTGAACGTGCCCAGAAGGCCAGCCTGGGGCGCGCACTGCAGAGCGTGGTGGAGGCGGCGACTCGACAAGTTGTGGAGAGCGGACACCACGGCCTAGTGATCTTCGTGGATGAAATCCAGGCTGCTGACGACGACGGTCTGCGGGCTTTAGCTTATGCCTGGCAGCACATGCAGTCCGAGGCTGCAGATCTTCCGGTGATGGCTCTGACTGCGGGGCTGGGCCACAGCCAGGATGTGATCACCGAGGCAGTCAGTTTTGCCGAGCGTTTCAAGTATGAGCATCTGGGAAATCTCGATGAGGATGCTGCCCGGTCGGCGCTTGCGGATGCTGCGGAGGATGCGGGGGTCTCTTGGGCCCCTGCCGCGTTGGCGGAGGCGATGGACTTGGCCACTGGTTACCCCTATTTTCTGCAGTTAGTCGGGGATTTCACGTGGCAGGCTGCTGGGTATCCTGCCACGGGCGCCGTATTGGAACTGCCGCATGTTGCGCAGGCGCGCCGTGATTTTGCGGAGTCACGAGAGGACTTTTTCCGCTCCAGGTGGATGAAGGCCACAGATGCGGAATCTGAGGTGCTGCAGGCTATGGCGCAGCTCCCTCCAGGGCCGAAGCGCCGGGGAGATATCGCGGCTGCACTCGCTAAACCGACGACTGCGATCAGCATGGTCCGCCGTTCCCTGTTGGACAAGGGGTTGGTGGAGGCCTCGGGGTGGGGGATGTTGGACTTCACCGCGCCCGGTTTCGCGGAGTTCTTGAAAACAGAGCTGGGGCTCGACTGACTTTATAGTTCTTTATAATTCGGCAATTTATAAAGAGGTATAAAGAGGTCGCCTACCTGCTCAGCGCGAAGTGGCGTTCCGCCTGCTCCGCCTCGTGCTCCGGGCCCAGCGGGATGCCGGTGCGGTCGCGCAGTGAGGCTGCCGCCAGCAGCCCGATGAACGTGGCGACGAGCAGGTAGGCGGTGACACCCAGGGTCGAACCGGTCGCCTGCACCACGGCCGCCGCGATGGTCGGTGCAAAGGCGCCACCCAGGATGGAGCCCAGCGCGTAGGTGATCGAGGCGCCGGAGCCGCGTACCGACGCCGGGAACAACTCCGCATACAGCGCCGCCTGCTGGCCGTAGGTGACCCCCAGGCCCACGCCGAGCAGCAGCATCGCAGGCCAGATCATCCCGTTTTGCACGAGCGGGAACAGCGCCGCCGCGGCTACTGCCTGAATGACGAAGCCCACCAGGTAGGTGTTGCGGCGGCCGATCCGGTCGGAGATCCCGCCCGCCAGCACGCCCGAGATCAGCCAGGTGATGGCCGCGCCGGTGACGGCCCACAGCACTGCGCCGCGTTCCATCCCGAGGTCATTGACGGCCCAGCTCTGCACGTAGCCACCGGCGATCATGTAGCCCACGACGCCGTTGCCGGCGAAGACCAGCGCGCCGACGAACACCACCGGGAAGTAGTTACGCAGCAGCTCTCCCAGTGGGTTGGCCTGCTTCTTCTTCTGGGCAATCTCCTCGAACACGGGTGATTCGTCGACGCCGGAGCGGATCCAAAAGCCCAGGACCATGAGGCCGATGGACAACAGGAAGGGCACGCGCCAGCCCCATTCGATGAACGCATCGCCCGGCGCGATCATGCTCATCAGCGCCAACATGCCGGAAGACAGCAGCAGCCCGGCAGGCGCGCCAGCCTGCGGCCCCGCCCCGAACAGGCCCCGCTTCTCGACGGGCGCGTGTTCCACCGCCAGCAGCACCGCCGAACCCCATTCACCTCCGGCGGAAATGCCCTGGATGATGCGGAAGAGGATAAGCAGCAGCGGGGCGGCGATGCCGATCGTTTCGTAGGTGGGTACCAGGCCGATGAGGGTTGTCGCTCCGCCCATGGCCAGCAGCGTCACCATGAGGACCACGCGCCTGCCGAAAACGTCGGAGAAGTGCCCCGCCAGTACCGCGCCGAGGGGCCGGAAAAGGAAGGACAGGCCGACGGAGAGGAAGCTGACGATGGTCGCCATTCCCGGATCGAGGTCGCCGAACATCACCTTGTTGAACACCAGACCAGCGACCGCGGCGTACAAGAAAAAGTCGTACCACTCGATGGCGGTGCCGATGGTCGTCGCCGCCACAACCCGGCGATCATCTCGTCTCTGCATGAGCAAGCACACTACCGTGGCCAGCATGAAAGAACTTGCTCATCTGGACCAGATTGCCCCCGGGTCCACCCTGCTTCTCGACGACGGCCTCCTCCTCGTCCGCGACCTCGCCGGCGAGGTTCACCTCACCAATAACCGGTGCCCCCACGTCGGCTGGTCACTGGCAAAAGGCACGCTGCACGAGGACGCAGTTATCGAGTGTCCCCTGCACAAGGGCCTGTGGAATCTGCGCTCCGGTGATCCGGTGCGCTATCCGGCGCGGGTGCCGATGACGGTGTATCCCGTGGAGGTGCGGGATGGTCGGGTCTACCGTCTTCCCGACGCAGAGTAGCGATGTGGATGCTCACGCCCAGGGCGATGAACGGGAGGATTACGGCCGGAATGGTGTACCCCGACCACGCCAGGTAGCTCGCTGACAACCCGATGGAGATCCACAGCAAAACGATGGTGCGCGTCTTATGCGCACGCGTCATCGTGTGGTTGTTGTAGTTGTTGATGTAGGTCCCCAGCACCCGATGATTGACCAGGTAGTTATGCAACCGGGTCGAACTGCGGGCGAAGCAGAAGGCGCTGAGCAGGAGGAACGGGGTCGTCGGTAAGAGCGGCAGGAAGATGCCCAGCACGCCGAGCCCCAGGCTGAGGACACCGACCACCAGGAGGAGCGGGCGCAGCATCAAGACACCAACCGCACCATTCGTTCGTGGTACATCGGCGGCAGGCAGCCGGCCTCCACGATGCGGGCCGCGGCCTCCTTGTCGCCCTGCGCGCCGCGGAAGGCAGTGAGCATGGTGATGTCGTGGGCTGGGGTGCCGATAAGCACGATCTCATCGTCGGCCTGGATCCGGCCGGGAACCACGACGCGGAAGTAAGCACCGCACTGACCGCGCTGCGAGAACGTGCGCATCCACCCCTTCTCCTGCAGCCAGCCGGCGAAAGTGCGGCATGGCTGCCGCGGAATCGACACCTCGAGCTCTGCGGTGCCGATCCGTACCCGCTGGTTGATGAGCATCCCCGCGAGGTCCAGCCCCTGCGTGGTGAGGTTCTCCCCGAAGCTGCCGTCCGGCAGGCCCCGGCCGAGGAGCTCCTCCCAGTGGTCGAGTTCCTCACGCGCGAAGGCGTACACAGCCTTCTGCGCACCACCGTGATGCTGGGTGTCCCCCACGGTATCGCCGACCACGCCCGGGCCATCGCCGTAGGAGGGGCCCGGAGTGAACACGTCGATGAAAGGCTCCGGCTGCTTGTCAATGCCACTCACCCGCGGTGCCCCACCCGGGTCCGGGCGCGGCACGGCGACGTTGGTCGAGACGACGATCGGGGTCATGGGGCCAGTCTAGGCTGAGATCCCGGAAGGCCCCCATATCCCGAACCATGTGATCCGCGCGGGGCCTACTACACTGCTTAACCATGACGAACCCGAGCGATTCCACCCCCGCGTTCCGCTACACCCCTGCCCTGGCCAACCAGATTGAGCGCAGCTGGCAGCAGTACTGGGTGGACAACGGCACCTTCAATGCCCCGAACCCGGTCGGCGACCTGGCCACCGATCAGCAGCTGCCGAAGGACAAGCTCTTCGTCCAGGACATGTTCCCCTATCCCTCGGGCGCGGGTCTGCACGTCGGTCACCCGCTGGGCTACATCGCCACGGATGTCTACGCCCGTTTCCACCGCATGATGGGCAAGAACGTCCTGCACACGCTCGGTTATGACGCTTTCGGTCTGCCCGCCGAGCAGTACGCCATCCAGACCGGCACGCATCCACGCACCACGACGATGGCCAACATCGAGAACATGCGTCGCCAGCTCGATGCCCTGGGCCTGGGCCATGATCGTCGCCGCTCCATCGCCACTACCGACCCGGAGTACTACCGCTGGACCCAGTGGATCTTCCTCAAGATCTACAACTCCTGGTTCGATGAGGCGAAGCAGAAGGCCCGCCCGATCGAGGAGCTGTACCCGCTGCTCGAGTCCGGTGAACTGTCCACGAAGGACGGACGGGTCTACGGGGAGCTGAGTGACGTCGAGAAGCGCGCGGCCGTCGACGATTTCCGCCTCGTCTACCGTTCGAACTCCATGGTCAACTGGTGCCCCGGTCTGGGCACCGTGCTGGCGAACGAGGAGGTCACTGCCGACGGCAAGTCCGAGCGCGGCAACTTCCCCGTCTTCCGCAAGAACCTCTCCCAGTGGATGATGCGCATCACCGCGTACTCCGACCGCCTCATCGACGATCTCGAGCTGCTTGACTGGCCCGAGAAGGTCAAGTCCATGCAGCGCAACTGGATCGGCCGTTCCCGCGGCGCGGAGGTCGATTTCGACGCGTCCGGCCACACCATCCGGGTGTTCACCACCCGCCCGGACACGCTCTTCGGTGCCTCCTACATGGTGCTCGCCCCCGAACACGAGCTTGTCGACGTCCTGACGGCCGAGGTGTACGAGGACGACGTCGATAAGCGGTGGACTTTCGATTCCATCTCGCCGCGCGAGGCCGTGGAAGCTTATCGACGCGCCATCGCCGCCAAATCCGACGTCGAGCGCCAGGAGAACAAGGACAAGACCGGTGTCTTCCTGGGCGCCTACGCCACGAACCCGGTCAACGGCGCGCAGATCCCCGTGTTCATCGCCGACTACGTGCTCACCGGCTACGGTACCGGCGCCATCATGGCCGTCCCCGCCCACGATGACCGCGACTACGAGTTCGCCACCGTCTTCGGCCTGCCCATCCTCGAGGTGGTCGCCGGCGGCGATGTCAGCGAGGCCGCCTGGACCGGCGACGGCACCCTGGTCAACTCCGCGAACCTCGAAGGTCTGGACATCAATGGCCTGAACAAGGCCGATGCTATCGAGCGCACCATCGCGTGGCTTGTGGCTGAGGAGCGCGGCGTCGAGAAGATCCAGTACAAGCTGCGCGACTGGCTGTTCGCCCGCCAGCGCTACTGGGGCGAGCCCTTCCCCATCGTCTACT
>NZ_JAUNUG010000082.1 GCF_030538285.1 Corynebacterium sp.
GCAGCGCCTCGGTGAAGATGAGGTCGGCGCCGGCGTCGGCGTAGGCCTTGGCGCGCTCGATGGCGGAGTCGATGCCCTCCACACCGGCGGCGTCGGTACGGGCGCAGATGACGAACTGGTCGTCGCGACGCTCGTTGACGGCGGCCGTGATTCGGCGGAGCATGAGCTCGGTCGGCACGACCTCCTTGCCGTCGAGGTGACCGCAGCGCTTGGGGTTGACCTGGTCCTCGAGGTGGCAGCCGGCGACGCCGGCGTCCTCGAACTCGGAGATGGTGCGGGCCGCGGACATGGGCTCACCGAAGCCGGTGTCGGCGTCGACAAGCACGGGCAGGTCGGTGACGCGGGCGATCTGCTTCGACCGGTGCGCGACCTCGGTGAGGGTGGTCAGTCCGATGTCGGGCAGTGCCAGGTCGGCGGCGACGACGGCGCCGGAGACGTAGACGCCGTCGAAACCGGCCTCCTGGATCGCGCGCGCGACGAGGGGGGAGAACGCGCCCGGGAGGCGCTGGATCCTCCCGCTGTTCAGTCCGTCGCGGAATGCTTTGCGACGCTCCGTCGCGGTCACCTGCGTGGAGAAGAGGCCGGCCATCAGAACAGCCCCTCGCCCACGGTCGGGGCCTGCGCGAGGACGGCCTCGTCGAGCTCGATGTTCAGCTCGGCCAGGTCGGTGAGGTTCTCCAGGTCCTGGACAGCGGCGAGGAAGCGCTCCTGCTCCTCCTCGGAGACGACACCCTCGCACAGGGTGCGGAACTTCGCGATGTATTGCTCACGACCGAAGGGGCGGGCGCCAAGCGGGTGGGCGTCGGCGACGGCGAGCTCGTCCTCGACGACGGTACCGTCGGAGAAGGTGATGACGGCCTTGGCGCCGAAGGCCTTCTCGTTCGGGTCGGTCGAGTGGTAGCGGCGGGTCCACTCCGGGTCCTCGACGGTGGAGATCTTGTTCCACAGCTCGATGGTCTCCGGGCGGTTGGCGCGCTCCGGGGCGTAGGAGCGCTCGTGGTGCCAGTCGCGGTCCTCGAGGGCCACGGCGAAGATGTACATGATGGAGTGGTCGAGGGTCTCGCGGGAGGCCTGCGGGTCGAACTTCTGCGGGTCGTTCGAGCCGGTGCCGATGACGTAGTGGGTGTGGTGCGAGGTGTGCAGGACGATGGACTCGATGTCCGCCAGGTCGCGTCCCTCGGAGGCGAGCTTCTCGCCCATGGCGCGGGCCAGGTCAATGGGGGCCTGGGACTGGTACTCCGCGGAGTGCTCCTTGGTGTAGGTGTCCAGGATGCCGCGCTTCTCCTCGCCCTCTGCGGGCAGCGGGACGGTGTACTCGTGGCCCGGGCCGGAGAGCAGCCAGGCGATGACGCCGTCCTCACCCTCCCAGATCGGGGACGGTGCACCCTCGCCGCGCATCGCACGGTCAATGGCCTCGATGGCCATCTTGCCGGCGAAGGCCGGGGCGAAGGCCTTCCAGGAGGAGATCTCGCCCTTGCGGGACTGGCGGGTGGCGGTGGTGGTGTGCAGGGCCTGGCCGATGGCCTGGTAGATCGTCTCGACATCCAGGTCGAGCAAAGTACCGATACCGGCCGCCGCGGAGGGGCCGAGGTGGGCGACGTGGTCGATCTTGTGCTCGTGGAGGCAGATGCCGCGGACCAGGTCGACCTGGATCTCGTAGCCGGTGGCCAGGCCGCGGATGAGCTCGCGGCCGCCCTTGCCGGCCTGCTGGGCGGCGGCGAGGATCGGCGGGATGTTGTCTCCCGGGTGGGAGTAGTCGGCGGCGAGGAAGGTGTCGTGGAAGTCGAGCTCGCGGACGGCGGTGCCGTTGGCCAGGGCGGCCCACTCGGCGGCGTACTTGCCCGGCAGGCCGAAGACGGAGGCGCCGCGGCCGTCGGTGACGGGGCGGGCCTGAGCCATGGCGCGGGCGGAGGTGACGGGGCGGCGGAGGACGGAGGCGGCCTGGACGGAAGCGTTGTCGATGATCCGGTTGATGATCATCTCCTTGGTCTCCTCCGGGACCTCGACCGGGTCGGCGGCGACGCGGGCGATCTTGTAGGCCAGGTGCTCCTCGTGGGGGAAATCCTCGGCGGAGCGGTAGGTACGCACGGTGTGGTTGATCATGGCTCTCGGGCTACTCCTCGACTGAGTGTGAGTGGGGTTTTGCGTTGGCCCTCACACTACTGCGAATTCTGTGTTGGGGGTCACAGCGTAGGATGTGTAAACTTGCGGCATCACAGCGCAGTTTCTGTAAAACTTGTGGAAACCGCAGGTCGGCAACGCATTCACCCGGGAGACCCACACATGAGCAGACACTTTGCGGGGGCACGCATCCGCACGTTGCGTAGGAACCGCAACCTCACCCAGCAGGAGATGGCCCGCCGGCTCAACCTGTCGACCAGCTATCTCAACCAGCTGGAGAACGACCAGCGCCCCCTGACGGTCACCGTGCTCATGGCCCTGTCGCAGCACTTCGACATCGACCCGTCCTTCTTCTCCCCGGATCACGACGCCCGCACCATCGGCGAGCTCCGTGACGCCTTCCCCACCGTCCCCAACGACCAGCTCGCCGACCTCGCCGCCCGCTACCCGGAGCTGGTCGCCCAGATCATCGAGCTCGCCGACCGCGCCCCCTCCCCCATCGATGACTCCCCCTACCGCCTGGTGCGCGACTTCTTCTACGAGCACCACAACTACATCCACGCCCTCGATGTGCTCGGCGAGGAACTGGCCGGCCGCCTCGGCGATCCGCAGCTGCGGCTGACCCGCCTGGCCACCGCCCTCGACCGCGATCTCGGCGTCACGGTCCGTTTCCGACAGCTGGCCACCGGGCCGCGTCGCGTCTACCACCCGGAGACCCGTGAGCTGCACCTGCGCACCGGCCTGTCCGAGGCGCAGCTGTGCTTCGAGCTCGCCCTGCAGTACGCACTCACCGGCCACGCCGAGGTCCTCACCGAGCTCGCCTCCCCTCTCCCGGACGACGAGTCCCGCGAGATCGCCGTCCTCGCCCTCGCCCAGTACTTCGCCGCGGCCGTCGTCATGCCGTATGAGCAGATGCTCACGACCGCCGAGGAGGTCCGCTACGACATCGACCGTCTCGCCGTCCACTTCGGCACCGGTTTCGAGACGACCTGTCACCGCTTATCGACGCTCAACCGTCCCGGTTCCCGCGGAGTCCCCTTCTTTTTCGTCCGTACCGACCGGGCGGGCAACATCTCCAAGCGGCAGTCGGCCACGGGTTTCCACTTCTCCCGCTCCGGAGGCTCCTGCCCGCTGTGGGTGATCCACCGCGCGTTCGAGACCCCGGGGCGGGTGACCCGTCAGGTGGCGGCCATGCCGGACGGGCGACACTACCTGTGGATCGCACGCACCGTTGCCGGACAGATCCACGGTTTCGGCCAGCCCCGCAAGGAGTTCGCGGTTGGGCTGGGCTGCGATCTCGACCAGGCGGAGCGCCTCATCTACGCACAGGGGCTCGACCTCTCCCCCGCCTCCGCCACCCCGATCGGGCCCGGCTGCAGCACCTGCCCCCGCGAGCGCTGCCCCCAGCGCGCCTTCCCCCACGCCGGGCGCCAGGTGGTTGTCGATCTCGACGCGACCCTGGACTTCTCCTACACCACCTACTGAGGAACTCAGTCCAGGTCGTCGTCGGCCACGAGGCGACGCGCGGCCTCGGTGATGGAACCGGACAGCGAGGGGTACACCGAGAACACCTCGGCGAGCTGCTTGACGGTGAGGTTGTTGGACACCGCGATGGCGATCGGCAGGATGAGCTCGGATGCCGTCGGCGCGACGATGACACCGCCGATGACCAGCCCGGAGTTACGGCGGCAGAACAGCTTGACGAAACCGTGCTTGAGCGAACGCATCTTCGCGCGCGGGTTGGACTGCAGCGGCAGCACGACGGCCCGGGCGGAGACGTCACCCGACTCGACCTGGGCGTGGGTGACGCCGACGGCGGCGATCTCCGGACGAGTGAACACGGCGGTGGCCACCGTCTTCAGGCGGATCGGGGACACACCCTCACCGAGGGCGTGGTACATCGCCAGACGCCCCTGCATCGCGGCGACCGACGCCAGCGGGAACAGGTCGGTGCAGTCACCGGCGGCGTAGATGCCGGCGATGTTGGTGCGCGAGACGCGGTCGACCTTGATGTGGCCGGAGTCCGTGGTCTGCACGCCGACGTTCTCCAGGTGCAGTCCCTTGGTCTGCGGGATGGAACCGATCGACATGATGGCGTGGGAGCCGAAGATCTCGCGGCCGTCGGAGGTCTTGACCCGGACACCGCCGTCCTCGGTCCGGGTGACGGACTCCACGCGGGCGTGCTTCTCCAGGGAGACTCCGCGCTGGGACAGGACGTGCTCAAGGACGTCCGCGGCGTCGGCGTCGTCGTGCGGGAGAATGCGGTCACGGGAGGCGACCATGGTCACCTTGACGCCGAGCTCCGCGAAGGCGG
>NZ_JAUNUG010000030.1 GCF_030538285.1 Corynebacterium sp.
GGCCGGTCTCACCGGTGGAGTACGGCGGGAAGTTGTAGTGGTGGATGTAGCGCTTGGACTTCTCCGGGGACAGCGAGTCGATCTGCTGCTCCATCTTGAGCATATCCAGGGTGGTCACGCCGAGAATCTGGGTCTCACCGCGCTCGAAGAGGGCGGAGCCGTGGGCGCGCGGGATGAGCTCGACCTCGACGCCGAGGTCACGGATGTCGGCGACACCGCGGCCGTCGATACGGAAGCCCTCGGTGAGGATCTTCTGGCGCACGATCTGCTTCATCAGCGAGTTGTACGCGGCGCGGACCTCCTTGGCGGCGTCCGGGTTGTCGGAGAAGGAACCGACCAGGGACTCCTCGATCTCGACCATGTAATCGTTGGCGGCGTCCTCGCGCTCGTGCTTGCCCTTGATCGTCATGATCTGGCCGAGCTTCTTGGAGGCCTTCTTCTCCACGGTCTTGTACACGTCATCGGTGTACGGCGGGAAAACGGGGAACTCCTGACGCTCCTTGGCGGCCTGCTCAGCCAGGCCTGCCTGTGCCTTGCACAGCAGGGAGATGAACGGCTTGGCGGCCTCGAGGCCCTCGGAGACGGTGACCTCGGTCGGGGCCGGGGCACCGTTTTTGACCAGCTCGAGGACGTTGGCGCCGGCGCCTGCCTCGACCATCATGATGGCGACGTCCTCGCCCTTGCGACGGCCCTTGCGCTCGACGAGTCGGCCGGCGACGACCATCTCGAACACGCACTGCTCGCGCTGTGCCTGGTTGGGGAAGGCGACCCACTGGCCCTTGGGGTGCTTGTCATCGGCGATGAGTGCGATGCGCACACCGCCGACGGCGCCGGAGACCGGCAGACCCGACAGCTGGGTGGCAGCGGAGGCACCGTTGATGGCGACGACGTCGTAGTAGTCCTCCGGGACCTGCGACATGACGGTGATGACAACCTGGACCTCGTTGCGCAGACCCTTCACGAAGGTCGGGCGCAGCGGGCGGTCGATGAGGCGGCAGGCCAGGATCGCGTCGGTGGAGGGGCGGCCCTCACGACGGAAGAAGGATCCCGGGATGCGGCCGGCGGCGTACATCCGCTCTTCCACGTCAACGGTCAGCGGGAAGAAGTCGAAGCCTTCGCGGGGCTGGTTGGATGCGGTGACCGTGGCCAGCAGCATGTTCTCGTCGTCGAGGTAGGTGGTCACAGCGCCGCCAGCCTGGCGGGCCAGCTGGCCGGTCTCGAAACGAATTTCGCGGGTGCCGAAGTCACCGTTATCAATGGTGACGGATGCCTCGGTAACGCCGAAATCCTCGTCGACGTGAAACTGTACAGGGTTGCTCATGAATCTCCTTGATGAGTCTTCTCGACGATCATCGGTGCCGTCGAAGTCGTGTCCTTTACAACGGGAGACATTCTACCAGGTGTGGTAGGGATTTCGGAATGCCGAAATGCACCCCATAGCGTGGTACCAAATCTTGGTACCTTTAAGCTATGGCGACCAACACATCATTCAGCCTCGACGACCATTTCGTCGACTTCCTGTCCCAGCAGGTGGCGAGCGGCCGGTACCGCTCGGCGAGTGAAGTTGTTCGTGCCGGCCTGCGACTCCTAGAGGAACGTGAACTCCAAGTTGCACACCTCCGCGACGCCATTTCTCAGGGCTTCGCCAGTGGTGCACCCGAGGACTTCGACTTCGACGAGTTCATCGCCGGAAAGATGGCGTGAACAGTTACCGGCTTACACCCGCTGCCCGCCACGATCTCGCCTCCATCTGGGACTACACCGAGCGGAAGCGGGATCCTCAGCATGCCGAGGCGTACCTCCGCTCCATCCAGTTGGCGGTGGAGAGCATAGCCGAGCATCCCAAGCGAGGGCGTCCACGTCACGAACTCCGCGACGGACTGCGAAGCTTCCCCGCAGCCCGACGCATCATCTACTACATCGTCGCAAACACCCATGTGGACATAATCCGGATCCTGCATCACCGGATGGACACTTCGCGCCGCACTTGAGGTGGAGACACACAAAACCCGCCCTCCAATTGGAGAGCGGGTTCGGCATTGGAAGTTGTACTTCGCTTAGCGACGCAGGCCCAGGCGGGCAATCAGGTCACGGTAGCGCTCGACGTTGTTGTCGGCGAGGTACTTCAGCAGGCCACGACGACGACCGACGAGCAGCAGCAGGCCACGACGGGAGTGGTGGTCGTGCTTGTGGAACTTGAGGTGCTCGGTCAGGGTGTTGATGCGGTTGGTCAGCAGAGCGATCTGCGCCTCCGGGGAGCCGGTGTCGGTCTCGTGCAGGCCGTACTCGTTGAGGACAGCCTTCTTCTGCTCGGAAGTCATAGCCATGATGGTTCTTCTTTCGTTGTTTCAGTCCACATGAAATGTCCCTGGCCTGGGGGTTTCACGCCCTCGGCCTGGTGGCGCAACTGCTGTGGACCGCAGTCGCATGAAGCCTTGGAGGATCTTACCGGGTGGTATGGGTGGGGGCCAAATCCCCGCTGGCCTATCCCCGTGTCAGCCAGGTGTCAGTCTCCCAGTCCAACACACAATCGTATCGACCAGTCGCCGCAACCTGCCCCCGCAGCCGGGTCTGGAAATCCACGTAGTCTACGCGGTCAAGCTTCGACCATGTCCATCCTGAAGCCACCGGCAGCTTCATCTTGAATTGACTCTTCGCGTGGCCGTAGACGATCCGATCCAAGGGAGCATGCAGCAGGTGGTAGGAGTTAGACACCACGGGGTGTCTGAGAACAGCAAGATATTTCAGGGTCATGTTGAGCCACTTCTGCGCCTGTCCGTAGCTCATTACAAGGCCTGCTCGTTGTGCTTCGGAGAATTCGCGGAAAGCCTCGATGAGCGCAACGCAACAGAACACATGCTTCTCATCGAAGTTGACCTGCAACGCTTCTGCTTCCACTGCCAAAGCGTCGATCTCTTTGATGAAATCCACGATCAGCCCGCCGTTCCGCGCACGTAGGGCATCAACCGGGTTGTCGGCACCAACATTCAGCTTCCCGATCCCGCGTATCGTCCTGCTGAGGTCGCGAGATGCGCGGTTCGAAACCGCCCGGATTGCCTTGTCAGACTCGTTTCCATCCGGCCCAGCAACACCGGCCCCGAAATAGAAGGCGACCAACGAACAGAGCCGCCGGTCTTCTGACATACCCTGTCCGTTCATAGAATCCACCTTAGTTCCTGGACGAAGTTCACAGCCTTCGCGAGCATGTTCCATCTCTGGAGCCTGGTGTTGTCGGTCTGCCCTAGGTTGGACACGTAAGGCGGCATGATTCGACACCTAGCTCGGCGAGGGTTTCCACTGGTCACCGGTGTTAGTTGTGTAGTTTCACCGAGTCATGCTTTTGAAGTACGAAAAGCTCAGTAAGCTCATTGTGTTCCCGTTCTCTGCCCTGACCTCAGGAGGCTATCGCTGTGAAAGCCGACTCATCTCGCTACCACGAGGTGTCAAAGACGCAGTACAGCCATGAAAAGTTGGGGATTGCTCATCTACTCAACGCCGTTCCGGACGCCCCTCCCTATCGCGTGTGGTCGAACTTCGAGTTCATCGATGACAACGGCCAGTGGCACGAGGTGGATGCGCTCGTTGTCGGCCAGCGGCAGGTGCACCTAGTCGAGCTGAAGAATTGGTCCGGCACCCTCACCGGCAACGAACACCGGTGGGAGACCATGGGAGGTGCTTTCCCCCGGGTCAAGAACCCGGTCAAGCTGGCCCGGTACAAGGCCCAACGCCTGGCGAGCCGCCTGACAGAGGAGTTTTCGCGCATTGTCCGGGCGGGCATCATCGACGTGCCGTACGAGTACCGAAAGACCCCCTGGGTGAAGGAATCAGTGTTCCTCCACAACGCCGACGTGGTCTCGCGGCTCAGTGAGCACGGCTCCCAGAGTGTTTTCGGCCTGGACGGCTACGAAGCAACAACCGGACTGCCGGGTATTTCCGAACGCCTCACCGAAGGCCCGGACGAGCACCGGCACATCTCCGAGGATTTCAGCCGGGTCATGCTGGAAACCGCCCTGCAGAACATCACCGGTGGTTACCAGAAGAAGCGCACGCGGCATGCGGGCTCGTGGGTTCTCGATGCAAGGGACGAGTGGGACGACCAGGTTGAGGTATGGACAGCCCATCACCAGGTGACGAGCGACAAGGGCTTCGTGCACATTCCCGTCATGCCTTCCGACCCGGTGGAGGCCGCGAGCGTCAAGGGACAGGTCGAGCGGACCTATACCATGCTGTCGGCTATCAAGCATGACGCCATCGACTCCCCTGAGAGTCTCGCTCTTCTCGACGACACCGGGATCCCGGTGCTCGTGTACCAGGGGCACGCCGGGCATGAGTCGCTCGATTACCTCTTCCCGGGCACGGTGCTCACCGCACCCGAGCAGGTCGACATCATCCTGCAGATCTCCGATGCCATCTCCTACGCCCACGAACACGATGTGGTGCACCGGGGGCTGGGGCCGGGAGCGGTGACGGTTAACGTCACGCAGCTGCGGGACCCGGACATCGCGTCAGCGGTCAAGGTGAGGAACTGGAACCTCGTGGGCACGGCATTGCCGTCCACCCTGACACAGTTGCACACCACCAGCGCCAGCTCCGACGATTTCGGGGACGTTTTCCTGCCTCCAGAGGGTTTCGACAACACCGACCGCCGGACCGCCGAGCTGTTCTCGGTGGGAGCACTCGCCTACTTCATACTCTCCGGCGGCTCTCTTCCGGCCAGCGATGTCCCCTCCCTGCTGGAACGCCTCCTCGAGTCCGACGGTCTCGACCTGGCGGCCGCCGGCGCCACGGTCGAGGAGGAAGTCCGCGAACTCATTCGCGGGGTGACCTCCCCCACCCCGGAGACTCGCCGCAAGACGGTGGCCCACGGAGATCGTCGCAAGAGCACTGAGAAGATTAGTCCGGTCCGTTTGTTCGCCGACCGCCTGCGCGAACTCACCCAGGAGCGCCGCACCGACGACGGCACGGATGCCCTCCAGCCGACGATCAACGGAATGATCGACGACCGATTCCTGGTGGAGAAGGTCAGCGGCCGCGGGTCCACAGCCATCGGCCTCCGTGTCGTCGACACCGGAGCGGGCAACGAGAAGCGCATCCTGAAGGTTGCCCTCAGCACTGACAAGGCCCGCATTCTTTACGACGAGGCCGAGACCCTCACCGATCTCAACGACAAACTCAGCGGACATTCGGCCGCCGATCGTTTTGTCACGCTCCTCGAGCCCACCCTGCAGCTCCCCCATGACCGCACCGCCCTGTTGCTGTCCGACTGCGGCGAATACACGCTGCATGACGTGCTCAACATGGGTGGCACCACCCCGGAAGGATTCTGGCGCCTCGGTGAGCAGCTGCTCACTATCGTGGAAGCTCTGGAGTCCACGGGCATCACCCACCGGGACATCAAGCCCGCGAACCTCGGAATCGCGGTGTCTGGAGGCCATCAGCATCTCTCGCTTTACGACTTTTCCTTGTCTGCGATCGACCTGAGCCTCGTCGAAGCCGGCACCCCTCCCTACCGTGATCCTTTCCTGGCCGCGAAATGGGGCAAGCGCACCCATTTCGATTCGAGTGCGGAACGCTACTCAGCGGCCGTGGTCCTGCACCAGCTGGCCACTAACTCGACCCCGGCATACGGCGACGGCGAGACGATGCCGGCAGCCACGGACGGAAGTCTGAAGTTCGAACCGGAGTTACTCACCGCTGGTTTCACGCCCGCCCAGGTGGCAGAGCTGACCACGTTCTTCCGTTCCGCACTCCACGGGCACGTGGAGAAGCGACCCAAGGACGCGACGGAACTCAAGGAACTGTTCCTCGCGGCGCGGCGTGCCACGTATGCCGTCGTCGAGCCCCCTGATCCGGAGCCGGTCGAGCTCCCGCCAACCACCGCACCCACCACGGAGATCAGCTCCTTCCGCGATCTCGCTGCAGAGCTCAAGGGCCTGGCTGGCTCGCCTCGCCAGGCGATTCGTCGCTACGTGGAGCATCTGCTCGGTGATGAACCCTCGGATCCTTTCGCCACGGCCGCAACCTACGCAGAGCTACTGCATGTGTCCACTCAACGCATCAGCCAACTCCCCGGGGAACTTCGACCCCGCTGGCGTCAACAGCAGGAAGTGGCTGAGGTTCTTGACCGGCTCGGAGCCGCGTTGCGGATCGCAATCCGTTCCGCCGGACGTATCGCCACACCACGTCAGCTGACCTCCGTCATCGCCGAGGTGCTCCCCGACGACGCGGCCGCGCAAACCCAGCGACAGCAGATCGGTCTACTGCGCATCCTGGAGATGGATCTTCATCTCAGCGAGGATGCCCTCACGGTCGTCCGCCGGGGGCGTCAGCAGATCGCCGTTGCCCTAGCACTGTCCGACGATGACACACTCATCGGGCTTCCTCGTGCGCTCGAAGTGGCCGCTGCAGAAATCGCGAAGCGTAACGATGCCGCCACTCTGTCTGCTGAGGACACCCGGGCAGGGATCACGGAGGCCGCCGCCGGGCACTTTCAGGTCAGCGCCGCGGATCTTCCGGTGGCCCCGCAAATCCTCGTTGAATTGGCCACCAGCCGTTCCTTCCATGTTGCGCTGACTGCGTCGGGTGAGCTCTACTCCCGCGACGTCCTACAGCTGGCGATGCTCACCGACATCATCAAGCCGACCGCCAACGCGGTGAACCGTCAAGTACTGCAGAATCATCTGGACGCACGGTTTCCGGCAGCCCACAACCGTAAGCTTCCGCGGGGTGCCGAGTTGCTGGCTCTGCTGCAGCGTATTGACCCGGCGTTTGCCGCCCTGGCAGACAGCTCTTCGTTCACCCGCTCCGCCGGAGATGCCCCGTCGACGTCCCTGGCCACCCGCCAGCCCACCGCGACGGCGCTGCGCTCCTATATCCCGGAATCTGCGGAGTCCGCGGAGTTCCGTTCGTTGTTGAGCACGCTTGAGACGCAATTGCCGTTGAAGTCGTTCCGTGCGATCGCGGCTCCGGTCGGGCAGACGGATGTTCTGGCCAGGAAGCTCCAGCGGCACTTCCCTACAGATTTCGTCAACCTCTCTGATGCGGTGCTGGGTGAGATCCGTCATCGCATGGAGTCCAGCGGACAGGCCGAACTATTCGTCAGGTTGTTGGCTCTCGACCCCGAGGACTCCCGCGCCGCCCTCAGCGGAGTGGTCAGGAGCGCCGCTGAAAGCGTGCTGACGCAGGCACGTCACTCTGAACAGGACGTCATCCTGCTCACCGACGTTTCCATCCTGGCGGATTACCAGGCGCTCGACCTACTCGAGCCGTGGACGGACATCACGAGTTCTGCCAATCCGCGTTCGATGTGGGTCGTCGTCCCCTTCGAGGGGCCGGCGACCCGCACCAGTCTCAGTGTCGACGGTCAGGCACTGCCCCTGACCAGCCCCGCCCAGGCCATCACCATCAAGGATCTTCATGACTAACCCCGCTTTCTCCGCTGCTCTCACCAAGGCCCTTGGCACCGAGGTCACCGCTCTCGTCGACGACATGCGCGTCCGCCTCCACGCAGACCCCACCCGCCTCGAGCAATGGAAGGCCGACTTTGAGAAGGCCAAGAAGGCGGAACGAGTGGCCGGAGCCTTCTCTGACTGGGAAGACGAACAGCTCCACCAGGCCGCCGTGGGCTGGGCCCTGACCACTGTGTTCCTCCGCTTCGTTGAAGACAACTCCCTGTTCGGAGATGGCGAGGCTTTCGTTTCCGGCCACACCCCACAGCTCCGCCAGGCCGCACGCGACCGGGAGGAACAGTTCTACGCCACCCATCCGGAACAAAACTACCGCGGTTATCTTCAGCACTGCTTCACACAGCTCGCCGACGTCCCCGCCACGCAGGCACTCGTCGACGACTACGCTGCCTTCCGCCTCATGGAACCCACCGATGACGCCGCGCGCCGCCTAATCGACTTCTGGCGCGACGTCGACCAGAACGGAAACCTGGTGTGGTCACTGCACGATTCGACTCTGTCGACCCGTTTCCTCGGCGACATGTACCAGGACCTCTCCGAGTTTGCCCGAAAAAGGTACGCACTCCTGCAGACCCCGGAGTTTGTCGAGGAGTTCATCCTCTCCCGCACCCTGACCCCCGCGCTCGAAGAACGCCCCCTGGAGGGATTCAAGCTCATTGACCCCACCTGCGGGTCCGGGCACTTCCTGCTCGGCGCGTTCCACATGCTGCTGGATGCCTGGCACGCCCATGCCCCCGGCGAAGATCCCCGGGCCCTCGCAGAAAGCGCGATGTCTGCGATCCATGGTGTGGACATCAACCCCTTTGCCGTGGCCATCACTCGCTTCCGGTTGACGGTGGCATACATGCAGGCCGCCAAACATGACCGGTTGTCTCGTCAGCTCCCAGAACCAGGGTTCACCGTGTTGGCTGGTGATTCCTTGCTTTATGGTCCGGCCAGCTCGGAGGACGCCACCTTGGCGATCGGAAGCACGGAATCAACCGCCTACACCACGAAAATGGAAGACCACCAGGCCCTGTCGGATATTCTAAATCCGCAGGCATTTGATGTCGTCGTCGGTAACCCGCCGTACATCACGGTCAAAGACAAGGCACTCAACCGTCGCTACCGGGAGAGGTACGCACCATACTGCCGAGGAAAATACGCAATGACCGCACCATTCATGGTGCTGTTCTTTAAACTGGCACGCGGCAATGAAGTGACCCAAAGGCCTGGCTGGGTTGGCCAGATCACCTCAAACTCCTTCATGCAACGCAACTTCGGTAGAGTAATCGTGGAACAGTTCTTCGCCGACATCGACCTTCGCGAAGTCATCGACTCGTCGGGCGCTTACATCCCGGGCCATGGAACACCGACAGTCATCTTGATCGGCCGCCATGATAAACCATCCCGAAAGGGAGTTCTTGGAGTGCTAGGGGTCCAAGGGGAACCTGGAGTTCCAAAATCTCCGAGGGAGGGATTAGTTTGGCACAGTATCGTCAACAATATCGATAATCGAGGATTTGAGAATGAATATATTTCCGTCTCATCGCTGACCTCCGAATTCTTGAGTGAATTCCCCTTAAGCCTTTCGGGTGGCGCCGCACCACAGGTTGCGGAGACAATCGACTCACGAATGCAGTCGGTACTTGCTACTCACGTATACCGTGTCGGCGTTTTTGCAATTCTAGGTTCCGACGAAGCGATGTTCTTCCCCCAGAAATCTACTACTTGGAGAAACTTCGCCCAGCATATGAAGCTAATCCAACTTGGTAATGAAGTGCGTGATTTTCGTGCCACGACTCAACTTGCGTGCTGGTTTCCTTACGACAAAAGCCGTCAGCTCTTAACCCTTGAACAGCTAGGTGACCGTGTAAACCAGCTTTGGCCCACTCGACGAGTGCTACAGGATCGCGCAACTTTTTCCGGCGGCACCTACCTTTCGGACGGTCGGCCTTGGTACGAATGGCATCAATTCCCCATAGACCAGGGAGCCTCTGAGCTGACGATCACTTTTGCTTTTGTGGCTACGCATAACCACTTTGTTCTCGACCGCGGCGGAAAAGTCTTCAAACAAAGCGCCCCCGTCATCAAACTCCCCGCCGATGCCACTGAAGACGACCACCTCGAACTGCTCGGGATCCTCAACTCCTCCACCGCCTGCTTCTGGCTCAAACAAAACAGCCACGACAAGGGAAATGGAGGATACGGCGGAGGCATCGCTAGTGACACGTGGGAGCGATTCTACGAGTTCACCGGTACCACACTCAAGCGTTTCCCCCTCCCCGAGGGCAGCGTCCTGGAACGCGGACGACGCCTCGACACCCTCGCTCAACAACTCACCGACTACGACCCCGCCGTACTGTTCGACACCACCACCCCATCAGCGGCCGTCATCGACCATGCCCAGGAGGAGTACTACCGCATCCGCGAGCTCATGATTGCCGAACAAGAAGAACTCGACTGGGCCGTCTACCACCTCTACGGACTCACTGACACTGACCTCTCCCTCCCCGTCGGCAACGTCACTGGCATCCCCCTGGGTACCCGCGCTTTCGAAATCGCCCTCGCCCGCCGCGTCGCAGCGGGCGACACCGACACTGCCTGGTTTGATCGGCACCACTCCACACTCACCACCACCTTGCCCACCTGCTGGGACGACACCTACCGGGGCGTCGTCGAGAAGCGCCTTGCCCTCATCAGCGAGGATCGCAGCATTAGCCTGCTGGAACGACCCGAATACAAACGCCGCTGGGCCGACGAACCCTGGGACACCAAAGTCCACCACGCCCTGGAAGCCTGGCTGCTAGTACGTCTGGAGACCCCCTCCCTTTGGTTCCGCCACGACGGCATGCCCCAAACCCGCACCCTGCGGGAGCTCGCCGGCATCATCGAAACCGACCCTGGTTTCGCCGATGTCCGTGACGTGCTGCCCTTGTGGAGCACCAAACACGGCCGCAGCATCCTGGACATGCTCATGGACCTGCTCAACAACGAACCCGTGCCCTATCTGAAGGCCCTGCGCTACAAGGGACGCGGAATCCGCAAGCGAGCCGAATGGGAAGCCACCTGGGACGCCCAACGAGGTGAAGACGCAGGTGAAATTGGGCCCGAGGATGTTCCGGTTCCCCCGAACTACACCAGCGCGGACATGTACCCGGCGGTGTGGCGCCACCGCGGGAAACTGGATGTGCCGAAGGAACGGTTCATCTCCTACCCTGGGGCCTCACCGGTCACGGACCCCACCTTTCGAATCGGGTGGGCCGGTTGGGACCACCTGCAACAGGGACTGGCGTTAATGTCGTTGTACAGCGACCTCAAAGATGACGACGCACCTCGCGAGACGTTAGGTGCAATTTTGAGTGGGTTGAAGGAGCAGCTGCCGTGGATTGTGCAGTGGCACAATGACATCGACCCCAACCTGGGTGTCCGTCTCGGTGACTACCTCACCAACCAGCTGCGCTCAGCTGCCGCGGACATCGGCACTACCGTCGAGGATCTAGACGGGTTCGTGCCCGAGACCCGACGCCGACGCACCACCAAGAAGAAGGGACAGGCATAACCATGGCTTTCACGCTCCCCGGAGCAGGAGGTTCCACAGCTCCCCTGCTGCGTGACGTCTTTAACATTCCCAAGTACGAAGGCGACACGTTCGTCCTCAAGCTCGCCGAGTCCGTTGAGAGAGACAGCCTTGACGAAACTGTTCGGGATTATGTCGTCACCGATGAGATCGCCGGAAGCCTGGGAACCGCCCTGTCTTTCGTGGAAAAGGGCTTGAGCTCCGGGGATAACCAGGGCCTCTACCTGTCCGGTTCTTTCGGTTCCGGTAAATCACACTTCATGGCCGTGCTCTACGCGCTTTTGTCCGGCACTCCGGTTACACGTGAGATCGCTGAGCTACAGCCTCTGGTGTCTTCTCACCCTGCAGCGATCAGTGCGAATCTGCTGCAGCTGCCTTTCCACTTCCTCGATTCGACCAGCATCGAAGACACGCTCTTCCGCGGTTATCTGGAACATGTGGCACGCCTGCATCCGGATGCTTCGGCACCTGTTCTGCACTCCAGTGAGTCCCTCTTCCGGGATGCCGACAACCTACGTTCCACCATGGGTGATCAGGCATTCTTCGCAGCCTTGAACGGCGCCAAGACCCGTCCGGAGGGTGCCACCCGTTCCGCAGCTCTCGCTGATTCCGGCATTGACTTCGCCGCCATTGGTGCGGCACCGCTGGCCGGGGAATGGGACTCGGTCGCTTATGGCGAGGGTCGCGCTTCTAGTGCCACAGAAAAGGTTCGCGAAGCGCTCGCCGCAGCACTGACGGAGACCCTCTTTACTTCTTATGCCGCTCACTCCCCGTGGCTCGGCCTGGCAGAGGGCATGTCCGTCATGTCCGCCCATGCCAAGTCTCTGGGATATGAGGGCGTGGTGCTCTATCTCGATGAGCTCATCCTCTGGCTGACGTTCCTGGTCCCCTCCCGCGAGAGGTTCAACCAGGAGGCCCAGAAACTTACCCTTCTTGTCGAGAGCAAACTGGGTCAGATGGCCGTCCCGATGATCTCGATTGTGGCCCGCCAGCATGACCTGGGTACCTGGCAGGACACCTCGATTGAAGCCGGTGCCGACGTCGAGGCCCGACAGCGAGCCTTTGCCCACCAGGAGGGCCGCTTTCACAACCTGGAACTGGGCAACCGCAACCTTCCGTTGATCGCCAACAAACGCCTCCTCACTCCGAAGAACCACGCCGCCGAGCTGGAGCTCGACCAGGCCTTCGACCGGCTCAACCTGCGCAGCGAAATCTCGAACGTCCTGCTGGACGGTGTGAACACGTCCGAGGAGCACCGCGCCTCCGACATGGAGGCGTTCCGTCTGACGTACCCGTTCTCCCCGGCGCTCGTGGACACCCTCATGCACCTCGCCCCGGCCATGCAGCGTGAGCGCACCGGTCTCAAGGTGATGGAGTCGTTGCTGGTGTCCAAGCGGGACACCATGCGGATCGACTCAGTGATCCCTGTCGGCGACGCCTTCGACCATGTCATCGATGGCTCACAGCACATACAGAATTCCCAGGCGGAGGTTTTCCGCAAGGGACAGGCCTTCTGGCGGGACAAGCTGCGGCCTTTCATCTACCGCAAAGCCGGAGTCGACCCGTCGACCCCGGAATCTGAGGTCCCTCCCTACGTCAAGGGCCACCTGCGGGTGGGCAAGACCCTGATCCTCTCTGCTCTGGCCCCGGGGGTCCCCGCTCTCAAGGCCATCACCGCAAGCCGTCTGGCACACCTCAACCACGGTTCCATGGTCGAAGTCTTCGCCGGCGATGCTGTCTCCAGCACGCTGTCCGAGGTCCGCGGGTGGGCTGCACAATTCCCGGAGATCCTCATCCAGGAGGGCAGCCAGGACCCAGTCATCACCCTCAAGCTGGAGGAAGTTCCCTGGGAGGAGGTCATCCGCGGGGCCCAGATCGAGGACACCTCTTCCCGGCGTCAGGCCCGGGTGCGCACCGAACTGGCCAAGGCCCTGCAGGTCCACGGACTGAACCAGCAGGCGGACGGCGCCTATTCTCGATCCGTGGTCTGGCGGGGCACTCCGCGCACAGTGGAGATCATCTTCGGCAACGTGCGCGACGAGAGGGAACTCGTCGCCGATGCCTTCCTGCCCTCCACCCAGGATGCGCTGCGGCTGGTCATCGATCTGCCTCTGGACGAAACCGGCCACACCATCGCTGAGGATCATCAACGTATCGGGGCCCTACAGGAACAGAGCGGCAGCTCCCCCTTCACCATTGCCTGGTTGCCCCAGTTCCTGCCGGCGGAACACCAGACCCGTCTGGGTGAACTCGTGATCATTGATCACGTTCTGCAGCCCAACGGCTGGCGTGACCACACGTCCCGTCTGTCGGAGGACGTCAAGGAGGCGGTCCGTCAGGTGCTTGCCCAGCGGCAGAAGACCCTGGAGGGCGAGCTTCGTCGACACATCTCCACGGCCTACGGTGTGACCAGCGGCGCCACCTTCCCGGAGGGACAGCCTCCGCTTCGCAGCCTGGATCCCAGCGTCACGGTCCGGCAGCAGACCGGTGCCACCCTGGAGGAGGCCGCAGACCGCCTCATCGAGGCTGCCCTCACTGCCCGCTATCCTGACCACCCCCTGTTCGAATCTACGTCAGCGATCACCGCCACCGACGTCAACCGCGTCATCGACGCGCTTCGTCGGGCTGCCGGAGACGCCAATGGTCGTGCGGACTTGGAGCCCGAGGCGCGCAAGGCTGCCCGGATCCTTCTGACGGCGCTCAACCTGGCCGGGGTGGGGGAATCCCACCTCGTGTTCAACCAGGACACCTCCAGCTCGGTGATGACGGCCATCGAAACCCAACTGCGGTCGGAAAGCCACGATTCCACGGGCGTCCTGCAGGTGCAGGCGCTGCGTAACGCTGTCGCCGGCATCAATCCCCGGCAGGGCCTGAGCCCGCTCATCATCGATCTGCACGTGGCCGCGTGGGCGGCCTACCGCAACCGCTCCTGGTACCACCACAACCAGCTCCTCGAACACACCCCGCGAGTGCAGGAGATCACCCCGCGTATGGAGTTGCACCCGGTCGAACTCCCCGAGTACGCCACCTGGGACGCTGCCCTGGAGGTCGTCGGCGGGTTGTTCGGCTTGTTCATCAGCCCGGGTCTGAACTCCAACAATCTCTTCCAGCTACGCGACGGCGTCGCAGAGAAGGTTGCCGAACGTCACAACGATGCCCAGGCCATGTCGACACAGCTGAGTACGGTGTTCAACCGCCTGAATCACCCGCACAGGACCAGTCGCGGTGAACTCGCGGAGGGGCTCACCGGACTACTGGACCGCCTGCACAGGGACAGCGGGAACGCCCAGCGCACGGTCGCGCACCTGGCTGACGCGGTGACCGGCAAAAACCGCATCCTCGGTGCCTCCCCGCAGGAGGCAAACGAGGCGCTGAACACGGCCGGCGACGTCACGACAGCTCTCCGTCGCCTGCTGACAGGGTCGACCGGCCAGCATGTGACCACGTTGCAATCTTACGCGGCGCAGCGCCCGGGCAATGACGGCGGTGCGGCGATCATTCTCAATCGCCTCGTCTCGGGGCTGGCTGACCACCAGTTCAAGACCAACGCGAAATCCGTCGTCGACCGCTTCGAAGATGAGGTGGCCCGCTGGATCGCAGATGTCATCACTCCTCCCCCGCCACCGCCGCCGCCGATCGTTCCGGACCCGCATACCCCGGATCCCGATGAACCAAATCTGGATGATCGGGTGTCTCCGCCCGTGGTCTTCGAAAAGGTCACCAGGTTCTCCGTCGTCGAAGAGAAACTTCGCGATCTCGGTGTCAGTCCGAGTCGTCCGGTGAAAGTGACCATCGAATTCCTCGACCCGTCTGCAGGCACCCGATGATCAGCCCAACGGTGATTCCTCTCAGTAGTCGCGACCTGGAGGCCCGGATCCAGTCACTCCGTGCCAAGGCTTACGACGAGGGTGTCGTCGCCGTCCATTCCCGTGCGCCGTGGACCGGCGGTTCCACACTGCGTACGTCCGACGGTGTCGAGTACCGGGTGGCCGCCTGCCCCACGCTCCTGGCACTGCGCTGGGAACTCTCCCAACTCGACGACTCCCCGTGGACATTCCTCATCACGCCGCTGCGTACCGACGATCTGCCCCTGGATGTCCGATCTCGACTGGTTCCGTACCAGGGTGTCTACCAGCTCGATCCCGCAGAGAGCTTGCGGGCTCTGTTCGCCGCCAGCCGGCAGCACGGCGACCTGGTCGGCGACCGGCGGGACTCCAGCCAGATCCTGGCCTTCCTGCAGTCTTCCGACAGCAAGGTCGAACCAGCTCCGTTGGGTGTACTCAGCTCTGAGCATCTCTACGGTCAGGTGTTGCAGAAGGGTGTATTCCGCCGCAACATCCACGCCCTGCGGGATCTGCTCAGCTGGTCACTCACCCCGGCCGCCGCAGCCGACTGGGAGCACTTCACCACAGCGCTGTCCGACGACGTCCAGGGACGCGCCCTCGACTGGCTCCGGCGCAAACTCGGACCCCAGTCGGTCGCGGTCGTCGAGACCCTCGCCAACCGCGGCCCGGCCGAGTTGCTCACTTTCGGTTTCCTCGCCGAAGTCCTCAGCGCCCAGGCCTTGACGCATGCGGCAGATCAGGCCTCCGCCCTCGGCGGATTCCGGGTGATCACCCGGTCCGGCATCGCCACCGGAGAGCAGCTGGGGGCGTGGGCGCGGGCATCGAAAGGCATGCTTGACTCCTCCGCCTCCGAACAGGCCTGGGCCAGCGCCCAGGAGGCAGAGCACCTGCTGGTGTCCGCGCAAGGGCTCGGACAACCCTCGCTGGTGCCCCTGTCGACCGTGTTCCGGGGCTCGCTCGAGGCACGACTGTCCGCCTTCGCTCATGCGGCGACGACAGCCCTGCGGACCCGGGAGCTCAATTCGGTCCTCCAGGCACTCGAAGACATCCGCGCCCACCGACTGGTCACCCGCCAGCAAATCCTGCCGGTGGTGGAATCGTTGGCGAGGCTGCTCGGTTGGCTCGCCGCACCCGAGGTCGCGCACCCCGAGAGTCTCTCCGGCTGGCTGACCCACTACCGCGACGACCTCAGCTGGGTCGACACCTGCGTCAACCGCGCTTGGGACGGTACCTCCAACACCGAACTCATCACCGCGACGCGGGAGATCACCACGGCAGTCCGCCAGCGCCGTCAGGTGGCCGACCGGGGATTCGCACGTGTTCTCGCAGCCTCCGGAACACAGAGGGAGGCCGCCGGCGACACCCTGCTCATCGAGGACGTACTGAGCGAAGTCGTGTTCCCGGTACACCAGGGCAAGATAGTCGACGAGAACCTCCGCCCCGTCCTCCTCCTAGTCATCGACGGCGCCTCGGTCGGCGTCCACAACGACATCCTGTCCTCCATCCAGCGCACATACCCGGGTGACTGGCAGGAAATGGCGAGTGACCGCGGAGAGCTTCGCGCCGCCCTGGCCGCCCTGCCGACGGTGACCAACTACTCCCGCACCTCCCTGTTGTCAGGCAGGCTGGCTGCGGGCGGACAGAATATCGAGCGAGAGAACCTCCGCGCAGCCTACTCGTCCACGTTCAAAAAGCAGGGCCCTCAGGCCTGCCGTCTCCTGCACAAGGACGACCTGGCCACCGGGATCAATGACCACGTGAAGGAGCTCGTCGAGGACACTCAGTCTGCACCCTTCATCGCCGCCGTCCTCAACACCGTCGACGATGCTCTCGGTGGATCCAATCCGATGGGTCGGACCTGGGGAGTAAAAGACATCAGGCACCTCGGTGTCCTGCTGGAAGGCGCCCACCGGGTGGGCCGCACCGTGATCCTCACCTCCGACCACGGGCACATCGCGGAGAAGGACCACGCGGGCATCGTGCCCACCGAGACGACAATCTCCGCCCGATGGCGCACAGACGACTTACCGGCAGGCCCCAATGAGATCGGCGTCGCCGGTGACCGGGTGCTGGCCAACAGCGGCTCCATCGTCCTCGCCGTTGACGAGGATGTCCGCTACACGGCGAAGAAGGCCGGCTATCACGGTGGAGGGACGTTGGCCGAAGCCATCGCGCCCGTGTCAGTGCTGGCTCAGACAGCCGCCGCTTTCGGCGCTGATACAGCCTTCCCCGCGGTGGCCCTCGACCGGCTGTCGACCCAGCCGGAATGGTGGTCACTGTCCATGTCCGAGCAGCCCTCGACCAGGGCGCCTCTGACGTCGAAAATGCAGCCCCCGTCCGCCCGGCCGGACCCCCTCTCACTCTTCGACGAGCAGACACCGGCCCCCACAGCAGCTCAGGACCGCTACGCGAAGCTGGCCGGAACCGGCATGTTCAAGGAGCGCGTCGACCGCCACCCGGTGGCTGGGCGTAAGGCGACCGAGGTTGCTGACCTCCTGCGTAAGATCGACGCGAACAACGACCGCCTGCCCGTTACCGTGGTGCGTGACACCTGGTCGCTGACACCCCTCATGGTGCGGGGCGTGCTGGCGGAGCTGCGCCGCATCGTCAACGTCGACGGCGTCGAAGCCCTGAGCATGTCGGGTGAGGATCTGGTCCTCTACCCGGAGCTTCTGTTCGAGCAGTTCGGAGTGAAGTGAGATGACTGACCACGGTTCCGTGTCCCCGGCCCGCCGCACCGCCATCATCAGCGCGCTCCGGCGCGGCACCGTGCCCAGCGAGGGTCTGGACCAGTTGGCGGTCGGACTGGATCATCTGGAACCGACCATCCTCGAGGAACTGGACACCGTCGCGTCCGGTGGTGGGGTTTTCAAGGCGCTACGCGGTGAATACGGCTCGGGCAAGACCTTTGCCGCCCGCTGGATCGAACAGCTGGCTCTCGATCAGGACTTCGCGGTCGCCGAAGTGCAGATCTCGGAGCTGGAGACGCCACTGCACAAACTGGAGACCGTGTACCGGCGTGCCACCGAATCCCTCCGTACCTCGGCGTTCCCACGCCAGGCGTTCCGAAACATCCTCGACTCCTGGCTGTACAAGGTCGAGATGGACGCCATGAGCTCGGGCGAGGACCCGGTGACCGTCATGGAGACACGCCTGTCCCCCGTCGCCGCAGCCGCCCCCGTGTTCCCTCTGGCCCTGCGTGGCTACCGCGACGCCCTCAACGTCGACGATGCTGTCGTCGCCGACGGTCTGGCCGCCTGGCTGGGTGGCCAGCCAACGATCGCTGCCTCCATCAAACGGCAGGCCGGCGTCAAGTCCGAGCTCGACCACTTCACCGCCATGGGTTTCTTCCGCGGTCTGCTGGAGGTTCTCCGCGGCTCCGACCACCGCGGCCTGGTCCTCGTGCTCGACGAGGTGGAGACTCTGCAGCGTATGCGCGCGGACTCCCGCGAGAAGGCACTCAACGCCCTGCGGCAGTGGATCGATGAGATCGACTCCGGCCACTACCCGGGCCTTTACCTGCTGATCACCGGCACCGGTGCCTTCTTTGAGGGCCCGCAGGGGGTCAAGCGTCTGCAGCCGTTGGATGCGCGCCTGAGCGTGGATTTCTCCGGGGATCCGAGGTGGGACAATCCGCGGCTGCCACAGGTGAGGCTGCAGGGATTCAACCACGAGAAGTTGCAGGCCGTGGGGCGCCGCGTCCGCGACTTGTACGGCGGACAGCTTCTCGACGACACCATCATCTCTGATCTCGCCGACGCAGTAGCCGGGAAACTCGGTGGTCAGGTGGGCATCGCGCCGCGGCAATTCCTGCGCATCCTGGTTGACATCCTGGACCGTGTCCAGTTGCATCCAGACTTTGACCCGCGCACGGATTACGCGTTGTCCATCCCGGTCACGACTATGACAGATTCCGAGCGTGCAGCCGCGGTCACCCCCGTGACAAACCCCAACGACATCGAGCTCTGACCATGTCCGACGGTTTCCTCTCCCTGCACCCCGTACTACAGCACCACATCGTGACCACCCTGCGGTGGCCGGGCCTGCGCCCCCTCCAGAACGCTTCCGTGTCTCCCCTCCAGGCAGGTGAGGACGCCATCCTCCTGGCACCCACCGCCGGTGGCAAGACCGAAGCAGCGACGTTCCCGCTGCTCAGCCGCATGGCGTCCGAAAACTGGGCCGGGGTTTCGGTGCTTTACATCTGCCCCCTCAAGGCGCTGCTAAACAACCTCGAGCCGCGTCTTACCCACTACGCGTCCTGGTTGGGCCGCACGGTGTCGGTGTGGCACGGAGACGTGGGGGCGTCGGCACGCAAGCGCATCAAGCGAGACAAGCCCGATATCCTCCTGACCACCCCGGAATCTTTGGAGGCCATGATGGTCTCCCAAAGCGTTGACGACCGTGAATTTCTTGGTGCCGTCCGCGCCGTGATCATCGATGAGGTCCACGCCTTCGCAGGCGATGACCGCGGCTGGCACCTCTCCGCCGTGCTGGCGCGGCTGGAGCATCACCTGCGACGCCCGGTACAGCGGGTCGGGATGTCCGCCACTGTCGGTAACCCTGACTTGCTGCTCGGATGGCTCCAGGGCGGGCAGGACCGCCCCGGGCGTGTGATTAACCCTCCGGTGGAGAGTGACGCGGCGGCGCCCGAGATATGGGTGGACCAGCTCGAGGACATCGACCAGGTGGCCCGGCTCCTGTCGAGGATGCACCTCGGAGAAAAGCGCCTGGTCTTCACCGACTCCCGCATGCGCGCAGAGGAACTCGCCGGAGCTCTCCGACGTGAGGACACCTCCGTCTATCTGTCCCATTCCTCGCTCTCGGCGGTGGAACGCAGGGAAGCAGAGCATGCCTTCGCCACCGCGACGGACTGCATCATTGTGGCCACCTCCACCCTGGAGTTGGGTATCGACATCGGCGATCTGGACCGGGTCATCCAGATCGGCACGCCGCGTACGGTGTCGTCCTTCCTGCAACGCCTGGGACGCACCGGGCGGCGGTCAGGCTCCGTGCGCAACTGCCTGTTCATCAGCCTCGGTGATGACGCGCTACTAGAGACACTGGGGATGCTCCACGCCTGGTCCTCCGGGTATGTGGAACCCGTCAACCCTCCACCGGTGCCAATGCATATGGCGGCCCAGCAATTCCTCGCCGCCGCACTGCACAAGGGTGCCATCAATACCGCGACGTGGAAGGAACTGTGGGCAGGCTCCAGGCTGATGGACCCCGACGTACTCGGGAGAGACGGGCAAGAAATCCTCGACCATCTGGTGTCGGTCGGCATGCTGGAGGTTGACGGGGCGTTGGCTTTCATCGGCGAGGCTGCGGAAAAGGCCTTCGGCCGCCGCCACTTCATGGAGCTGCTCAGCGCGTTCACCACTCCTCCGATGTTCACCGTTCTGTCAGGCCGCCGCGAGATCGGCACCGTCGAGTTGAAGACGGTGGGTTCCCCGGATCCGGACCGAATTCTGCTCATTGCTCTCGCCGGGCGCAGCTGGATAGTCGAAACGATCGACTGGCGACGCCGGCGGCTCTATGTCGAGCCGATCGACAAGCCAGCCAAGACCCGCTGGGGCTTCCTGGGGCCGGGATTCGGCTCGGAGGTGTCCGAGGGTATGCGGCAGGTGTTGCTGGGTTCCGATCCGGGCGGGGTCCGGTTAACCGACCGCGCCAAAGCCGGGCTGGAGTCGCTACGCCTCGACAAGGAGGTCACCGTGTCACCCGACAGCCGCGTCATCCTGGAGCACCGGGGAGCCAACGGTGGCGGGGAATGGTGGACGTGGGCCGGCGACGCACACAACGCACAGGTCATCGCCGCATTGGCGGAGACCGGAATCGTACGCTCAGACCAGGTCGCTCGCCACGACGTCATCGGGCTTAGCGGTTTTTTCGACCCACGTGATGTGCGGGCGCGAGTGGAGGAAGTGATGGCACTGCCCGTCGGAGAAAGACCTTTGCCCACGATGAGTGTCGACGACGCCCGTGGACTCAAGTTCTCCGAGGCGTTGCCGATGGAATGGGCGTTGCACGTGCTGGCGGTGAGGGCAGTGACCGAGTAACGAAGATTACGTGGGCTTAGAAGTCTGAAACAAGCCCGCTCTCATCAATCTCGAGCACTTCACAAAGCCCAGACAGGTGCTGTGGATCAAGAGCCTTCATAAAAACAAACACAGCAGATATCGCTGTCCTCACCTCATCCGGGCTAACAATGTCGCCAATCGACGGCGATTCATTGTGCGAGTAAGCATGGGTATAACGAGTCAAGCGCAGGCGGAGAGCATCCGCATCTCCATTATAACCAGAATCTTTCAAATACTCTCCCGCATTCCTCATTGAACCGTTAAAGTCACCGACGGACGCGGGGAACTTGAAAGCCAGAAAGGACTCGAGAAGCCTACGAATCACATTAGGAAAGAGCAACTGCGCATCCAGACGATTCTCCAAGGAATCATTTTCGTTCAGATTTCGCTTTGCTTCCTCCACCACCATGAATGCATGATAGTAAGTAGATCGAATCTTCTTGCGGACCTTATTACTCGGAGGCCAAGCTACGAGATCAGGAGTCCTACGCAAATCTCCATCCAATCCACTCTTATGCTTGGACCGGAGTTCGTACAGGCTCGACTTAATATGCTTTGCAGACGTTAGTTGAATGTCCCATTGACGGAACAGCTCAAAGTTATGGGTCAAAAGTATTAGCTGAGCCATACTTTCCTTGACTACAGCCTCCGACCAAATGTACGTCGATATGCCCATAAAAACATCACTGTCCATGCTAGAAACAGGATCATCAATTACCACAATCGGTTTAGGCCCGGGTACGCGCGCAACCGCCTCCATAAAGTAAATCAACATGATCACAGATCTTTCACCCGTACTTAACCCAACCGCAGGCTCACCATTTCTCATCACGCGGTACTGGTTTTCATAAAGCTCAAATGTAAGTTCACTCCTACCAAGCATTCGAGCCACTTCCCTGGTCAGGACCTCCGCAGCAGGCATAGGATCTGCCTCACGATTATTAAGAGCATCCCTCTCTCTGGCTAGGTCACCGATATTCTGTGAGGCCACATCGAACTCTTGGCTGGATTCTGCAACTATTTTCTTCTGCAAGACTACTGTCTCTTCATTCAGCTTCAAATAGTGTTCTTCCACCGCCTTGGCCGCCTCCTGCAAAGCTTCCTCATGCCGCTCCACACGCTCGTCATGCATTGCACACAAAGCTTTGAATCGGGCGTCGTTAACTCTGGGGCTTTCGACTTGCGTTTGAAGGAGTTCGAACGGAGCCAGCACGTTTTCTCGCTTTTTGCGAGCCACCTTTCCGAGCTCGCGACACCAGCCCTCGAGCCTTCGTAGGGCATTTTCCACGTCTTGTTTGCTGGACCGGTAGGCTTCCCGCAAATCTTCCAGCAGTAGTCCTTCGTCAGGCAGTGAAAGTCTGACAGTCTCGCATTGTTTCTCCGCTATACGAAGTTCACCCAGTATTGCGTCTATTTCCCTCTCCAGCTCGGCAACAGCATCAGAGAAGTGGTCTTCAATAGCTGCTTTTCGATCATCGGTCAAAGGCCCCGAACAAAAAATACAAGAACTGCTCCCCTCGTGCAGCTGACGCCCCTCCTGGACCCAGATTGTTGCCTCCGGGTGCGCTTCTAAAGTATCCAATACTATCGTCATCGGCGTCTTGAGTAGATGCAATTTAAGCCGATCTATCAGATCATTCGCGATCGGCACCGTCGACTGAATCGGCGGCAGTTTTGGACGATTTCCCGAATTCAGAATCGCAATATTCGACTGAAGATTAGATTCGTCAAGTTCACTCCATTCGGGCTTGGCATGCTCATATGCCTCTCTCACCTTCGCCCTGCTGAAGCTTGTCCTACTACGCCAACGACCCCCCGCGTTCGAGACTAGCGCTACAACATTCTTCGAAACGTCTTCGTAAACACTGTCTATGACTTTCCTAGCCCGTTCCAACGACGCCTTGGATTCCTTTCGCTTATCCTCCTCGGCTTTAAGAAGTTCCTCGATCTCCTCTAGTCTGTCTTGTTCCTCAACCGATTTCTCTCCCACAGTTAGGACCGCACTCATTTCGGGCTTGTCCCTGAAGCGATGACCTTTATCTACATATCGGTCACTGAAAACCATTACTCGATCGAAAATGACACTGTCTTGATGATCGGTCGTCGTCGCATTCTGAACGTCGGAGAAAGTTAACGAAACTCGTCCATACGCTCTGTCGCCCTGTCTCAAGTCGTCAAACGCAGCGGACAGTGATGACTTCCCAGTTCCGTTAGGTCCGTATATTACATTGACTCTCTTAAATTCTCTTAAACCATTTCGCCAGGAATAGTCTTCGAAATGGCCGCAGTTTCTTAGCGATTCGATCCTCGTTAGTATCACTTCAACCCCTTTAGACTCATGCTGATATTTTAATCAACTGTAAGACAATTTTGTCCGCGCAAGCTTTACCGTCTCAAGTTCCCAATTACCCAGCCCCCACCCAAGCCCCCGTCTCCGTGTACACCACAGCGAACGGCAGCGCCTTGTTTTCGTTGCCTTCGCTGAACCAGAACAGCACGGGCCCGCGCTCCCCCAGCACGACCTTCTTTGGCGCACCCCAGGACGGCAGGCTGCCGGCGATGATGGTCTCGGCGATGACACGGGCGCCCTTCTCGTCGATAACGGCGCGAATCGTTTGCCGCGTCGACCTGTCCAGACCCTTGACGAAGGCCTCGTAGTCCACGTCCTGCTGCGGGACGATGAGAGTGTCCACCTTCTTGTCCTCGGTGGAGAAGTCCTTCATCCAGCGGCGCACATCGGCCACCAACTCAAACGCATCCAATGACGCAACCTCTGCAGGCAGCTCCGCGAACCACGCCCGCAACTTACGGTCCTCGAGCTTCATGGTGACGCGAGCGACGGTAGCGTCGGCAAGCTCGGCGACGCGCGCCCCGGAGAGCTTCACCCCGGAGGCCTGCCCGCCGGCATAGGTAGTGAACTCCGTGGCCTTAGCTTCCCCACGCCAGGTCAGCTGCCCGGTGTCGATCTTCGCGGCGACGTTGAAGGGCGTGACCTCCACCTCAGCGAGTCGGCACAGGTGCTCGGGCATCTCGGCATCGAGGGCCTCGGGCAGCTGCACGGTGGGCAGCTGTTCCGCGGCGATACGCAGGGTGACAGGGTCGAAGGCGGCGACGCCGTTACGCAGTTCCATGTGGCCCTCCCAGGTGGCTTATGTGTTAGCGGCCAGCCTAGTCAATCGCTCCATGAATTCGCCGAGGAATCTCTCTACATCTACACCCACCGCTACATTGACCAACGGGCCCTGCCGCGAGAGGTCGCCGATGGTGCGCCCACGGGTCTCCCCCACCACGTCAACCTGCATGGGCAGCGCCAGGCATTCGACGAGCGAAGGGTCGATCGCCACGGCCACCGCCAGCGGATCGTGCAGGCCGCAGCCGCCGAGGTGCGGGGCGGTGGTGGCGTAGGCGTTGATGTAGTGGCCGGCGGCGTCGGCAAGCATTGTGCCACCGGGCGTACCCAGTGCCCGCCACTGCGCGGTCTCCGTACGGGTGAGCAGGGTTTTCAGAGTGACATCCAGCCCGATCATCGTGACGTTATGTGCCCGGCGGAACACCTCGTTCGTGGCCTTAGGGTCCTGCCACACATTCGCCTCCGCCCACGGGCGGACGTTACCGGGCACGGTGAGCGCACCACCCATCATGACGATGCGGGCGTGCTCGGCGAAGTAGTCATCCTCCAGCGCCGCCGCAATGGACGTCGACGGTCCCGTCGGGACGATGACGAGGTCGGGGTGGGAACGGGTGGCGTCGATAAGAAATTCGACGGCATCGCTGGCGGGCTTAACCGCAGCCTCCGGAAGCTGTACCTCGCCGAGTCCGTTGGATCCGTGGATGAACGCAGAGATCTCCGCCACGGCCCACCCTTCCGGCGAGGGCCCCACGTACACGGGGATGTCCGGACGGCCGAAGAGCTCGAGGAGGGCGAGGGTGTTGCGCACCGCGGCGTCGACAAGCACGTTGCCATAGGTGCACGTCACGCCGATGAGCTCGACCTCAGGCGACGCGAGGGCATAGGCGAGGGCGAAGGCGTCATCGATACCCGTGTCGAGGTCGAGGATGAGCTTCACTCGAGGATCTCCCGCACGCGCTCGACATCATTGCGGATGGCGTTTAGCAGCGTGTCGACGGAATCGAACTTCTGCATGTCACGGACGTAACCGATGAAAGCGACATCGGCCTCGTAGCCATAAAGATCGGCGTCACGGTCGAGGATGAAGGACTCGACGCTGCGGCGCTCATCACCAAACGTGGGGTTGGTGCCCACCGAGATCGCCGCCGGGTAGGCGATGCCGGGCTCCATGTCACCGTCGATGGCACGGGGGCCCCGGACGGTGAACCAGCCGGCGTAAACGCCATCGGCGGGCAGGGCGACATCATCGGCGAAGTACTGATTGGCGGTGGGGAAACCCAGCTGCTTGCCACCGCGGCCGGCACCGCGGACCACGGGGCCGGTGACGGTGTACGGGTGGCCGAGCGCCCAGGCGGCGCGCTCCACATCGCCGGCGTTGAGGAAGTCACGAATGCCGGAGGAACAGATGCGCTGACCATCGTCGTGGAGCAGGGTGACGATCTCGACGTCGATACCGTGCTCTGTGCCCAGCTCGCGGGCCGTATCGGCGGTGCCGGCGGCATCCTTGCCGAAGGTGAAGTTCTCCCCCACCACCACCGCGGACGCCTTAAGGGTGCCCTGGAGGAGGGTCTCGAAGTACTGCTCCGGGCTCAGTCCGGCCAGTTCCTGGGTGAAATCGACGACGAGGGTGGCGTCAATACCGATCCCCTTCGCCAGGTTCAGGCGCTGCTCCAGCGTGGTGAGCATGACCGGGGCACGCTCCGGGAGGAACACCGACATCGGGTGCGGATCAAAAGTCACCATCACGGCCGGGACGCCCCGCTCATCGGCCAGCTGCGAGGCACGCTCAATGAGCTGACGATGCCCCCGATGCACACCATCGAACACTCCGATGGTGACAACCGACTCCGCCAACGACTCAGGAACAGTGTCTAATCCGTGCCAAACAATCACCGCTACAGACTACGGCATACACTGCCCCCTATGACCGATCCCCTGGCCAGTTCCGGACTCGTCGTGGTGGACAAGCCCCAGGGCATGACCTCCCACGACGTTGTCTCCCGCCTTCGCCGCATTTTCTCCACCCGCCGCGTCGGGCACGCCGGCACGCTCGACCCCATGGCGACGGGCGTGCTCGTCGTCGGTATCGAGCGCGGCACCCGCTTCCTCGCGCACCTCGTCGCCGCAACGAAGGCGTACTCCGCGACGATCCGGTTGGGTGCTGCCACTACTACCGACGACGCCGAGGGTGATGTGGTGTCGGGGGCGAGCGCGGCGTCGATAAGCGAGGAGACGGTATTGGCCGCGATGGCCGAACTGACCGGTGACATCATGCAGCGCCCCGCGGCAGTGAGCGCCATCAAGATCGACGGCAAGCGGGCGCATGAGCGGGTGCGCGCCGGTGAGGACGTGGAGATCCCCGAGCGGCCCGTGACGGTGTCACGCTTCGAGGCGCTGGAATTTCGACGCGAAGGGGAATTCCTCGACGTGGATGTGGAGGTGGACTGCTCCTCGGGCACCTACATCCGCTCCCTCGCCCGCGATCTGGGTGCGGCGTTGGGTGTCGGCGGGCATCTCACCGCTTTGCGACGCACCTCGGTGGGGCCGTTCGAGTTGGCCGATGCACTGACCTTGGAGGAGTTGGAGGAGTCGCCGCGGCTGTCTTTGACCTTGGATGAGGCGTTGGCCCGCTCCTACCCGGTGCTTGAGGTGACCGCGGAGGAAGCCGAGGCTCTGGCCATGGGCAAGTGGCTGGAGCCCCGCGGGCTCGTCGGGGTGCATGCAGCCGTGGCGCCTGATGGGCGCTCCATCGCGCTGATCAAGGAGAAAGGCAAGCGCCTGGCCACCGTGTTCGTGGCGCGGCCGAATACGCTTTAGAGCCCTACTGTGCTTGGCCTGGCGCCCCATTCACGCTAACGTGTCAGTCGAAGTCCCCGGCACACGCCTCTGTCGAACACGAGTCGGCATGCAGCCGGGGTTTTTCTATTCCTCACGCAGGGTACCTCCGGGGCGAGGGCCGCGCCTTAGATCACGGCGGTGGCGGCGATGACGTAGCCATCGTCGACCATCCAGCGCCCGGAGATGAACGGCACCGGGGTGGGACGCACCAGCAGGTAGGAGACGAAGGATCCGTCGGAGCGGATGTCGATCTCCGCGTCCTCGAAACCCAGCCAGCGGTGGGTCATGGGGAACCACGCCTTGTAGGTGGCTTCTTTGGCGCAAAAGAGGAGGCGGTCGGCGCAATCGACACCCTCGTTGCGTAGGCGCTCTAACTGGGGCATCTCACCGGGACGGGCAATGGAACCGATGACCTCGCGTGGAAGCGGCTGCGCTGGCTCGGCGTCCAGGCCCATGGAACGCACGTGAGTCTTCGGGGCGACGACCGCAGCCCGGAAACCCTCCGTGTGTGTCATGGAGCCAGTGATGTCCTGGGGCCACAGGGGCATACCGCGCTCACCACGCAGGATCGGCTCATTGTCCCACTGCCCCAGATCCCGCAACGCCTGGTGGGCACACCAGCGGGCGTCGCCGAACTCGGCCTTGCGCACATCCACCGAATGAGAGACCAGGGCCTGCTCCAGCGGGTGGAGACCGTGATAGTTCTGCAGGTCAGGGCGCTCACGATCGGTGATGACGTAGCAGAAACGGGCGGCGTCGGGAAAGAGGGCGTCGTTAAGCATCCTCATCACCACCCAAACGCATGACCGGGTACGGCCAGGGATTGAGGTGACCGTGGCGCTCCCACTCACGGGGATAACCGAGGGAAACCTCGATGTGTTTAATACCGGCGACTTCGGTGACGCCTGGCATATGCAGGTGACCGTAGATGACCGACTGCGCGTTATAACGCTCCGCCCACGTCCGCGTGTGGCGGGTACCGCACCACAAAGCGATCTCCGGGTGACGCATGACCAGGGTGGGCTCCTGTACGAGGGGCCAGTGGTTGATGAGGATGGTGGGGCCGTCGATAAGCGACAGACGCTTGATGGAATACGCCAGACGATCCCAACACCACGCACGGACATCCACGAAAGGCGCGATGGCGAACTCGTCCGTCATCATGATCTGGCGATCATGCGCCGCCTTCACCGCCTGCTCCACCGTCATGCCGGGGCCGCGGAAGGAGTAGTCATACAGCGTGAAGAGAGGCACGAGAGTCACGCCGCCGAACGTCGGATAAGGATCCTCCGGAGTCAGCACATCGATCTCGCGGATCGCCTCCACCAGCTCCGTGTACTTCTCCCGACCCTGGTGACGATCAGTGGAGCGCGAGAAAAGCTCATGGTTGCCCGGCACCCAAATGACCTGCGCGAAACGCTGGCGAAGTTGGGAGAGAATGCGGACGACGAGGTCGGTGCGCTCGGCGACATCGCCGGCGACGATAAGCCAGTCCGAGGGATCCTCGGGCTGGATCTCATCGATCCGCGCCGTATTCGCTTTCACGGCGCCGTGTAGGTCACTGACGGCCCACAGCGTTGTGCTCATGCGCACCTCCTTCTCATGTATGTAACCACAGGGGGTGTGGTGGTTTGGACGGTATGTCTTCGTTTAAGGGTAGGTGGGATGGTGGGCCCCTCGTTGTTTCCACGTGGATTTTCGCGGGGCGTCGCATTTTCCCAGTTCGTGAGCTGTGGCTGGTGGGATCGACGTGGGAACACCGAGGGGTGAGCTAGCTTATGGCGCGTCGGAGGACCTCAGCCAGGCGCTCATTGCTACCCGAGGCCTGGCTATGGAAACGCGCGCGGACAAATTCATCCTTGAAGGACTGGTCTGTTACGAAGAGCGTGTGATCCAGCGCGTGCCCCGCATGCACGCACAGCTGGGAGAAGAAGACGAACTGAGTCCGGGTATTGCCTTCCCGGAACGGGTGAATCACGTTGAGCTCACCTCAGATCTCCGCCAGCTCCGTGACAAATGTGTCGCCGGTTAGCCCACGGAGGGCATCCTTTTCGGCCAACAACCTGAACTGGCGCTCGACGGCCCTCCTGAGCTCAGGCCCCGCAGGGTAGTAGGCGTAGCCGTTCTTCGTCATGAACCGGTCGACAGGGGCAACACGCTCCTCCCCTGCCCAGTCGTAAACATCCTGGAAGATGTAGCTGTGAAGGGCTTTGAGGTGGGCATAGTCGAAACTGCCCTGGATAGGGTTCGCAGCTAGTTGAGATAAACGAAAAGAGGTCAGGCTCGATTCCAGTTGCTCGAGGGCAGCCGGGTTCGGCTCACCGTAGGGATGCCCTGGTCGGGAGAGTTTGTTCCTCAACACAGAAGTACCTGGGATGAAATAGTCATCCCAGGTACGGAAGGTGGGCTTCTTAGACATCAACGTTGAATGAGCTCGCGCAATGCAGCCACGACCTCGTGATCGTCGAGTTCTTCTCGTGCGGCCTGTGCCAGTATCGCGCGCATACGCGGGTCAGTAACCTCATGCCCTGCCGCGGCGAGGGCCGCATCCGCGAACTCCATGCGACGGGAGACTTCCTCATTGGTGACCAGGGGAATGATGGACGACTGAGTCATGGTGTTGCCCTCCTCTCAAGCTTGGGCTAATCCTAGCAAAAGCCCAGTTCAACGTCTATGCCGCGACGGTTGCCCACCGCATCGAGTTGAAGCGCCAGACGACCGCGATAAGGCGGATGACGATGAAGGCGAGGAGGCCACACCAGATGCCGGTGAGGCCGGCGTCGAGAAGCAAGGACAACCAGACACCGGGAAGGAAACCGAAAAGCACCGAGATGATCGTGATGGTGCGCAGGAACGCGGCGTCGGAGGCGCCGAGGAGGACGCCGTCGAGGGCAAAGACGACGCCGCCGAGGATGATCATGACGATCATGATCCACCAGGGCCCGGAGATGGCGTCGAGGACACCGGCGTCCGAGGAGAAGATCCGGGGAATGAAGGCCGCGCCGAGGGCGAATACCCCGCCGAGGGCCGAAGCGAAGATGAGCGAGTAGAGCGTGACCTTGCGGCCGACGTCCCGGGCGACCTCGATGGTGCCCTTGCCGAGGGCGGCGCCGGTGAGCGCCTGGGCGGCGATGGCGAGGGAATCGAGGACCAGGGTGATGATGTTCCACAGCTGCAGCAGGATCTGGTGGGCGGCGAGTGACGCCGTGCCGAAGCGTGCGGCGACGGCGGCCGCGGAGATGAACGCGATCTGGAAGGACAGGGAGCGCAGGATGAGGTCGCGGCCCATGACGAGCTGGCGTTTCATGATCTCCCAGCGGGGGCGCCAGGAGCCATTGTGCTCGCGGCCTAAAGCCAGGAGGAAGAGTGTGGAGGTGATCGTGATGCCCACGACGTTGGCCATCGCGGAGCCGGGCAGGCCGTAGAGCCCGACGAGGATGGGGATGAGGATCGCCCCGGGGATGACCCCGGCGAGTGTGTACCAGAGCGGGCTGCGGGTGTTCTGCACGCCGCGCAGCCAACCGTTGCCCGCCATGATGATGAGGGTGAGGGGGATGGCGATCGACTCGATACGGATCCACGTGGCGGCAGCCGCGGCGATCTCCGGGTCACCGGTGAGCCACTGGCCGATGTGGGTGGCGAGGGCGAAGACGATGGCGGCCAGTGTCAGCCCCACGGCAAGTCCCACCCAGGTGGCCTGGACTCCCTCTGCGACGGCGTCGGCACGCCGGCCGGAACCGTAGAGGCGGGAGGCGCGCGCGGTGGTGCCGTAGGAGAGGAACGTCAGCTGGGTGGTCACCGTCGACTGGACGGTGGTGCCCACAGCGAGGGCGGCGAGTTCGAAGGCTCCGAGGCGCCCGACGACGGCGGTATCAAGCAGCAGGTAGAGCGGGGTGGCAGAGAGAACGCCGAGCGCCGGGAGCGCCAGGGCGAAGATCTGCCGGGCGGAGACGGTCACTGCTGGGCGAGCTCCAGAAGAAGCGCTTTCCTGGCTTCGGCGGCAGTGCCGTGGAAGGTGTAGCCGGCCGCCGGGATATGCCCGCCGCCGCCGAGTGCCACCGCGATACGCGAGACATCCATCGCGTTGGAGCGCAGCGACACATGCCAGACACCGGGGACCGACTCCTTGAACACGGCGCCCAGGTCCGTGCCGTCGAGGGAGCGGACGAAATCGACCAAACCCTCCACAGCTGGCAGGGATCCGGTCTGCACGAGGACATGATCAGCGATGATGAGCGCCAGGTGGTGCTCCCCCGCCGCGTGGACTTCCACGCTGGCGAGGGCGCGGCCGATCATGCGCAGATCCGCGACGGAACCGGAATCGAGGAGATCGACGGCGATGGCGCGGACGTCGAGACCCGTGTCCATGAGGCGTGCCGCGAAGGTGTGCATCGCGGGGCTGCCCCAGCGGAAGCTGCCGGTATCGGTGAGCAAGCCCGCGTACAGCGCGTGCGCGATGGGCGGCTCGAGTGTGATATCCATGAGCTCGAAAAGTCGGCCGAGGACCGTGGTGGTGGACTCGGCGTTGAAATCCAGCAGGTTGACGCGGCCGAAACCCTCGTTGGAGGAATGATGGTCGATGACCACGGTATCCTCCGCCCGAGCGGCGATCGCCCCGGCCAGGGTGCCGGTGCGGTCAATGGAACCGCAGTCGACGGTGATGATGAGGTCCACTTCCGGGAGATGATCCACCAGCTGGATCTCCCGCGCGCCGGGAATAGTGAGCAGGTTCTCGGCGAAGGGATCAGCCTGGCCGATAAGGCCCACGGCCTGCTTGCCCAACTGCCGCAGGGCCCCGACGGTGGCACACACAGAGCCGATGGCATCAGCATCCGGGCGCACGTGACCGATCACGGCCACGGAATCGGCCGCGGCGATGGCACGCGCAGCCTCGGAGTATGAGTGCACTAGTGATCCTTGTACGGGTTCGCGTCACCGGCGGGCTTGGCGTTGGCCTTGAGCTTGGCCAGCTCCTCATCGCGCGCACGGGCGCGGGCGAGCAGCTCCTCCATGTGCGCGGAAGCCTCCGGCACCGTGTCCACCTCAAACGACAGGGTCGGGGTGAAACGGACACCGAGCTGATCGCCGACGATCTTGCGCAGCTGGCCACGAGCACGGTGCAGGGCCTCGGCGGCCTCGTCATAATCCGGCTCATCCTCGATGGAACGACCACGGACCGTGTAGAAGACGGTGGCGTCATGCAGATCGCCGGTGACCCGGGTATCGGTGACAGTGACCAGCTCCAGGCGACGGTCCTTCACCTCACGTTCGATAGCGGAAGCCACGATCGTCTGGATGCGCTTGGCCAGGCGGGCGGCGCGGGCGTTGTCAGCCATGTCGGTCTCCTTGAGTCCGGGTGCAAGTACGACGTCCCATTCTACCCCTGGTGGACTCTCAAGGGCCGAGGGCGGTGATGGGAACGACGAAGACGCCGTCGGGGCGTCGATAAGCAACCCCCGTGGGAACAATAATGACCAGAGCCTGCGGCTCTCCCACCCGGGAAGTGTCGACAGTATCGGCAAATCTGAGGAGGTTGCGGGCTGCTGATTCAATCGCGTCATCGGCACCCATTTTCACCTCAAAAGCAGCCCAGCTACCGTCTCGCTTCTCCACCACCGCATCCACCTCTAACCCGTTGGAGTCGCGGTAGTGAAAAACAGCGGCATCTGTTGCCTGCGCATAGACCCGAAGGTCGCGGATAACCATAGACTCAAAAAGAAGACCGGTATATCGGAGGTCCGCCAGCAGCTTCGAGACCCCAGCGCCAAGCGCCGCCACCGCCAGCGACGGGTCAACGAACACTCGCTTCGGCGCAGTGCGTAGCTGAGCCTTCGACCGGAGATGAGTGTTCCAGGCTGGAAGATCCTCAACAATATGGAGACGCTCCAAGGCGGCGTGGTACTCGGCCACCGTTCCCCTGTCCATGGAACCCTCAGCCCCGCCAGCATCCGTGGCAATCGCTTGCAGGCTCGCCTTCGTCGCCACATGCCTCGCCAACGACGCCACCATCCTCCGTACCAACTGCGGATTACGTCGACGCCCGCTGACCAGCTCCACATCGACCTCACACACCTGATCAAGGTAAGCACTATTGATAAGCGCGGCATCCTCCACGGTGACATCGACGGAACCCGGCCACCCGCCGATGACCAATCGCTCGACCACATCAACCACCCCAAGCTCGGCTCCCACCCCGGGACCAAACCCCTCTGCCATAAGCTCCGCCAACGACACGGCCCCGGTGGAGTGTCCGGATTCGAACAACGTCATTGGGCGCATCTGCAGCACAGCAACGCGGCCTGCACCCGAATGCCTGTTGACGTCGTCATTGGGAACAGACGATCCCGTAAGAATGAATTGCCCGGATAAGGATCGGCGCTCGTCCACGGCATGCCTGACCAAGTTCCATAAGTGCGGAACAACCTGCCACTCATCAATCAACCTCGGCGTATCACCGACAAGAGTCTGCTCAGGAAGCACTTCAGCCATCGTGCGCGCGTTCGCATCCTTATCCAGACGAACCACGCTCGCCGCGTGTTGGAGAGCCGTGGCGGTCTTTCCACTGGCCTTAGGTCCCTCAATGAGAACGGCACCCATCACACCCAAATAGCGGTCAAGGAGACCGTCGAGAACGCGGGGCCGATACTCGGCATTAATGCTGGTCATGAATACGACAGTACCACTAACCCGCAACTTATGGGGTTTCTAACCCGCAGTTTGTGGATTTCTCGCCCTATGCCCGCAACGCTGGCAGCGGCCAAGCGCGACGTGGCATGCGGGTCTGCTCGAAGGGGTAACCGAGGGAGACATCGACGTGCGGCACGCCATCGACGACGATCTCCTCGGGCATGTGCAGGTGGCCGTGGATAACGCCGACGGCCCGGTAGTCACGGGCGAAGTCCCGCGTCAGGGTGGTCCCGCACCACAGGGCCATCTCCGGCTGGCGCATACGCCGGGTGGGTTCGACCACCAGGGGCCAGTGGTTGACCAATAACGTGGGACCCGCGACGGCCTTCAGCCGCGCGCGCGAGTAGGCGACACGTTCCGCGCACCACGCCTCCACGTCAACGAAAGGGGCGATGAACAGTTCGTCGTCGAGGGTGGCGCGGCGGGCGCGGGCGTCGATAAGCGCGTCAACGGCGGTGACGCCTGCGGGCCGGAACGAATAGTCGTACAGCGTGAACAGCGGTGCGATCGTGACCTCCCCGAATACGGGGAAGGGGTCTTCGGGGGTGTCGACGCCGACGTCGCGAAGCAACTCCACGAGGTGCTCATAGCGCGCCCGGCCCCGGTAGCGATCAGCAGGGCGCGCGAACAGCTCGTGGTTGCCGGGGCACCAGATCACCCGCGCAAAACGCCGCCGGAGACGGGCGAGAGTTTCGACCACCAGGTCAATACTCTCGGCCACGTCTCCGGCGACGATAAGCCAATCACCTTCCCCGCCCGCGAGGCGCTCGACGCGCTCGCGGTTGGCGGGGAAGGTGACGTGTAGGTCCGACACGGACCACAGGGTGCTCATGCACCTTGAGGTTAGTCGCGCGGAACCTCGACCATCTCGAAGACCTCGAGCTTGTCGTCGATCTGGATGTCCGGGTAGGACAGGACCATACCGCACTCGTAACCCGCGGTGACCTCGGTGACATCGTCCTTCTCGCGTCGCAGGGACTCGATCTTGACGTTGTCGGCGATGACGTTGCCATCGCGCACCAGGCGACCGGAGGCGTTGCGGCGCACCTTGCCGCTCTCCACCATGCAACCTGCGATGAGGCCGATGGAGGAAGCCTTGAAGATGGCGCGGATCTCGGCGGTACCGATCTCCTTCTCCTCGTAGATCGGCTTCAGCATGCCCTTGAGAGCAGCCTCAACCTCCTCGATGGCGCGGTAGATGACGGTGTAGTAGCGGATATCCACACCCTCGGCGTTGGCCTCCTCGGTGGCCTTGCCCTCGGAACGGACGTTGAACGCGATGATGACAGCGTCCGACGCAGCGGCCAGGGAGACGTTGGTCTGGGTGACAGCACCGACACCACGGTCGATGATGTTGAGCTCGACCTCGTCCTCCATTTCGATCTTGAGCAGCGACTCCTCCAGGGCCTCCACCGAACCGGCGTTGTCACCCTTGAGGATGAGGTTGAGCACGCTGGTCTCCTTGAGCACAGCATCCAGATCCTCAAGCGACACACGCTTGCGGGCCTTGGCCTGCATAGCGGAACGCTTGCGGGCGTCACGCTGCGCGGCGATCTGACGTGCCACGCGGTCGTCCTCGACGACGAGCAGGTTGTCGCCGGCGCCGGGGACGCCGTTGAGACCCTGCATCTGGACGGGACGGGACGGACCCGCCTCCTCCACATCCTGGCCGTGCTCATCGATCATGCGACGCACGCGGCCATAGGTGTCACCCACGACAACGGAGTCACCGACACGGAGGGTACCGCGCTGGACCAGGACGGTGGCCACTGGGCCACGGCCGCGGTCGAGGTGCGCCTCGATGGCGACACCCTGGGCGTCCATGTCCGGGTTGGCGCGCAGATCCAGCGACGCATCCGCGGTGAGGACAACAGCCTCGAGCAGCTCGTCGATGTTGATGTTCGCCTTCGCGGAGATGTCGACGAACATGGTCTCGCCGCCGTACTCCTCCGGCACCAGACCGTACTCGGTGAGCTGGCCACGGATCTTGTCCGGGGAAGCCTCCGGCTTATCGATCTTGTTCACCGCCACCACGATCGGCACATCAGCGGCCTTGGCGTGGTTAATGGCCTCCACAGTCTGCGGCATGACGCCGTCATCGGCGGCGACGACCAGGATCGCGATGTCCGTGGACTTCGCACCACGGGCACGCATGGCCGTGAAGGCCTCGTGACCCGGGGTATCCAGGAAGGTGATCTTCCGCTCGCGGTCCTCGACGAAACGCTTGATCTGGTAGGCACCGATGCCCTGGGTGATGCCACCGGCCTCACCCGCGCCGACATCAGCCTTACGGATGGTGTCCAGCAGGCGGGTCTTACCGTGGTCGACGTGACCCATGACGGTGACCACCGGCGGGCGCTTGGCCAGGTCATCCTCGTCGCCCTCGTCCTCACCGAACTGCAGGTCGAAGGACTCGAGCAGCTCGCGATCCTCGTCCTCCGGGGAGACAACCTCAACGTTGTAGTTGATCTCCGCACCGAGCAGCTGGAGGGTCTCCTCCGGCACAGCCGCGGTAGCGGTGATCATCTCACCGAGGTTGAACAGCGCCTGGACCAGTGCGGCCGGATCGGCGTTGATCTTCTCCGCGAAGTCAGACAGGGAGGCGCCACGACGCAGGCGCACGGTCGCGCCGCCGCCGTCGGGCAGGCGAACGCCACCGATGACGTTCGGGGCCTGCATTGCCTCGTACTCGGAACGCTTCTGACGCTTCGACTTACGTCCGCGACGCGGCGCGCCACCGGGACGTCCGAAAGCACCAGCGGTACCGCCGCGACGTCCGCCGCCGCGGAAACCGCCGCCGGCACCGCCGCCGCCACCCGGGCCACCCGGACCACGGCCACCGGCGCCACCGCGACCGCGGCCACCGGGACCGGATGCCTTCTGCGGCATCTGGCCCGGAGTCGGAGCCTGCGAGGTGGGCATGTTAGCCGGCGAAGGACGACGTCCGCCGCCCTGTGCCGGACGATCCTGACCCTGGCCCTGGCGCTGTCCGCCCTGACCCTGGCCCTGACCCGGTCCGCGACCACCCGGACGCGGGCCACCCTGGCCGCGACCGCCGCCGGGACGCGGTCCCGGACGCTCGCCACCACCGGTGGAAAATGGGTTGTTGGCCACGCGTGGGCGACCGCCCGGACGCGGCATCGGGCGCGGCATGGCGCCGCCGCCCGG
>NZ_JAUNUG010000031.1 GCF_030538285.1 Corynebacterium sp.
GTCTTCTTCGTGGTCTTCTTGGTGGCCTTGCGGGTGCGCTTGGCCGGGGCCGGCTCCGGCTCCTCCAGCTCGGCGGCGACCTTGGAGTAGATCAGGCCCTTCGGCTCGACGCCGAGCATGCACATCAGGGTCACTCCGTCCAGGAAATCCTGCGCGTAGGTGGCGACGATCCGGCGCGCGGACGCGGCGGTCTCCTCCTCGACGGCGTGCAGGGCCTCGGGGGTGGGGCGGGTGTCAGTGACCTTGGGCGGCACGGATCCTCCTGTAAAAGTGGTGGTCAGGGCACAGTAGATTAGCCATTCTACGCTACTGGCGCGGGTTTTTCCGCACTCGCCTGGTGGGGCGCTCTGCCAGCTGCTGGAAGGTGACGCGACGGGCGCGTCGGAAAGCTCGGTAGGGGCGCAGGGTCGGCGGACGACGCAGGCGGGCGGCGATCCACTCGCCGAGGACCACACCCGCCGCCAGGCCGGAGGCGATGGCCAGGGCGAGGGCGATGTTGGTGAACCCGGCCAGGGTCTGCTCGTGGAGGGAGGCGTACATGCCCCGGTAGACGGCCAGCCCGGGCAGGAAGGGGGTGATGCCGGCGACGGCGGTGATGAGCGGCGGGATGAGGAAGCGACGGGCGAGCAGGCCACCGGCCAGGCCGACGACGACGGCCGCCATCGACGACGCGATGACCGGGCCGGTACCCGCCGGAATGAGCACCAGGTAGTAGAACGCCGATCCGGCGGTGCCGGTGACACCGGAGAGCAGCACCGAGGACCACTCGGCGTAACAGGCGATGGCGAAGGCTGCGGCCGCCAACCCGCCGCACATCACGCGCACACCAATCGACGTGAAGTTCGGTGGGGCATAGGTCTGCAGGGGCGGCAGGGCGATGCCCAGCATGGACACCAGCTGGATACCGATACCCACGCCCGCGACGATCGCGCCGGTGAACAGCATCGTCTCAAAAAAGCGTGCCGACGCCGTCACCGGGGCCCCGGTGATCCCGTCCTGCAGTGACTGCACCAGCGTCAGCCCGGCCAGCAGGACGATGATGCCGGAGGCGATGACCTGGCTGGGGGAGTTCTGCACCCCGCGCTCCGCGGCCAGTGCGTAGATCACCGCCGCGGGCACGGTGGCGATGATCCCGCCGAAGACATTCTGGAAGAAATAGGGCAGCCGGTGGCGCTCCAGGAAGGTGTTCACCGACATGATGAGCACGGCGGTGAGGAAGGCGGTGCCCACCACGATCGGCCCACCGCCGAGCAGACCGGCGACCGCCCCGCCGAGCAGCCCCCAGCCCAGGATCGACGTGAACACGCCGTAGGAGGCGGGCCGGCGAGTGATCTCGTCGAGAATCTTCTCCGCCACCTCCGGCGGAGTGGCACCGGCCTGGATGGAACGGATGAGGCGGTCCACCTCGGAGAGGCGGGAGAAATCCAGGGTCATCTTCCGCACGACGCGGAACACCGACACCGGGGTTTTGCGGGTGGTGCCGATCTGGGTGAACGCCGTGATGGTGTTCATTGTGATGTCGATATGGCAGTAGTGCAGGCCGTAGGCGCCGGCGACGGCGTGGATCTGCGCCTTGGTATCCGAGTTCGAGGTCCCCGAGGACAACAGAATGTCACCGATTCGGACGGCCAGGTCCATGACGGCGGCGACCTGCGCCTGGTCAGTGAGGTCAATGGGCGCCAGAGGTGAGGGCGGCGGGGCGGCCTTGGCGGCATCAATGGTGGCGATGCGGCCCGATCCGGACAGCAGGCGGTCAAACAAGGAGGGCACGGCGCCATTTCTATCACGTATGGGGGCTGCGGTAGCATTTCGGGCAGGCGGGGTAGTTTTCCGCCGGTGCTGGAGTGGCGCAATCGGTAGCGCAACGGTCTTGTAAACCGTAGGTTGCGAGTTCAAGTCTCGTCTCCAGCTCGGATCGCATCGTGGTTGCTGGGCGTTTCCTTGTTTTGCAGGGGTGTTCCCGATTGAACTGGTGCGGACCATGGCACGGCAACTCGCGTTGCCCGGGGTTCGAGTCCCCTCCTCCTTTTAACACAGGGTGGCTGCCGCCCGGAATCTCCTGGCGTTGGCCTGCAGCCCGGCCCGAGCCCGCACCAGGTGCGGGGGACGCCCCGACCACCCGGGCTCGCCTGGCCAGCGCCAAGGTGTTGGAGCAGAACTCCGTGTTGGCGCAGATCCGCATGCTCGAGGCACTGCCGCCGGGGTCGACCGTAGAATGGTCGGCGACCACCTGATCCCGCACAACAGGAGAACTAAAGCGCATGGCCCCCATCAGGATCGCGATCGTCGGTTACGGCAACCTCGGCAAGTCCGTGGAGAAGCTCATCGGACAGCAGCCCGACATGGAGCTGGCGGGTATCTTCTCCCGCCGCGACAGCCTCGACACCGAGGCCGCGGTGTGGCCGGTCGCCGAGTTCGGCTCTTACACGCAGCGTTTCGACGTCGCCGTCCTCTGCCTCGGTTCCGCAACGGACATCCCGGAGCAGGCACCGGAGTTCATCCGGCACGCGAACACCGTCGACACCTACGACAACCACCGTGATGTCCCCCGCCACCGCGCGGAGATGGACCAGGCAGCGCGTGAGAACGGCACCGTCGCGATCGTGTCCACCGGCTGGGACCCGGGCATGTTCTCCCTCAACCGCACCATCGCCCAGGCGCTCCTGCCGGGCGGGCAGCAGCAGACCTTCTGGGGTCCGGGCCTGTCCCAGGGCCACTCGGATGCGGTGCGCCGTGTCGCAGGTGTGAAAAAGGGCGTGCAGTACACCATCCCCTCCCCGGAGGCTCTCGACGCCGCGCGTAAGGGCGAGGAAGGCCTGACCGGCAAGCAGGCCCACCTGCGCCGCTGCTTCATCGTCGCGGATGAGGCGGATCAGGAGCGCATCGAGAACGAGATCCGCACCATGCCCGATTACTTCGTCGGCTACGAGGTGGAGGTGAACTTCATTGACGAGGCCACCTTCGACTCCGAGCACACCGGCATGCCGCACGGCGGTCATGTCATCACCGCGGGTGACACCGGCGGCTATGTGCAGTCCATCGAGTACAACCTCGAGCTGGAGCGCAACCCCGATTTCACCGGTGCCTGCGCCCTCGCCTACGCCCGCGCGGCCCACCGCCTGCGCGAGGCCGGCCAGTCCGGCGCCTACACCGTGCTCGAGGTCGCCCCGTACCTCATTTCGCCCACCCCGCTGGACGAGCTCATCGCACGCGACGTGTAGTCGGATCCTGCACCGGGATGAGTAGCAGGGCGCCGACCAGTAGCACCAGGCCGATGCCGAGGATGCCGAAACGGTCGGCGCCGCCCAGGGTGACAAAGAGGCCGAAGGCGATGGGGGACAGCCACGACACGGCTCGCCCGGTGGTGACATACAGCCCGAAGAGCTGCCCCTCCGTGCCCTCCGGCGCCACGCGCGAGAGGAAGGAGCGGGCGGCGGACTGGGCGGGGCCGACGAACAGGCACAGCACCAGGCCGAAGATCCAGAACATGGCGGGGCCCTCCACGAAGTAGAGCACGCCGGCCGCGCCGATCATCAGCACCAATGAGGCGATGATGATGGGCTTAGGGCCGAGGCGATCGTCGAGAAGCCCGCCCAGCATGGCGCCCGCCGCGGCGGCGACATTGGCGGCGACGCCGAAGATGAGGACATCACCCGGGCTGAGCCCATAGACGGTGACGGCGAGGATCGCGCCGAATGTGAACACGCCGGCCAGGCCGTCGCGGAACACGGCGGAGGAGACGAGGAAGTAGACGGCGTTGCGGTCACGGTGCCAGAGCTCGCGGATGGTGCCGATGAGACGTCGATAAGCATCCACGACGCCCTCCGTGGCGGCCGCACCGCTGGGTGCGATCTCGGGCACCCGGAACAGCACCGGCAGGGCGAAAACGCCGAACCACACGGCCGCGAACACGGCCACCAGGCGGATGTTTAGCCCGCCCTCGGTGGGCAAAGAGAAAATGCCGCCCTCGCCGGCGACGAAACCGAAGTAGCAGATGAGCAACAGGATGATGCCGCCCGCGTACCCCATGCCCCAGCCGTAACCGGAGACACGGCCGACATTATCTTCCGTGGAGATCTGGTTGAGCTGCGCGTAGTAGTTGACCTCCGCGAACTCGAAAAGCACCGAGGCGATCGCCATGATGATGGCGCCGATCCAGAAGTAGACGGGGGCATCATTGCGTACCACGAACAGGGAGAACATCAGCGCCACGGTGACAAACGTCCACACCGCCAGGGAGCGGCGGCGCGTTCCGTGCAGATCCGAGCGCTGCCCGATGATCGGCGCCACCACCGCGATGAGGACACCCGCCACCGCCATCACCCAGCCGTACAACGTGGCCGGCGTGTAGGCGGTGTCCAGCGTCGCGCCCACCGAATCGGTGAGGTAAACGGAGAAGATGAAGGTCACCAGCACGGCGTTGAAGGCCGCGGACCCCCAGTCCCACAGGGCCCAGGAGGTGACGGTGACCCGGTCGGTGCGCATGGTGCTCATGTCGCGAGTTTAAGACGGAATTCGCTCCAGCGCAGCAGCAATGAGCTTCTCCCTCGCGCGCGCGTCGAGGGGGACGTGGTGGACGTGGTCGTGCGCCCACAGGCCGTAGGCGATCAGTTGTACGAGGTAGGCGTCGGTGGATTCGGGTTCCGGCATCCACCGCTTATCGACGTCCGCCCACACCGCCTGGAAGTCGGGGTGCTGGCGGGCGTCGAGAAGCATGAGCAGTTCGGGGAGATCGGCGTTGCGCCCCATGGACATCAGGACCGCGCGCAGGCGCTGGGCGGGGCTCAGTTCGGCGGCAGGGGCCTCGGCGAGCTCCTCCAGTTCGGCTTCCCACAGGCTGGCGAGGTGCGTATGCACGCCCAGGAGCAGTTCCTGGCGGGAGGGGAAGTGGTAGATGATGCCCGATTTAGACAGGCCGGTGGCGGTGGCCAGCGAGTCGTAGCTCAGGCCCGCCAGGCCCTCTGCGCCGACGAGCTCCACCGCGGTGGCCAGGATCTGTTCGCGTTTACTCCGGCGCATGGGCCCCCCTCGGGTTGCCGCGGAAGAACCAAGCGCTGATCAGCGCGCAGGCGGCGGTGAACACGGCGAGGAAGGTGAGAATGGAGAAGTAGGCCCCGTCGTAGGCCGCCCCGTCGAGGGCCGCGCCGGGCCGGGCACGCAGCTGGTAGAGCACCGGCAGGAGGGAACCCAGGATGGACACCGACAGCAGGGTGCCGAACTCATAGGACACGGATTCCACGCCCGCGGCCATGCCGGCGCGGCGCACCGGGGCGGAACCGATGATCGCCGTCGAGGACACCGACATGATCGCACCGGCACCCGCGCCCACCATCGCCAGACCGGCGACGAACAGCGGCAGCATATGGTGGGTGCCCGCCCACGTAGCCAGGCCCACGCCCGCCGCGGCCAGGGCGAAACCGCCCGCGATGAGCGGGATGAACCCCACCCTGTGCAACACCGCCCCGCCCAGCAGGGAGAAGGGGAAGGCCGCCAGGGTCACCGCGATGACCAGCAGACCAGCCTCCAGCGGGGAGTAACCGAGCACCAGCTGGAAACGCTGGGTGGTTAAAAGCTCCAGGCCGGAGACTGCGAACATCGCACCTGCCGCCGCCAGGACACCGCCGGTGAAGATGGGGGAGGCGAAGACGTCGAAGGTGAGGAGGGGATCATCCAGGCGGCGCTGGCGGCGGGTGAACAACCACGCGCCGATGACCGTGAACACGGCCGCCGCCAGCAGCAGCCACCACGTGCGCGCCGGGTTGGCCAGCTCCTTGATTGCCGTGACCAGGGCAGCCAGTGTGATCAGGGCGTAGAGGGAGCTGGGGAAATCCCAGTGCTTGGCGCGGTTGGGCATGTTTGGCGGGGCGATGGCGATGGTGAGGATGATCGCCGCCACCACCACCGGCACGTTGATGAGGAACACCGATCCCCACCAGAAGAACTCCAGCAGCACGCCGCCGACGACGGGGCCGAGAGCCGCCCCGACCACCGCCACCGACGCCCACACGCCGATCGCCGTGTTGCGCTCCTGCTCATTGGAGAAGGTGATGCGGATGAGCGCCAGGGTGGCCGGCATCATCGTCGCGGCGCCGAGGCCGAGGAAGCCGCGGGCCGCCACGAGGAACCACGGGCCGGGGGCGAAGGCGGCGGCCAGGGAGGCCACGCCGAAGATGCTCAGGCCGATGAGAAACATCAGGCGATGCCCGATGCGGTCGCCGAGGGTGCCGGTGCCCAGCAAAAGCCCGGAGATCACCAGGGCGTAGGCGTTGATGATCCACAGCGCCTGGGTGTCGGTGGCGCCGAGCTGTTCCCGCAGTTCCGGCAGGGCGGTGTAGAGGATCGAGTTGTCCAGCCCGACCATGAGCAGGCCCAGTGAGATGACCAGCAGGAACGTCCACCGCTGGGCGGGGGTGGAGTCGATGTTGTCGAGGTGTTTCACGTCGCGTAACTGTACCGACCGTTCATTACACTTACAACTTAGCGCATGTACGCTCGGGCGCATGGCCCCTAACTTCGCACAGCAGCTCGTCGACACCCTGGAAGCCCACGGTGCGAAACGCATCTACGGCGTCGTCGGCGACAGCCTCAACCCCATCGTCGACGCCATCGCCGACTCCTCCATCGAATGGATCCACGTCCGCAACGAGGAGGCCGCCGCCTTCGCCGCCGGCGCCGAATCGCTCATCACCGGCCGCCTCGCCGTGTGCGCCGGCTCCTGCGGTCCCGGCAACCTCCACCTCCTCCAGGGCCTGTACGACGCCCACCGCAACGGCGCCAAGGTCCTCGCCCTGGCTTCCCACATCCCCAGCACCCAGATCGGCTCCAACTTCTTCCAGGAAACCCACCCCGAGGTGCTGTTCTCCGAGTGCTCCGGCTACTGCGAGATGGTCAACTCCGCCGACCACGGCGCGCGCCTCCTCCACCACGCCATCCAATCGACGATGGCCGGGGAGGGGGTCTCCGTGCTGGTGATTCCGGGGGATGTCGCCAAACAGGACGCCGGGGACCCGATGTTCCTGGAATCGACCATCGCCACGGGCCGTCCCGTGCTCTACCCGGACGCCCGCGAGGCCGCCGAGCTGGTGGAGGCCATCAACGCCGCCGACAAGGTCACGCTGTTTTGCGGTGAAGGTGTCAAGGATGCCCGCGAACAGGTCCTGGCCCTGGCCGAGAAGATCCATGCGCCCGTCGGCCACGCCTTCGGCGGCAAGATGCACATCCAGTACGACAACCCCTTCGACGTCGGCATGTCCGGCCTCCTCGGCTACGGCGCCTGCCACGACGCCATGCACGAGGCCGACCTCCTCATCCTCCTGGGCACCGACTTCCCCTACACCGAATTCCTGCCTGCGGGCAACGTCGCGCAGGTGGACATCAAGGCCTCAAACATCGGCCGCCGCACCACGGTCAAGCACCCGGTGGTCGGCGACGTGGGCGCCACGATCGACAACATCCTCCCGCACATCGAGGCCAAGACCGACCGCTCCTTCCTCGACGCGATGCTGAAAAAGCACGCCGACACCCTGGAGAAAGTTGTGGAGGCGTATACGCGGGACGTCGATAAGCAGATCCCCATCCACCCCGAATACCTCGCCCACGTGCTCGACGAGCTGGCGGACGAGGACGCCGTCTTCACCGTCGACACGGGCATGTGCAACGTGTGGGCCGCCCGCTACCTCACCCCCAACGGCCGCCGCGCCGAGATCGGTTCCTTCCGCCACGGCACCATGGCCAATGCCCTGCCGCATGCCATCGGCGCCCAGTTCGTCGACCGGAATCGCCAGGTCATCAGCCTCAATGGCGACGGCGGCCTCGGCATGCTCCTCGGTGAGCTGCTCACCGTCAAACTCCATGACCTGCCGCTGAAGATGGTGGTGTTCAACAACTCCTCCCTCGGCATGGTCAAGCTGGAGATGCTCGTCGAGGGCATGCCCGAGCATGGCACCGACCACGAGGAGGTTGATTTCGCGGCCATCGCGGCCGCCGCCGGCATCCATTCCGTGCTTATCGACGACCCCGCGCGGTTACGCGAGCAACTCGCCGCCGCGTTGGCACATCCCGGACCCGTGCTTATCGACGTCCGCACCGACCCCGACGCCCTTTCCATCCCACCGTCTATCACGTGGGAGATGCTCATCGGTTTCTCGCGCGCGGCGACCCGCTCCGTCTTCGGCGGCGGCGTCGGTGACATGGTGCACCTGGCGCGCGCCAACCTGCGCAACATCGGCGCGGCCGGCGCGGTATAGGCCCCCTCGGTGTTCCCACGTGGATTTGTGGGTGCCCAAGCGTTTCCCCAGGTCGCGGTAAAGGGCCCGCCCTTATGTGCGTGGGAACCCGGAGGAGGGTGCGGGACTACCCTGGCACCATGACCCCGACCGTCCGGATCGACCTCGCCCGCCTCGACGCGAACATCACCGCCCAACCCGGCCCGCTGCGCCCGCACGTGAAAACCCACAAGATCCCCGAAATCGCCCGGCGCCAGCTCGCGGCGGGAGCGCACGGCCTGACAGTGGCCACAGTGGGGGAGGCGGAGGTGTTCGCCACCGTGGCCGAGGACCTTTTCATCGCCTACCCCGTGTGGGCGGACGAACGGCTGCGCGCATTGGCCGAGCGGGTTCGGTTATCCGTGGGCTGCGATTCGCTGGCAGCGGCGCGGCGGCTGCGCGGAGCACAGGTCGGGGTGCTTATCGAACTCGACTCCGGTCACCACCGCTCCGGGATCCCCGTCACCGAACTGGAGGAACTGGCCCGCGGGGTGCTCGACCTGGGCCTTGACCTACGCGGCGCCTTCACCTTCCCCGGACACTCCTATGCCCCAGGTGCGCAGGAGCAGGCGGCGCGCGACGAGGATGAGGCACTGTCGGCGGCCGGGGAGATCCTCCGCGCCCTCGGGGTGGCGGAGCCGGTGCTCTCCGGCGGCTCCACGCCCTCGGCCCGCTACTCGCAGGTGGCCACGGAACGCCGCCCAGGCGTCTACGTGTTCAACGACGCGCAGCAGCTGGAGCTGGGGGCCTGCGGCTGGGCGGGTATCGCCCTGACGATCGCGGCGCGGGTGACCTCGCGCCGGGCGGACCTGCACCAGGTCATCGTCGACGCCGGTTCCAAGATCCTCGGCTCCGACCGCCCCGCCTGGACCACCGGCTACGGGCGCATCATGGGCACCCCGGACGCCCGGATCACTGCGCTCTCCGAACATCACGGCACCATCGCGTGGCCGGCCGGGGAACCGCTCCCGGCGATCGGGGAAGAACTGTCCGTGGTGCCCAACCACGTGTGCCTGGTGCTCAACCTCGTCGACGAGGTGGAGGTCATCGAGGGCGGGCACGTGGTGGACCGCTGGGCAGTGGCGGCGCGCGGCATGAATTAGTGGCCGCGGAGATATTCGCCCAGGTAGGGGAGGGCGAAGTCGACCAGGCCGTGCCCGCTCGGGGTGATCAGCCCGCGTTCGATGAGGCGCCGGCGGTAGGTGCTCTGCTGGTTGGCGGGGATGCCCATGGTGGTGGCGATATCCCCGGTGGGCGTGGGGGCCCCGCTGGCGGCCATCACGTCGAGGTATTCGCGCTCGCGCTCCGGCAGGCCGCGCAGCGCAGGCTGGTGCACCTGCATGCCGATCCTCTCGCGCACCTGCGGCAATGCCCGCTGTACGGCGTCTTCGCTGATGGTCTCACCCTCGGCGAAGACCCAGGGAATCGAGCCGATGACCTGGATGAGGTAGGCATAACCCCGGCAGGCCGACACCGCCAGTCGCAGGCCAGCGTCGCTGAAGGTGCGGCCCCCGGTCCGGGCGGTGGCCTGGAGCGTGTCAGCGACCTGAGAATCCGGGAGGGGACCGTGCTGGATGGGCATGGCGCGGCGCAGAAACGTCGTACCGGGCAGATCAAGGAGCTCTGCGATCTCGAAGGGCAGTCCCGCCACCGCCATGGCGACAGGGAGTTCATCACGGACGAGGTCCTGCAGGGCGTCGCTAAGTAGGTGAAGATCGTCGGGGGCAGCCGATTGCAGTTCGTCGAGGGTGAGGAGGAGGCCGGAGCCTGCGGCGGCCAACTCTGTACAAGCCTCGCGAAGGCGGGTGCTCAGAGAACCGATCCCGGCGATGGACCCGCCGGTGATGGGCCTTCGCTGCGACCCATGTCCGAGTTCCCGGAGCAGGCGGGGGAGTGCTACATCCCGGAGTTCGGTGAGCATGTCCTGGGAGGCCGGAACCCTGATCACCCGCCAGCCCGCGGAGGTGGCCTCGCTCTCCAGGAGGTTGAGCAGCACGGTTTTGCCGGCGCCGCGGGCACCGCTGATGAGGGTGAAGCGATAGGGGGAACCGGGGCCTTCGCGCAGGGCCATGCCGACGCTGGCGACCAGGCCATCGCGGCCGGCCACCACTGCGGGGGTGATTCCGAAGCTGGGACGAAAAGGGTTCACGCTACCTCCTGTACGATTTGTACGATTTCAACCCCGCCCCTTGCGCTTGACGCTGCGTCAAGCGGCACACTGGGAACCGTGACCGAGTACACCATCGGCGAGGCCGCCGACCTCCTCCGCATCACCACCCGCACCCTGCGCCACTGGGACCACATCGGGCTGCTCAGCCCGGGGTGGCGCACCCACGCGGACCACCGCCTCTACACGGCGGAGGACCTTGACTCCGCCTGGCAGATCCTCATCTACCGGGAGGCCGGGGTGCCGCTGAAAGAGATCGCGGAGATTCTCGCGGAGCCAGCATCGGCGCGGGAGGCCCTTACGCGGCAGCGCGACGTGCTCACCGAGAGGATCGGTCACCTGCACCGGATGGCCCGGGCAGTGGATGACCTGTTAAAGGAGGAACAACCCATGTCCATCGAGGACCGCATGAAGCTTTTCGGCGAGCAGTGGAAGCCGGAGTTCCAGGATGAGGCCGAGCAGCGGTGGGGGGATACCCCGGAGTGGGAGCAGTCGCAGGCCAAGCAGGCGCAGATGAAGGATGCGGACTGGCAGGATGTCAAGCGCGAGCTCGATGAGTTCGTCGCTCTGCTTAGCGACGCCGCCGCGCGCGGCGTGGAGCCGGGAAGTGGAGAGGCGAAGGTGATCGTCGATAAGCATCGGGCGAGTATCCGGCAGTTTTACGACGTATCCGCCGCGAAGCAGGTGCTGTTGGCGCGGATGTACGTCCACGACGCGCGTTTCGACGCCACCTACCAGGGCCATTCCGCCTACCTGCTCACGCTCATCGAGGCGCAGGCGCAGCTCGAGGGCGTGGACCTGGAAAACGTCGCCTGGGAATAAGTCTCAAAGGTAGTTCCCAGACTTCGTTCAGCGGCGGGGGCGGGAAGTGGTGGACAATGGTGCCCATGACAGACCCTTCCCAGAACCCGGTCAAGGTGCTCGTCGTCGATGACGAGCCCAACATCGTTGAACTGCTCAACGTGAGCCTGAAGTTCCAGGGCTTCGACGTGCACACCGCGTCCTCCGGAACCGAGGCCCTGCGGATCGCCCGCGAGGTCCACCCGGACGCCTACATCCTGGATGTGATGATGCCGGGCATGGACGGCTTCGAGCTGCTGACCAAATTGCGCAGCGAAGGCCTCGACGGCCCCGTCCTCTACCTCACCGCCAAGGATGCGGTGGAAAACCGGATCCACGGGCTGACCATCGGCGCCGATGATTATGTGACCAAGCCTTTCTCCCTGGAGGAAGTGATCACGCGGTTGCGGGTCATCCTGCGGCGCGGGCACATCAAGGACCAGGAGGACGGGGACGCGACGATCACCTACGCGGACCTTACCCTCAACGACGAAACTCACGAGGTGACCAAGGCGGGCAAGATCGTCGAGCTCTCGCCGACGGAGTTCAATCTGCTGCGGTACCTCATGCTCAACGCGGAGGTGGTGCTGAGCAAGTCGAAGATCCTCGACAACGTGTGGCACTACGATTTCGGCGGCGACGGCAACGTCGTGGAGTCTTATATTTCTTATCTGCGGCGCAAGATCGATACCGGAGATGTGCCGCTCATCCACACCGTCCGCGGCGTCGGTTATGTCCTGCGGACCCCGCGCCAGTAGATGACCCCGTACCCCGCCTACCCGGATTCGCCGGAACCTGCCCCGGAGCCTTTGCACCCGACGCCGGTGCCGTCGAAAAGCGCCTGGCCGCTGCGGACATGGCTGGTGGTGATCATCGTGCTGCTGTCGGGGCTGGGATTGGCGGCGAGTTCGGTGGCGGTGTCGTCGATCATGCGCGAAGTGATGTACTCGCGCGTCGACGAAGACCTGGTCAACTCCCTCGGTGGGTGGGCGCGGAGTTCGGAGATCTTCAACACGGAGGCGTCCTCGCGGCCGCCGTCGGATTACGTGGTGATCAAGTTGTTTGAGGACGGGTCGTCGGTCGTGTTCAACGATCCGGGCTCGTTGCCCCGCTTATCGACGGTCACCGTCGGCGGCCCACCCCAAACCGTCGATTCTGCCCCCGGCGCCGACTACACCACCAGCTGGCGGGCCATCGCCCACCGCGAAGCCGGGGTGACCACCGTCGTGGCGAAGGATCTCACCCGCGAACGCACTCTCCTCTACGGCCTGGCGATGGTGCAGCTGATCATCTCCCTGCTGGTCCTGGCGGTGCTCGCGCTGCTCAGCTACTACGTCGTGCGGCAGGCGATGGCCCCGCTGCGCGATGTGGAACGCACCGCCGGAGCCATCGCCGACGGCGACCTCGATCGCCGCGTCCCCGCCTGGCCACGGTCGACGGAGGTCGGTCAACTCTCTCACGCGCTCAACTCGATGATCGGGCAGCTGCAGACTTCGGTGGAGTCCGCCCAGAGTAAAGAGGAACAGATGCGCCGCTTCGTCGGCGACGCCTCCCATGAGCTGCGCACCCCGCTGACCTCGGTCCGCGGGTACACCGAGTTGTACCGCTCCGGCGCCACCGACGACGTCGACATGGTGCTCACGCGTATCGACGACGAATCCCGCCGCATGTCCCTCCTCGTCGAGGATCTCCTCGCGCTCACCCGCGCGGAAGGTTCCCGCCTGGAACTGAAGACCGTTGACCTGCTGGAACTCTCCCTGTCAGTGGCCAGCTCGGCGCGCGCCGCCTTCCCGGGGCGCCAGGTATGCGTGAAAAACGAGACCTCCTCGGTCCCCGTCGTCCGCGGCGACGCCTCCCGCCTCCACCAGGTGCTGCTCAACCTCATTTCCAACGGGCTCAACCACGGCGGGCCCGGCGCGGAGGTCACCGTCGAACTGCGTCTCGACGCCGCCGACGTCATCATCGCCGTCAGCGACAACGGCCGCGGCATGCCCAAAGACGTCGCTGCGAAGGTCTTCGAACGCTTCTACCGCCAGGACTCGTCCCGCTCCCGCACCTCCGGTGGCTCGGGGCTGGGACTGGCGATCACCAAGTCGCTCGTGGAGAAACACGGCGGCACGATTACCGTGGACTCTGAGGAAGGCGCCGGCTCGAAATTCACCATCCGGCTGCCGCGCAAGGACGAGCAGGAGGACTAAATGGACTGGCGGGAGTTTGTGCACCGGGTGGAAGAATCCCCCGTCACCGGGTGGGTCTTCGCACTCCTGCTGGTCATCGCCGGTCTGATCATCGGATCCCGGGTCGCGCGGGCGATCCGCGCGCTGGGCCGCGAACGGGGGAGCGTGGCCACCGCCGTATCACTGGTGGCGCGGGTGGTGCAGTCAATCATCGTCATCATCGCGATCGCCACCGCCCTCAACATCGTCGGCATCGACCTCGGCCCCGTCCTCGCCAGCGCCGGCGTGGTGGGCATCATCGTCGGTTTCGGACTCAAGGACATCGCCGAGAACTACATCGCTGGCGTCATCCTCGCCTTCCGACGAGTCTTCCTCATCGGCGACGAAATCATGGTCTCCGACAAACTCACCGGCCGCGTCGAGGAACTCTCGCTCCGCTACATCCGGCTGCGCACCCGTGACGGGCTCCGCGTCTACCTACCCAACGCGGCGATCCTCAAAGAACCCCTGGTCAACCTCACCCGCAACGGCTCCCGCCGTGGTGAGTTCCACATCGCCGTCGTCTACGACACCGACCTCGACCGGGCACGGGGCATCGCGGAGCGGGCCGTTGAGGCCCTCGACGGCTTCGGGCCCGAATCCCGCCCCGCCGCATACGTCACCGAATTCGGCACGGCGGCCGTCACACTGCTCATCCACTACTGGTACGACCCGGACCAGTCCGCGCCCGGCAAACGCAGCCGCGCCATGATCGCCGTGAAGAACGCCTTCGACGCCCACGGCGTGGAGACCCCCTCCTCCGCCGTGGAGGTCAAGCTCGGGCCCGGCCACGAGATGTTCCCGACTGACCCGGTGGATTAGGGGTGGTGGGGACCCAGCCTGATTCTCTTACATCGGGGTTTCGCTGACCTGGGGTTATGCGCGCGGCCAGGCTCGGGGAGGTAAGAGAATCAGGGCGGGCCTGGGTACCAGCGGTGGCCGCGCCCGCTGACCTGGGGTTATGCAGCCGCCCCGCCCCGGCGCGGTAAGAGAATCAGGGCGCCTAGTCCGCTTCGGCCTCCAGTGCGGCGATGGCGCCGGCGACGTCGAGCTTCTCCACGCCGTGCTCATCGGGATCCAGGTCCGCGGCGTCGCCGAGCATGCGGCGGACGTAGTTGACGTCTTTGTCGCCGCGGCCGGAGAGGTTGACCAGGTAGACGCGGCCGCTGCGGCCCTCGGCCTCGTCCTGTTCGGCTAGCTTGAGGGCGTAGGCCAGGGCATGGGAGGACTCGAGTGCCGGGATGATGCCCTCGTAGCGGGTGAGCGTTCGGAAGGCCTGCAGAGCTTCGGCGTCGGTGGCGCCGACGTAGGTGGCGCGGCCGGTCTCCATGAGCCAGGCGTGCTCGGGGCCGATGCCGGGGTAGTCCAGGCCGGCGGAGATGGAGTGGGAGTTGAGCACGTCCTCCTCGCCCTCGCCGAGCATGACGTAGGAGCGGGAGCCGTGGAGGATGCCCACGCGCCCGCGGTTGAGGGGTGCGCCGTGCTTGCCGGAATCGAGGCCCTCGCCGGCGGGTTCAACGCCGATGAGCTCAACGTCGGTGTCGTCGTAGTACTCGGCGAAGGCGCCGATGGCGTTGGAGCCACCGCCGACGGCGGCGATGACGGCGTCGGGAAGCCGGCCGACCTCGGTAAGCATCTGCTCGCGCGACTCCTTGGAGATCACCCGGTGGTATTCCTTGACCAGGGAGGGGAAGGGGTGCGGGCCGGCGGCGGTGCCGAGCAGGTAGTGGGTGTCCTCGTAGGACTCGACCCAGTCGAGGAGGGCGACGTCGACGGCGTTCTGCAGGCCGTTGCCTCCGTCTTCGTCGACGGCCACGACCTCGGCGCCCATCAGCCGCATGCGGTAGACGTTGGCCTGCTGGCGGGCGATGTCGCGGGCGCCCATGTAGATGGTGCAGGACATGCCGAAGCGGGCGGCGGCCATGGCGGTGGCGGTGCCGTGCTGGCCGGCGCCGGTCTCGGCGATGAGTCGGGTCTTGCCCAGCTTCTTCGCCAGCAGTGCCTGCGCCATCACCTGGTTGCCCTTGTGCGCCCCACCGTGGACGAGGTCCTCGCGCTTGAGGAAGATCCGCGCGGATCCCTTCCCCTTGCCCTGGCGCGGCAGGTTGACGCACTCGGTCACCGGGGTGGGTCGGCCCAGGTAGGAGCGGTAGAGCTTGTCCAGGTCGGCGATGAACTCCGGATCCTCCAGGGCTTGCGCGTAGGCGCGCTCCAGCTCATCGAGCACGGGGTAGAGCATGGGCGGGACGAACTGGCCGCCGAACTTGCCGAAGTAGGCGGGCAGGATCGTCTCGCGGGCTTCGCCCTCGGGGATCTCAGGGTTGTCGTGCATGCGCGGGGTGAGGTTCATGCATGTAACTGTAGGCGGCGCCGAGGGCTCCTACCCCCTATTCGTAGGAAACCTGGTACGGGCCTTCACCGTCGCGGATGGTCTGACACGCGAGGGTCTGGTTCTCCTGGGTGATCTCGTAGCGGGAGAGCACCTCGTTGTTGAGCATGTGCGAGGGTCCGCCCGTCAGTGTGCACTGGCAGGTCCCGCAGTGGCCTTCCATGCAGGAGTACCAGGCGGGGATTGATTCGGCGATCAAGGCATCCAGCAGGGTCTGGTCCGCTGGCCAGGGGAAGGTGTATTTGGTGCCGTCGATGTCGGCGGTATGTGTCATGGGGTCCACTCCAGGGCGTCGAGGATGGCGTCGGCCTGGGCGGGCAGGTGTTCATGGCGCACGCCAGAAAGGTGCCGGACCTCCCCGAGTTCCCCCGACCAGGCGGGGACGATGGTGTCGGCGTCGGAGATCAGCGAGACCACCCGCGTACCCTCCGGAATTTTCGCGGGGAAAGGCTCGGCGCTCATGAGATCCCCGGCGCCGCGGCCCATGACGAGGGGGATGGCACGTCGCAAAGCGGGGCGCGGCAGCGGCAGACCGCGGAAGCAGGCACCTACGCCGACGAGGGTGCGTACCTCGAACTCGTGCGCCAACCGCAGGCCCAACAACCCGCCCAGGGAGTGGCCGACGATGTCGAAGGGGGTGGGGAGGGTGCGGCAGACGTCGATAAGCTCTTGCAAAGAATCATCAACGGTGACGGTGCCGCGCTGCCCGTATAACGGGGCAACCACGGGTGCGCCTGCCGTGACCAGCGCCGCGGCGGTGCGTTCGAAATTGCCGGGCGAGCCCATCAGCCCGTGTAGCAAAAGGACCGGTGTGCCGGGGCGTTCCGGTAGCGGCGGCAGGGTGCCCCGGTGCGGCACCCAGCGCAGCCAGGACATTGCTTATCGACGTCCCGTCGTATCCGTCCCCAGTTCCTTCCGGATCCGCGTCGCGGCATCGTCCATGAGCTCCGGGTCGGTGGCGTCCATGGCCATGGCACGGTGGAAGTCGTACTCGGCCATCGCATCAGTGGGGAAGACATGGATGTGGGTGTGGGGGACATCAAAACCGGCGATGATGTAACCGGCGCGGGAGGAATCGAAGGCCGCGCGCACCGCCTGGCCGACCTCCTGGGCGACCTCGTTGAGGCGGGCCCACAGGGCGGGGTCGAGGTCGGTCCACCGGTCAACCTCCTTGATCGGCACCACGAGCACATGGCCATAACGCAGCGGCTCGATGGTGAGGAAGGCGACGACCTCATCGTCGCGGTAGACGAAGCGGCCCGGAAGCTCGCCGTTGATGATCTTGGTGAACACGCTCATGCCGCCCAGGGTACCTAGCCCGACTAGACTTGAGTGCCATGCGCATTCTCGTGATCGGTTCGGGCGGCCGCGAACACGCCCTCCTTAAGGGCCTGGCCGCCGACCCCGCCACCACTGACCTCCACGTCACCCCCGGCAACGCCGGTATGAGTGGCCTGGCCACCGTCCACCAGGATGCCGGCAAGGTCGACGATCCGGCCGCCATGGTCGCGCTGGCGCAGGAGATCGGCGCTGAACTCGTCGTCATCGGCCCGGAGATCCCGCTGGTCGCGGGCGTGGCCGACGCGCTGCGTGAGGCCGGTTTCCGCGTCTTCGGCCCCTCCGGTGCCGCCGCCCAGATCGAGGGTTCCAAGCAGTTCGCCAAGGACGTCATGGCCGACGCCGGTGTGAAGACGGCCCGCGCCGAGCAGCTCGCCCCCGGTGCTTCCGATGCGGATATCGACGCCGCCCTTGACCGCTTCGGCCCCACCTGGGTGGTCAAGGACGATGGCCTGGCCGGTGGCAAGGGTGTCGTGGTCACCCCCGACCGGGAGGCCGCCCGCGAGCACGTCCGCGCCGTCCACGAGCTGGGCAACCCGGTGCTGCTCGAGTCCTTCCTCAACGGCCCCGAGGTGTCGCTGTTCTGCCTGGTCGACGGCGAAACCGTCGTCCCGCTCATCCCCGCCCAGGACCACAAGCGCGCCTACGACAACGACGAAGGTCCCAACACCGGCGGCATGGGCGCCTACACCCCGCTGCCGTGGCTCCCCGCGGATGGCGTGCAGCGCATCGTCGACGAGGTGTGCGTGCCGGTGGCCCGCGAGATGGTGCGCCGCGGCACCCCGTACTCCGGCCTGCTCTACGCCGGCCTGGCCTGGGACGCCGACGGCCCATGGGTCGTGGAGTTCAACGCCCGCTTCGGCGACCCGGAGACCCAGCCCATCCTCGCCCTGCTGAAGACCCCGCTGGCCGGGCTTCTCGACGCCGTCGCCTCCGGCACCCTCGCCTCCCACCCGGAGCTGGAGTGGGAGGACGCCTACGCACTGACCGTCGTGCTCGCCGCCGAGAACTACCCGGCCGGTCCTGTCACCGGGGGTGTCATCACCGGTGACGTGGTCGCGGATCCCTCCAAGGTGCTCCACGCCGGTACCGCGCGAAACGACGCCGGCGAGCTCGTCTCCGCCGGTGGCCGTGTGCTCAACATCGTCGGCGTCGGCTCCACCCTTCAGGCCGCCCGCGATGACGCCTACGCCACCATCGAGCAGATCCAGCTCGAGGGTTCCTTCTACCGCCGCGACATCGCCCTGCCGGCCGTGGAGGGAAAGATCACCCTGTGAAACCCCTGATCAGCCAGCGCGGCGAGGTTCAACCCTTCCGCGTCATGCAGATGCTCGACATCGTGCACCGCCGCGCCCGCGAAGGCAAGCACACCATCATGCTGTGCGCCGGGCAGCCCACCACCGGTGCCCCGGCCCCGGTGCTCGGCGCGGTGGAGGAGGCACTGCACTCCTCCGCCCTCGGCTACACCGAGGTCATCGGCGACCGCGACCTGCGCGAGACCATCGCCTCCTGGCACTCCGCTACCTACGGGGTGCGGACTTCTGCCGACAACGTCATCATCACCACCGGCTCCTCCGGCGGCTTCGTCGCCTCCTTCCTGGCGGTGCTCGACCACGGGGACAACGTCGCTCTGTCTTGCCCCGGCTACCCGGCATACCGCAACATCCTGGAATCGCTCGGGGCCCGCGTGGTCAACCTCGTGTGCGACGAGTCGACCCGCTTCCAGCCGACGGCCGCCATGCTCGAGGCGCTGCCCGAGCGCCCGCGCGCGGTCATCGTCACCTCCCCGGGTAACCCCTCCGGCACGATCATCGACCCGGAGGAGCTTCAGCGCATCGCCGCCTGGTGCGAGGACAACGACGCCGTGCTCATCTCCGATGAGGACTACCACGGCATGAGCTTCGGCCGGCCGCTGGCCACCGCCCGGCAATTCTCCGACCGCGCGATCGTCGTGGGCACCCTGTCGAAGTTCTTCTCCATGACCGGGTGGCGCGTCGGCTGGCTCATCGTGCCTGATGAATTGGTTACCCCGATCGAGAACCTGCAGGCCTCCCTCGCCCTGTGTGCCCCGGCGGTGTCCCAGGTCGGTGGCCGGGCAGCCTTTTCCCCGGAGGCCCGCGCGGAGCTTGACGGCCATGTCGAACGATACGCCGCCGCCCGCGCCGTGCTCCTGGAAGAACTGCCCAAGGCCGGGTTCACCACCATGGCCGAGCCCGACGGTGGCTTGTACCTGTGGCTCAACGTCGCGCATGTCACCGATGATTCCGAGGCCTGGTGCCACGAACTCATCGAGGAGATCGGTGTGGCGTTTGCGCCGGGCGTCGACTTCGACCCCATCGACGGACATCACTGGGTGCGCCTCACCCTGTGCGCCCCGGAGGAGGAGACCCGCGAGGCGATCCGTCGCCTGGGGGAGTACGTGCGGCCCTGAGGGGGTCGCGGATAGGTATATCTCGTCAGGTATATCTTCCCAGGTATCTCTCGAGTGCCGCGCCCCGCGCGGGCTCGGCCTCCTCGACCTATAGATGCCGAGGTATACCTGACGAGATATACCTATCGGCACCGCCCTGTGGATAACTTCACCCCGTTTTCGGGCGAGTTATCCACAGGTGGAAAGTACCCCTGTTGCGTGGCGGCCGGGGCGCTCATACTGGCGGCATGAGCGAGAAACTCCGCGAATTCATCAAGCCAATGCGCGACTGGAAGACGGCCACGCACCTCATCCATCTCCCTTCGTTAGCGCTCGGCAACCGAGCACTCCGGCAAGCGATCAAAGACGGTAGCTATCTGCGTCTCTGCCCAGAGGTGGTCGTGCCGACGCACGTCTGGGAGGGGTTGAAACCCTGGGAGAAGGAGGAGGTGTGCATCCAGGCGGTGGGCATGAGCGTAGAGAAGGCGGCGTTGGTGGGTAGGTCAGCGGCCCGCGTCCACGGACTCCCGGTCCCCGGCCGGGATGAGTACGTGGAGCTCAATCTCCCGGGGAGGAACACTCGACCCCCGAAGCGGCAGTGGCCGCGGACCGTCCATTACTGGTCCTCGCATCTGGCGGAGGAGAATGTCGTGGTGAGGAATGGATTGCGGGTGACGGATCTGCCGCGGACGCTTTTTGATCTGGCCCGGCGGCACGGGGTGGAGAAGGCGATCGTCAGTTTCGACGCGGCCTTGTCGCTCGAGGGGGCCACGAAGGAGATGTTGAGGGAGCGTTTCGACGAATACGGCCCCGCGCCGGGAATCGCGCAGGCGAGGGAGGCGCTGCGGTTGGCGGATCCGCGGGCGGAGAGTCCGTTGGAGTCCTGGGGTCGGGCACAGATCGTCACGGCAGATCTCCCGGAGTTGATGTCGCTGAAGGTCCAGCATCCGGTGCTGGGTGGGAAATACCGGATTGATCACGTGCTCAACGGGACCATCGCCAATGAGTTGCACGGGGATGTGAAGTATGACGGATCCACCGGGGCGGATGCGTTCACGCAGATGAAGAAGGATCGGGAGCGGGAGCGCATCCTGCAGAATGAGGGGTACACCATGCTTCATGCCGCCTACCGCAACCTGGTGACCATGCAGGGTGGGGAGTCCGAGTTTATCGGCATGGTGCGTCAGGCGCTGCGTGCCCAGCAGATAAAGGCGGCTTGAGACACCCCCGCGTGAGCTCATGCGATAATCAGGGGCGTGGCTGATAAGAAGAAGATCGCGAATGTCCTGTCCAACCGCTACGCCTCCGCCGAGCTGACGCACCTGTGGAGTCCGGAGTACAAGATTATTCTGGAGCGCCAGCTCTGGATCGCCGTGATGCGGGCGCAGCAGGGGCTGGGGGTGGATATCCCGAATGAGGCCGTTGATGCTTATGAGGCGGTGATCGACCGGGTGGATCTGGCGTCGATAGCTGATCGTGAGCGGGTGACCCGCCATGACGTGAAGGCGCGCATCGAGGAGTTCAACGCCCTCGCCGGCCATGAGCACATTCATAAGGGCATGACCAGCCGCGATCTGACGGAGAACGTCGAGCAGCTGCAGATCGTCCGTTCGCTGGAGTTCATCCGCGATAAGTCCGTTGCCGTGGTGGCCCGCATCGCGGACCGCGCCGCCCAGTACAAGTCCCTGGTCATGGCGGGTCGCTCCCATAACGTGGCGGCGCAGGCCACCACGCTGGGCAAGCGTTTCGCCACGGCTGCCGATGAGATGCTGGTGGCCATCGAGCGCACCGAGAATCTCCTTTCCCGTTACCCGTTGCGCGGCATCAAGGGCCCGATGGGTACCTCGCAGGACATGCTGGATCTGATGGGTGGGGATGAGGCGAAGCTCGCCGCCCTGGAGACCAACATCGCTGATCACCTGGGTTTTGCGCGCATCTTCGACTCTGTCGGCCAGGTCTACCCGCGTTCCCTCGACTTCGATGCCGTCTCCGCCCTGGTGCAGCTGGGTGCGGGCCCGTCGAGCCTGTCGCACACGATCCGCCTCATGGCCGGCACGGAGACCGTGACGGAGGGCTTCAAGGAGGGCCAGGTCGGTTCCTCGGCGATGCCGCACAAGATGAATGCCCGCTCGTGTGAGCGCGTCGGTGGCCTGCAGGTGATCCTGCGCGGTTACCTCACGATGGTCGCTGATCTGTCGGGCCAGCAGTGGAACGAGGGCGATGTGTTCTGTTCCGTCATCCGTCGCGTCGCTCTGCCGGATGCGTTCTTCGCGCTGGACGGCATGTTCGAGACGTTCCTCACCGTCCTCGATGAGTTCGGGGCTTTCCCGGCGATGATCAACCGCGAGCTGGAGCGCTACCTGCCGTTCCTGGCGACCACCCGCATCCTCATGGCCGCGGTCCGCGCGGGCGTCGGCCGGGAGACCGCACACGAGGTCATCAAGGAAAACGCCGTGGCCGTCGCGCTGAACATGCGTGAGAACGGCGCGGAGCAGGATCTCATCGAGCGCCTGGCCGCGGACGAGCGACTGCCGATGTCCCAGCAGGATCTCGACGCCGCACTCGCCGACAAGCACGCCTTCATCGGCGCTGCGGAATCGCAGGTTGAGCACGTGCTGCGCCGCGTTCAGGTGCTTGTCGACGCCCACCCCTCCGCCGCCCAGTACAAGCCCGGAGAGATTCTGTAATAGACTCCCCAGTCATGCGTCCTGAGCTGTCTGATTACAACCACCTCTCCGCCGGCAAGGTCCGGGAGATCTACGAGGTGGATGACACCACCCTGCTGATGGTCGTCTCCGACCGCATTTCAGCCTACGACCACATCCTGGATCCGGAGATCCCGGACAAAGGCCGGGTGCTCACGGCGATGAGCGTGTTCTTCTTCAACGCCATCGACTTCCCGAACCACCTCGCCGGTCCGATTGATGATCCGCGGATCCCGGAGGAGGTGCTGGGCCGGGCGCTCATCGTGAAGAAGCTGAAGATGCTGCCGTTCGAGTGCGTGGCCCGCGGTTACCTCACCGGTTCGGGGCTCAAGGAGTACCAGGCCGACGGCACCGTCTGCGGCATTGAGCTGCCGGAAGGTCTGGTCGAGGCGTCGAAGCTGCCGGAGCCGATCTTCACCCCGGCCACCAAGGCGGAGCTCGGTGATCATGATGAGAACGTGAGCTTTGAGGCGGTCGTCGAGAAGCTCGGGGAAAAGCGCGCCACCGAACTTCGCGACGCCACCCTGCGCATCTACTCCGAGGCCGCCGCCCTGGCCGAAGCCAAGGGCATCATCCTGGCGGACACGAAGTTCGAGTTCGGCCTCGACGAGGACGGCACCCTCGTGCTTGCCGACGAAGTCCTCACCCCCGATTCTTCCCGCTACTGGCCCGCGGACAGCTACGAGGAGGGGAAGGTGCAGCCGAGCTTCGACAAGCAGTATGTACGCAACTGGCTGACCTCCCCTAAGTCCGGCTGGGAGCAGTCCAATGACACCCCGCCGCCGGCGCTGCCGGGCTCGGTGGTGGAGGCCACCCGCGAGCGCTACATCGAGGCCTACGAGCGCCTCTCAGGTGAAAAGTTCTGCACCTGGGTCGGCGAGTGCGTGTAATTCACGCCTGAACTGCTAAGGGGGCCCCGAGCGTGTGCTCGGGGCCCCCTTGTCATTGGTTAGTACAGGATGGCTGTGGTGTGAATGACTCCGTCAAGCTCGACATGGTCCACATAGATTTGGGTGATGCCGTTGTAGAGGGTGGGCTTTGCCTGCATCCATTCCATCTGACCTGTGGATTCGGCCAATCCATCGCACATCACGAAGGCGGCTACCGAATCGTTGGATTGCTCCGGTAGCTCGCCAGCGAACTGGAATTCGCTGGCGCACTTATTGTCGTCAATGGGGGTGGAAAATGCCGTGGAGTTCCTGTCGATCTCGTAGATGCCCACCATCTCGGGATCCCACTCCACCGTCGCGAAGGGGAAGATCCGTTCCAACTCGAAGTTAATGGCTTCCGCCCGGGCCAGGAACTCAGGAGATTCACCGGCAGGAACTACCGGGAGCAGTGGGTCGATGAGAGCTTGCTCAAGTATCTCTGCATCGGTTAATTCGGTGAGTTCAGGCGATTCGGTGGAGTCCGTGGGCTCAGGAAGAAGGTCGTCCGTTGCGGCAGGGAACTCAAGAGCGGGCTCATCAAGAAGCAGGTCATCGAGAGAATCCTGCTGGGCGGTGCCGGGGCCAGCGAAGGCGATCGCGCACAGTGCCGTTGCGGCGCTGATCGCAGTGACGCGCATGAGAAGCTTCATGATCCTGAGGATAGCTCAGTTAAGGCAGAAAAGACACAGGGGGATATCAGTTGTTCGACCTCGCCACTATAAGGCAGGTGATTAGGAACATTGTTGCAGCCTGTGCAGAACCGAAAGCTGCCCTCCGACCACGCCCTATTAAGATCGGTGGGCATGACTTCCATGCCGCCGACCGCCCCGCGCCACCCCATCACCCGTGAGTTCCACGGGCGAACATTCACTGATGATTTTGAGTGGATGCGTGACAAGGAGTCCCCGGAGACCCTCGCTTACCTCGAGGCGGAAAACGAGTACACGGCGCAGCAGACCGCTCACCTGGAGGATCTCACCGAGGAGGTCTACACCGAGATCCGCTCGCGCATCAAGGAGACGGATATGTCCGTCCCACAGCGGGCCGGCGACTGGTGGTACTACGGCCGCACCATCGAGGGCAAGGACTACGGCCTGAGCTGCCGCATCCCGGTGGTTGAAGGCCAGGACCCGTGGGTGCCGCCGGTCATCCCGGAGGAGGGCCGACCAGTGGGTGAGCAGGTACTGCTCGATCTCAACGAGTTGGCCGAGGGACACGAGTTCTTCTCCATCGGGGCGTCCTCAGTGACTACCTCGGGCCGTTTCCTGGCGTACTCCGTCGACACCACAGGAGATGAGCGTTTCACCTTACGCATCAAGGATCTGGAGTCTGGCGAGTTACTGCCGGACGTCCTGGAGAACATCTACTACGGCGCCACCTGGGCGGGGGAGGAGCACCTGTTCTACCAGCGTGTTGATGCTGCCTGGCGCCCCGATTCGGTGTGGCGCCACCGCATCGGCACCGACCCGTCTGAGGACGTATGCGTCTACCGCGAGGCCGATGAGCAGTTCTTCACGGGCGTGGGCGCCACCCGCTGCGAGCAGTGGCTGGTCATCGAGGCCGCCTCCAAGATCACTTCCGAGACCCGTGTCCTGGAGCTGGATAACCCGGAAGGTGAGTTCCGGGTGCTGTGGCCGCGCGAGAAGGGTATCGAATATGCCGTTGACCATGCGGTGATCGGTGGGGAGAGCCGGTGGATCGTCACCCACAACGCCGCCGGTGCGAACTTCGAGGTCGGCGAGTGTGGGATCGACGAGCTGCCGCACCTGCGGGATCTCAACGTGCTCATCCCGCACCGCGATGACTGGCGCATCGAGGGCGTCGACACGTTCCGCGACTTCATTGTCGTTGCTTATCGACGCGGCGCCATCGGCCGCCTGGCCCTCATGGTTCTGCCGGAGACCGGCTACGGGCACTTCTCTGAGCTGGAGTTCGACGAGGAGCTTTACACGGCCGGCTCGTTGGGCAACCCGGAATGGGACGCCCCGGTCATCCGCATCTCTTATGGCTCCTTCACCACCCCGGCCCGGCTCTATGACTACCGCGTGGCCACCGGCGAGTTCACTCTGCTCAAGGAGCAGGAGGTGCGTGGCGGTTACGATCCATCTGAGTACACCGCCTACCGGCTGTGGGTGACCGCAGAGGACGGCGCGGAGATTCCCGTCTCCATCGTGCACCGCGCGGACCTCGACCGCACGCAGCCGCAGCCGGCGTTGCTCTACGCCTATGGGTCCTATGAGTCGAGCATTGATCCCGGCTTCTCTGTCTCGCGGTTGTCGCTCATGGACCGTGGCATGATATTCGCCGTCGCCCATGTCCGTGGCGGCGGTGAGATGGGCCGCAGCTGGTACGACAACGGTAAGCAGTTGAGCAAGAAGAACACCTTCACCGACTACATCGCGGTGGCCGACGCACTTATTGCCAAGGGATTTACTGCCCCCGACCGTCTTGTTGCCGAGGGCGGCTCCGCTGGCGGCATGCTGATGGGCGCGATTGCTAACATGGCTCCGGACCGTTTTGCCGGCATTCAGGCGGTGGTTCCCTTCGTCGACCCGCTGACCTCCATGCTTAAACCTGAGCTTCCTCTCACCGTCACTGAGTGGGATGAATGGGGCAACCCCTATGAGGACGCTGAGGTCTACGACTACATGGCTTCGTATGCGCCTTACGAAAACGTGGAGGCGAAAGATTACCCGGACATCATCGCCATTACCTCGCTCAACGACACCCGCGTGCTCTACGTCGAGCCAGCCAAGTGGATCGCCCGGCTGCGGGCGACGGCCACTGGTGGCGAGTTCCTGCTCAAGACCGAAATGAGTGCTGGTCACGGAGGTGTTTCCGGGCGCTACGCCCGGTGGCGTCAGACGGCCTTCGAATACGCCTGGACGTTGCACGCTTCTAGGGCTGTGAAGGTCTGAGCTTAGATTAAGTGCAGGTTTTTCGGGGGGAAATCTCGGGGGGCAGGCGGCGTCCGACAGGGTGACCTGGGCCACTAGATTTTTGTGATCTACCTCACTTTAATGCCTATTTATTGCGCACTCCTGCGGGCCTGTAGAGGGGTGCGCGCCCCGGGACCTGCAGGTATAGACATCTAGAAATTGGTTTCCATGGCAAAAGTTGTAGGTACCTGGCCATGGCCTGTGATTAACCTTTGTCCATGGGGGGGGCGGTGTAATCTCCTCCTTAGCAACGCTCAGAGAGTTGTAAGAAGACCGCGTCGGTAAAGGGATTGCCAGCTTTCGGCAATCTTATTTCCAAGATTGGTCGAGCCTTTCGTAACACATCCTCAACCAACTGAGGGTGTAGCTCTGTGAGTGCCGGTTTCTACTGTCGCAGGTGATTGTTAATGGTTCTCAGACTCGAGCGGGCCTTCTGGCCACTCCGTGTGCTCCTGGGCATGGCTGTCAGCCTCCTCATCGTCATGGTTGTGGCCGTGCCGAGCCTGGCCTACGTTCCGGCCAGTTTCGAGCCTGCGGCGGAGGATTCTCCGGGCAACGAGGTCACCCTCTCTTACTCTGTCGTGGGCGGCGGGGATCCTGCCCCAGGCAAGGTCGTTGAGTACACCGGTATCTTCACGATCGAGAAGATGGCCGAGCAGGGCACAAACACCACCACGACTATCACCGTGTCGGCTGATGTCAACGCGCCTTTCGCCTCTGCGGTCACCGCCGCTGACTTTACGGGCGCCTCCTCTGCGCCGACCAGTATCTCCTGTGACCCTGACAACATCTCCTGCACGGTGATGTTCCAGAACCTTGCTGATGGTGCCATCACCTTCAAGAAGCAGGCAAGGATTAGTCCCGATGCCGCCGCCGGGGCCATGATCTACGCCACGGCATCCATCAAAACCGACGTCACCCCGACGTTGGCGCTGGAGCCCGGCGATGTTCGTGTGGTGAACACGGACGACAGGTGCGTTGATATCTATCAGTTTGAAACCAAGGTGACGGGAGCAGGCGGTTGGCTCTTGGACATCAAGTTCGCAGATGAGTCAAATGGAAAGATCCTCGCAGTCGAGGGAATGCCTGTCAATGCCGCGGAAAACCCTGACGCGGCGAACACCATCCGCATCACCGACGCCGCAGGCGTCGACATCACCAATGATGTCCTGGGAAAGCACCGTGAATACCGTGCGATCGACCCGGTTCCGCCGACCTTCCCCCAGACCACGACAGCTCCGGATGCTCGGTGGCGTGACTCTCTGAACTGGAACTGGGATCCGACTACGTGGACTGGTGACACCTGGCTTGAGGCCGGTACCACCATCACTGTTCGTCGTCAGGTGAGTCTCCTGGACTGTCTTCCGGGACGATTTGCTGCTGACGGTAACGTCGTCCGCTATGGCTATGACATGGCCATCGAGATGGCACGGCCTCTGACCAGCGTTGATGACTTTGCCATGGTGTCTCTCCGTCTACCCGGTGGCAGTACCTCCACGGGGGCCGTGTGTGAGCAGAACATCTACTGGTCCCAGACAAAGGGGCAGGTGGTTTCCACGAGTGAGATCGGATACTACACCCCATCAACGAACACTTATCAGCGTTTCCCTGTTCCCGTGATTGATAAGATCAACCCCTTTTCCGACGCTATCGCAGTGACCCAGCACCAGGACGGCAAGATCTTTTACAACACAGCTCTCAGTCGCACAGGGGGCAATGACCTGTGGGTCTACGACGGTACCCGGCACAGTAGGGTCATGGCTCTGCCGGGAGGTACCAACTCCTTGGGCTTCGACAAGGACGGCAATCTGTGGACCATCACGGGCACTTCTCTTAACAAGCTCGCCTGGGATGGGCAGAGATTTGCCAGTAGCTGGCAGCAGGTCGCAACTCTCGGTGGGCTCGACCCAAACAACCCGGAGCGAGACCTTGTCTTTGACGGTGATGGCAACCTTTACGTGCTTACTGGTTCGGGAAGCATTCTTGTCACCTACAGTTCGGCCGCCATCGCTGCCGGCGGGGTGGCTAGCCCGACGTCCTCGACGCGACTCACCCTTTCCCCATCGGTTACTGGGTCCATTGGCAACTACGGAATCGCGTTCAACCAGGACGGCGACCTGATCATTTCCAACAGCTACCAGGCCAATACGAACGACCGCACACGAGCGGGGTATAACAAAATCTATACCGTTGACATGAACACTGGTGTTGCGACCGTGTGGATTGACGGCTACTACTCACCCAGGGGCGCTATCGCCGATCTGGCTACCTGCAACTTCCCCAGTACTGCCGTTAAGGACGGTGTCCAGGTCCAGAAGTCCGTCATCAACGCCGACGGCACCGTCACGGAGCCGGGTACTACGGGTACCAGAATCACCGTCGACAACAACGGCAACGCTACCGTTCGCTACCTGGTCCAGGTGACCAACGTCGGTGAGCAGCCGGCCACCTTCCCGGCTATCACTGACAGCATCACCGTTCCCGCTGGCTTCACTATCGAAGACGTTCTTCTCGACGGCCAGTCCCAGGGCGACTCCGGGAACTTCACCATCCCGGGTGAGAGTCTGAATGGTGGCGCGGTGCGCAGTTACGTGGTCACCCTCAAGGTGAAGGCTGACTTCAACACGGCTGATTGGGCGAGCGCCGGTGTCTGTGAAACCAGCGGAGGTGGCACCCCGGGTAAGGGGCTGTTCAACAAGGTCACCATGGACAATGACCTGGATGGCGATGAGAACAATGACGCCTGTGTGCCCGTCGAGGAACCAAAGCTGGCGAAGCTCACGCTGATCAAGGACATTGACGGCGGTCCGGCCGGTGACGCCAGGTTCTTCACGCTTACTGCCCTGGGCCCGACCAGCCTTGCTGGCGAGTCCCCGAACTCGGGTGATATTGCTGTGAGCTCCAACGTCAAGCCGGGTTCCTACCGACTAGCGGAGTCCGCCAACCACGCTGGAGCCGCGAACTACCGCACCGGTACCTGGACCTGTGACTCGGCCAAGGTGCCGGACACAAATGGGGCCATCAGGCTGGTCGAGGGTGACGACGTCACCTGTCGGATCAACAACATCCCGACCCCGCCGGTGCACGTCGTGAAGACTCCTTCTGAGCAGGCTCCGGCCGAGCAGAATGATCCGGTCGGTGATAACCCGCACATCGGCACTGCCGTGGAGCCGGACCCTGAGGGGCGCGTGACGATGAAGTACACGATTACCGTCACTAACGACGGCACTGTCGCCGGCGAGACCGGCCCGGTCAACGAGTACTTCCGCGTCCCGGCCGGTCTGATCTGGGAACCGGGCACTTTCGCCACAGTGACCTTTGATGCGAATGGTACCGGTGCCGTGGCTGAGGGCTTTGATCCGGCCAAGACATACACGGCTGCCGACCTGCAGAACGGCTACACCCTGGCCACCGCGATCAAAAATCTGCAGCCGGGAGACGCCGGACAGGTGACATTCCGCATCGAGATCCCGCTGATGCTGGACAATTCGGAGTCCTCCACCTTCCCGGGCACCGTGTTCGAGCAGCATGCGGAGATTCTCGGTCAGTGCGTGAACACCTCCACGAGGGGTGCAGCCCACACCAATAGCACCATGGGTGTGCCGAACGTGACGTCGATCTGGAACGAGAACCAGGACTACAGCGTCATTCCGACCGAGGACAACCTCGCCTGTATCCCCGTGGTCGCGCCAAAGCTTCGCCCCTTCTCCATCGAGAAGCAGGGTCTGGGGTGTGACGTCAACGTGGATACCTGTCAGATCCCGGGCGCGCAGTTCGTGCTCTATGAAACTGACCCCGCCACCAACGGCGCGCAGCCCCTGGAGGACAGTGTCCAGGTCGATCCGCAGAACGGCGCGTTGTTCACGACCACTGAAGTCAGGAACGGTCACTACTGGATTGTTGAGACGCAGGCGCCGGACGGGTTCCAGCTCCTCGCGGCTCCGATCCACGTGGAAATGACTGACGACGGACTCGTCCTCCACTCCGAGGGCCTGGTCGAGATTACCGGAGAGGACAAACTGACTCTGGTGGTCAGTGATGTCATCAAGGGTGATCTCCCGGCATCGGGTGGTCCCGGACGATGGGTCTTCCTGGCCGTCGGAGTAGTACTCCTGGCCGCAGCCGGAATACACCACACACAAACTTCCGTCCGCCGTCGTAGAGAGTAATTTCTCGGCAGCGGGCGGGGACCGAGGTCTTGCAGCCGCAGACCCCGCACATAACTGAATATTCCCCTTCCACTCCTTTACTTTCCAGGAGCACACCATGAGCTACACCAAGTCCCGCCGCTTGGCGACGGTCGCAGCTGCAACCATTGCCATCGCTGGCCTCGGTCTCGGCACCGCCCCCATGGCGATGTCCGCCACGGCGCCGACCAACCTGTCTGCGGTGACCATCACCGAGGACACCGGTACCCTGACCATCCACAAGTACGAAGGCCCCACCGTCGGTGAGAACCCGGACGGCGAGATGCTGCAGCCTGGCGACGAGAACCTGCCGGCCGATGCACAGCGCCTCGCGGGTGCCACGTTCACCATCTACCGCGTCACCGACGTCGACCTGAAGACCAACGCTGGCTGGGAGGCCGCCAAGGCCTACTACGCCCAGGGCACTGTCCCGCCGGCCGATGCCAACATGGAGCAGGTTGCTACCGTTACCTCCTCCGCCACGGGCGGCGTGACCACTCCGGCTCTGCCGGTCGGCCTCTACTACGTCGTGGAGACCGCTCCGCCGACCACCGAGGACGGCACCACCTACACCGCTGCCGTGCCGTTCTACGTCACCCTGCCGATGACCAATGCCGAGAACAACGCGTGGAACTACAACGTCCACGTGTACCCGAAGAACGACAAGGTCACCAAGCCGCACAAGGCAGTCCTCGATGGCAACACCGGCGTCGAGAACCAGGACGCCCCGGAGGTTGGCGACAACCTCACCTACCGCGTCTCCGCTGACATCCCCAACTACGGCGACGTCGTTGGCACGCCGGACGCCAATGGCTACACCGGGCCGGACGGGGTCGTAGACCACAACGACCTCAACATGCTGTGGGTCGGTGACTCCTTCAACGATCACGTCGAGTTCCAGTCCGTCGCTGGAGTGCGTGTCGGTGTTACGGGTGACCCGACCACCTCCACCGATGGCACCCTGCTCACCGCGGGAGTGGACTACACCGTCACCACCAACGCGGCCGGCATGACCATCGTCATGCTGACCGATGCTGGCCTGGACAAGGCTGCCCCGCTGGGCGGCTCCAAGATCGTCGTTGACTTCGTCACCGAGGTCACTTCCGTCCCTGATTCCGGCGAGATCAAGAACCAGGCTGTTGTCTGGCCGGGTTCGAAGCCGTCCGCCGGTGACAATGTTCCCACCCCGGACCCGGAGAACCCGCCGCCGCCGCCGGGAGACCCGACCAACGAGGTTGTGTCCAAGTTCGGCAAGATCCGCATCAATAAGGTCGGTGTCACCGGTACCGGCGATGAGACCGAACCGCTCGCAGGTGCTACCTTCGAGGTCTACCGTGCAGTCGGTCAGACCGAAGGTGCTACCACCGAGTCGGGCTCCTGTGCTCCTGCTGACCTCCAGGGCCAGACCCCGCTGGAGACCATCGTCTCTGACGCCGATGGCAACGCTGTCACCTCCAAGTTCCTGCGCCTGTCGAGCTGGTACAACGATGGCGTCGAGCAGTCCGCTACCGGTAACAACGACGGCTACCTCGATGGTGCCCAGTACGCCAACAAGTACGGCTGGCAGAACTACTGCCTCGTGGAGATCGTCTCCCCGGAGGGCTACCAGCTGCTGGCTGAGCCGGTGAAGTTCTCCCTCACCGAGGCTGGCACCAGCACCGATAACACTGCCTGGACCTGGACCACCGTGACCAACCAGGCCGACAACATCGAGAACGAGCTGCCGCTCACCGGTGGACAGGGCCTGGCCCTGCTCTCCCTGGCCGGCCTCGTGCTCGTCGGCGGCGGTGTCGCCTACTACACCATGTCTTCCCGTCGTGAGGACAAGGCCACCGCTTAGTCGGTGACCGGGAGGCCCCGCCCTGGGGCCTCCCACCCCCAAACTTGCACAACTAAATAGCACCACCCGGAATATCACCCGGATCCTTCACCACCTGGAGTACACAGTGACCCATGCCCTGATCACCAAACCTCAGCCATCGGCTGGCGGTGCGGCGAAGCGCCGCAAGCTCATCATCACGATGCTGCTCATCCTCGCTGGCGTGGCCATCCTCATCTACCCGGTGGTGGCGACGCAGTACAACAACGTCAAGCAGACGGAGTTTGCGCGTCAGTACAACTCGAACTTGAAGACCTTTTCCACGGAGGAACTCGAGGCCAACTTGGCCCAAGCCCGCGAGTACAATGCGACCCTGCCGGGCATCCCGATTCTTGACCCGTGGCTGAAGATTGCTGAGGACCTACCTCGCTCCCAGGCCTACGACGAGTATCTGTCTTACCTGGCGCTGACGGATGTCATGGCGCGCGTTCGAGTTCCTTCCGCCAACATTGACCTGCCTATCCGCCATGGCACAACTGATGAGGTCATTGAGAACGGTGCCGGCCACCTCTACGGCACCGGCCTGCCGGTCGGCGGCGAGGGCAACCACCCCGTGATCACCAGCCACTCGGGCATGCCCTATGCCACGCTCTTCGATAACTTGACCAAGGTGAAGGAGGGTGACCTCATGTTCATCGAGGTGAACAATGAGACCCTCGCCTACCAGGTCGATGAGATCAACGTCGTGCTGCCGAACGAGACGGAGAAGCTCAACCGCGAAGAGGGCCGCGACCTTCTCACTCTTTTCACCTGTACTCCTTATGGCATCAATACCCACCGCCTGCTCGTCCGCGGTGAGCGCGTCGAGTACACCCCGGAAATGGAAAATCAGCTTAACGAGAAGATTCCGTTCCGGATCGAGCCGTGGATGTGGATCTTCCTCGGAGCCGCGCTCCTCAGCTTGCTTGCTCTCCTGTGGGTGGTCCGCCGCGAGCGCAAGCGCCGTATGCAGCGCGCCGCTTTCGACATGGAGGTCGAGAATGAGATCTAATATTCGGGCGCGGGCATCCCTCGCCATCGCTGGTACTGCCGGTGCCCTTATGCTCGGTGTCATTCCGCTTGCCGACGCCATCGTCATCACCGGCAACACCTCAAACGTCAGCATCGAACAGATCGACGTCAACCGCACGGCGACACTGATCCTGCACAAGAAGGCCCCGAACCCGTACAACACCACCCCGGTCGCAGACTTGCCGGCGGGTACGATCTCGAATGTCACGTTCACCGTGCAGAGAATCGCCGGAGTGGATCTGGGAACCCAGGAAGGCTGGGACTGGGTCGGCAATGCCGACGTGGACGATGTCCTAGACGGTCCCTTCGATCTCGAGTTCAGCGCTAAAACGGACTACGAAGGCTTCGCGCGCATCAGCGGCGTCCCGGTCGGGGTGTACCTGGTGAAAGAGGTCGGGATTGATAACCCCTCGCATCTCTACCGAAAGTCCGCGCCTTTCCTGCTCACCGTGCCTAGCGGTTCTGCAGACGGCACGTTCTGGGACTACGAGATCATCGTCAACACCAAGGATGCGCCGACGGTTCCGCCGACGACGCCGGATACCCCGCCCCCGCCGGTAACTCCTCCTAGCACGCCGCCGGCCACACCACCCGCTACTCCGCCAGCTACCCCCACGACCACTCCGCAGCAGCCGGATGCTCCTGCGGAGCCGGGCCAGCCCGGCCAGCCGGGGCGCACCGGACTGCCCATGACCGGTGCCAGCGTGCTCGGCGCCGTTGGGCTGGGTGCCGCGCTCATCGTGGCGGGTGCGTCGATGGCGCGACGGCGACGTCGATAAGCATCGCCACCACTCAACAAGACACCATCAGCCGACCGTGCGATAATGCCCCTTATGCGCGGTCGGCTTCTGGTATCCATCTCCAGTATTTTCACTGACACCAGGTCAGCGGTGGCGGGGATGGTCAAGAACCTCGACGCCGAGGGGATTCCGGTGTCGCTGCTAGTCGCGCCGCATATTGACGGCAACTGGCACCTGGCCAAGGACACCAAGACCCGTGACTGGCTGGCAGCGCAGCAAACCGACGGTAGGGCACTGATCCTCAATGGTTTTGACCAGGCGGTGCAGGGGCGCCGCTCGGAATTCGCCACCCTCGAGGCGCACGAGGCGCGGCTGCGGGTGGCCGGCGCGACGCGGCAGATGCGCAAAATCGGCTTTGACACCGACATGTTCGCCCCGCCCCGTTGGCGTATGTCACCCGGCACGCTTGAGGTGCTGCCGGAGTTTGGGTTCCGCCTCGCGGCGAGTACCCGGGGGCTGCACCTGCTGGACGAGACCGCCTTCATCCAGTGCCGCAACCTGTCCGTGGGTGAGGGGTTCGGTGCGGCGAAGTGGTGGCGTCGCAACGTGATCAAGGCCGCCCAGCGCGGCGCGGGCCGCGGGAACACCATCCGCTTGTCCGTATCCGGCCGCAACCTAGCGGATAAGAAGGTGGCGAATGATTTTCTCAAGGCCGCCGTCGCCGCCGTGGAGGCGGGGGCTAATCCGGCGGACTACCGGGCGGTCGTCGCTTAGCGGGAAGACAGCTCCGCGGAAAGTTCGCCAGCCTCCGGGGTGTCGGCCACCTCAATGACAGAGTGCTGCGGGCTCGGCACCTGGGAGGTGAAGTCCGCGGCGTTGTCATCGGTGTCGATGCCGTCGGTACGCGACAGGGACTGGTCGTAGGCGGCTGCGCGGGCGGCGGTGCCCTCATAGCGCTCGGTCACCCCGAAGCCGACCAGATCCAAGGTGGACTCGTCGAACGCGAGCAACACGGAGGCGTTCTGGGAAGGAACACGCACATCCGCGGTGATGTCGAAGTTCTCCAACTCGACCGCCCCTTCGGAGGGATATGCAGCAGAGTTGTTGAGCTTCAGCAGGAAGTGATCCCCGGCGGCAAGGGAACCCTGCAGCTCCACGCTGCCATAGCTGTCACCGTTAACGCCGCCGAAGACGGTGACGGTCATGCCGTCGAGAAGAATCGTGTCATCGCTGGGGTTGTACAGCTCAATGAAATCGTTGAGGTAGGGGCCGGAGAGGCCGGCACCGTTGGAGTAGACCTCGTTGATGATCACCTGGTCACCGTCCGGTGCGGCGCTTGCCGCCGGGGCGAGACCGACGGCGGCGAGTGTGACAGCGGCAGAAAGGGCGGCGGGGCGGAAAGACAAGGGGGACTCCTTCGGGTTGATGTGTAGACACGACCCTAGGAGCCCCACCTTGGGATTAGCTACTAGCGCGAACTCAGGGAACTTCCCGAGCTCAGGGAGCTGCCGCGGTTCGGGCGCCCCGGCTGCACGGGCTGCTCAGGCTCCTGGTGGCCGCCGAAGGAGAAACCGACCTTGACCGGGTCGTGGTCCGAGGAGCGGAAGTAGTTGTCCTCGTGGAAATCCACGATGTTGTAGTTGCGGCGGGAGTACTCGTAGAGGATCGGCTCATCGGAGTTGATGTTCCAGATCCGGGCGTCCTGCACCAGCGCCATGGCGGCGGCGTTGCCCAGGGCGTGGTCGAGGGAACCGAGCTTGCCGTCGAACTGGTAGCTGGTGTGCTCCGGATCGTGGGCGGCGGCGATGTTGGTGTAGCCGGCGGTCTCCAGGACAGTCACCGCGGTCTCGCGGGAGTAGGCGTTGATGTCGCCGAGAATGAAGGTCGGCAGCTCCGCCCAGTCGGCCTGGTCGCCGAGGTGCTCGATGAGCGCCTGGGACTGATTGGCGCGGACGGTGGCGTTGTTGCCCTGGCCGTCGCCGGTGTCGGCGTCACCCTGGGCGACGGAACCCTTGGACTTGAAGTGGTTGACCACGGCGACGAAGGTGTCCTCGCCGCCGACGGTGCGGAACTCCTGAGCCAGGGGCTGGCGGGCGGTGCCGGTGAAGCGGGCGTCGTCGAAGATGCGGGACTC
>NZ_JAUNUG010000083.1 GCF_030538285.1 Corynebacterium sp.
ATCCTCGACGAGATCCACCACGGCGGCGACGCCAAGAGCTGGGGCGACGGCATCCGGGAGGCCTACTCGGACGCCGAGCATCGTCTCGCGCTGACGGGTACCCCTTTCCGTTCCGACGACTCCGCCATCCCCTTCGTCCGCTATGAGGAGGACGGGGAGGGCCACCTGGTGTCCCGCTCCGACCACACCTACGGCTACGCCGATGCGTTGGCCGACGGTGTCGTGCGCCCCGTCGTCTTCCTCGCCTACTCGGGGGAGGCCCGCTGGCGCACCTCCGCCGGCGAGGAGTACGCCGCCCGCCTCGGTGAGCCACTCAACGCCGAGCAGACGGCGCGGGCCTGGAAGACAGCACTCGACCCCAAGGGCGACTGGATCCCGGCGGTGCTGCAGGCCGCACATACCCGCCTGTTGCAGCTGCGCAAGAACATGCCGGATGCCGGTGGCCTGGTCATTGCCACCGATACCGCGACGGCGCGCGCCTACGCCGCGATCCTGCGGAAATTGTCCTCCACACCGGTCGCGGTCATTCTTTCCGACGAGCCGGGCTCGTCCGCCCGCATCGAGGAATTTTCCGGCAGCACCGACGAGTGGATGGTCGCCGTCCGCATGGTCTCCGAGGGCGTTGACGTCCCGCGCCTGGCCGTCGGCGTCTACGCCACCTCCGCTTCCACGCCTTTGTTCTTCGCGCAGGCCATCGGCCGTTTCGTGCGTTCGCGCATGCCCGGTGAGACCGCCTCGGTGTTCCTGCCGTCTGTGCCCGTTCTCCTCGGCCTGGCGGAGAAGCTGGAAACCTCCCGCGACCACGTCCTGGGCAAACCCGACCGTCCGCAGGAGGGCTGGGACGACGAAGCCCTGGCAGAGGCCAACCGCGAGCGGAACGAGAAGGACGAGGAGAAGGCTTATGAGTCCCTGGGCGCCGACGCCGAACTCGACTCCCTCATCTACGACGGCTCGACCTACGGCACCGCCACCTTCTCCGGTTCCGATGAGGAAGCCGACTACCTCGGTCTGCCCGGACTTCTCGACGCCGAGCAGATGAAGGCCCTGCTGCGCAAACGCCAGGAGGAGCAGCTGGACACCCGCGACGCCGTCGCTGCCGCCAACGAGGCGGCGCGGGAATCGGAAGGCAACAAAGCCGCCGCCGAGCGCGTCGCCAGCGATGAGATCCCGCAGCTGCGTAAAGAACTCAACGCGATTGTCTCCATCACCGCCGGGCGCACCGGCCGCCCGCACGGCGCGATCCACACGGAGGCCCGGAATGCCTGCGGCGGCCCACCGACCGCCCTGTGCACCGCCGAACAGCTCCGCGACCGCATCGCCTACCTGCGCCGCTGGTAAGGGGCGGGGAAGGGTCAGGGAGAACCCTGATTTTGTTCACGCGACCTTAATAACCGGCCCGCGTCGGGGTTAGTGTGGAAGCACACCAACTGAGAAAGGCTTCCAACATGTCCAACCCCTTCGCTAACAACGAGCCGGAGCAGCCGAAAAAGCAGGAGCCGGAGCAGCCCAACTACGACACTTACCAATACCCCTCGGGTGATGAGGGTACGGCGGGGTCGGCGGCGTCGACCAGCAATGACTACGCCGGGTACGGCGGCTACCAGGAACCCGCCTACGGCGCCGCCCCAGGCGGCTCGACGTGGGCGGTCGAAGAAGCGAAGAACGGTGTCGCCCCGTGGGCACTCGGCGTCGGCATCCTGGCACTTATCGGAGGCATCAGCGTCTTCTTCTCCGGCTTCGCTTTCCTCATTGGCCTGATCGGCCTCATCGTGAGCATCGTGGCCATCGTCAAGGCCCGAAAAATCCAAGGGCCAGGGCGCCGCATGGGTATGTCCGTGACGGGCCTTATCCTCTCGATCCTGTCGATCGTGGCGTCCATCCTCTTCTGGATCTTCGCCATCTTCATCCTCACCGACTCGGGCATGATGGAATGCTTCAACCTCAGCGATCCCAACGCCCAGCAGACCTGCATCAACGACGCGCTCGACTCCTGGGGGAACAGCTAGCATGAACGCCCCAGCACCGGCGAAAAAGGCGCGTTTTGTCGCCCCCGACATCGCCCGCGGACTCGCACTGCTAGGCATCGCCCTGGCCAACCTGCCCACCGCCTGGGCCGTCGCGGAAAACGCTGATCTGGCCGGCTACTTCGGCGGCATCTACGGCGAGGCAACGCTTCTCGAACAGTTGGCAGTGGTTTTCCACGCCATGTTCGTGCACGTGCGAGGCCTGCCGATGTTCACCACCCTCCTCGGCTTCGGCATCGGTCTCATCACGATGAGCTTGTGGCGGCGCGGATTCCCGCCCGGCAAGGCGAAGAGAGCGCTGTACAAACGCTACGTCTTCCTCGCCCTCATCGGTCTGGGGCATCTAGTGTTCCTCTTCTTCGGCGACATCATCGTGCAATATTCACTCGTCGCCTTCGTCATCATCGCCATGATCACGTTGCGTGACCGCACCATCATGATCATCGCCTGGGTGCTGCTCGGCCTTAACGTCGTCGTGTTCTCGATAGCGGGTGTGGCCCTGTCGTTCTTCCCTGAGTTCACCGATTTCGCGATGACCCCGGGCAGCTTCATCGAAACCTCCGACAACTATCTCGCATACCTCGGCTTCAACGCAGCCGCCGGCCTAGCCGCCGTGGCCAGCTTCCCGGTGCTGTTCCTCATGCTCGGCCCGCTGATGATGATCGGTTTCGTGTGGGCCCGACGCGGAGTGCTTATCGACGCCCCCGCCCACCGCCGCCTCCTCACCACCTGGGTGGCAGTCGGCGCCGCCGTGGTGTTGTTCATCGGGCTGCCGTGGGGACTCGCTTCGCTCGGAGTACTGCCCTCGACCTGGGAAATGCCCCTCAATGTCGCCAACACCGGCCTGGGGCTGCTCACCGGCCCCGCTGCCCTGGCGCTGGTGGCGCTGCTCTTCCAGGGGACGGTGGACACACTCCAACCCTGGTGGCGGGCTTTCGTCGCCCTCGGCCAGCGATCCATGTCCGGCTACATCCTGCAGTCGCTGCTGTTCCTGGCCCTCACCCAGCCTTTCACCCTGGGGTGGGGCCGCGAGGCGGGCATCCTGCCACAGATGGGCCTCGCCTTAGGCGTGTGGCTGACCACCCTCGTGTGGGCGTACGTGTGGGATCTGCGCGGCTGGCCCGGACCCGTCGAATGGGTCCACCGGCGCCTGAGCTACGGGCGCGAAGGTTTGCCGGCGGTGTACCAGCCGAAAGAACTCACCGGCACGGTTAAGCGGTAGAACGTACCGCGAATGGCCCTCCGCCGATGGCGGCAGGGGCCTTGACGGTACGAAGTTCCGCCCCCGTTCAATTTTGAACGGGGGCGTCGATAAGCAGGACAATTAGTCCAGGTAGTCGCGCAGCACCTGGGAACGCGACGGGTGGCGCAACTTCGACATCGTCTTCGACTCGATCTGACGGATACGCTCACGCGTCACGCCGTAGACCTGGCCGATCTCATCGAGGGTGCGCGGCATGCCGTCTGTCAGCCCGAAGCGCAGGCGGACCACGCCGGCCTCACGCTCCGACAGCGTCTGCAGCACGTCCTGCAGCTGATCCTGCAGGAGGGTGAAGGAGACGGCGTCGACAGCCACGACAGCCTCGGAGTCCTCGATGAAGTCACCCAGCTGGGAGTCACCCTCATCGCCGATGGTCTGGTCCAGGGAGATCGGCTCGCGGGCGTACTGCTGGATCTCGAGGACCTTCTCCTCGGTGATGTCCATCTCCTTCGCCAGCTCCAGCGGGGTGGGCTCGCGGCCCAGGTCCTGCAGCAGCTCACGCTGGATACGGCCCAGCTTGTTGATGACCTCCACCATGTGCACCGGGATACGAATGGTGCGGGCCTGGTCAGCCATGGCGCGGGTGATCGCCTGGCGGATCCACCAGGTGGCGTACGTGGAGAACTTGTATCCCTTGGTGTAGTCGAACTTCTCCACCGCGCGGATCAGACCCAGGTTGCCCTCCTGGATGAGGTCGAGGAACGCCATGCCGCGGCCTGTGTAGCGCTTGGCCAGGGATACCACGAGACGCAGGTTGGCCTCGAGCAGGTGGTTCTTGGCCTTGCGACCGTCACGGGCGATGGCGCGGAGATCGCGCTTAACCGCTGGGGTCAGCTTGGCGTCCTTGTCGCCGCCGGCGAAAGCCTCCTCCATCTGCTCCATGCGGTAGGTGGCGTAGAGGCCGGCCTCGATGCGCTTGGCC
>NZ_JAUNUG010000032.1 GCF_030538285.1 Corynebacterium sp.
TGCGGGGTCATGAAGCCCTGTTGCGCCATCCAGATCTCATGCGCTACGGGGGTTTTCAGGAACTCGATAAAGGCGGGGCCGACCGGGTTATCGGTCAGCAGCGCGAATGACGTGCCGCCACCCAAAAGCGGCTGACCCAGTCCGGCCTCATCCGAGGCGGGGAAATAGAAGAAATCCGCATCCCGCCCGATCTGGGTGCCCTCGGGGAAGAAGGTCGTGATAAAACTGGCCTGACGGTGCATATAGCAACCCGGCGGGCTGGTGAACAAACCGTTCGGGCTGTCGCGGAAATCGGTCGAGGCCACCGCGCCGGTGCCCCCCGCCGAGCCGTCCGCCGCTCCGTCCGCGACGCCGGACACCCCGGAGCCACCTCTGGCAACGGAGCCCCCAGAGTCGCCGGAAATCCCGGAGCGCCGGGAGAGCGCACAGGAGCTCATCGAGCGCCTCCGTGAGCAGGACAGTGAGACGAACGAGAAGAGCGCGACGAGCAAGGCCGACGACGTCGCTGTCCCGCCAGCGGGCCGGGAGAAGAAGGACCCGGTCACCGAGCAGCCGCGGGGGATGTTCACCAGCTCTGCCACCCCGCCGCCTCCGGCTTCCGAGCAGCCGGAACCTGCCGCCTATGATCTGACTCCCCCTCCCGCACTGGACCAGTCCACCCTGGTCAACCGGGTGCGTCGCGCCCCGAAGGGCGGGTGGCGGCGGTTGGTGCACACCATCTCCGGTGGGCACATCAATCCGGGTGAGTCGGAGAAGCAGCTGCTGCAGGACGCCCTCGAGGAGCAGATCTGTGCGCCGCTGCGCGGCGATTACCGCATCGCGGTGATGTCGCTCAAGGGCGGGGTGGGGAAGACGACGACCACGGTGGCGCTGGGCGGCATCTTCGCCACTGTGCGCGGCGACCGGGTCATCGCCATCGACGCGAACCCGGACCTGGGGACCCTGGCGCAGCGGGTGGCTGCTCCGGGACCCGCCACGATCCGGGATCTCCTCGCGGCGGAGGACACGTCCCGCTACCCGGTGGTGCGTTCATTCACCACGCAGGCGACCTCGCGCCTGGAGGTGATCGGTTCGGAGCGTGACCCCGCGGTATCCGAGGCCTTCAGCGAGGACGACTACCGGCACGCCATCGACATCCTGCAGCACCATTACAACGTTATCCTCACCGACTGCGGCACCGGCCTCATGCATTCGGCAATGTCCGGCGTGCTCGATCTGGCGAACACGCTGGTGTTGGTGACGTCCCCGGCGCTGGACGGCGCGCAGTCCGCGGCAGCCACGCTCGACTGGCTCAATCTCCACGGTTACGAGCAGTTGGCGGCCAATGCGGTGGTGGTCATATCGGCGGCGAATCCGGGGCAGGCGAGCATCGACATGGAGCAGCTCATCAGCCACTTCCGCTCCCGGACCCGGGCGGTCCATGTCGTTCCGTTCGACCGCCACCTGTCTGAAGGGGCGACGATCGACATGGATCTTCTTGATCGTCGCACCCACCAGGCCTACATGGAGCTGGCCGCGATCGTCGCGGAGGATTTCGATTCATGGCACCGTCACGCCGCTCCGTGAGTGCCGGCGCCCTCGTAGCACTGTGCTTGTCGACGTCCGCCTGTTCCGCCCGTCTCGAGCCGTCACCGCCCGTGCTCCACAAGGACGTCGACCAGATGCAGCAGTGGTCCAGCTCCCGTGCGGAGCCCTATGGCATCCCGGAGCGCCAGTTGCGGGCCTACGCCTTTGCTGCTTGGCGCATTCACCAGGATTCGGGTTGTCAGGTGGGATGGCCCACCCTCGCTGCGCTCGGTTCCGTCCTCAGCGACCACGGTCGCATCGACGCCGGCGAGGTCACCGAAGACGGCTCCACGACCGTTGCTCTGCGGGGACTCAACCTCGTCCACCCGGACCGCCCCCAGGAGGTGCCGGACACCGATGCGGGCACCGTCGACGGGGATTCCCAGCGTGACATCCCCGTCGGCCCTCTGCAGATCATGCCGAGCCGATGGGAGCAGTTCGGCATCTCCGCCGAACCGGGGCGTCCGGCTGACCCCGACAATGTCGATGACGCAGCCCTCACCACCGCCCGGATCCTGTGCACCGCCGGCGACCCGACAACCCCTGAGGGATGGGATTCCGGGCTGAAGGAGATCGACCCGGACCCTGAGTTCATCACGGCGGTCCACGCACGCGCCAAGGAGTACTCCCGATGAGCCGCCGTCACGTCGTTCTTCTCTTCACTGCACTGTCGCTGCCACTCGCCGGTTGCGGTGCCCCGGGGTGGGCGAAAGAGGAGACACTGGAACACCACATCCCTCCCCTGGGGCAGCTTCCCGATCTCCCCGCCTATTACCTCCCGCCCCCGCCGGAGGAAACCACGCAGGCGCCGGCACCTCTACCTCCTCCCCCGGCGCCGGCACCGGTTCCCGTTCCGGAACCGGCCCCTCAGCCGGCGCCGGCACCACAGCCGGCACCAACGGTGACAGTCACCCGCCAGGAGGCACCTCCGCCTCCTCCTCCACCCCCTCCACCGGACGACGCGATCCGCATCCATGTCCCCGACTTCCTCCGCCCCTGACCTCCCCTCCTGAATGAGACGACATGAGCGAGACAACCCAGCCCCGCAAAGACCACCGCGCCACCGTGCAGGCCCACGCACTCCGTATGTCCTTGGCTGATTCAGCAATCCGCTTCGGCGCCACCGAACCATCGCTTCCACCACGACGTCCGGGCATCCTCTTCTTCTCTGCCGTTGTGGCGTCCGTGGCGCTGGTGGTCACCATAGGCGCGGCTGTGGTCATACAAATGCTCTGAGACGAAGGCCCGCAACCCGCACCACCGGCTCACGCACCTCTCTCATAGCCATAACGTCCTCAGATCAACCATTCAGTGTCGAAATCGGAGCCGATGAACCGGGAATCAAGAAACTCAACATCCTTGAAATGAGGACACTTTGGCTCATATTTGTCGACCAAGTCATCCCACGACGTGATGTCATCAAGCACCTCCCGCAGTGCCGCCATCACCGTCGTCACATCCTTACGCCGCAGATCCAGATCATCCCACCCCGGCACCATGTCACGCCACCACTCTTCCAACCCCTTCGAGTCCAAGAAGGTATCCAGAGCATGATCAAATGAGACACCACGACCCCCCCCCGTGTAATCCACCATCAAATCATCACTGTCGATACTGAGTAATGATGATGGGGATGATGGCATGTAAAATCCATTATCCTTCATCTCGGTGACATAGCGAAGCGGCTTGTAACGCAGTTAGATGTTGAGACACTTCCGCGCCGACTCCTTGGCAATACGAAACTCATGCCTCACCCCATTTGCTTCGTAGGACCACACCATCGCGCGACCCTCCCGCACGAACAAGCCATCCATGACCTCCAGGACCATCGCCCGGAAATTCCCGAAATTGTACTCCATGTCACCTCTATAACAGTCGCAGCACTTAAGGATCTCAAGAACTGAGCGACTCACTCATAGGCAAGCTACGAAACTTTCCACTGTCTGGCGTCCTTGAAGTCAACTACGTCTTGGATCTATATCCCGCCCATCCACTCTCGGCGAACGAGACACGGCTATTACCAATCCGGAGGGCAATAATGTCCCTTCAGGGTCAATCGCAGAGCTTTCCACATACACTGTCACGTTCGTAGGACCACTCCAAGGTAATGGTATGAGGAGGCTATCTCCATCTCGCGCGAACTTGCCGGAGGTATTGGCCAACGGTCCAATTTTAATACCAGTATCTGCAACTTGAAGGACTCCCTCCACGACAACTGGAAGATCTTGCGCATCCCCCACAAGTGTTAAGGGAAAGTAGTCGAGATCTCTGCCATCGACCATAACCGTACGAACTGAGATTGACGTCTCTGATAATGCATAAAGGAAGTCCCTATCCCACTCAGCTCTATTGGGCCCCAACCTCTCTCCATAGATGGTCACTAATCCATCCTCAGGATATGAGTCAAGCGCGATTGGCTCAAAGCTTGCCTTACGGTCCAACGTTTTCCATCCTTTCGATGCAGACAATTAGGCCTGTGGGAAGATTTGGAGGCTCGCTCTGCATATCTACACTCGAAGAGAACACTCGCACACAGACGCTACCGCTCCAGGGTACAGGTATCATGCATCCAATAATGCCTCTTTCAAGCTGCTCTCCAGCAGAACGAGCATGTGCTATTTCGACTCCTCTTTCGTCTATTTCAAGCACGCATTCGAGAATTTTCATTCCTCGAAGGCCGGAACAAGTTCCGACTTGTATTTCCACCGGGAATTGATCTGATTCTTCTGCAACTACTACTGTGATGCTTCCCGGGGTGGTCGTGTATCGCAGATTGTCGCCCCACTCCCACGGAGCATCGTCTTGCTTGCCAAAAATTTGGACAATTCCGTAGGCAGACCAAGCGGATAGGTTAAATACCTTTGACGTCACTCAACGAGCCTAACATGAAACCAATCTCCGATGCCCACTTTGTTGTTCCTTATAAAGCTGCCCAACATGCCTCCTTGGCTATTCTGCGCATTTTGCGAGACTCCTAGGACAGTAGAACCAGTTCCACCTTGAGCTGTAGAAGCATAAGGGAACTCATCGGGACTAAGCGGTCCGTTCCATCCCCTAATAGCATCGCGCCGATTTGCACTTCCGAGATCCGATCCAATGCGCTGCAGAAGATCAGGCTGCCCATCGTTCATAGCTCGAATAAAGGTAGTGGCGGTTTCAGGGTGCGCACTTCGTGAGAGCTCGAGAACGTGCGGATTCAATTTGTGCCCAAGTCTTGGATGGCCATCAACAACACTATCCGCGTCTATGACATTTTTGAGGGTTTGTTTGTCAAGGGCTCGCTGATGTGCGTTCAATCCGAGTACATCGACCCAGGATCCGGGGTGGATCACATACCCCTGTGCGCTGCTGACGTTCGGACGGACCCCAAGGGGGTCTTGTGCGCCGTAGACGCCGGCTTCTGGGTAATAGGACCGGTAGCGGTTGTACACCCACCCCGACTCAGCATCCTCGTACTGCCCGGTAAACAACAGCGGTGATTCGAATAGGCCTGTCCAGGAGCGTTGCCCGTACAGCGACTGGGTGACACGACCCACCACCTCACCGGTGCCGGTGTCGAGGATCTCTCGGGGTGCACCCGCCAGGTCCGTGACCAACGCAAAGAACTGCGCGTCCACCTCAGCCTGCGACCAGTTCGACACCGGCTTGTCAGGCGCACCCGGCACGCCTGGTTGGTGGTGCAGGTGTACCTGCCCCGTCAGCTCCCCGGTACCCGGGTCTCGTACCCACACCATCGCCTGGCTCTGGCGCTGTGGGTCCATGCTTACGGTCTCCTGCTGGGCAACCAGCACGTCACGATCGTGAACAAACACCACCCGCGAGAGAACCATCCCTGAAGCTGCCTCGACCTGCTCCTTCGCCACGCGTCGACCCAGACCGTCATAGACATACCGCCAGCCCACTCCTGGTTCCTCGGAGGAAGTGAATCCGATCGGTTGGCCGGAGTCCCGGTAGAAGAACTGGTGCACCACCGGCGGCTTCGACAATCGCTTACGCACGGTACGCACCACCCGCCCCGCAGCGTCATACTCATAGCGGGTCAACCCGACCTTTACCGGCCGGGTCCCCTCCGCCTCGACGTCACCTCGGGCCAGGGTGCCGGCACCAGAGACTTCCTCCTCACCGAAGCGCCTGAGCCCCGGGGACACATGATCGAGCCGCCCTGCCGGGGTGAACCCGTAGCGTTCACCACCGGCCCCGTCACCGTGGTCGACACCGATGGCCCTGCCCACCGCATCAACGTCAAAGATGCTCTGACCGGCGAGCTGATCGATGACTGCGACCAGCGCGTTATCACCCCGCCAGCGATACTCTCGCCCGGCCAGGGCACGCACCCCGCCAGCAACACGGCTATCGAGCGTCGTCACCTGATCGCTGGTCACGCGATTACGCGTGTCGTACCCAAATTCCCGGACCACGGATCCGGATGTCCACCGGGAGCGACGACCCACCGCATCGGCTGCGGTCTCCACCCGGGCGATCTGAGAAGTGTCTTCCCTGTCGCCGACCCGCATAGTGACGGTGCTCAGCTCGCCTGCCTCATCACGGGCATAGGACTCCTCCCACCAGGTCCCGTCAGGAAGCCGCAGTCGGGTCCCGGAGTACTGCCCGGCGGGAGAATAGTCATAGACCACCGAGGTGGTTTCCCCACTGGTCAGCGCGACTGTCTCGCCCTTGGCCCGACCCCACTGGTCGCGGAGGATCTCCACGTTTGTCTCCGGGGTGACGATCGACACCACCCGCCCCGCATTGTCATAGTGCATCCGCGTGAGATTTTCACCTGCCGTACGTGTTGTCACCCGGCCGGCCTTGTCGCGCCGTGTTACCACCGTGCCCGCCCCATCCGTGATCGACATGGCCCGCTGATCCGGATCCACGTCGATGCGGGTCTCATAGCCGTTGTAGTCCACTTCTCGCACCACCTGGCCATCCAGGTTGTACTCGTAGGTCCAGACCATCGCATCCGCGTTGATCAACGTCACCGGCTCCAGCTGCGAGTTGTACACCACCCGGGTCACCGCCCCGGTCGCGTCAACAACTTCCGCAGGGGTGTCGAACACCGTGAACCGGGTGCGCGTGACCGCACCTTCTTCGTTGATCGCCTCGATCTGGTTGCCTTCTCCGTCATAGCGGGCCGACAGCGATGTGCCGTCCGGGTGGGTCACCGTTACCGGCCACCCCTCCGGGGAGTAGGCCACCACGGTGGTCTCCCCCACCGGGTTCATCGACTCGACCACCAGGCCCCGGACATCACGCTGCATCGACCATCGACGCCCCGCTCCATCCGTACGCGCCACCACCCGACCGGCACCATCGCAGTCCACCAGCATGGTTACCCCCGAAGGATCAGTCACCGAGGAGACCACCACACCAGAGACGCGCCACTCATACCCGTAGATCGTCCGCGCCCCGTCCGGAGCGGTGACAGCGGTGACCAGACCCGCCTCATCGACCTCATATTCCGTGACCAGACCGTCCCGGCCCACCACCTCGGCTGCTCGCCCCCAGGCACCCGGGGTCACCGCAATAGAGGTCCCGTCCGCGAGGTCCTCACCGATGACCACCCCACGCTCATCCCGATACACACGGTGCACGCCCCCCGAGGCAGCAGTTTCCTCCACCACCTGGTGGAACTGGTTGTACGCACGGTCGACCATCGCCCCTTCCGGAGAAATGATCCGCCACACATCGCCTGCCACCGTCGAGCGATACACCGTGGCCCGCACATCGCCGAGTACCTCGTCCGCCAACCATCCGGCCGGCACCTGGTGATGCGCACTCGAGCGCTCACCATCACGCCCCCGCCCCGTCAGACCCGCCCCGCTGAGGCCTTGGTCGCGCAGCGCCTGCACCAGGGGCAGGGCCTCCAACCGGTCCAACCACTCAGAGACCAGCCCGTCACCGATCTCCAGCGGATCGGCAGGAAACTCCACGGCCGTCTCGATGAGCACACACACCTGACCGCCCACCGGGGCGTCCGCGCCGTCATCCTCCAGCCACACCAGGGCGTTGGCGAACATCCCACCGGTTCCCACCTGGGAGATCACCCGACCCTGCTCATCGAACCGGTAGTAGTAGGACACCCCGTTTCGATCCGTCCACCCGCACGGGCGAGACTGCTCGTCATAGTGGTAGCGCAGCACCCCGGCCTGGGAGTTGATCACCCGCCGCAGCTGCCCGTACCCGTCATACTCATAGGACACCAGGCGCAACGCCTCCTCACCGGGATGGGTGGATTCATTCGACACCCACACACTGGCCACCCGGCCCACCCGCTGATCCCACACCATCTCCAGGCAGGTGCCATCCGAGCGGCGCATGGCGACCATGTGGCCGGACTGCGGCTCATACTCAAACTCAATCGATGCGCCCGTGTGATGCAGCAGCGCAGACACACCGATCTCCACACCCGCGCCCACACGCTGCGCCACCGACCCGTCCCGCACACCGGCCCCCGCCGACGAAGCCCCGAACGATGGTGGTGCATCCACCACCGCGCCCTCCGCGCGGTGCTCAGCAACCGAGCCTGCAACCGCGAACACCCACGTCACTCCCTCAGCGATATCACGGACCCGGTACGCGCCGTCCCCGTAGGACAACCACCACGCGCGTCCATCGGCACGTACCTCCGAGCCGTCAGCAGGAGCCGGCGGGAACGTCACCAATGCCCCGTCCGCACCCACCATGAGCACCTCGTCAGCACAGACCTCGATACGCACATCCATCCGCGACACCCACCGCGGACCCAAAGCACGGCCCAACTGGTGCGCCGAATTCGAGTTACGCTCCACCACCAATGGCAGCACACCATCAATGCTCACGTCGGTCTGGAAATCCACCAGGTTTCCCGTCGCCATGTCCACCGGCTCCGCGGCGAAACAAATCTCCCGCCCCCGGGTCACTGCTGAGTACGCCTTTTTCGCAACATTCTCCCCGGCCTCGCCAAAGGCCTTCTGCAGACCATTGGCGGTGCGCAGCGCCGAGGACTTCGCCAGTGACTTCACCGTGCTCAGGGCCTGCGTCGACATCTTCGACCCGGACTGCGCGAGCCGGGCGGCCATCGGGCCGAGTTTTCCCAGCTTCGCTAGTTTCGCGAGACCACCCACCGCACCGCACGTGGCCAGGTCAAAGAGGAACTCCCCCCACGACACCTCGCCGGCGGCAGCCAGCAGGCCCTTGAGCCCCACGCCGATACCGATGAACACCGCGCCGAGCACCTGCAGACCCGGGATGAACAACATGATCGACCCGATGATCTGCAGCGCATCTGAGAGCACCTTCAACAACTCGGCATGCTCACTCACCCAGTCCTTGATGTCCTCCCACAGCGCCGCCAGACCGGAGGGATTCTCCTGGAATGCCTTGCGTGCCTGCGCCTGGACCACTGACACCTGCGCGGTCACCGCGACCCCCAGATCGGCCTTGATCCCCTGGGCCGAGACGATGTCCGACTCCCACACCGCCACCGCCGCGGCATGCCGTCCCTGGGCTGCGACGAATGCGGACTGGGCTGCCGCCGCGTCCGCCTGCGCTGCCGCTGCCGTTGCGGCCGTCGCCGCGTTCACTCCCGGAACCAGCGACGTCGCCACAGCCGAGGCTGTCGCCACCTGCGCTGTCACCGCCGCACGCGCCGCATTGAGCTCCGCCGCGTTATACGCCGCCACCGCTGCCTGCACCTGGGCATGATCGACCGCAGCACGTATCACCAGGGAGTTCATCAACCCCAGTGCCTCAACCAGCGCGACCTGATACCGGCCGATCGCCTCACCCACCCCCGTGTGCGCCTGTCCTGTGACGTCCAGATGCTGCGGGAACTGCGCATGCACCAACTCCCGGTACCGGTCTCCCTCCGTACCAATGAACCCACCGTCGGTGATCCCCCGCATCGACGCCGCCGCGCCCAACGCCTGCTCACCGAACGCCACCCAGCGTGCCGACGCCAGGCCCACCTCACCCGGATTGCCACCCACATGAAACTCCGACGCCTTGTAATGAACAAACGGCAACAACGGCATAACAGGCATGACGAACAGGAACCTTTCAGGCGGTGAAGTGGGGAATAGGGGCGTCGAGAAGCGGTCTCTAGCCCTGGATGGCCGCGGAGGCGCGGCCGCGGGTCTCAGACACCGAGGCGGAGTTCTCATCGAGGGCGGCACGCACCTGCCCGAGGATCTCCTTGATATTGGTGGCGGCGGACGACCAGCGTCCGTGGATGCCCTGGTACTCCTCCTGCTCGGAACCCTCCCAGGCGGAGGCGAGCTTACGGATGTCGGAATCCATCTCCGACAGGGTCGACTCGATCTGGCTCATGACGTTCTGCAGGTCCTGCGAGGAGGCATCGGCATCGGCATTGTTGTACGCGTACACAGACATGGGTGTTCCTCTTCTCTCGTGATTCGGGTGGGGCTAGACGATGGCGCCGTCGTTGAACTGCATGCCGGCGAACTTCTGCTGGAGCGCTGAGGTCTGCTCCTCCTCGCCGGCCTGGTAGGCCTTGCCCGCTTCATCGACACGCCCGGTGAGCTGCTCGAGAGCCTGGTTGACCTTGTCCATGTTCTCCTTCCAGGCCTGGGTCATGTTGTCCCACGCAGCGACCGAGGATCCCTTCCACGAGGCCTTGAGCGGCTCGATCGCGGACATGAACCTGTCGGACTGCGCCTGCAGGGACTGATGGTTGGCCTGCAGGGAGGAGACGTGGGAGGAGACTGCTGAGTGTTCGACTGAAAGATGTTCGGAAGCCATGGTGATCTGTTCCTTTGCTGTTCGTTGTGGTTGCTTCTCGACGCCCCCGGTTGCTCGGGGTGTCAACATGTCGTGGGAAGGCGCGCGCCCGGGATGCGGGGGTCACCTGCTGGAGATTCCGACCTCCAGGAGGGTTCCCGGTTGCGTCAGGAGGTGGATTCGAGCACCTCCATGATCGCGGTGCGCACCTGCGTGTTTCCGTCCTGGAACGCTTCCAGGGCCTTCTTCATGTCACCGAGGATGGAGGACATCCCGGCCAGGCCCTGACGGATCTGCAGGTTGAGCTCGTAGTAGGCGTCGGCCTCGACGGCCACCCATTCCGGCCGGAGATTCTCCATCTGGCCGTCCATCGCCTCGATGATCTCCCCGATGGAGGTGGCGGTGTCCGCAGCGCTGGCGTTCGAGTCATCCGCAAGGGAATCCGTGAAGGCATACACTCCGGCAGCCATCAGCCCTGCCCTCCCTCACGCAGCGCGGAGGCGAAGTCCTGGAAGCCGCTCGCCCCCTCCGTGTCGAAGTCCCCGACCATCTGCCCGATCGCCCCGGACACCTCGCCGAGCACACCGACGTTGTCGATGAGCGTCCGCCGGGAGGCCTCCCACTCATGGAAGAATTCGGCGACCGCGGCCTGCATGCGCGACCCGTGGATGTCATCCACTCCGCTCACCGGCGCGACACCTTGCTCCACGGCGTCCAGCTCCGTGCTCATGGCGCCGAGCTGCGAGGCCAACGCCTGCAGGTGCTCGACGGGGACCTGTACGTGATCACTGAGACTCATGTTCTCTCTCACCTTCTCGCTGTTGATGTGGGGCCGGATCAGGACCGCACTGACACCAGACCGTCTGCATGCGCGGCCACCTCGAGTCCGTCGGAGGTCTCCGCAACGTCCGCCAGGATCCGCTCCCCCTGCCCCTCCGGGACGATGCGCACACTGTTGATCAGCCGGGCGACGACGTCACGGACGCTGTCCGCCAGCTCGGCGGTGGGTGCGGAACCGGAGACGATGAGAGTCCACGACGAGTCCGGCAGCGGCAGAAACCCCTGGTGGGTGTACACCGGGCGGCGTTGCGTCAGCGGTCCGGAGAGTGCCTCCTGGGACACGGCCAGCCAGGAGTGCCCCTCGGGGGTTCGCTGGAGCTGCGGGTCCTGGTGGGCGAACGCGCGCTGCGCCGGCGCCAGGCTGGCCCGTCGGGGCGCCGCATCCTCCCACCGCAGCAGCAGGGTGGCGGCGGAGACGGTGCCGTCCTCGAGCAGACCGGGCAGCACGAGCGTGAGCAGCACACCACCGTCCTGAGCCGCCCGAACCGTGTGGGAGAGCTGCTCCCGGATGAGTCGCTTCTCGGCGGCACGGAAGCGGTGTCCGGGCAGGTAGTCCTCGGACAGGCGCTCGGCCCGCACCTGCCACGTGTCGGGGTGAGTGTCCAGCAGGAGCCACGAGGTGGGCAACTGCACCCGCCACAACAGATCCGGGCGGGGAGCTGCGGGATGGAACTCCAACAGCGGGACATCGACCTCGGCAGGCACGCAGGACTCCTTCGGTGTGGGTGGCATGAACCTCCACAGCATCACTCACCTGAGGGAGTTTTTCAGCACGAGAACGCGATTTCACAGGTGTGACCTGCGCAATCTCCACTATCCATATGGTGCAGGCAGGAAGCAGTCATAATTTCCCAAGTTTCCTCAGGAAACACTTCTCACCCCTCGTGGCCCGGATGGTACGCCAGCTGCACCATGTGCACCTGGCCGGAACGGTCGACCCACTGGGCCCGCCCCGGCGGCAGTTCGCGCAGGTAGACCTTGGGCCAGATGGCCCCCTCCTGTCGGTCACCCGAGAGGAGCAGGCCCTGGGCCCCCGCCTCGCGCACGCCCTGCATCACCGGGTCATAGCTGGCGCGGGACATTCCGGTGGAGCGACGGGTGAGGATGACGTGCAGACCCAGATCGGCGGCCTGGGTGAGGAAGGGTACGAAGGGGCGCAGCGGATTGGCACTGCCCTCGATCATGTCGAGGTCGTCGATGATGAGGTAGATGTCGGGCCCGCTCCACCAGGAGCGCGTGCGCAGCTGCTCGACGGTGACGTCCGCCGGCGGCAGGCGTCGTTCCAGTTCCTTGACGATGCCCTTGGTGAGGATCTCCGCCGACTGGCGGGTCCCGGCGTAATCCCCGAGGAAGGGCTCGGGGACGAAGCCGAGGAGCCCGCGGCGCATGTCGAAGACACCGAACATCACCTCACCGGGCTTCCTCTCCCGGATGATCTCGCTGATGAGGGTGCGCAGCGTCGAGGTCTTGCCGGAGCGGGCGTCACCGACGATGACCAGGTGGCGTTGGGCGCCGTCGAGATCGAAGCGGACGGGGGTGAGGGTCGACTCGGCGATGCCGACAACCCCCGGGGGCGTGCCCCGCCGGCCCTGCAGCAAGTCGGCGTAGGTGACCATCTCCGGCAGCATGCGCACCGCCGGCGCGGACGCTCCCGGCCAGGCTCCGGAGATGGCCGCCACCAGCGCGCTGGGGGTGTTCTCCCGAACCACATCCGGCTGGTCAAGGGTGGGCAGCGAGATCTGGCTGTAGAGCGAGTCGGGGGTCAACGCCCGGCCGGTCGGCTGCCCCTGCAGAGCAGCGGCGGGGGCCCGGCCCACGGAGGAGTCGACCGGGTCGTTGAGCACCAGTTCCACGCGTGTGCCGATGACGGCCTGCACCTGCAGCTTGAAGTCCGCCCACCGTCCCGACGCGACCACGACGTGGATGCCGTAGCCGAGCCCCCGCTCGGCCAGTTCCATGACGGTGTCGGCGAGATCCTCGGCGTCGCGACGCAAGGTGGCCCAGCCATCGACGACGAGGACAACGTCCGCGGAGGGCAGCTCCGGCAATCGGCCCTCGGCGTGCAGGCGGCGCATCTGCTCCACCGAGGAGATACCGTGGGCCGCGAAGAGTCGTTCGCGTTCGCTGAGGAAGCCCCGGATCTCCGCGACGAGGCGGCGGAGCTTGTCCTCCTCGAAGCGCGTGGCCACGTCGCCGACGTGCGGGAGTTCGGCCAGGTAGCTGAGTGCGCTGCCGCCCATGTCGACGACGTAGACGTGGACCTCGTCCGGGGTGTGCGTCAGCGCCAGCGCGGTGATCAACGACCGCAGGGTGGTGGTCTTTCCGGACTGCGGAGCACCGAGGACGGCGACGTTGCCTCCGGCCCCCGAGAGGTCGAGGATCATCGGCCCCTGCCACTGGTCGAGAGGGTGATCCTTGACCCCCAGGGGAACGTGCAGCAGTGCTTCTCGACGCCCCACCAGCCCCCGGTCGGAGGTCAGTTCCAGGCGGCCCAGCGCCGCCTCCAGCCCCGCCGCCTCCGGCAGCGGGGGAAGCCAGATCTGCCGGGTGCGGTCAGCCGCCGGGGTGAGACGGGAGACGACGAGGTCGAGGGTGATGCGTGCAGAACGGGCCTGCGGTTGCTTCAGTGCACGCTCGGTGCGGTGGGCCTCCTGCCGACGGGACAGCCAGGCCTCGGTGGTGTTGGCCAGTTCCAGGGGCATCGGAACCGCCGGGAGCTCGCGGTCGGTGCGGCTGGCGGTGGACTGGTAGGGCCCCGAGACGTAGGCGGCCTTGAATCGCTGGAAGATGTCCGGATCGACCTTGAGGTAGCCGGAGCCGGGGAAGGGGGGCAGCTCGTGAGCGGCGGTGGTGCCGATGGCCTGGCGGGATTCCTGGGCCGAGAAGGTACGCAGGCCGATGCGGTAGGAGAGGTAGGACTCGAGTCCGCGGAGACGTCCCTCCTCCAGACGCTGGGAGGCCAACAGCAGGTGGATACCGATGGAACGGCCGATGCGACCGATCTGCACGAACAGGTCGATGAACTCCGGCTTCGCGGCCAGCAGTTCACCGAACTCGTCGATGACGACGAACAGGACCGGCAGGGGGTCACTCACCTTTCCCTCCGCGCGCAGCTGCTGATACTGGCCGACGTTGGCGAGGTTGCCCGCCTCCTGCAGAACGCGCTGGCGACGCTGGATCTCACCGAGGATGGAGTCATGGAGGCGGTCCACCAGCCCGGCACCATCCTCGAGGTTGTCCACGATGGCCGCAGTGTGCGGCAAGGACTCCAGGCCGGCGAAGGTGGCTCCGCCCTTGAAGTCGACGAGGACGAGGGAGAGCAACTCCGGCGGGTGACACACCACCTGAGAGAGCACGAGGGTACGCAGCACCTCCGATTTACCCGAACCGGTGGCACCGACGCACAGGCCGTGCGGGCCCATGCCGCCCTGCGCGGACTCCTTGATGTCCAGTGTCACCGGCTGCCCGGCGGCGTCGATGGCGAAAGGGACGGAGAGGAAATTCTCCCGCGGACTGGGAGCCCACGCTTTCCGGATGTCGTAGGTGGCGAAGTCCCCGATACCGAGCATCGCATCGAGCCCGATGGTCTGCTCCAGCGGTGCCTCCGGAGTGGCGTCCTCCACGAGGCGCAGCGGGGAAAGCACCCGGGAGACGGCCTCGGCAAGGGAGACCGGGACGGCGTCGACACGCCCGGTCGAGCCACCGTAGAGCAGGCGCTCGACATAACCCTCCGCACCCTCCTTCGGTTCCCGGATCTCACCGCGGTCGAGGAGCTGGACACGGAAGTCACGCGCGGCGTCGATAAGCACGCGCACGTCGACATGAGAGGGCTCCAGATGCTGAACGGACGAGGTCGCCAGCACCGTGATCCGCGCCAGATCGACGCTCGACAGCTCCCCCAGGCGGGCAGCCAGCCAGGAGCCGTGGGAGGAGTCCATGTCCACGACGACGAGCAGCTGCGCCTCGTCGAGAGGCTTCGACGCATAGCGGGACTTCTCCTTGACCTCCGCGGCACGCTCCGCGATCGTCTCCAGCAGCAACGCGGCGGACTCCTCGTCGTGGGAGACGCGCCGACGGCCGATGGGCCCGTCGAAATGCTCCTCATCGAGCAAGTGCGGCAACCACAGGGCCCACTCTGCGGACTCCCGGTCGGCCAGGGGCAGGGCGAGGTGCATCCGGAGATCCTCCGGGGCGTGGAACACCGCCGCCTGCAGCAGCAGCGCCCGCACGGCCTCCGCCGTCACCGCGGGCGGTCCGACGAGCGAGACGACACCCCGCGTCGGCACCGCGATGGGCAGGGCATCGATGGTGCGGGTACGGCGCAGCATCCGGTCGAGATGCGCCTGCGCGATCGGCTCGACAACCTGCATCGGATCCCCACCGGGACGCACATCCACTCCACACGCCAGCTCGCCGGTGCCCACCCCTAGGCGGAGAACCAGGAAATCCTCATCCCCGCGCCGCCGCTCCCACAGACGGTAGGGGTCACGCACCACATCCGTGAGCGCCGCAGGTTCCGGATTACGCAGTGCCGACTCACGCTGCTGCCCGGCCGCCCGGTCCCGGACCTCCCGCTCCTTCTCCCCGAGATGCTCCAGGAAGCGGGTCCGCTCCTCCTCCGCACGTTTACGGCTACCGGTACGGCTGCGGATGAACATACCCACGGCGGCGAGGATCATGAGGACGAACATGGCCGCCCCCACCGCCATACGGATGGGATTCCCGGAGGACATCATCATGAGGACCATGCCCGCCCCGCCGACGATGGGCATGAGCATCATGAGTGCGTTCGCACCCCCACCACCAGCACGAATGGTGGGGACCGCCGCCAGATCGACGGCATCCTCGGGCGCCACGCTGCGGTGGGCGCGGGCCGGGCGATGGATGATCCGGGTACTCATGGAGAGCCAGCCTATCCCCCGTTTGCCAGGAGAGCATGAGAATATGACCGGCATGGCTCCGATGTTCATCCGACTCAGCGTGGTGCGCGATGAGCGGCAGCTCGATGTCAGCCTGCCCGCGCACCGCCCCGTCATCGACTTTCTCGACGACACCATCGCCCTCCTCGACCGGCGGGAGGGTTCCTCCTCCCCCGGCGACACCGTGGCACAGGCCCACGCCTGGGCGCTGTCCTCTCCGCTGACCGGCACCATCGAACCCACCACCACCCTCGCGGAACACGGCGTCTCCGACGGGCAGCGCCTCTACCTCACCCCGCGTATCGACGCAGCCCACTCCCCCTTCGTCGACGACATCATGACCGAGATGCGCGACACCGTCGCCGATGTGCAGTGGACCTGGTCGCGCGGAGCCCGCTCCGCCGGCCTGCTCACCGCGGGTGTGATTCTGCTGGCCCTGCTGGGAGGAGCTGCTGCCCTGCACACGCTGACCGGCGCCGCGGAGTGGACCAACACTCGGCTCATCACCACCGGCATGCTCGCCCTGGTCGGAGTGATCAGCACCGGGCTCTCCTTCTGGCGACCGCAGACGTGGCTGCGGTGGGTCGGTCTCGGACTCCCGCTGGCAGTGGCCGTCCTCGTTCTACCACTGCTCGGAGCTCTGCCCGCCACTCAGATGTGGGCCTGGTGGGTGGCCGCGGTGTCCCTGTCCGCAGTGCTGGTGCCGGCGGCTGCGGGCCGCGGACGACCCGGTGGCGGCGTCGCCGGCATGGTGGCACTGGGGCTCACAGCTCTCGTGGCTGGCGGGGCCGGGGTTGCTGTGACGCTCGGCGCCAACCCACTCGCCCTCGCAGCCTGGTCGGCCTGGGTTCCGGTGCTGATCCTGCTCGTGGCCCCGACGGCGGCGCTGTCCTCCACCGGTCTGCCCTCCCTGCTGCGCCGTCACGACGCCGGCGATGCCGTTCGGCGCGAGGATATCCGCCGCCGGACGCTGCGCACCGAGGCACTCAATCGTGGACTGGTGTGGGCTGCCGTCGTGATGTCCGCCGCGATCATCCTCGTCCTGTCGCTTGGCCCCCACTGGCAGCAGGGACTCATCCCGGCGCTGCTGTCGGTGGTCCTGCTGCTTCGTACTCACGGCTTCGCGGACGCCCGTATCATCACGCCGCTGCTGCTCACCGGATGCGGCGGTCTGGCACTGTGCGCCGGTGCGTTCCTCGAGTGGCTGGTTCCCACAGCCGACCACTGGGCCGGGTGGTTGCTCGGCGCCGGAGTGATGCTCATCCTCATCATTGTGCTCCTCGGCGTACAGGGCCGAGAGTCGGACGAGCTGGGACAGGCACGGAGGGCAAAGGTGATCGGCGTGATCGACGCGGTGGTCTCCCTGGCCGTCATCCCCGTCATCCTCATCGCCCAGGGTGTGTTCACCTGGTACTGGGCTACGACCTGAGGGGTCAGGATGGCGAAGGGCCGGGCGTGATCTTTGCGGTGGCTCAACGACAAAAACGCTCCACCGGAACGTGCGGTGGAGCGCCCTCTATCGGCGGGTACGCCTAGACCTGAGGTGCGGGCTGCGCACTGCCGGCACCGGCCGGACCCTCATCCGGTCCGGTGGACAGGTCATCGGTGATCTCCGGGACGTCGGGGACGTCCGGGGTGATCGAGTCGGCCTCGACCTCGACGTCACGCACCGCCTCCGCGGCCTCCGGGGAGATCTCCGAGAAGGTGCCCTCCGGCAGCGGCTTTGGACGCGGGGTGAAGGTGAAGGAGGCACCGTCGGTGTCCTTCGACTCCCCGTCCCAGCCGTCGACGTCGACGGTGACGATCTCGCCGGCACCGAGCTCGCCGAAGAGGATCTTCTCACTCATGGCGTCCTCGACCTCGCGCTGGATGGTGCGGCGCAGCGGGCGGGCGCCGAGGACCGGGTCGAAACCACGCTGGGCCAGGAGTGCCTTGGCCTTGTCGGTGATCTCGATGCCCATGTCCTTGGCGGCCAGAGCCTTCTCGACGCGGCCGATGAGCAGCTCCACCATCTGGACGATCTGCTCGCGGGTGAGCTGGTGGAAGACGACGATCTCGTCGATACGGTTGAGGAACTCCGGCCGGAAGTGCTTCTTCAGCTCGTCGTTGACCTTGTTCTTCATGCGCTCGTACTGGGCATCGGAATCCGTCTCCGCGGAACCGCTAAAGCCCATGCCGACGGCCTTCGAGATGTCCTGCGTGCCCAGGTTTGAGGTGAAGATGAGCACCGTGTTCTTGAAGTCGACGATACGGCCTTGGCCATCGGTGAGACGACCATCCTCCAGCACCTGCAGGAGGGTGTTGTAGATCTCCTTGTGGGCCTTCTCGATCTCGTCGAAAAGCACGACGGAGAACGGCTTACGGCGCACCTTCTCGGTGAGCTGGCCACCCTCCTCATAACCGACGTAGCCGGGGGGCGCGCCGAAGAGGCGGGAGGCGGTGAAGCGGTCGTGGAACTCACCCATGTCGATCTGGATGAGGGCGTCGTCCTCACCGAAGAGGAACTCGGCCAGAGCCTTCGACAGCTCGGTCTTACCCACACCGGAGGGGCCGGCGAAGATGAAGGAACCGGAGGGACGCTTCGGATCCTTCAGGCCCGCGCGGGTACGGCGGATGGCGCGGGAGACGGCCTTGACGGCCTCGTCCTGGCCGATGATGCGCTTGTGCAGCTCATCCTCCATGCGCAGAAGTCGGGAAGACTCCTCCTCCGTGAGCTTGAACACCGGGATGCCGGTCCAGGAACCGAGCACCTCGGCGATCTGCTCCTCGCCCACCTCGGCGATCTCCTCGAGATCACCTGAACGCCACTGCTTCTCCTTCTCCGAGCGCTCCTCACCGAGCTTGCGCTCCTTGTCGCGCAGACCCGCCGCCTTCTCGAAGTCCTGTGCGTCGATCGCGGCCTCCTTCTCGCGGCGGACATCGGCGATACGCTCGTCGATCTCGCGCAGCCCCTCCGGAGCGGTCATGCGCTTGATGCGCATGCGGGCGCCGGCCTCGTCGATGAGGTCGACGGCCTTGTCCGGCAGGAAACGGTCGTTGATGTAGCGGTCGGAGAGGTTCGCGGCGGCGGCCAGGGCACCGTCGGTGATGGACACGCGGTGGTGGGCCTCGTAGCGGTCGCGCAGACCCTTGAGGATCTCGATAGTCAGCTCGACGGACGGCTCCGGCACCTGGACCGGCTGGAAACGACGCTCGAGTGCGGCGTCCTTCTCGATGTGCTTGCGGTACTCGTCGAGGGTTGTGGCACCGATGGTCTGCAGCTCACCGCGGGCCAGCTTCGGCTTGAGCAGTGAGGCAGCGTCGATGGCACCCTCAGCAGCACCGGCGCCTACCAGGGTGTGGATCTCGTCGATGAACAGGATGATGTCGCCGCGCTGGTTGATCTCCTTGAGGACTTTCTTCAGGCGCTCCTCGAAGTCACCGCGGTAACGGGAACCAGCGACCAGCGAACCCAGGTCGAGGGAGTAGACCTGCTTGTCCTTGAGGGTCTCCGGCACCTTGCCGTTGACGATGTCGAGTGCCAGGCCCTCGACGACGGCGGTCTTACCCACGCCGGGCTCACCGATGAGCACCGGGTTGTTCTTGGTACGACGCGAGAGCACCTGCATGATGCGCTCGATCTCCTTCTCACGGCCGACGACCGGGTCGAGTTTGCCGTCCCGGGCTGCCTGAGTGAGGTTGCGGCCGAACTGGTCGAGGACCAGCGAGTTGGAACGGTCACCGGGGCCACCCTGGCCCTGCGGGCCGCCGCGACCGGCACCGGAACCGGCGCCGACGGGCCCACCGGCGGCCTGCTCCGGGGTTGTCTCGGGCGAGCCGCCCTGGCCACCCTCGTAGCCGGAGAGCAGCTGAATGACCTGCTGGCGCACACGCGGCAGGTCAGCGCCGAGCTTCACCAGCACCTGGGCCGCCACACCCTCGCCCTCACGGATGAGGCCGAGCAGCAGGAACTCGGTGCCGATGTACTTGTGGCCCATCTGGAGGCCCTCCCGCAGGGACAGCTCAAGAACCTTCTTGGCCCGCGGGGTAAAAGGAATGTGGCCGGTGTGCGGCTGGGTGCCGTGGCCGATGATCTCCTCGACCTCCTGGCGCACAGCGTCCAGCGAGATGCCCATGGATTCCAGGGCCTTCGCCGCCACACCCTCACCCTCATGGATGAGGCCGAGCAGGATGTGCTCGGTGCCGATGTAATTGTGGTTGAGCAGCCGCGCTTCTTCCTGCGCCAGCACGATGACGCGGCGCGCACGGTCAGTGAACCGTTCGAACATGTCTCTACCCCTTACTTTGTTCCCTAACTTGTCACCTACTGTAACGCGCGGGGAGGCAAATCTATTTGCACTCCGGAGTTTCGAGTGCCAGAACGAGAGGGTCGTCGCAGGTCAGGGGCATGTACGCCTTCAGCGAACAACCCGCTTTCGGAGGGCCCGCGGACCAGGGGTTGCGCCTCGTTACCGTTCTGTTACTGTCGACGCATCCCATATCAAGGAGTTCTTATCTTGCGTTTCCGCCGTACCGCCACCGTCGCCCTCGCACTCGCCCTGGTCGCGCCCGCCACGGCCGTCCACGCCACCCCGGCCACCGCCTTCCCGCTGTTCGGATCCTCCTCCCCTCTCGCTGGCCCGGCATCCAGTCAGTCCGATATCCAGGAGCAGCTCCTCACCGAGACGAACCGTTTCCGCCTCTCGCGCGGGCTCACGCCGCTGGCCGCGCACGAGACGCTTGACGACGTCGCCCAGTCCTGGTCCGAGTCCATGGCCCGGCACGGCGACATGAAACACAACCCGAGCTACCTGTCCCGCTACCCGGACTCCTGGCGTGCGGCAGCGGAGAACGTCGGCTTCTACAGCCGCGAAGTCGCCGCCCGCGACATGGTGCAGGCGTGGGTCAACTCTCCGAGCCACCGCCGGAACCTGGAGAACCCGAACTTCACCCATCTGGGCGTCGGGTGGGCCACCAACCCCGCTGGCGAGGTGTACGCCACCCAGAACTTCGCATCCTTCTAGGACGAGCGACACCCAAGCCGCCGGCCCCGTGACGGGGTCGGCGGCTTTGTCTTTCTATCGCCAGTATGAGCAATTCCCCTAGTTTCCCTCAGTGGAATCCTATTGCGGCACTCGATAATGGCCGGGGCGACAACTTCACAATCGATTGCGCACTACTGAGTTTCACCCACGACGTGACACGTGCACTTTTGGGCACCTGTTAGACCTTTTCAGTGCGTGCGACCCGATCCGCAAGCCCTCAGTGCCGCCCCCACATCGGCTTTCGCCGGCCGGGGGCCGCGCAGGCCCCTCCATTGACAGTCGCGTAGCAGGCCCCGCGGACAGCCGGAACCAGCCAGGCAGAGCCCAGCAATTCTTGAAGAATCAGTCATTATGTCAGTCCCACCCCCTCGGAAACTACGTCAACAACGTCTTAACCTGGTCTTATGAACCTACACCGAGCGAAGCTGATTGACAGATAGTTCCACGCTCCCCCGAAAGCGGTCACCCGTTCGGCCTCTTTTGACACACGCCCCGGAGGCCGGAGAGGCGGGGGCCCGCCGCAGGTGGGGGACGATTTTCACGTTTCCATGACAAACACATCACGGACTAATAACGGCTATAGATAGCTAGACCAAATACTCCTGAGCGAGAGCGTTTCCCTGGAAACTGCCATAAGGTTCACGCCAGCGACTGAGTCGCCAGCATTGCGAAGTTCGAATGCCGGAGAAATTCCGGTTCCTTTTCGCGATGGACTTTCCCCACGACTGAACACCTCGTGCAGACGTGAGTCCCGCCATCCAGATCGAATACAGGAGTTTCCACTCATGTTCCAGAACCGCATCCGTACCGCCGCTCTCGCCGGCGCCATCGCCGTGGCCACCGGCATCTCCGGCCTGGCAACCCCCGCCTTCGCTGTCGACACCACCCAGCAGGACGGCTACAACAACCAGGACGGCTCCGCATCCGCGCCGGTCGTTGCGCAGAACATCACCGAGAACGAGCTGCGCTCCCTCACCGACGGCACCGCCGACTACCTGTACGTCTTCCAGAACGATCCGTCCTTCACCGAGATCGTCGACGAGTACATCAACCTGGGCCAGGACGGCTTCGACCCGTCCGAGCAGGCAGCTCAGAAGGCCTTCGACGACGCCCGACAGGTCGCATCCGCCGAGCTGGCCACCGCATCCGCCAACATCCAGAAGGCCCGCAACTCCGTCGCCTACGCCCTGGAGAAGGACCAGATCGCCGAGGCTGACTGGAAAGCTTTCGTCAAGGCCCTCAACGACTTCCGCGCCGTCATCAACCCGCTGATCAACGACGTCAACGACAAGAACACCCACGTTGCTCCGTACTTCCCGGTTCTGGAGACCATCCCGGCTGCCGACGGCGCCAACGCAGTCTCCGTCTTCCGCGCCATCCAGGCTCTGCAGGCTGAGGTCAACCGCCAGTTCGAGCTGGCCGGCGACTGGAACATCGACATCCAGGACGGCCAGTACGTCAACCGCGAGCACATGATCGCTCTCGAGAACCTGAAGAACGCCGTCGACGCCGGCTACCCGGCCCTCAAGGCCGCCTACGACACCGCTGTCGCCTCCAACCGCGAGGCACAGAAGTCCGACGTCATCGTCCGTCAGCTCTACCTGGAGCGCGCCACCGCACAGCGCGACACCCTCCGCGCTGTCGAGGCCTACTTCTCCGTCGTCGCCCGCTACATCGAGCTCTTCCAGAACAACGAGATCGTCGGCGAGACCACCCTGCGCACCCTGTACCGCGAGGTCCTCCACAACATCTGGCACGGCATCAAGTTCAACGTCCGCGACCTGCAGGAGGCTGACGCAGCCACCCACGAGTACCACCTCGCCTGGGAGTCCGACCTGCGCGACAACGACGACGAGAAGTTCTACTTCGAGCAGAAGCTCGACTTCGCCACCAAGACCTACCTCAAGATCTTCAAGAACGGCCGCATCTGGGGCGAGGAGCTCGAGCGCGTCGAGCTCATCGACACCGGCATCAAGGCCGAGCGCGAGGCCGAGGCAGCTCGCCTTGCCGCAGAGCGCGCCGCCGTCGAGCAGGCCGAGGCTGACCGCCAGGCGCTCATCGACGCCCTCAAGGAGCTCGCCGACGCCCAGAACCCGGGCACCAACCCGGCACCGAACCCGCTCGGCTCCTCTTTCGGCTCCTCCCGCTAGTCGCTCCAGTTGACTGACGCCCAGAATGCCCCGCCTCCCGGCGGGGCATTCGCGTAGGGCACAAAAGAAGCCCGGACCTGATCTCCGCGATCACGTCCGGGCTTCTTTTCCGTGCCCTCAGGCCGGGCCTGGTTGGTAGTGGCCGTCCTGGATGAGCCGAATCATCAGATCTGACTTCGTCGCGGCGGGCCGGCCGACGCTCATGTACTTTCCGCGAATGCGGGCTATATGGGTTCGAACGGTGTCCTCAGAAATGCCGAGTGCAAAGGCAGCCTTCTTCTTTGATGGGTAAGTAAGCCATGTAATGGCTACCTGTATTTCACGTTTGCTCAGTTCAGTCACAGCAAAGTCCTCAAGGAGAGTGGCCGCAGATGTCGGAAGTTACTTTCCGTATCATAGACCGCGTGACCTGCATGAACAACTCGGAGAAGCAGAAACTCGGGGCTGTACTTTTGCGCGGCAAATATCGCACATTTCCCACCCTGGCAATGAAAAGCACACCCATTCCAGTGCCCTCCGGAGAAGACATGCATAACGCCCGCCTCGTGAATACAGTGACGGGGCGGGCGTCGATAAGCGAACAGCAACGCCACTGCGCCTCAGGCAAAAGCCTGGGGCGCAGTGGCGTTAACGGGGAAGGGCACCGGGAGAGCGCATCAGCGCCAGAGTTTCCACCAGGGGACGTGCTCGACGGCAGGTTCCGGGTCCGGCTCCGGCAGTGGCGCGGGCTCTGGTTCCAGCGCCGCAACACGCGCCGGCACCGTCACATCCGGCGGCTCCTGCGGGGCCTCCCGCAGGATCTCCCCGGATTCACTTCATACGAGGCCGTACTTGCGGGTGTTGGCGTTGACGGCGGAGCGCAGCAGCGCCAGGTTCGACTGATCCGAGGACACGGCCACGTAGACGAACATCTGGTTGTCGAGGAGCTTGATCAGGTGCAGCTGGTCACGGAGGGTGAGCAGCATGTCGACGAGACCACCGTCGATACCCAGCGCGTTCATGGTCTTGAACTTCGCCTTGACCATCTCCGAGTTGTAGGCGGCGGCGACGTCGAGGTCGAAGTCACCCGAGCGGGAGATCGAGGCCAGCGACATGCCGGTGTCGAGGTCGACGACCGAGCCACCGATGAAGCCGCTGATGTCCTCGGCGACGTTGTTGAGGAAGTTGTAGAGATTCTCCTGCTGAGTCATGGTTGTCCTTCGTTGATGAATGTGGTGTCGAACGGGCCCACGGTTGCACAGACAACCTTAAGCACCGACTAAGGCTGAGACTAGACAATTTGTGAGCGCTCCTCAATACTAGGGCGTGTCGCTATCCACATTCACACGGAGGCCCTGGTATGAAGCTCCCCCCGGTGCGGCGCCGCCGACACGGGAAATTCGAGGAACTTGCGGTCGAGGATCTTGATCCCTACCTGGTGGTTCCCGATGACGCCGTCGTCGGTTCCTACTCGGACGACGAGGTCGTCTTCCTCGGCCCCGTGGGCGTCGGAAAGACGACAGCCGTGGCCTCCCTGTCGACGGTGGCACCCATCACCACGGAGGTGCGCGCCGCCACCCCCGAGGACTTCTACGCCCGCTGGAAGACCACCACGACCGTCGGCATCGACTTCGGTGTGTGGGACCAGCCCGACGGCACCCGCATCGCGCTGTTCGGCACGGCCGGCCAGGACCGTTTCGACGACGCCCGCGCACCGGCGCGCAACCCCGACGCCGCCATCGTCCTGTGGTTCTTCGGCTACGGCTACCTCCTGGAGGAGCAGGTCGAGGAGTGGATCCCGGTGATCGAGGAGATCAACGCCATGGACCGCCTGGTGGTGGCCGTCAATTTCCTCGACCCGGAGTTCCCTGATCCGGTCCCGGCCCTGCGCGAGCATTTCGCCCGCCGCGGCTACCCCCACATCCCGGTGTCCGTGGCGGACCCACGTGAGAAGGAGCAGGTGGCACACGTTGTCACCCAGGTCCTGTCTGTCCTGAAGGAGAAGCGTTGACCATGACGACCAGCCCCCTGCTCGAGGAAATGGGCCGCCACCGACGTATCCGGGGCCGCGATTTCAACCACAACGATCTGGCCGCCGCGGCGCTGCCGTACATGTCACGGATGCGCCACCACGTCCCCGGCATCCACGCCGTGGTGCTGGGCACCGGAGACGGCATCCACGTGTGCTCGGTGGGCCTCGACGATGCGCTCGACGCCGCGCGCATCACGGCACTCAACTCCTCCATGCTCGGTGTGTCGAGCGCCCAGGCCCAGGTCATCGACCCGCTCAAGGAGGAGGACCGGGACACCATCGTCACGGTGGCCATGCCCGGGGACGAGTACATGTCCCTGGCGAAGATCGAGCACGCCCCGGTGGGGCACCTGGTGCTCAGCCTCTTCGCCCGCGACACGCAGCTGGGCATGGTCGTGCACCAGACCCGTCAGGCGGCGGCCTCCCTCACCGAGTGGCTGCTCGAGGAGTGACCTAGAAGGCCTGCCCGTCCTCCTGCTGCTCCTCGGCGACCTTGGTCACGAAGGGGCTGGCCAGGAGAACGAGGATGGCCATGATGCCGGCGACGATGAACGCGGTGTGCGCGCCGTCGGCGGTCGCCTGGGCGAGGTCCGCTCCCCCGGCCTCCGCGGCCCGGGTCCCGAAGGACAGGGCCGCGATGAGGATCGCGGTACCTGCGGCACCGGCCAGCTGCTGCAGCGTGTTGAGGATCGCCGAGCCGTGCCCGTAGAGGTGCTTGGGCAGCGAACCGAGGGCGGTGGTCATGAGCGGGGTCATCATGAGCGCCAGGCCGAGGGAGAAGACGATGTGCATGATGATCACCTCGGTGATCGTCGAGTTGATGTCCAGTCGCGTCATAGCCCACACCGCACCGAGCAGCAGCAGCGCACCGGGGATGACCAGCGGCCGCGGGCCCACCCGGTCGTAGAGACGGCCGATGAAGGGGGCGAGCAGGCCGGAGGCCAGGCCACCCGGCATGAGCAGCAGGCCGGTAACCAGCGCGGTGGCACCGAGCGCGGTCTGCAGGTAGATCGGCAGCACCATGACGACACCGAGCAGGGTGCCCATGAGCAGCAGGGTCACCACCACCGAAAGCGTGTAGTTGCGGATGGTGAAGGGGCGCAGGTCGAGCAGCGGGGTCTCCAGCGTGGTCTGACGCCACACGAACACGGCCAGCGCGATGCCACCGACGACTGCCACGGCCACCGCCACCCGCGGGGCGGTGCCCAGGGTGCTCAGCGCGTAGACGAGGCCGCCGAATCCGAGGCCGGCGAGCACGACGGACAGCGGGTCGAACGGGGAGCGGGTCGTCTCGCCGATGTTGCGGATGAACAGGGCGCCGACCACCAGCGCCACGGCGATGAGCGGCACGACGAGCCAGAACAGCCAGTGCCAGGTGAGACGGTTGAGGATGAAGCCGGACACGGTCGGGCCGAGCGCGGGGGCCACGGACATGACGATGGAGATGACGCCCATGATCGAGCCGCGTCGATTGGCGGGCACGACGGTCAGCGCCACGGTCATGAGCAGCGGCATGATGAGCGCGGTGCCCACCGCCTGAACGATGCGTCCGATGAGCAGAATGGTGAACGTCGGCGCCCACGCGGCGACGACGGTGCCCACCAGGAAGCTGGTGACGGCGGCGAGGAAGACCTGCTTCGTCGAGAAGCGCTGCAGGATCCAGCCGGTCGTCGGGATGACGACGGCCATAGTGAGCATGAAGCCGGTGGTCAGCCACTGGGCGGTCGTCGCGGGGATGTCGAAATCCGACATGATCGACGGCAGCGCCACCGACAGGATGGTCTCGTTGAGGAACATGACCAGTGCGGCGCCGACGAGGACGACGAGGATGATCTTGACGTCGGCGGGCAGGGACTGCTTCTTAGCGGTGCTCACGCACACCTCTCTATGTCTCTATATGAAAGAGGCTCATCGTAGCCGGTGGTCGCCGGGGCTGCTAATCGACGCCTACTCTGGGCCCATGACCTCCCTGAACCACGAGCGTCGGGACGGCGAGCTCCTCCTCTTCGATCCCGCCACCACCCGCGAACACATCGTGGTGGTCGGCGAGGACGAGGTCCTCGATTACCGCACCGGCACCTGTCGCCCCCGCTCCGCCACATCCGCGATCCGGTCGACCATGTCGTGCCACACCAGCTCGACTGGTCCGCGGCGGAAGACGCGCAGCCAGACGGCGGACAGGGCGATGAGGAATGCGGCAATGCCGAGGTAGATGCCCAGGGTCCACAGGTGGTACCCGGGGCCCTGGATCCTCCCGCTCACCCCGAAGCCCCAGTCGTAGAAGATGATCGAGGCGAGGAGGTTCTGCAGAATGTAGTTCGTCAGCGCCATGCGCCCGACCAGTGACAATCCGTGTCCGAGCGCCCCGACCCGCTCTCGGTGGACGTAGAACGCGGCGACCGCAGCGAGCAGCCCAAAGGACACGATGGTGGAGGTGCCGTACCGGGTGAAGGCACCACCTGAGTCCGTGAGGCGCATCGCCCAGTCGAGCGGGAAACCGATGCCGAATCCCAGGCCCATGACGATGCGCCGCAGACGCACCCCCTCGGGGAGGAAGAGCCCGGCGCGGTAGAGGTGTGCGCCGACGAGGAAGAGACCGAGGCCCATGAAGAACATGATGGGGATCTCGCCGCGCCCGCCGAGGAAGTTCTGCGCGCGTTCGACGACCATCCCCCAGTATGAGTCGGTGCCGGGCAGGGCGACGGCCTCGAGGCGGTTCGCGTCGGCGACATCGGGAAGCTTCTCGACGCCCCGGAACGAGATGCCGGTCATGAGCAACAGGTAGGTCAGGTGGGCGGCCAGGCCGACGAGCATCCAGATCCGCTGCGCCTTCTCGCTTGTCGCCATGACGGTCGCGACGACGAGGGCGGTGAGTCCGTACCCCATGAGGACATCGAACTCGAAGATGAAGAGGTAGTTGAGCAGGCCGTCGATAACCAGCACGATCGCGCGCCAGGGGTAGCGGCCGGGCCAGGGCTCACCGCGGCGGAGGGCGGACTGGCGCTGGATCTCCAGGCCGATGCCGAACATGATCGTCAGCAGGCCGATGAACTTGCCGTCGGTGAACAGGTTGAGGCCGACGTCGATGATGCGGTTGAGCGCCGCCAGCGCGCCCTCGGCCTGAGCTGCGTCGGGGCGCAAGGCAGATCCGGAGAAGATCCAGATGTTGGTGAGCAGCGTGCCCAGAATCGCGATACCGCGCAGCACATCGAGGGCGATGATGCGCCGGGAAGGGGATGGGTTGGTCATGCACTCAACGTAGAAACCATCGCTGGCAACTAGTCGTCAGACGTCATCTCTTTCTGGGGGAAGTCTGGAAAACCCAGCCCCCACGCGCCTGACCCCAGGAAACTCCCAGCTCAGCCACCCTCGCGCGGGGTCAGGGATGACCCCTAATGCTGCTCAGGCTTGACCATCGGGAAGAGCACCGTCTCACGGATACCCAGGCCGGTCAGGGCCATGAGGAGGCGGTCGACGCCCATGCCGATGCCGGAGGTCGGCGGCATGCCCTGCTCCATGGCGGCGAGGAAGTCCTCGTCGAGCACCATGGCCTCGTCGTCGCCGCCGGCGGCCAGGCGGGCCTGGTCCTCGAAACGCTCGCGCTGGATCACCGGGTCGACCAGCTCGGAGTAGCCCGTGGCCAGCTCGAAACCGCGGACGTAGAGGTCCCACTTCTCGGTGACACCCGGCTTCGAGCGGTGCTGACGGGTGAGCGGCGAGGTCTCGACGGGGAAGTCCTTGACGAAGATCGGACCCGTGAGCTGGTCCTCGCACAGCAGCTCCCAGATCTCCTCGACGAGCTTGCCGTGGCCCCAGCCACCCTTGGCGGGAACCTCCAGACCGATGGCCGCGGCGATGGCCTTGAGCTCCTCGACGGAGGACTCGATGGTCACCTCCGGCTGGCCCGGGTGCGTGCGCTGCAGCGCCTCGTTGAGGGAGGGGTACATCTCGATCTCCGGCCACTGGCCACCGAGGTCGTACTCGGTGCCGTCGGCGAGCGTGACCACATGGGAACCGAAGACCTCCATGGCCACGGCCTGGATGAGCTCGCGGATGGTGGTCATGCCGGTGTTGTAGTCACCCCACGCCTGGTAGGTCTCCAGCATCGCGAACTCCGGGGAGTGCGAGGAATCCACGCCCTCGTTGCGGAAGTTGCGGTTGACCTCGAAGACCTTGTCGATGCCACCGACCACGCAGCGCTTGAGGTAGAGCTCCGGCGCAATACGCAGATAGAGGTCGATGTCGAGCGCGTTGGAGTGCGTCTCGAAGGGACGCGCCGCCGCGCCGCCGTGCAGGGTCTGCAGCATCGGGGTCTCCACCTCGAGGAAACCCTCCCCCTCAAGGTGGTGGCGCAGCGCCCGCATCACCTTGATGCGGGTCATCGCGTTGATCCGCGCCTGCTCCCGCACGATGAGGTCGGTGTAGCGGTGGCGCACCCGGGTGTCCTCGGACAGATCCGCGAACGTCACCGGCAGCGGCCGCAGCGCCTTCGCTGCCATCTGCCAGGACGAGGCCATGATGGACAACTCGCCGCGTCGAGAAGCAATGACCCGACCACGAACAGAGACGAAATCACCCAGGTCGACGTCCGCCTTCCAGGAATCCAGGGACTCCTGACCCACCTCGGCCAGCGAGAGCATGGCCTGGAGCTGGGTGCCGTCGCCGTCCTGCAGCGTGGCGAAACACAGCTTGCCCGTGTTGCGCATGAAGATGAGGCGGCCGGCGACAGCCACCTCGACATCCGTCTCCTCGCCCGCGATCAGGGCGGTGAGGCCCTCGGGCGCGGACTCGCCCTCCGCGACGACCGCGAACTGCTCGCGCAGCTCAGCCAGCGACGTGGTGCGGTCGACGGTGACGGGATAGGGCTCCACACCGGCGTCGATGAGCTTCTGACGCTTCTCACGACGGATGCGCAGCTGTTCGGGGAGGTCCTGGGGATTCTTCTGCTCGGTCACGGCTTCCAAGGGTAGTCCATCCGGGTCGTCGGAGTCTCATCGCCGCTGCGTGGCCGGTATGACGAATGTGCCCGGCGGTGGGACACTGGGGCGCATGGATTCCACCACCCTTGAGGTCGCCGTGACGACCCTCGCCGGACTGCTGCTCATCGTTGGCGTCGCGGGCACGGTCATCCCGATCCTGCCCGGGTCGCTGCTGACGATCGGCACGCTGCTCGTGTGGGCGTGGGTGCTCGGGTCGAGCGCGTCGTGGACCGCCGGCATCATCGGCATCGTGCTGGCCGTGATCGGGATGAGCGCGTCGGCCATCCTCACCGGCCGCAAGATGCGCCGGGAGCAGATCCCCCGCGGGCCGGTCCTGTTCGGCGTGGCCGTCGGCGTGGTCGGCATGTTCATCGTGCCCGTGGTCGGGCTGTTCCTCGGCTTCGCGGCGGGACTGCTGCTCGCGGAATGGCTGCGCCGCCGCGATCTCGCAGCCGCGTGGCGCTCCTCGGTGGAGGCGATGAAGTCGATGGGGTTGGGGATGCTCATGGAGTGCGCCTGCGCCTCGCTCGCCACGTTCGTGTTCGTGGTGGGAGCGCTGGTGCACTTCCTGTGACCAGCCGCGGGCTGGCGGCCGATCTGCATTCTGACTGACTTCAGTTCTGCAAAACCCCAGGACGGGTCAGTCTTCGACCTCTGAAGTCAGTCAGAATGGCGGTGGCTAGCCCAACAGCCAGTCGTTCGGGGAGAACAGCTCGAAGCGGACCGACTTCGGCGCCTTGTCCTCCGGCAGGGCCTCGAGGTCGCGGCGGATGGCCTGGAGGAACTCGGTGCCGCCGCAGAGGTAGACGTCGGAACCGGCGAGATCGTGCTCGGCCATGCGGATGAGCTCGCCGTTGGAGCGGTAGCTGTGGGCGGCGGTGACCTCCGGGAGGCGCTCGAGCAGCGCGGTGGTCTGGCCGAGCTGGGCGTGGGCGGCCTCGGAGTCGTCGGCGTGGAGGTAGGTGGCGCGGCGTCCGGAGCCGGTACGGGCCAGGTAGGACAGCATGCCGACCATGGGGGTAGAGCCGATGCCGGAGGAGACGAGCACGACCGGGTCGTCGCCCTCCTCGAGGACGAGGTCGCCGGCGGCGAGCGTCGCCTGGATGGTGTCGCCGACCTGGACGTTCTCGCGCAGGTGGGTGGACACCTCGCCCTCGGTCTCGACGGCGATGGTGTAGCGGCCCGGTGCCTGGCCGATGATGGAGTACTGACGCAGCTGGCGGGCGCCGTCGGCGAGCACAACGCCGATCGAGGTGTACTGGCCCGGGCGCGGGGTGCTCAGGTCGCCTTCGAGGGTGTACGTGGTGACGGTGTCGGTCAGTTCCTGCTTATCGACGACCACGACATCCCGGAACACATCGCCCGGGGTGACGCCGTCGGACTCGTAGAGGGCCTCCTCGAAGGTGATGAGGACGTCGGCCATGATCCAGTAGACCTCGCCCCACGCTGCCGCGACCTCCTCGGTGACGACGTCGGTGCCCAGCACCTCGGCGATGGCGGCGAAGAGGTTGTCGTGGACGATCTGGTACTGGTCGGCGGTGATGCCGAGGGAGACGTGCTTGTGGCCGATGCGGGTGAGCAGGTCAACCGGGTCGGGGGCGTTCGGGTCGACGAGCATGGTGGCGAACGTCGCGACGGAGGCGGCCAGCGCCTTCTGCTGCTCACCGGACTTCTGGTTGCCGCGGTTGAAGGTGTTGGCCAGCAGTTCCGGATGGTTGCCGAACATGGTCCGGTAGAAGGTCTGCGCGATGGTGCCGATGTTGGCGCCGACGGCGGGCAGGGTCGCCTTGACGATCTCCTCATGCTCCGGGGTGAGGTGACGGTCGCGGGCGGTGGGGACTGCGGTGGTGAACATTGCTCTCCTTGAGGGCTACCGGACTTCGGGTACGCCCACCGATATTAAACGGCTTTTCCCGTAATTAATAGCGGGGCGACATGAGATTCATGTCACGTACCGCTTGTTCACCCACCTTTCACCTGACCTGAACCAGGCGGACATCTGACGTATCTACGGTCTGAGGAAGTCATACCTATCACCTCGCGCATATCTGGAGTGCTCCATGACCATCAAGGGTCTCAATCTGTTCAGCAACAAGTTCACCTCGTCCCGCAGCTCCGTGACCTGCACCTACAAGTGCGGCAACGCCTGCTTCGGCGAGTGCGAGAACACCTCCGACAACCCGTACTTCGGTGACATGATGTCCCGCCGCTCCGCCCTCAAGGCCGGCGGCCTCACCGTCCTGTCCGTCGGTGGCGCCTCGGCCGCCGCCTACCTGGCACCGGCTGCCGCTGCACAGTCCTCCCTCGGTTCCTCCTCGCTCCCGGGCTCCTCAGACCTGCCGGGTTCCTCCCAGCCGCACGTCTCCGGCAAGGGCCTGCAGTTCGACGTCGTCGCCCCGAACGAGCGCGATGAGGTCGTCATCCCCGCCGGCTACTCCCAGTCCGTGCTCATCGCCTGGGGCGACCCGGTCATCGAGGGTGCCCCGGAGTTCGACATCCGCAACCAGACCCTCGAGGCCGCTGAAAAGCAGTTCGGCTTCAACAACGACTTCGCCGGCCTCATGGCCCACCCGTCCAACCCGGACCGCCTGCTCTACATGTGCTCCCACGAGTACACCACCGAGCCGCACATGTTCCCGAACTACGACGCGGACAACCCGGACGAGGAGCAGGTTCGCATCGGTATCGCGAACCACGGCCATACCATCCTCGAGGTCTCCAAGGTCGGCGACACCGGTGAGCTCAAGCGCGAGTTCGGCCCGCTCAACCGCCGCATCACCGGCACCACCGAGTTCCGCCTCGTCGGCCCGGGCGCCGGCTCCGACTACGTCAAGACCACCGCCGACCCGACCGGCACCCGCGTGGCGGGCACCTTCAACAACTGCTCCGGCGGTCTGACCCCGTGGGGCACCATGCTCTCCGGCGAGGAGAACTTCGACATCTACTTCGCCAACGCCGACGGCATCACCGACGAGCGCACCCGCACCTCGGTCAAGCGTTTCGGTGCTGCCGGCGGCGAGTCCGACCGCAAGTGGGAGCGTTTCGACGAGCGCTTCGACCTGTCCAAGCACCCCAACGAGTTCAACCGCTTCGGCTACCTCGTGGAGATCGACCCGACCGACCCGAACTCCGTCCCGGTCAAGCACATGGCCAACGGTCGCTTCAAGCACGAGGCCGGCAACGTCCACATCACCGCGGACGGCACCGTCGTGTGCTACTCCGGCGATGACGCCCGCTTCGAGTACCTGTACAAGTTCGTCTCTTCCAAGAAGATGATCGAGGGCAACAAGGCCCACAACATGACCATCCTCGACGAGGGCACCCTCTACGTCGCGGTCATGGAGGGCAACTCCCCGCAGTCCGAGATCGACGGCTCCGGCCAGCTCCCCTCCGACGGCGCCTTCGACGGCTCCGGCCGCTGGGCACCGCTGATGACCACCGGTTCCGACGGCAAGGCCACCTCCCACGTCGACGGCTTCACCGGCGAAGAGGTCGCGATCTTCACCCGCGAGGCCGCCGACAAGGTCGGCGCCACCAAGATGGACCGCCCGGAGGACGTCGAGGTCTCCCCGGCCACCCACAAGGTCTACATGGCCCTGACCAACAACTCCTACCGTGGCGCAGCCTCCGACCGCTCCAAGGAGGGCGTCATGGAGTACGCCCCGATCAAGGAGAACAAGAACGGTCTCGTCATGGAGATCGAGGACGACCACGCCGGCGAGAAGTTCACCTGGAACCTGCTGCTCGTCTGCGGCGATCCGGATGAGGCGTACACCTACTTCGGTGGCTTCGACAAGTCCAAGGTCTCCCCGATCTCCTGCCCGGACAACCTGGCGTTCGACGAGTACGGCAACCTGTGGGTCTCCACCGACGGCAACGCCCTGGGCTCCAACGACGGCCTCTACGCCGTCACCGTCGAGGGTCCGAACCGCGGTGAGCTCAAGTGCTTCCTCACCGTCCCCTACGCGGCCGAGACCTGTGGTCCGATCGTCGAGCGCAAGCGCGTCCTCGTCAACGTCCAGCACCCGGGCGAGACCGACGACGCCACCGTCGACAACCCGGCCTCCAACTGGCCCGACGGCGGCAACTCCCCGGCGCGCCCGGCTGTCGCCCAGGTCTGGAAGACCAACGGCGGCGACATCGGCGTCGAGTAGCAGCTGAGAACCACACCACCCCCGGGAATACCCCCGGGGGTGGTTTTTCTTTGGTCAGACATCACCGCTGTACGCAGGGGAAATGACTGGCCACGGCAACCAATGCACCCGCCTCGTCGGTGACCTGGGCCACAGGATATGACAGGCTGAAAGTCACAGCATATCCAGACGCGGCCGTCGATAAGCAGCAGCGGCCGCCCCAACCATGAGGGACGAACCGTGAACTCACTCATCCTGGTCTTCATCGGCCTCGCCATGATGGCAGGCGGGTACCTCCTGTACTCGCGCTTCCTCAGCTCGAAGGTGTACCAGCTCTCGCCGAACTACCGCACCCCCGCGCACACCATGAACGACGGCGTGGACTACGTGCCCACCAACAAGTTCGTCCTGTGGGGGCACCACTTCACCTCGGTCGCCGGTGCGGCCCCCATCGTCGGCCCGGCCGTCGCCGTCATCTGGGGTTGGCTGCCGGCCTTCCTGTGGGTGACCATCGGCACGGTGTTCATCGCCGGCATGCACGACTTCGGCACCCTGTGGGCCTCGCAGCGCCACAAGGGACAGTCCATCGGAACGCTGTCCGGCCGCTACATCGGCGCCCGCGGACGCAACCTCTTCCTCATCGTCATCTTCCTCCTGCTGCTCATGGTCGTCGCCGCGTTCGCCGTGGTCATCTCCGGGCTGCTCGTCTCCACCCCGACTGCGGTCATCCCGACGTGGGGCGCGATCATCGTCGCGCTGTGCATCGGCCAGGCCATCTACCGCTTCAAGTGGAACCTGCCGCTGGTCTCCGTCGTCGGCGTCGTCGTGCTCTACGCGCTCATGATCATCGGCGACCTCTACCCCATCGTGCTGCCCGACTCCATCCTGGGCCTGAGCCCGAACGCCTTCTGGATCGTCGTCCTGTTCATCTACGGCGGCATCGCCTCCATGCTCCCGGTGTGGGTACTGCTGCAGCCGCGTGACTACATCAACGGCCTCCAGCTCTTCGTCGGCCTGGGCATCCTCTACGCGTCTTTCCTCATCACCGCCCCCACCCTCGTGGCCCCGGCGTACAACACCGCCGTCCCGGACGGCACCCCGTCGATCTGGCCGCTGCTCTTCGTCACCATCGCCTGCGGCGCCATCTCCGGTTTCCACGGCATCGTCTCCTCCGGCACCTCCTCGAAGCAGCTGGACAAGGAGACCGACGCCCGCTTCGTCGGCTACTTCGGCGCAGTCGGCGAGGGTCTGCTCTCGCTGGGCACGATCATCGCCACGACCGCCGGCTTCCGCACCCTCGCCGACTGGGAGGCCATCTACACCGCCTTCAACCAGGGCGGCGTCAACGCCTTCGTGCAGGGTGGAGGCAACCTCATGAACGAGG
>NZ_JAUNUG010000084.1 GCF_030538285.1 Corynebacterium sp.
AGGAAGCAGGAGACGAGCTCGCCGCGCTGGGCCTTACCGGCGTTGAGGAAGGTCGGGGTGGCGGGCTGGAAACGGCCGGTGAGGATCTCGTCGACGAGGCTCTCGGCGAGCTGACGGTCGCCGTCGGCCAGGAAGAGAGCGGTCATGGTGACGCGGTCCTCGAAGCGCTCGAGGTAGCGGCGGCCGTCGAAAGTCTTGAGCGTGTAGGAGGTGTAGTACTTATAGGCGCCGAGGAATGTCGGGAAGCGGAATTTATAGGCGTAGGCGCGCTGGAAGAGCGACTTGATGAATTCGTAGTCGTACTTCTCCAGCACCTCCGGCTCGTAATACTTGTTGTCCACGAGGTAACGCAGCTTCTCGTCCAGGTCGTGGAAGTACACGGTGTTCTGGTTGACGTGCTGCAGGAAATACTGGTTGGCGGCTTCCCGGTCCTTGTCGAACTGGATCTGGCCGTTCTCGTCGTACAGGTTAAGCAGCGCGTTGAGAGCGTGGTAGTCGAGCTGCTCCTCCTGGGAGCTGGTGTGCTCGGTGGTCTGCGTGGTCAAGGTGTCCGGTGCCTTTCGGTGGGGTTTGTTTAACAGGAGGCGTTGAGGGGTTCTAGGCCCAGGGCTTGTGCGTTGTCGAGCAGTCCCTCCCGCAGGATACGCACATCCTCGGGGTTGCCCATGAGCTCGAAGCGGTAGACGTAGGGGACGGAGCATTTTGCGGCGATGACCTCGCCGGCCATGCCGAAGTCCCGGCCGAAGTTGGAGTTGCCGCCAGCGACGACGGCGCGGATCAGCCCTCGGTTGTGCTCATTGTTGAGGAAGCGGATGACCTGGGAGGGCACGGGGCGGGAGTTCTGGTGGGTCATGGTGGCCCCTCCCCCATAGGTCGGGCAGACGAGTACATAGGGCTCGTCGACGACGAGGGGTTCCTCGTGCTTGTACAGAGGGATCCGCGCGTTCGGCAGGTCAAGCTTCTCGACGAAACGACGCGTGTTCTCCGACACAGAGGAGAAATACACGACGAGCATCGGTCACGTCCTTATAGGAAACGCCGCCCGGTTTCTCGTGGGCGGCGTGAGGTTTGTGGGTCGATGAGTGCTAAGCGACGACCGCGGTGAGGCTGTTGATGCGCTCCGGGCGGAAGCCGGACCAGTGCTCACCGTTGGCCTCGACGACCGGGGCCTGGAGGTAACCCAGGGCGAGGACGTAGTCACGTGCCTCATCGTCGAGGCTGATGTCCACGGTGTCGTACTTCAGGCCAGCACGGTCGAGGGCCTTTTCGGTGGCCTTGCACTGGACGCAGGCGGGCTTGGTGTAGAGGGTGATGGACATTCGGATAATCCTTATTCTGCTTACTGAATGAGGGGCCGACGGGGGGGTTCTCCCCCGTCTGGCGGCGACATCAACGACACTATACTTTGTGGTCATCACCCGCAACTGACACTATATATAGTAGTTACACACGTGATATTCCCAGGATAGCCGACCCTCGCGGCCTACATGTTGACCCCCTTCACCGCACCGAACAACACCGGTGGAACCACAACGCTGTGATTTCCCCAGCTCGCCCCAGTCTACCGTTATCCAATCGTTATAAATATACAAATAAGAGCCCCGGAATGACGAGAACCGCCCGCCCGGAAAGTATCCGGACGGGCGGCTGCTCGTCGATAAGCAAAGAGACGCTTAGCCCTGGCGGGCCTTGAAGCGCGGCTCCTTCTTGTTGATCACGTAGACCTTGCCACGACGACGCACGACCTGGGCGCCCGGCTTGTTCTTCAGCGACCGAAGCGACTTGCGGACCTTCATCGGGCGCTCCTTTCTGTATGCGCGATTTCGTTAACGATGCGACTTTTCCAACATGGCCATACCAGCCATGACACGAGGGAGTATGTTACCCCACGCCGTGGCCAACCACCAAAACCGCCTACGATGGCTCTCATGCAGGACACCATCATCGCCGCTCTCGGAACCCGCCCGCTAATCGACGCCCCCGTCGAAGCCACCACCCGCGTCGACTTCCTCGTCGATTATCTGCGGGTCACCGGCATGAAAGGTTATGTCCTCGGCATCTCCGGTGGGCAGGACTCCACCCTGGCGGGTCGGCTGGCGCAGCTGGCCGTCGAGAAGCTCCGCGCGGAGGGCGGGCAGGCCGAATTCTGGGCGGTCCGCTTGCCCCACGGCGTGCAGGCCGATGAGGACGACGCCCAGATGGCGCTCGACTTCATCAACCCCGACCACCGCCTCACCGTCAACATCGCCGGCGCGACCGGGGAGATGAACTCGGCCGTCGCCGCGGCACTCGGTAGAGAGGAGCTCGGGGATTTCAACGAGGGCAACGTCAAGGCCCGCCAGCGCATGATCGCCCAGTACGCCCTCGCCGGCGAGGTCTCCGCACTGGTCATCGGCACGGATCACGCCGCGGAGAACGTCACCGGGTTCTTCACCAAGCACGGTGACGGAGCCGCCGATATCGTGCCACTCGCGGGCCTGAACAAGCGTCAGGGGGCGCAGCTGCTCGCCGAACTCGGGGCCCCGCCCGCCACGTGGGAGAAGGTCCCCACCGCCGACCTGGAGGATGACCGCCCGGCGCTGCCCGACGAGGAAGCCCTCGGCGTCACCTACGCCCACATCGACGACTACCTCGAGGGGCGCGAAGTTCCGGAAGCCGCCCGCGAGCGCATCGAGCACCTGTGGCGCATCGGCGCCCACAAGCGGCACCTCGCCCCCGGCCCGCAGGACAGCTGGTGGCGTTAGCCGAGTAGTTCCAGGGTCTCCCGCGCCGCCGTCACCAGCGGCCGGGCGTAGCTACGTCCGTGGGTGAGGGTGTGCACCGCCAGGGGGTGGAGCTGGTGCATCGGGAAATGCGCGCGGAAATCCTCCGGTAGCGCCGTCACCTCCTGGTAGCCGCGCCACACATCCTCGCGGAAGGGCACGCCAAACAGCGCCAGCATCGCCAGGTCGGTGAGCGGGTGGCCGCCGTGCGCGGCCGGGTCGATGAATACCGGGCCCTCTTCTGCGAAGAGCAGGTTGCCTGCCCACAGGTCACCGTGGATGCGGGCAGGTGCCACGTCCCATGGCGTGCCGACGATCGCGGCGCATGCCTGCGCCACCACGGCATAGCCCTCGGGGTCGAGGTTGCCGGCCTCCATAGCGTGGCGGGCAAAAGGCAGCACCCGCTGGTTGGCGTAGAACTCACCCCAGTGCGGTGTCGGGGTGCACTCCTGCTCCTGGGTGCCGATGTAGTTCGGCCCCTCCCAGCCCGCCGGCGGGGCGCCGAAGGCCGGGGCCCCGGCGGCGTGAATCCGGGCCAATTCCCGCCCGGCCTGCCGTGCCGCCTCCTGGGTCGGGCTGACCTCTGTAACGAGGCGGGTCTGCAGCCGGTTGGCGGCGGCGTCGATAAGCACTACCTCCGCCACACAGTCGGAGCCTTCCCGGAGCCACCGCAACCCCGCGGCCTCCGCCTCAGCGGATCGGGGCTCACGGGGCTGTTTGGTGAAAACGTCGCTCATAGCAACCAGGTTAGTAGCGCTCCGGTTCCTCGCCGACCTCAAACTCGCGGCCGGAGATGTCCTCGGCGTTGATGCGCACCCAGTTGTACTTCAGGGTCGGGGCCCACGGCTTGAGCTCCAGGGTCTCCGCATGATCGATATCCTCCTGATTCTGCAGGACCTCAGCGGTGCCCTTGATAATGACAGACCAGGCGGTGCCGTCCACGAGACCGTCGGCCTCGAAGAGGACATCGTGGTTGAGGCTCAGGGTGAACAGCTTCGAGCCCTCGGCGGTGCGGAAGTACAGGGACTCACCGTCGACCACGAAGTTGATGGGGAAGATCTCGATGTCTTCCTTGCGGCGCATCACGATACGGCCCGGCTGCACATCCTCCAGGTAGGCGAGGGACTGCTCGGTGCTCAGGGTGCGGAAGACATCATCGTTGAAGGACATGAAAGGTTCTCCTTGTTCAAGGGGTTCAAGGTTCGACGCTTAAGCGTTCGTGTTCCCCTCCACACTACGTCGCCGCGGAATCCAATGAGCACTGAGCAATGAAAAAGAGGCCCACCCGGAGGTGGACCTCTTTCACACGGTGGAGCTAAGGGGACTCGAACCCCTGACCCCCACACTGCCAGTGTGGTGCGCT
>NZ_JAUNUG010000085.1 GCF_030538285.1 Corynebacterium sp.
AGAAGAACAAGGAACTCCAGGACATCATCGCCATCCTCGGTATGGACGAGCTGTCTGAGGAGGACAAGATCACCGTCCAGCGTGCTCGTCGTCTCGAGCGCTTCCTGGGCCAGAACTTCTTCGTCGCTGAGAAGTTCACCGGTCTTCCGGGTTCCTACGTCCCGCTGACGGACACCATCGATGCGTTCGAGCGCATCTGCAACGGTGACTTCGACCACTACCCGGAGCAGGCCTTCAACGGTCTGGGTGGCCTGGACGACGTCGAGGCTGCATACAAGAAGATCACCGGTAAGTAGGAGGAGACGCACATGGCTGACATCACCGTTGAACTGGTTGCCGTGGAGCGCATGCTCTGGTCGGGTACGGCCAGCATCGTCACCGCGCAGACCACTGAGGGTGAGATCGGCGTGCTGTCGGGTCACGAGCCGATGCTCGGGCAGCTGCGCGAGAACGGCGTCGTGACCATCCGTCCGACCGACGGCGACAGGCTCGTCGCCGGCGTGCAGGGTGGCTTCCTCTCCGTCTCCCCGGAGAAGGTCAGCATCCTCGCGGATTATGCGATCTGGGCTGATGAGGTTGACTCCTCTGAGGCCGAGTCCCAGCTGCAGGACGAGGACGAGACCGTCCGCTCCCGTGCGGAGGCGTCTCTCAACGCCGTGCGTCGTAAGGCTGAGGGCTAAATCCGAGGCGCCGCCTCTACCTCTCTCAGGCCGGCACCCACCAGCATTGTTGCTGGTGGGTGCCGGTTTTTATGTGCTTATCGACGCCGCTTCGCATTCTGTGGCCGGAGTACTAGAATTGACGCTTAACCGTTAGGAAAGGGTTCGTCTGTGGAGATTGTGGCCTGGGTACTCATTGCGATTGCCGCTCTCGCGGTGCTGCTCGCCATCTGGCGCTTTCTCACGTTGCGTTCCCGGGGACAGACGATCCTCCTGCGCCGCCTGCCGGCCTCTGGCGCGCATGGGTGGCGGCACGGCACGATCCGCTATAACGGCGATGATCTGGAGTACTTCAAACTACGCTCGATCTCCCCGATGGCGGATAAGGTGTTCAACCGCCAGCACCTGGATTTCCATGAGCCGCGCGTGCTCAGCGCGGAGGAGAAGGCGTTCATGTCAGACAACCTCTCCGTGGCCACCCTGTGCGAGGATGGCACCCATTATGAAGTGGCCCTGGGTGCCCACGAACTCATGGCATTGACTGCCTGGGTGGAATCGGCGCCGGATATCCGCCACGAGCGGGTGGATCATGCCGCCTTACGTAACAGGATCACCCGGGGGAAGAACGGGAAGTAGCCTGCGGCTAGGGTGGTCTGCATGCGTTTAGTGATCGCCCGTTGCTCCGTGGACTATGTCGGCCGCCTGGAGGCACATCTGCCGCTGGCGGATCGCCTGCTGATGATCAAGGCTGATGGTTCGGTGTCTGTGCACGCCGACGACCGCGCCTATAAGCCGCTCAACTGGATGACTCCGCCCTGCACCCTGACCGAGACCTCCATCACTGACATCGACGGGGAGGACACGGGTGAGCAGCTGTGGATCGTGGAGAACTCCAAGGGGGAGCAGCTGCGTATCACCATCGAGAAGGTCCACCACGAGACCAGCCATGACCTGGGCGAGGACCCGGGCCTGGTCAAAGACGGCGTGGAGGCGCACCTGCAGGAGCTGCTGGCCGAACACATCACCACCCTCGGCGAGGGATATTCACTGGTGCGCCGGGAATACCCCACGGCCATTGGGCCCGTTGACCTTCTTGCCCGGGACTCCGAGGGCGCGACCATCGCCGTGGAGATCAAGCGCCGCGGTGGCATCGACGGCGTGGAACAGCTCAGCCGTTACCTGGAGCTGCTCAACCGTGATGAGCTGCTGCGGCCGGTCGTCGGTGTCTTTGCCGCCCAGGAGATCAAACCGCAGGCCCGCCTGCTGGCCGAAGACCGGGGCATCAGGTGCCTGACCCTCGATTACCAGGCGCTGCGAGGCATTGAAACCGATGAGCTCCGGTTGTTCTGATGCCGCGGCGTAACCAGCGCGGAGGGGGGCGTCGAGAAGCAAAGAAGCCACGCGAGCTGCCCCGTGACGGCGCGGCCTTCTACGGCACCCAAGCCGTTGAGGGACCCAGCTGGACCCAGGGGGAGACGTACCTCTTCCGCCACATGGGCAGCCATGCGGCGACGAAGTTCTACGTCTGTCCCGCCTGCAACAACAACATCCCACCCGGAGTGGCCCACATCGTTGCCTGGCCGCGCGATACCGGCCGGGGTGCCGATGACCGGCGGCACTGGCACCGACACTGCTGGGACAGACGGTAGCCTGGTGGGCATGATCATCGCCTTTTCAGTGGCGCCCGCGGTCACCACGACCCCGGACGCCGAGATGTCCGCCGCCGTCGCCGAGGCCGTCCGCATCGTCCGGGAATCCGGCCTGCCGAACGAGACCAACGCCATGTTCACCCTCGTCGAGGGGGAGTGGGATGAAGTGATGGATGTGGTCAAGCGGGCCACCTTCGCCGTGGCGGAAGTCTCGCCGCGCGTCTCGCTCGTCCTCAAGGCCGATATCCGGCCGGGGTATGAGGACCAGCTGCACCAGAAGGTCACCTCGCTCGAGAAGCACTTTTAGAAGGAGAAACCTTGAACAACCAGCACCGCTACGTCTCTGGAGCCATCGACCTCGCGGAGGTCAAGGCCCGCGCGGAGGCTCGTGAACAAGCCGCCGCAGCTGCCTCCCGCCCCGCCGGGTCCGGGCCCGCGCCGTTTATCACCGTCACCCCGGACAACTTCGAGGAAGAAGTGGTCCGCCGCTCCATGCAGGTGCCCGTGGTAGCACTCGTCGGCACCCCGCGCAGCCCCGAATCCGAGCAGCTCAAGACCGACTTGCAGTCGCTGGCCACCGCCGCCGGAGGCACGTTCATCGTCGGCTACGTCGACGCTGACGCCACCCCGGCCGTCGCCCAGGCCTTCCGGGTGCAGGCACTTCCCACCGTCATCGCCCTGGGCGCGGGCAGCCCGCTCACCCAGTTTGAGGGTGGCCAGCCCCTGGACGCGCTGCGCTCCTGGGTCAATTCCCTCGTGGAGCAGGTCGGCCCGCAGCTCACGGGCCTGGACGCCGCCCCGGCGGAAGAGGAGACGGAGGACCCACGCCTGGAGGCCGCCCTCGCCGCGCTGAATACCGGAGATTTCGACGCCGCTATCGCCGTCTACGACGAGATCCTCGCTGAGACCCCGGGCGATACCAACATCACTCAGGCCCGCGATACGGCGAAGCTGCTCAAGCGACTCGACCCGGTCAACCAGACCGAGGACCCGATCGCGGCGGCGGAGGCGGCGCCGGCAGACGTCGACAAGCAGTTCCGTGCCGCCGATGCCGAAGTCGTCGCCGGGGCCCCCGAGCGCGCCTTCGAGCGCCTCATCGGCCTCATGAGCGCGGTCCCCGCCGAGAAGCTGCGCGTGCGCGACCGCCTGGTCGAGCTCTTCGCGCTTTTCGACGCCGCCGACCCCCGCGTCACCACCGCCCGCACGAACATGGCCTCGGCACTGTTCTAGAAACAACCCCGCCCCCGCACCGTGGAAACGGTGCGGGGGCGTCGGCGTCGATAAGCGAACTACCAGCCGCCGCGGTGGCGGTACCACTGCACGGAGTTGGCGGGGATGTGCACGGTCAGGGAATGCTCCTGGCCGTCCCAGCCCTCGTTGTCGGTGGAGACAACCTGGGCGATGTTGTTGCCGGCACCCTGGTACTTGGCGTCGTCGGTGTTGAGCACGAGCTCCCAGTCACCGGCGCGCGGGATACCCAGCTTGTAGGCCGGCTGCGAGGTACCGGAGAGGTTGATCACGGACAGCAGCGCGGAACCGTCGTTGCCCCAGCGGACATAAGCCAGCAGGTTGTTGGCGGCGTCATCGCCCTTGATCCACTGGAAGCCAGCCGGATCGTGGTCCTGGGAGTACAGGGCCGGGGAAGAGCGGTACACCCAGTGGATGTCCTTGACCAGGTCCTTGATACCTGCATGGAACTCGTGGCCCCAACCTTCCAGGTTGGACCAGTCGATGGAGTAGGCCTCGTTCCACTCGCCGGTCTGGCCGAACT
>NZ_JAUNUG010000033.1 GCF_030538285.1 Corynebacterium sp.
TGTCACGGTTGTCGCGGTTGTCGCGGTTATTGCGGTTTCCGCGCTACTGCTGGTTCTGATCCTGCTTCTGCTGACGCTGCTGGCCCTGCTGGTCCTGGTCGTCAGACTGCTTGTCCTGCTGATCCGGGCCGGAATCCTGCTGATCCTGATCCTGGTCGCGCTGGTTGTGGCGGGCCCGGTTGCGGCGCGCGCGGCGGGCGGCAGAACGGGACTCGTAGCGCGTTTCCTCGCTCGACTCGTCCTGCTCAGAGGCCTGCTGCTTATCGGCCTGCTCGGCGGCCTCCGGCGCCTGGGCGTTGCGGCTGGCACGGCGGCGGGCCGGGCGCTCGTTGCTGTCCTTAGCGGGCTGATCCTCGGCCGTGTCGGCCTTCTCAGTCTTGTCCGCCGGGGCGGCGTCCTGCGCAGCCGGATTCTCGGCGGCGGCGGCCCGAGCGCGGGGCGGCACGGTACCGGTTTGAATGGCGGTGATCAAATCGCCCTTACGCAGCCCGGAGACCCCCTTGAGGCCCTTCTCCGCGGCGATCTTGCGCAGCTCGGTGAGCTTCAGCGACGCGAGGTCGGAAGGTGCTGCGTTGGTGTCCGTATCAGTCACGGATGTCCTTTCGTTGCTTCACCAGCCGCAGGTGGTCAGGTGCGTTGGGCACCGGGCTGGAAGCGTGTGTGGAGTTGGCGACTCAACATCGCCCGCATCGAGGCAGCACCAGACATTAACCAGGCTGCGCGGGAATGAGACGGGGGACGGAGCCGTACTTCAGTGGTTGATCAGACCGTGGACCGGACCGGTGGACCGCACTCCGAGTTCCGCGTGACGCAAGGGCCGTGCGGATCAAAGGTGGAGGGGTGGACGCGTGGTCCGGGAGAACTGGGGCCACAGAAATCGTGGTGCCCCGCTGATCTCCGAACAGTGTAGCGCATGCCGGTGCCCCGTATGCAGTGACCCGCCGGGCTAGAGTGAGTGCATGCTCTCCACCATGCAGAACGTGCCGCTGTCGATCTCCCGGATCCTGGAGTACGGAGCGACCGCCCACGCATCGACGAAGGTCACCACATGGCGCACCGACCATGCGGAGGAGGTCACCTACGAGGACATCCGGGCCCGTGCCTCGGCACTGGCGAATGCGCTGCGCGATGATCTCGGAATCACCGGGGACCAGCGGGTGGGATCATTCATGTATAACTGCGCGGAGCACCTGGAGGTCCAGTTCGGGGTCTCCAGCATGGGGGCGGTGTTTGCGCCGCTCAACAAGCAACTCATGACGGACCAGGTCCGGCACATCATCAACCATGCGGAGATCGAGGTTATTGTCTGCGATCCCCGCCTCGCCGGCCTGCTCGGCAAGGCCCTCGACGGCTGCCGCACGATGCGGGCGGTCGTGTTCACCGGACTTGAACCTCTCGGCCCCCTCGCCGAGAAGATCCCGGATCACCTGGAGGTCCACTCCTATGAGGCGCTTCTCGACGGCCGCTCCACCGTCTTCGACTGGCCCGTCCTCGATGAGAACGCCACCGCCGCCATCTGCTATTCGACGGGCACCTCAGGCGCCCCGAAGGGCGTGGCCTATTCGCACCGTTCCATCTACCTGCAGGCGATGTCGCTGCGGGCCTCCGATTCCTTGGCCGTTTCCCACGGCGAGTCTTTCCTGTGCTGCGTGCCGATCTATCACGTCCTGTCCTGGGGCGTGCCTTATGCCGCCTTCATGTCGGGCACTCCCCTGGTGTTCCCGGATTCGGATGTCTCCGCCCCGACCCTGGCTCGTCTCATCGCGGCGATCCACCCCCGCGTCGCCCACGGCGTGCCCACCTTGTGGATTCAGCTTATCGTCCACTACCTGCATAATCCGCCGGAGCGCATGTCGTTGACGGAGCTGTACGTCGGTGGTTCCCCGGCCCCGCCGATCCTCATCCAGTTGTGGGAGGAGCGCTACGGCGTCGACGTCGTCCACGTGTGGGGTATGACGGAGACATCCTCGGTGGGCACGGTCGCCCGGCCGCCTTCCGGCTCTTCCGGCGAGGCCCGCTGGGCCTACCGCGTCAGCCAGGGTCGGTTTTCCTCCCTGTTGGAGTACCGCGTGGTCAACGACGGTCAGGTGGTCTCCTCCACCGACCGGAACCAGGGCGAGATCCAGGTGCGCGGCAACATTGTCACCGGCTCCTATTACCACTCACCGACCGAGGACGGCGACGGTTCCGCCAGCCAGTTCCGGGGCCGCGAGGTCGACGATGCCGAGGAGCTGTTCACCGCGGACGGGTGGCTGCGCACCGGCGATGTCGGTTCCGTCACCGCCGACGGTTTCCTCACCGTGTCCGACCGGGCGCGGGATGTCATCCGCTCCGGTGGTGAGTGGATCTATTCGGCGATGCTGGAGAATCTCATCATGAATGCCCCGGCAGTCGTCGAGTGTGCTGTCATCGGCTACCCGGACGATAAGTGGGGCGAGCGCCCCCTGGCGGTCACGGTGCTCCACGATGACGTGGAGCCGACGAAGGAAACTGCGGAGCAGCTGCGCGATGAGCTGCGCGCCTCCCTGCCGGGATGGATGCTGCCGGAGTACTGGACGTTCGTGTCTGACATTGACAAGACCTCTGTCGGCAAGTTCGACAAGAAGGATCTGCGCAAGCATCTGGCCGAGGGGGACTTCGAGATCATCAAGCTCAAGGGCCCCGGCGAGAAGGACGTGCCCACCCCAGACGCCGACTAGATTTTCCACGGCCCTTTCATTGCTAATACCCTTCTGTGCTCATTACGATGGTTGAGTAATGGCCGAGAGACTGATCCTGCAGACCCCGCCGCGGCACACCGCCCCGGACGGTGCCCCCACCACGCTCACCGACCGCTTCGGCCGGACCGCCCGTGACCTGCGCGTCTCCCTCACCGACCGCTGCAACCTACGGTGCACCTACTGCATGCCGGCCGAGGGTCTGGAATGGCTGCCCACCCAGGACACGCTCAGCGACGCCGAGGTCATCCGCCTGATCACCATCGCCGTGCGTGACCTGGGCATCCGCCAGGTCCGCTTCACCGGTGGCGAGCCGCTGCTGCGCAAATCGCTGGCCGAGATCATTGCGACCACCACGCAGCTACGCACCGATGAGGGCCGCTCCCCCGCCACCGCCTTGACCACTAACGGCCTGGGCCTGGATAAACGCCTTGCAGAGCTTATCGACGCCGGCCTCCACCGCGTCAACATCTCCCTCGACACCCTCGACCCCGAGCGCTACCTGCGCCTGACCCGCCGCGACCGCCTGCCCGATGTCCTGCGCTCCATCGACGCGGTCCTCGCCGCCGGTCTGCACCCCCTCAAGCTCAACACCGTCGTCATGCCCGGTGTCAACGAGGACGACATTCTGCCCCTGGCCCACTTTGCCCTCGACCGTGGCGCGCAGCTGCGGTTTATCGAGCAGATGCCCCTGGGTCCGCGCCACGAGTGGCAGCGCGGGGCCATGGTCACCGCCGATGACATCCTCGCCCGCCTGCGCACCGAGTTTGAACTCCGCCCCGCAGCAGAACCCCGCGGCGCGGCCCCGGCCGCCCTATGGACGGCGCGAAGCGGAAACACTGAGGGCAGTATCGGCGTCATCGCCTCGGTCACCAGGCCTTTTTGCGGCGACTGCGATCGCACGCGCCTGACCACCGACGGCGCGATGCGCACCTGCCTGTTCTCCCGCACCGAGACCTCCTTGCGGGACCTCCTGCGCGCCGGGGCTGACGATGCCACCCTCGCCGCCGCCTGGGCTGGCGCCATGTACGAGAAGAAGCCCGGCCACGGCATCGATGATCCCGGGTTCCTCCAGCCGGACCGCACGATGTCGGCAATCGGGGGCTGAGATGCGCACCATCGCCGAGCATCTCGCCGCGGTACTCGCCAACACCACGCCCCAGCCCCCGGTGCTTTGCGACGTCCGCGCCGCCCTCGGCCTCACCCTGGCCGCGGATATCCCGGCGCGCCTGCCGGTGCCGCCTTTCACCAACTCCGCGATGGACGGCTTCCTGGTGCATTCCGCCGACCTGGAGGGTGCCGCTCCGTGGACCTTGCCGGTGGCCGGGGATGTCCCCGCCGGCGCCCCACCCCGCGCGCTGGCACGGGGCACGGCGCTCCGCATCATGACGGGCGCGCCCATTGCCAGCGACCCGGAGAAACTACGCGTCATCCCGGTGGAAGATACTGACGTTGCACCGGGTCCGGGGGCGCTGCCGACGTCGATAAGTATCCACCGGATCAGCCCGGAGCGCCGCCACATCCGCCGCGCCGGGGAGAACATCGCGGTCGGAGACACGGCCTTGGCGGCCGGAACGGTGCTGGATGCCGGGGGTGTGGCGGCGGCCGTGTCCTGCGGGATCACGCAGGTCCAGGCCCATCCACGCCCGCGGGTGGCGGTGATCTCCTCCGGTGATGAGCTGCTCGAGCCCGGTGTCATGCCCGGGCCGGGCCAGCTGCCGGATTCCAACCGGGTGATGCTGGCGGCACTGCTCGCCGAGCACGGCATCACCGGGGTCACCGACTACCACTGCGGTGACGGCGCGGGCTCTTTCCGGGCGCTGCTGGATGAGCTCAGCGCCACCCATGACCTGGTGATCACCACCGGCGGGATCTCTGTCGGCGCTTTTGATGTGGTCCGGGAGGTGACGGCGCCGCACGGCGTGTGGTTCGGCACCGTGGCGCAGCGCCCCGGCCAGCATCAGGGCGCGGGCACGTGGAACGGGGTGCCCTTGGTGTGCCTGCCGGGCAATCCGGTGGCGGCGTTTGTCTCCTTCCTCCTCTATATCCCGCCGTTGTTGCAGGCCCTGGCCGGGCGCGAACCGCAGCGCCCGCAGGTGTCCGCACTGCTCACCGGCGACGGGTTGCCCGCGCGCCCCGCGCGGACCGTGCTCGCCCCGGTGCGCCTGATGTACTCGGACGTCGGGATCATGGCCACTCCTTTCCACCGGCATGGTGGTTCGCATCTGGTGGCCTCTCTGGCTGACACCCACGGTCTGGCGGTCGTGCCGCCGGGCGAGGAGCGGCTGGTGGCCGGCGATCCCGTCCGTGTTCTGCTCCGGCTAGGTTAGGAAGATATGAAGTTCACTCATCTTGATAGCGCCGGTGCCGCCTACATGGTCGATGTCACCGACAAACAGCCCACGGTGCGTTCAGCCACCGCGCGGGGCGAGGTCGCCTGCTCCCCCGAGGTGCTCGCCGCCCTGCGCGATGGCACGGTGCCCAAGGGCGATGTGCTGGCTGTGGCGCGTATCGCCGGGATCTCTGCGGCGAAGAAGGTCCCGGACCTGCTGCCCCTGGCCCACACCATCGGGGTCCACGGGTGCGTGGTGGAGCTGGAGATCCGCGAGGATCACGTCGCCATCGAGGCCACCGTGCGCACCGCCGATCGCACCGGCGTGGAGATGGAGGCCCTGACGGCCGTCACCGTCGCCGCGCTGTCGGTGGTCGACATGGTCAAGGGTGTGGACCGTTCCGCTGAGATCCGCTCGTGCCTGATCACCGCCAAGTCGGGCGGGCGTTCCGGGGACTGGTCGCGCTGATCGAGACGATCATCCTCGCCGGGGGCCGCGGCCAGCGCATGGGCGGGGTGGATAAGGCGAGCGTGCTCCTCAACGGCCGCCGCCTTATCGATCACCTCCTCGCTGCCGTGCCCGGGCCGATCATCGTGGTCAGCCCCCATGACCTCCCGCTTCCCGCCGGTGTGCGCCGCGTCAGCGAAGACCCGCCCTTTGGTGGCCCCGTCGCCGGCATCGCCGCCGCCGCGGCCCTCACCAGCGCAGAGCTAGTGGCGGTACTCTCCGTCGATGCCCCCGACTCCCCCGCCCTGATCCCCCTGCTTATCGACGCCCTGCACACCAGCCCCACGGCCGATGTCGCCGTCGCGCGCGCGGACGACGGGTGGGTGCAGCCGTTGTGCGCGGTGTGGCGTCGTCACGCATTGTTGTCGGCACTGGATGCCCTGCCCCGCCAGCGCGACATCGCCGCGAAGAAACTCTTGGCGCAGGCCGCGGCCGTGGAGGTGCCCGGGGTGGGCCTGGATACCGACTACGACACCCTCGCCGAGCTGGCTACCCGCGGTGAGCTCAGCTGACGACGATCTGCCCGCGCTGGCCTTTCTCGGCGTCAGTCATGACGTGGTTGACGAAGGTATAGGTGCCCGGTTCATCGAAGGTGACCTCGACGAACCCGCCCTGCGCCGGGAGCAACGGGAGGACCTGCGCGCCGGTGTCCTCGGCGTCGCGGATGAGGTACTGCCCCTCACTGAAGACGGTGTCGAAGATCTCCCCGACGAGGTGGAAACTCACCGGGTTGTCCGGGCCGACGTCGAGTATCCAGAAGCGGACGGTGTCGCCGACGCGCGCTTGTAGCGGGCTGGTGATGTACTGGTGCGGGAAGCCATTGAAGGCCGTGTGATCATGGTCACCGTCCTTCTCCCCTAACCATACGGCCGAGGCGATGAGCGAATACTCAGCGGTGACCGGTGTGAGATCCGGCGGATCAATGATGACGGCGCCGAACATGCCCTTGGCGATGTGCAGGCTCATCGGCGCGGTGGCGCAGTGATACATCCAGATGCCGGAGCGGTGGGCGACAAACTCATAGACAAGGGACTCTCCGGGATTGATGGTGCGCATCGGCGTGTCAGGGCTGACCTCCCCGGCGTGGAAGTCGACGCTGTGGCCCATGGTGCCGTCATTGATGAGGGTCAGGCGGAACGTGTCGCCGACCCGGCCGCGCAGCGTCGGGCCGGGGGCCTGGCCGTCGAAAAGCCACACCACCTGCTCATGCCCGGGGGCCACCTCCCGCATCTCCTCGGTGACAGTCCACTCCACTTCGTGGACTGCACCCGCCGGAGCAGGAGGTAAAGTCGCGTCCTGTGCCAACGAGTCTGTGGACACGGGACCGCCGCCCGCGCCGACCACGACATCGAGCGCCATCCCCAGCGCCTTATGCCCAGCGACGGTGCACCACCCCTGTATGTCCTGTGTGATTACCCCGGCGTCGAAAGTAGTGGTGTTGCCGGGGGCCAGCAGCGTCGAGCGCTTGTCGGCGAGCTGAAGGTCATGGTTCATGTCATCGTCGTTGCGCAGCTCGATAAGCAGGTGGGTGCCGGCGGGAACCTCGATGACATTCGGGTGGTAGTTCATGTCCCGCATGCTCACCTCGACGGTCATAGGCTCCCCCGAGACAGCCGGGGCGGGGCCGTCGGGGGCGGTGGTACTCAACGTGACTCCCAGGACGATCGCCGCGGCCACGGACAGGCCGACGAGCAACCACGCGGCCCAGCTCACGGATGGCTCATCCTCCGGGGTGGAGGGACGTGCGGGACTACTTCCCAGGGGCAGCGTCATGAGGGTTCCTTCCGGTTTCTGGGTACGACGGCGGCGACCAGCGCCCCGCCCTGCAAGAGCAGACCAAGCGCCATGAGGATCAACCCCGCCGGCCCCGGTGAGATAAGCGTGGCGATACCGCCGAGATTGATGAGGACCAAGCGGGCCACCCCGCCCCGATCGGCCCGGGGTGGGCCAGCGCCAGCGAGGATGGGCAGGAGATGCAGCAGAACGGAGGTGACCAGTTGCAGTAGCCCCGCACCGAGCAAAGCGGGAACCAATATCCGGATCGTCTCCCGGGGGTCGACACCGCGGGCCAGAGCCACCGCATCCATCGTCGACAAAGCGATCATCCAGAGGACTCCGGCGCTCACCCCTATTCCGGAGGTGCGCCAGCGGGAACCATGCAGGGCGGCGCCCAGAATGGGCTGGACAAGCAGGACAGCTGCCACCACCGTGAGCAGGAGGGGGAGGGCGGCGAGGCGGGCGTCGATAAGCAGGAGGACCATGGCACCCACCACTCCGAGCGAATGAACAACCAGTGAGCGGGTGCAGCGGGCGCGGGCACGGGCAGAGATCTGTGCGCCGCTGAGCGTGGGCAGGAGGCTGACGATCGTGCCGAGCACGGTCAACCAGGTAAAACCCCACACGGTGGCACGTGAATGGGCGGCGATCAGCGGGTCATAGGAGCCCACTCCCCTGCCGGCCGCCCACGCGAACACCACCGCGAGAACGAGGAATCCCGCGGCGACCAGATAGAAAGGCACCGTGACCACGACACTGCCCGCCAGTGAGCCTCGCAACCGCCGCCACAGGGCCACCCCGTGCCACAACGACACGACGATGACGGCTGCCGCACCGGCGTCAGCGAGCGGCGACCAGGCAGGCCCGGCATCGCCGAGCAGGAGCAGCAGGATCCCGGCCTGCAATACCAGGACGCGGGCTGCCACCGGCCCACAGGAAGCTGCCGGAGTGCGGGTGAGTGCCTCGGTGAAGTGGGTGGAGTAGACGATGACGGCGGTGGTCAACCCGCCGAGTGTGAAGGGGTGCACGATCGCCCACCAGGTGACGGCCACACCTGCCGCGCTCGCGAGGAGCAGACCAAAGCCGGTCAACGCCCAGACGGCGATGAGGACAGCGGCAAACAAGTGCCAGGTGGCGCGCCGGCGCTGGGAAATATCGGATAAGGCGAGCGTGCTCATCGACGGGCCTTCCTGCGGGCCGCCCGCGCGCTGAGGGTCACGCCGGTGAGCACAAACGCGACAACAGCGACGACGTTGATAATCCCGCCGATCTGCCACCAGGTGACCGCTGCGCGGGCGTCACCGAGTAGACGCAACGCCAGTCCGCCGTGCAGCAGCGCGACCGCGACATACATCACGGGGTGGTACGGCAGGGGACGGCGGATGACAGCGGTGAGAATGATCGGGGCGTGCGCGAAGATCATGGAGATGACGAAGCCGAGGAAGATGGCATGCACCGCGGCGTCGTAGGCGAAACCGGTGGTGCTGCGCGGGACGACCACCCACAGCAGGCCTGCCAGTGCCAGCCAGAGATAGCCGGCGAGCATGCACACCGCGCTGAAACGGGGCAGTCCGCGCGCGCGGACGAGGCGGCGCGCCACGTCCACCCGGGCGGTCACCACCGCGATTGCCACCAGCAGCAGGCCCATGAGCGGGTAGCCGAAATCCGGGTTGAGCACGAAAAGGATCCCAGCAGCGCTCAATGCCAGGACGAGGCCGGTGATCAGCGGTTCGGGGTTAGCGGACGTGACGGGCAGGCGCGCGAGCTCCAGCCTTTCGCCGATGATGGTCGCAACGACGAAAACGACCGCTGGGGGCATCGCGAGCGCGAAACCGCCGCCCCCGAAGCCCCAGAGGAGCGTGGCGCTGACTGCTCCGATGACTCCGGTGGCTTGCGCGATAACTGCGGCGGTGGGTTGGCGGCGGTGGACCGTGGCGTAGATCGCCCCGAGCACGAGGAAACTGCCCGTGAACGCAAGGGCGGGGACGGCGACCGGCAGGCCTGCGAGCAAGCTGACAACGCCGAGAGAACTCAGTGTCGGCCCCGTCCACGCCCAGCGGGTGCGTACCGCGACGGTGCGTTCCAGTCCGATGGCGCCGCCGACGAAACCGAAGATCATCAGGGGGCCGTGGTCGACGGCGAGGCTGGCCGCGCGGGTGCCGCCGAGGTAGCCGAGGAGTGCTAGGGCCGCGGTGAGACCAGTGATCAACGAGATCCCGGCGCAGGCCAGGAAGAAGAATCGATGCCAGATCACCGTCTGCCCTTTTTTCACGGACTTAATCGTACTAAATTGGGTTAGCAGGTGAAAGACCACTCACGACAGGAGTCAACATGGACCTCGAGCTCCCCCTCATCCCCCACCAGCCCACCCCGGACCCCATCCTCATCGCCGCCGCCATCCCCCACCGCCTGCGCCACGGCGCCATCCACGGCGCGCTGGGCACGCTCGACGTCGGCGAGTCGATGATCCTGGTCGCACCCCACAACCCCCTGCCGCTCCTCGCCGAAATCGATGAGCGCGCCGAGACCTTCGACATCAGCTACCTCACCGAAGGCCCCGACACCTGGCGCCTCCGCCTGGCACGGACGTCCTAGGCCTAGAATGGGCAGACATGGCGCCGGACAATCTACTCATCCAGGGTGAGAACCTCCACGCCCTGCGTGAGCTGCACGGCCAAGTCAAAAACGTCCGGCTCATCTACATCGACCCGCCGTACAACACCGGCAGCGCCGACTACCTCTACGCCGACGCCATGCCGCGCGAGCAGTGGTTGCGGTTCATGGTCGAGCGCCTGGAGGCTGCCCGCACCCTGCTTATCGACGACGCCGTGGTAGCCATCCAATGTTCCTTCCACCAGTCCGCCCACCTGGAGGTCACCCTCGACGGGCTCGACTGGTTGCACAAGGTCATGGTCTTCCACGTCCTGGTACGTCACCCCGATCGCGCCTTGACCGCCGACAAGCAGTTCAACGATGTCATGGAGCAGATCCTCATCTACTCCCCCGATCCGCGCTTCCGCATGCCGCGCCGCGAAAAGGAACGTGACCTGACCGACTACCGCTGGGAGGTGGCTCTGGACGGACCCGGCTCTCCCGCCTTGTTCGGCGGGCGGGAGTGCCGCCTCTACCCACCGGAGCAGTGGCGCAAAGTAGAAACCGCACCGGGTGAAGGAACGTTTCGCACCCATTCCATCCGCGGCAGCCTGCGGGAGAAGAATTCCTCGGGGCGCTTCTGGGTCGCTCACCTGGAAGCACTCGACCTGCCCGCGTTGACACTGATCCAGGTGCCGGGCATCGGTGACGACGGGCTGGGCCACCGCTTCTTCCACTCCCCCAAGGCCGGCAACCGCAACGGTTCCTACTTCCAGGGGGTGCCGCAATCCTCGACCGTCACGCGCCTGCCGTACCCGAATTTCCTCGACTTCCACGCCGAGTTCAACCAGGTCGCCGGCGAAGGTGGAGTGAGCTTCCGCAACGGCAAGAAACCGGAAGCCCTGCTGCGCTTGCTCATGGAGATGTTCACCGCACCAGGCGATCTTGTCCTCGACTACCATCTCGGCTCCGGCACGACCGCCGCGGTGGCATTGAAGCTCGGCCGGAGGTTTATCGGCATTGAGCGCGAAGACTTCGCCGAAACAGTGGCGTTGGCCCGCCTTCAGGCTGTGGTCGCCGGGGAGCAGTCGGGAATCTCGTCGGAGGTCGGCTGGTCGGGCGGCGGGGCGGTGACTTTCCGGAAGATCTAATCCAGCCGCTCGAAGATATTCGGCAGCAGCGGGCACACCACCCCGAGGGCATCTTTCACCCCGCCACGCGAGGAGGGCGTGTTAACGATCAGCGCATCCTCCGCTCCCCGCCCCGTCAGACCAATAAGCCCCCGGGACAGACCCGCCTGATTCGTGTTGCCCAAACCCGCGATGAGTACCTGCATCATCAGGCCGGTCAGTTCCACCGCCACGTGCGGAGCCGTTGCCTCCGGGGTGAGGTTGCGCGGCCCCAGGCCGGTGCCACCGACGGTGACGATGACGCGGTGTCCGGCGGCGCGGGCATGTGCGAGCGCTTGCGACACAGCCTCCTGTCCCTCGGGGACGATGAGGGGCCCGGTGACGTGCAGTCCGGCGTCGCAAAGCAGACGCGCGGCGAGATCGCCGGCCGCATTGTCGTGCTCGCCGGCTATAACCCGGTCGCTGACCACGATGACGCTAGCTTTTTTCACTTTCATTCTCCCTCTCCGGCTACCCCAGAGAATACGTCTGTGGACAGACCACCTGCACTGATGTGTTCTACCGCACATTTAGACAACACACATGTTGCCTAATTATGTTCGAGCTTTTCCGTATAAAGTATGGCAATAGTACTTAAACCAGGGTAAACCTGTAGATAACAACCAAAACGGGCGGAATTCTTCCGGCACGCCTGGCCCGGACCATTCGGCCCCTGTCAAGTGAGGTTTGCATGAGCTCAGCTCTCAACACCGACGGACGAGTCCTCCACGGATGGGACCCGGAAAACGAGGAGACCTGGGATTCCGCCATAGCCTGGCGGACCCTGTGGATCACCACTATCACGCTGTTCATGGCGTTCTGCACCTGGTACCTGGTGGCCGCCATCGCCCCCGTCCTCAACCAGATCGGCTTCGACCTATCCACCTCCCAGCTCTACTGGCTGACCTCCCTGCCCGGCCTCGCCGGCGGCCTGCTGCGCCTGGTGTTCATGTTCCTGCCCGCCATCATGGGCACCCGCAAGCTCGTGGCCATGTCCTCCCTGCTCTTCGTCATCCCGATGATGGGCTGGTTCTTCGCCGTCCAGAACACCGACACCCCCTTCTGGTGGCTGCTCGTCCTCGCCTTCCTCACCGGCATCGGCGGCGGCGTCTTCTCCGGCTTCATGCCCTCCACCGGCTTCTTCTTCCCCAAGCGCCTCTCCGGCACCGCACTCGGCCTGCAAGCCGGCCTGGGTAACTTCGGCGTCTCCTTCATCCTGCTGGTCGCCCCGTGGCTCATGGGCATGACCCTGCTGGGCATAGGCTTCGTCGCCCCGCAGCGCGGCGAGGACGGAGACCTGTTTGTTCACAACCCCGCCATCGTCCTCGTACCTTGGGCCATCGTCATGGCCGTTGTCGCCTGGATCTTCCTCAAGGATGTACCCGTCAAGGCCAACTTCCGCCAGCAGATCGACATCTTCGGCAACAAGAACACCTGGATCCTCACCATCGCCTACCTGATGACCTTCGGCGCCTTCTCCGGCTTCGCCGCCCAACTGGCCCTGATCATCAACAACGTCTACGGCGCCAACTCCGACTTCGCCGCCACCTACGCCGTCGACGACCTGCCCAAGGGTGCCGCCTTCGCCTTCCTCGGCCCCTTCATCGGCTCCCTCGTCCGCGCCGCCTGGGGCCCACTGTGCGACCGCTTCGGCGGCGCCATCTGGACCTTCGTCTCCGGCGTCGGCATGACCCTCTCCACCATCGTCGCCGCCCTGTTCCTCACCCCCGACAACCCCGACCAGTTCTGGTGGTTCCTCGGCGCGATGCTCTTCCTGTTCTTCTTCTCCGGCATCGGCAACGCCAGCACCTTCAAGCAGATGCCCATGATCCTGCCCAAGCGCCAGGCCGGCGGCGTCATCGGCTGGACCGGCGCCATCGCCGCCTTCGGCCCCTTCATCGTCGGCGTCCTGCTGTCCATGATGGCCCCGCACGTCTTCTTCTGGGGCTGCGTCGTCTTCTTCGCCTTCGCCACCGCCCTCGTGTGGATCTACTACGCCCGCCCCAACGCCCCCTTCCCCGGCTGACCAAAAGGACCTCCATGACCACCACCAGCTCAGTCAACCCCCTGTTCAAATTCGGCAGCTACCTGCGCAAGGGCCAGGTCACCGACTCCGGCCAGCAACTCTTCCTCAAGGGCGGGCGCCAGGCAGACATTTTCTACCGCAACCGCTGGTCCTTCGACAAGATGGTGCGCTCCACCCATGGAGTGAACTGCACCGGCTCCTGCTCCTGGAAGGTCTACGTCAAAGACGGCGTGATCACCTGGGAATCCCAGGCCGTCGACTACCCCACCACCGGCCCCGACATGCCGGACTACGAGCCCCGCGGCTGCCCCCGCGGCGCCTCCTTTTCCTGGTACACCTACTCGCCGACCCGCATCCGCTACCCCTACGCCCGCGGCGTGCTTGTCGACATGTACCGCGAGGCCAAGGAGCGCCACGGCGACCCGGTGCTCGCCTGGCGCGAGATCGTCGAAACGCCTGAGAAGCGCCACGCCTACGTATCCCAGCGCGGCAAGGGCGGGCTGATCCGCATCCCCTACGACGAGGCCATCGAGATCGCCGCCGCCGCCCACGTCTACACCATCCGCCAACACGGCCCCGACCGCATTGCCGGCTTCACCGTCATCCCGGCCATGTCCCAGGTCTCCTACGGCGCCGGCACCCGCTTCCTGCAGATGATCGGCGGCGTCGCCCTGTCCTTCTACGACTGGTACGCCGACCTGCCGCCCGCCTCCCCGCAAACCTTCGGCGACCAGACCGACGTGCCCGAGTCCGGCGACTGGTACAACTCCAGCTACCTCATGATGTGGGGCTCCAACATCCCCGTCACCCGCACCCCGGACGCCCACTTCATGGTCGAATCCCGCTACAAGGGCACCAAGGTCGTCGTCGTCTCCCCCGACTTCGCCGACAACACCCGCTTCGCCGACGAGTGGCTGCGCATCAACCCCGGCACCGACGCTGCGCTCGCCTTCGCCATGGGCCATGTCATCCTCTCCGAGTTCCATGTCGGCGAGCAGACCCCGTACTTCCTCAACTACATGCGCAAGTACACCGACTCGCCCTTCCTCATCGCCCTCGACGAACGCGAGGACGGCACACTCACCCCGGGCAAGTTCCTCACCGCCAGCCAGCTCGACGATTCCCACGCCGAGCTGCGCGACAGCGCGAACGCCACCCACCGCCTCATGGTGATGCAGGAAGACGGCTCCGTCGTCGACCCGGGCGGCACCGTCGCCGACCGTTGGGGCGAGGACGGTGTGGGCAAGTGGAACCTGCGTCTCGACGACGTCGACCCCATCATGTCCATCGCCGAGACCGGCGAGTACGGCACCGCCGAAGTGCTCTTCCCACGCTTTGACCTCGACGCCGACCCCGCCGACATCGACGGCGACGGCCCCATCGGCGCCGGCGTGGTCCACCGCGGCGTGCCCTACCGCGAGGTCGACGGCCACAAGGTGACCACCGTCTTCGACGTCATGCTCGCCCACTACGGTGTGGCCCGGCCCGAGCTCGGGCTGCCCGGCGAGTGGCCGGCTGACTTCCATGACGCCTCCACCCCGGGCACCCCGGCGTGGCAGGAGGAGCTCACCGGCGTGCCTGCCAACGCCGCCATCCGCATCGGCCGCGAGTTCGCCCGCAACGCCGAGCAGTCACAGGGCCGTTCCCAGATCATCATGGGTGCCGGCGTCAACCACTACTTCCACGCCGACAACATCTACCGCACCTTCCTGGCCCTGACCTCGATGTGCGGCACCCAGGGAGTCAACGGCGGCGGCTGGGCCCACTACGTCGGCCAGGAGAAGCTGCGCCCGATGAACGGCTGGTCGCAGTACGCCTTCGCGCTCGACTGGCAGCGCCCGGCGCGCCAGATGATCACCACCGGCTTCTACTACCTCACCACCGACCAGTGGCGCTACGACAACTCCAAGGCCTCCCGCCTGGCCTCGCCCCTGGCCAACCGCGGCACGGTCGGCGACAAGCACCTGTCCGACACGCTCATCGAGTCGATGAAGCGCGGCTGGATGCCCGCCTACCCGCAGTTCAACCGCAACCCCCTCCTGCTGGCCGACGAGGCCGAGACCAAGGGCATGTCCATCCAGGAGCACGTCGCCGACGAGCTGAACTCCGGGCGCATGCAGTTTGCCGCCGAGGACCCGGATGCCCCGGAGAACTGGCCGCGCATCCTGCTCAACTGGCGCACCAACCTCATGGGCTCTTCGGCGAAGGGCACCGAGTTCTTCCTGCGCCACATGCTCGGCGTCGACTCCGATGCCACCGCCGTCGAACTGGGACCGGAGGAGCGCCCGGAATCGATCAAGTGGCGGGACGAGGCGCCCGTCGGCAAGCTCGATCTGATGCTGACCACGGACTTCCGCAACACCTCCACCACCCTGGTCTCCGACATCGTCCTACCCGCCGCCACCTGGTACGAGAAGAACGACCTGTCCACCACGGACATGCACCCGTTCATCCACTCCTTCAACGCGGCGATCAACCCGCCGTGGGAGGCCCGCACCGACTTCGAGGTCTTCCGCGACCTGTCGAAGTCCTTCTCGGCGCAAGCCGGCCGCTGGCTGGGCACCCAGACCGACCTCATCACCTCACCGCTGGCCCACGACTCCGCAGATGAGCTGTCCATGCCCAACGGCATCGTCCCCGACCTCGCCGCCGAGGGCTATGTGCCGGGCAAGACGATGGCCAAGCTCATCCCCGTCGAACGTGACTACACCAAGGTCTACGAGAAGTGGACCCACCTCGGCCCGCTGACCGCCGAGAAGGGCACCGGCGTCCACGGCACGGCCTACAACGTGGCCAAGCAGGTCGAGGAGCTGGCGCTGATGAACGGCACCTCGGAGACCTCCTCCGGTGAGCGCCCCGACCTGGACACCGCGACGAAGGTCATCGAGATGATCCTCCACCTGTCGGGTGTCTCCAACGGCGAGGTCGCCGCCGAGGGCTTCCGCAACCAGGGAGCACGTGTCGGCGCCGACATGATGGACCTCATCGCCGGCAACGAGAACGACCGCATCGGCTGGGACATGGTCAAGGAACGCCCCGCGGAGGTCATCACCTCCCCGGAGTGGACCGGCTCGAAGAAGAACGGGCGCCGCTACACCGCGTTCTCCATCAACATCGAGTACGACAAGCCCTTCCACACCCTGTCGGGCCGCATGCACTACTACCTCGACCACGACTGGTTCCTCGACTACGGCGAAGCCCTACCCGTCTTCCGCCCACCGCTGGACCGCCTCCACCTCAACGGCGAGACCAACCCCGGCGAGCTGGTGCGCGGCGAGGACGGCAACCCCGAGGTCACCGTCCGTTACCTCACCCCGCACAATAAGTGGTCGATCCACTCCCAGTACTTCGACAACCTGCACGTGCTGTCCATCTCCCGCGGTGGCCAGGTGGTGTGGATGTCGGACAAGGACGCCGCGAAGATCGGCGTCGCCGACAACGAGTGGATCGAGGTCTACAACCGCAACGGCATCGTCTCCGCCCGCGCGATCGTCTCCCACCGCATCCCGGAGGGCACGGCGATCATGAACCACGCGCAGGAACGCACCGTCGGCACCCCGCTCAACGAGAACACCGGCCGCCGCGGCGGCACCCACAACTCGCTCACAAGAATCATGATCAAACCGGTGCATGTGGCAGGCGGCTACGGCCATCTGACCTACGGCTTCAACTACATCGGCCCCACCGGCAACAACCGCGACGAGGTCACCCGCATCCGTCGCCGCTCCCAGGAGGTGCAGTTCTGATGAAGGTTATGGCTCAGATCGCCATGGTGATGAACCTGGACAAGTGCATCGGATGCCACACCTGTTCCGTGACCTGCAAGCAGGCATGGACCAACCGTGAAGGTACCGAGTACATCTGGTTCAACAACGTCGAAACCCGACCCGGCGTGGGCTACCCGCGCGGCTGGGAGGACCAGGACAAGTGGGAGGGCGGCTGGGTCCGCACCTCCTCCGGCAAGCTCAAGCCGAAGGCGGGTGGCCGCCTGCGGAAGCTGGCGACCATCTTCCACAACCCGAAGCTGCCGACCATCCACGACTACTACGAGCCGTGGACCTACGAGTACGACAAGCTCCTGTCCACCCCCGCCAACCAGAACACCCAGCCGACGGCCCGCCCGGTCTCCCAGATTGACGGCCGCGAGATCGACACCATCTCCTGGTCCTCGAACTGGGACGACAACCTCGGCGGCTCCACCGCCACCATGGATGAGGATCCGGTTCTGCACCAGATGAACCTCACCGTGCAGAAGGAGATCGAGGACTCCTTCATGTTCTGGCTGCCGCGCATCTGCGAGCACTGCCTCAACCCGACGTGCGTGTCCTCCTGCCCCTCCGGCGCGATGTACAAGCGCACCGAGGACGGCATCGTTCTCGTCGACCAGGATCACTGCCGCGGCTGGCGCATGTGTGTCTCCGGCTGCCCGTACAAGAAGGTCTACTTCAACCACAAGTCCGGCAAGGCCGAGAAATGTACGCTGTGCTACCCGCGCCTGGAGGTCGGCCAGCCCACGGTTTGTTCCGAAACGTGTGTGGGCCGCCTGCGCTACCTCGGCGTCCTGCTTTACGACGCCGACCGCGTCGCCGAAGCCGCCGCCACCGAAAACCCCCAGGACCTCTACCAGGCGCAGAAGGACATCCTGTTAGACCCGCATGACCCGCGCGTCGTCGACGCCGCCGTCAAGGCCGGTATCCCGCACTCGTGGATCGACGCCGCCCAGCAGTCTCCCATCTGGGACCTCATTTTCACCTACGACGTCGCCCTGCCGCTGCACCCGGAGTACCGCACCCTGCCGATGGTCTGGTACATCCCGCCGCTGTCCCCGGTCGTCGACGCCGTCACCGCCTCCGGCAACGACGGCGAGGACCACAAGGTCCTGCTCACAGCCTTATCGACGATGCGCATCCCCCTCGAATACCTCGCCGGACTGTTCACCGCCGGGGATACCGCGCCCGTCGAGAAGTCGCTGCGCCGCCTGGCCGCCATGCGTTCTTACATGCGCGACATCAACCTCGGCAACGAACCGCAGGAGGAGATCGCCGAGTCCGTCGGCATGAGCGGCAAGGCGATCCAGAAAATGTACAAGCTCCTCGGCATCGCCAAGTACGACGACCGCTACGTCATCCCCACCGCCTCCCCGGAGTCCGCCCGCGGCATCACCTCCCTCGACCCCTTCGGCGACACCGACCCCGCCCAGGCTTTCGCCGACCTCGGCATGGGCGCGCCTGCCGCCTGCCACGAAGAGGCCGCCCCCACAGGCAAGGTGTCCCTGCTCAGCTGGGACGGCGATCGCCCGGACGCCATGTTCCCCGACCGGATCGGTGCGCCCGACGGCACCCAGGCACCCGGTGCCTCCATCAGGAGGGATGAGATGTGAGAAGCGACAAACGCCTGCCCACCGGCAAGGTCCCCGATACCCTCACCCGCCCCGTGGCCGTCAGCGACGAGCAGCGCCGCATCATCGCCATGGCTACCTCCCTGCTGCTCGACTACCCGGGCGATGACTTCGGCGGGCGCCTCGAGGCCGTCGATAAGCACACCGGCGACCTGCCCCTGCCTATCGACGCCGAACTCGCCGCCTTCCTCGACGCCGCCCGCGCCCTCGGACTGCGCGGCATGCAGGAACACTACGTCGAGACCTTCGACCAGAAACGCCGCTGCTCTTTGTTCCTGTCCTACTACTCCGTCGGCGACACCCGCCAGCGCGGCACCGCCATCCTCGCCTTCCGCCAAGCCCTCGAACAACTCGGTTTTGAGGAGCTCAGCGACGAACTCCCCGACCACCTCTGCGTCGTCCTCGAGGCCGTCGCCCACTCCGAGGGGGAACAGCACGCCCAGACCGTCGAGATGCTCGCCGCCCACCGCGACGGCCTGGAAGTACTGCGCACCGCCCTCGACGGAATAGGCTCGCCCTACGCGCATCTCATCACCGCGATCGCCATGGCCCTGCCCGAAATCGATGCCGAGACCACCCACAACTACCTCGACCTCATCCGCTCCGGCCCGCCGGCCGAGCTCGTCGGCATCGGAACCCCGCTGCCGTTTCCCACCGCCCACAAGGACTGATCATGACTGATTTCGACACCTTCCTCTGGGTTGCCTTCCCCTGGCTGGCGATCGCCGCCTTCGTCATCGGCATGATCTGGCGATGGCGCACCGACCAGTTCGGATGGACCACCCACTCCACCCAGATCTACGAATCCAAACTCCTGCGCCTGTCCTCCCCTCTCTTCCACTACGGCATGCTCTTCGTGATCATCGGCCACGTCATGGGCCTGGCCATCCCGAAGTCCTGGACCCGGGCCGTGGGTATTTCCGACGGCGTGTACCACCTCATCGCCACCTACCCCGGAGTCATCGCCGGCATTGCCGCCGTGCTCGGCCTCATCGGGCTGCTCTACCGACGCATCGTCAACCGCTCCGTCTTCCTCGCCACCTCCACCTCCGACAAAGTGATGTACCTCTTCCTCGGCGCAGCGATCCTCTCCGGCTTCATCGCCACCGTATCCCTGCAGCTGTTCGGCGGGCCCCACGGTTACGACTACCGCGAAACCATCTCCCCCTGGCTGCGCGAACTGCTGATCTTCCAGGCCCGCCCAGAACTCATGGTCGATGTCCCCTGGCAGTTCCAGGTCCACGTCCTCGCCGGCTTCACCATCCTCGCCGTGTGGCCCTTCACCCGCCTCGTGCACGCTTTCTCCGCCCCCGTCGGCTACACCACCCGCCCGTATGTGGTCTACCGCTCCCGCGACACCCGCACCGGCCCCGTCAAGGAGCATGTGGCCTGGGAACCGATCCGCTCCCACACCGGTGAACTCGACGAGCGCAAGGAAACCCCCTCCCGGGGTGCCTGATGCGTATCGCCGCAGCCCTCGCCGCCGCCTGTCTGCTCAGCGCCTGCGGCACCACCGATGATCTGACGGTGCTGGGGGCGGCGTCGACACGCGTACTCAACGAATCGCTGGCGGAGAAGTCCCCCACCTCGCTGGAATTCATCAACGCCGGCTCCTCCACCCTCGTCCAACAGCTCGCCGAGGGCTCGCCCGGCGATGTCCTTATCACCGCCGACCAGGCGACAATGGATGCGGCGATCGCCCAGGGCCTCGTCGAGGACCCCCACGTCGTCGCCACCAACACCATGGTCATGGTGGTGCCACAAGGTAATCCGGCGGGGATCCGCGGCGTGGAGGATCTCGGCCCCGACACCGCGCTGGTGCTGTGCGATGAGCAGGTCCCCTGCGGCGCCATCTCGCACCAGCTTATCGACGCCGCCAACTGGGACGTCCACCCCGTCTCCCTCGAACACGCCGTCTCCGACGTACTAGGCAAAGTCGTCTCCGGGGAAGCCGACGCCGGGTGGGTCTACCGCTCCGACGCCGCCGCTGCGGGTGAGGCCGTCGAGGTCATCGAGCTGCCCGGCGCCGCCGATCACCCCAACTCCCTCGTCGCCGCGGTGACCACCTCGGCGGCCGTCGAGGAGGAGGCGCGCGCGTTCGTCGAGCTCCTACGATCCGTGGAGATGCGCCCAGTCTGGGCCGAGCACGGCTTCACCCCGGCCCGCTAGTCTGATCGACATGCCTACACCCCGTCCCGCCCCGCCCCGACCCCCACTGGTGGTGGCGGGACTCGGTGTCATCGGCCTGGTGTTCATCCTCGGTCCCGTCCTGGCGTTAGGGGTGCGCGTGCCGTGGGGGCGCGTCGAGGGGGTTCTCGCCGAACCTGCCACCCATGATCTCCTGCGCATCACCCTGGGGGCCGGGCTGTGGACCACCCTGCTGACAACCCTCCTCGGGGTTCCCCTGGCCCTGTGGATCCAACACCTGCGCCGCGGCGCCAGGCTCGTCCGCCTCCTGGTCCTTCTGCCCCTGGCCATGCCGCCGGTCGTAGCCGGCCTGGCACTCTCTGCGGCGCTGGGACGCCGCGGGCTGACAGCACCGCTTCTCGACGCCACCGGTCTCCAGTTCGCCTTCGCCTTCCCCGGCGTCATCCTCGCCCACACCTTCATCGCCCTGCCCTTTGTCGTCGTCACCGTCGACGCCGCGCTGCGGCAGATCGACCCAGAGATTCCCTCCTCTGCCGCCTCGGTGGGGCTGAAACCAGGTGAAGTGCTGCGCAAGGTGACGTTGCCAGCGGTGGCCCCGGCGCTGGCCACCGGCGCGGGCCTGGCTTTCGCCCGCTCCCTCGGCGAGTTCGGCACCACCCTTACCTTCGCCGGCTCCATGCCGGGTGTCACCCGCACCATGCCGCTGGGCATCTACCTGGAGCGGGAGACCGACCCCGGCCGCGCCTACGTCCTCGGCGCACTGTTGATCACCCTCGCCGTGGTGGTGTTGCTGCTTGCCGCACTGCCCGGACTCCTACGCCGCGAGTACCAGCCCCGCGCGCGTTCCCTGCACTCCCTTGACACCACCCGCCTGCGCGAGCTGACCGCCCCACCCGGCGGCGGGGTGCCCGTGCACGTGGGCGAACACACGCTGCCCGCTAACCGGGTCACCGCCGTGGTCGGGCCGAATGGTTCCGGCAAGACGACTCTCATGCGCCAGATCGGTAGTCCTCATCTCCCCGTCGAGGGGAAGGTGGTCCTGCTCACCCAGCGCCCCGGCTTGCCTACCACCACCACTGCCGCGGGTGCTGTGAGCATGGTGACCCGTTGCACTACCCGCACCCGTGAGCTTCTCGACGCCGCCGGCCTCACCCCCCTCCACGACGTGCCCGTCCCCGCACTGTCTGGTGGGCAGGCCGCCCAGGTGGCCCTCGTCCGGGCCTTGGCCGCGCGACCTGCCGTGTTAATCCTCGACGAGCCGCTGGCCGCCATCGACATTGCCTCGACGACTGCCTGGCGTGGTCTCCTGCATGCCGCCGCCCGGGATCGCACCACTATCCTGGTGACACATGACCCGCTGGAGGTGGCCGGGCTCTCCGATTACCTCCTCGTGCTGGAAGGCGGAGACATCACTGCGGCGGGTTCTACAAGTGAGTTGCTCGCGGTGCCGCCGAATAGTTTCGTCTCCTCGCTGGCGGGGCTGAACCGCATGGAGGGTTCCGTTGTCGAGAAGACACTTGATACAGTGACCATAAGAAATGGGAAACTACTGATCACCGGTATCTCTGCCGAGGAGGCTGGTGATCAAGCGGTGGCAACGTTTCCTCCAGAAGCCACGACGTTGCGGCTGCCTGCCCCATCCGGGGGGCGTACCGATTCGGCGCGCAATCTCTGGCCGGGCACAATTGAATCCATTGAGTCCGCATCTGGTCGTTCTACCGCGGTGGTCACTGTGTCACTGCTCGGTGAGGCTGGTCCCGTGACTGTCTCGGTGCCGGTGACTCGACGTTCGATTCTTGATCTGGGGTTGGCGCCCGGGACGATCGTTGATTGCGTGACTAAGGCCACCGCTGTAACTGTTCATCCGCATCACCCACGCTCTTAAGGAGTGATCCATGACCCCCCGGCCCGCCTCCGAACTCTTTCCCGAGGCACTCCAACTCAGCTCAAAGCAGCGCGAGGTCCTCGATCAGCTGCAGACACACCCGGGGGGCGCGCGTTCCGTTGATTTGGCGAAGCAATTGGGCATGCACGTCAATACGGTGCGCGGTCATCTCGACGAGCTCATTGCCCGTGGTGCCGTGCGCACCACTACCGCCCCGGCGCAGGGGCGAGGCCGCCCGTCCCTGATTTTCCAGGTTCGGGTGCCTGATAATCGCGTGATCGCCGAGGAGTATGTCTCCCTCGTCGAGGTCCTCACGGACATGCTTATCGACGCCACCTCCCCCACCGCCCTCGACCAGGCCCGGGAGATCGGACGTGCGTGGGCTCGGCGCATGACTGGCACGGGATCGGCGTCGACGGTGCCGGAAGCTCTTGACCTGCTTATGGCTCATTTGCGGGAGCTGGGTTTCGATCCGGCCTTGCTTAGTGTTGATGGCTCCGACAACGTGGATATCCATCTGCAGTCATGCCCGTTTGTCACCACGGGTGGTCGCCCCTCGCCGGCGGTGTGTGCCATGCATGAGGGTTATCTGCAGGAGGCGGTGGGCTCTGCACCGGTGACTCTCACCCTCAAACCCTTCTATCCGGCGGGGGCGTGCACGGTGACCTCCCATGATGCCTCTGCCGACGCGGGATGAGGGTTTAGGCGTCGGCGAGCAGCCCCATCGCGGAGAGTTTCCGGATCGGGTGACGGTTCACACGCGGCGGCCCACCATCGGGCGGGATGAACACCACCCCACCGGGCTGCCGTTCCAGCCGGCCGAATTTCGGCGGGGCGTTCGGATCATCATCGTTGCGCCCGTTGTGTACCTTGCACGCGATCGTCATGTTCGGCAGGTTTGTCTCCCCGCCCTTCGACCACGGCTTGATGTGGTGCACCTGGGATAGATCCGCCGGGGTCGTACATTCCGGCGTTGGGCATACCAAAGTCTCCGCTGCCAACAACAACCGTTGTTTCTCGTTGGCGAAGCGCTCCTGGCGGTAGGCGTTGATCCCGCCCTCCAATGGGCTGAAGATCCCGAAGTAGGCGTCCTCCGCCATCCCCTGCGCCGCCAACTCCGCACCGGTCATCGTCGTGCCGTCCGACAGGCCGAAGATGGTCTCGTCCCCCTCCTGGCGCAGTATCTCCACGTACTTGTTCTTCGGGATCAGCACGAAAGGACGCGGCAGCGGCGGGGAGGGCACACCCTCGCCCACTGCCCCCACTAGCTGACGGTAGGCGGCGATGCCCTTCGCTTCCTCATACCCCAAGGTGGCATCCGAGTCGCGCAGCTGTTTGATAATCGGATCCAGGTGCGCGTTGACGTGGGCGGCTTCCCGCTCCAGCAGCGTCAAAGAAAAGGTCCGTGTCCCAAAAGGATCGGTGTTCTTGCCGCCCTTCATCGATCGCAAACGCCAGCCATCATCCTCGCCGGGGGCCTGCCGGTTGTATGCCGCCACCCGCGCCGCCGCTTCCTGGTCAATCTCAGCGACGGTACCGCGCAACTCGCACAGCTCCACCCGCACCTCCATCGGCGTGACGGCAGCCTTCGGTGAGAGCTTGCGTAGGTGCTTTTCGATCACCGCCACCGCGTCCGGTGACAACGGTGCCGCCGCTTCACGGGCCGCGGCCTGCAGTTTTTTGTATCGGGTCGGCCCGAAATAGATCTGCGACATCCGCTCCCACAGACCCGCGTCCCGGATACCGCACTCATCCAGATGCGCGCGTGTGAGCGCACCGGCAGCGATATCGCCGAATACGCGCATGGCCCGGAGGGCTGCCAACGCTTGAAGAGTGTCCATGCCTCGGACGATAAACGACACCACGGAAGCGTCGATAAGCAATCGCCCCGGCCTGTGGATAACTACCAGTTATCCACAGAAACATACCGAACATCTGCTCGGAGCATTGACAGCGCCCTCGCCGGCGACTAAGCGCGGGAAACCTCGACGTTGACGGGGCCCGCGACATCGAGTTCGATGACACGCAAGCCACCGGCGCGGGCTTCGTCGAGGATCTTCGGGTCGACCGGGTCGACGGACAGCACCATGCAGGTCGGGCCGGCGCCGGAGAGGTAGGCGGCGTAACCACGGTTGCGCAGGCGGTTGACCCACTCGGCGGTCACGGGCAGGACATCAGCGCGGTACGGCTGGTGCAGGCGGTCGCGGGTACCCTCCCACAACAACTCGGGGTGATTCTGCAGTGCCACGGTCATAACAGCGGTGCGCGAAACGTTGAAACGCGCGTCCGTGTGGGTGACGTGGCTCGGCAAGACGCGGCGCACGGCCTGGGTGGAGGCCTGGAATTCCGGAACCAGGGCGGTCGCGCGGATGCGCGGATCCACCGGCACGGCGACGGCCCTGTAGCCCGGCTGGGAGCCGTCGACGGGGGTGGTCGTCCAGGAGACGACCGCTGAGCCGAGCACCGAGGCGGCCGCGTTATCCGGGTGGCCCTCGAAGGCGGAGGACAGTTGAACGACCTGCGCCTCGTCGAGGGGGAAACCGGCCAGCGCATTCGCCGCGACGACACCGGCGACCGCCGCCGCGGCAGAGGATCCCAGGCCGCGGGACTGCGGGATGTTGTTGGTGCACACCACGCGCAGCCCGGGGGCCTCGGCCTGCGCGGCGTTCAGCCCGGAGCGGATGGCCTTGACCACGAGGTGGGAGGAGTCGCGGGGCAGATCTTCTGCTCCCTCGCCGAAGACTTCGACCTCCAGTCCGGAGTCGGTGACTTCCACCTCGACGGTGTCGTAGATGCCGACGGCCAAGCCGAGGGTGTCGAAGCCCGGCCCCAGGTTCGCCGAGGAGCCGGGGACGGTGACGGTCGCTTTAGTGCCGACCTCAAGCTGGATGCTCAATCGACAGACCTTCCTAGATCAGACGCAGCACGGAGTCGACGGCCTTGACGGCCGGGGCCTGCTTGAGGTCATCGACGGTGGCGGCCAGGTCGGATTCGCGGGCGGAGTGGGTGACCACGATGAGGCGGGCGTGGTCGCCGGACTCCTCCTGGCGGACAGTCTTGAGGGAGATGTCGCGGGAGGCGAAGATAGCGGAGAGCTCGGCGAGAACGCCGGTGCGGTCCTCGACCTCCATGTCGATGTGGTAGCGGGTGCGCACATCTCCCAGGTCCGCGACGGGCAGGTTGGCGTAGGTGTTCTCACCGGGGGCACGGCCACCGTGGACCTTGTTGCGGGCCGCGCCGACGAGGTCACCGAGGACGGCGGAGGCGGTCGGGGCACCGCCGGCGCCGTTGCCGTAGAACATGAGGCGGCCAGCGGCTTCGGCCTCGACGAAGATGGCGTTGTAGGACTCGTTGACGGAGGCCAGCGGGTGGTCGACCGGCACGAGGGTCGGGTGGACGCGGGAGGCGACGGCCTCGTTGCCGTCGTGGTCGGTGATGCGCTCGCAGATGGCCAGTAGTTTGATCACGTAGCCGGCGTCGCGGGCGGCGGCGATGTCCTCGGCGGTGACCTGGGAGATGCCCTCGCAGGAGACGTCGTCGAACTTGACGCGGGTGTGGAAGCCCAGGGAGGCGAGGATGGCGGCCTTGGAGGCGGCATCATGGCCCTCGACGTCGGCGGTGGGATCGGCTTCGGCGTAGCCCAGGCGGGTGGCCTCGGCGAGGGCGTCGTCGTAGGTGGCGCCGGTGGATTCCATGGCGTCGAGGATGAAGTTGGTGGTGCCGTTGACGATGCCGGAGATGCGCAGGATGTTGTCTCCGGCCAGGGAGCGGCGCAGCATACCTACGACGGGGATGGCGGCGGCGACGGCGGCCTCGAAGTAGAGGTCGACGTTGGCGGCGTCGGCGGCTTCGGCCAGCTCATCGGCGTGGGCGGCGACGAGCGCCTTGTTTGCGGTGACCACGGACTTTCCGGCGCGCAGGGCGGCGAGGACGAGTTCGCGGGGGTAGTCGATGCCGCCGATGACCTCGACGACGATGTCGACGTCCGCGCGGTTGATCAGCGACATGGCGTCGTCGGTGAGCAGCTGCTTATCGACGCCCGCGCGCGGCTTCGACAGGTCAGACACAGCGACACCCTTCAGTTCCAGCGGGCCACCGATGCGGTGGGCCAGCGCGTCGGAGTATTCGCCCATGAGGCGCAGCACCTCCGAACCGACGGTGCCGTGGCCGAGAATGGCGATACCGACCGGCTCACCGGCTCCCTTGCCGGGGTTGTAGCTGGGCTGGGTGTTCTCGCTCATGGTGCTCCTGGGTGTTGTGGTGACGCTAAACGTGCACCAGCCTACCGGGGGCGGGCCATTTCCACAGTCAACGGGGTAGGATGTGGCCATGTTCAGACGCGCTTTCGCAGGCGCGCTGCTTGCCGCCGCGCTCCTGCCGGTCACCGCCACTGCCTCTGCCACCGAGGTCACGGTCCTCGGCCCTTCGTGCACATTTGTGTCCACGGAGGCGGAGCTGGAGGATTCTCTGGCGTTGTACGGGGTGTTCGCGGCGAATTGGTCGGCGGAGATTCTGCGGGATGTTCCGGGTGCGGCGGAGGATATGGCACTGGCGCGGGCGTGGTTCGCCGATAAGACGGCCGCCGAGGAGCCGCCGGCGGAAATCTCCGCGGCGCTGGAGCGTATTGACGTCGCCGGGCACCGCGTCGGCTACCAGGGCCAGGAGGCCAGTGCGCCGCTGCGGGTGCTGGTGGATCGCAATGAGCGTCGGCAGTCTGCCCAGCGTTGGCGGGTTATGCCGCGGGTGGAGGCGCGGGAGCGGCTTACCGCCCACCAGGACACCCCCCTGCATGGTTATCGCGCGGGGTTGTCCGTGGCGGCGGCCGAGTCCTGGGAGCGGGCGTGGGCGCGCACGCCGGGCGCGGAGGCCGCGGCCCGGGCCGGTCGGGCCGAGTTCTCCCAATGCACCGCCGGGGTGTCAGGCAAGGCCGCGCCGCCGCCACTGCCCGGGGCGCACATCGGCGCGCTCTATCCCTCCTTGGTGATGGCGCTGCTGGAGGATGTCGGGCAGCTCAAGCCTTAAATGCTGGGGCGTGTGCCTTAACCCTCCAGCGCGAGGATATCCTCGACGGTTTCGCGGCGCAGCATGAGCTTGGTTTTCCCGGCGCGTACGGCGACCACGGGCGGGCGGCCGAAGGCGTTGTAGCGCGAGGACATGGCGTAGGCGTAGGCGCCGGTCGCCGCGACGGCCACGAGGTCCCCCACCGCAATGTCGTCCGGGTACGACGCATCGCGGACGAGGATGTCGCCGGACTCGCAGTGCGAGCCGACGAGGCGCGAGGCCACCGCTGAACCTTCGGTGAAACGGTTGACGAGGCGGGCGTCGTAAAGCGAGCCGTAGAGCGCGGGGCGGATGTTGTCGGACATGCCGCCGTCGACGGAAATGTAGCGGCGCTTGGCGTCCTCGGAGATGGTGACGTCCTTGACGGTGCCCACCTCGTAGACGGTGACGGTGCCGGGGCCGGCGATGGCGCGGCCGGGTTCGACGAGGACGACGGGGGGTTCGATGCCCAGCTCGGCGGCGGTTTTGGCTACGGCCGTGAGGAGGTCGTGCGCTACCTCGTCGACGTTGAGGGGCTGCTCGTCCTCGGTGTAGGCGATGCCGTAGCCGCCGCCGAGGTCGAGCTCCGGCAGCTGGACGCCGAGCTCGCGGTGGATCTGCGAGTACAGGCCCAGGACGCGGTCGGCGGCCATGGTGAAGCCCTCGGCGTCGAAGACCTGGGAACCGACGTGGCAGTGCAGCCCCACCAGCTCGAGGTTTTCGGCGCGCACGGCCGCTTCGGCGGCGCGGTAGGCGGAACCAGAAGCGAGGGAGAAGCCGAACTTCTGGTCCTCGTGGGAGGTGGCGATTGCCTCGTGGGTGTGGGCCTCGATACCGGGCTTGACGCGGATCATCACCTTCTGGATGCGGTCCTGGCCGGCGGCGATGGCGTCGAGAAGCTCGAGTTCGGACTCGGAGTCCAGCACGACGTGGCCGACTCCCTCCGCCACGCACGCCCGCAGGAAGCTGGCGCCCTTGTTGTTGCCGTGCGCGGTCATGCGTTCGGCGGGGAAAGAAGCGGCCAGCGCGATTTTCAGCTCATTGAGGGAGGCGACGTCCAGCGAGAGGCCCTCCTCATCAACCCAACGCGCGATGGTGCGGGTGAGGAATGCCTTGGAGGCATAGTGGACGTTCTCGGCACCACCGAAAGCGCGCGCCATGTCCTGGCAGCGGGAGCGGAAGTCATCCTCGTCGACGACGAAGACGGGGGTGCCGTACTCCTCGGCGATCTCCGGCAACGGCACACCGGCGATGGTGACCACGCCGTCTTCCTGGCGCGCGGCGTTGCGCGGCCAGACGTGGGCGGGCAGCTCGTTGAAATCAGAGCTCATGCGCTTACATCCTCTCCGGGGCGGTGACACCGACCAGGCCAAGCGCGTTGGCCAGGGTCTGGCGGGTGGCGGCGGCCAGCGCCAGGCGGGCAGTGTGGATCTCTGCGGCGTCCTCGCTGGCCTTCGGCAGGATCTGGCAGTTGTCGTAGAAGCGGTGGAAGACGCCAGCCAATTCCTCAGCGTATCGGGCAATGCGGTGGGGCTCGCGGAGTTCCGCTGCGGCCTTGACCACAGTGGGGAACTCGCCGAGGGTGCGGATGAGGTCGCCTTCCCGCTCGTGGGTGAGCAGCGACAGATCAGGGTTGTCGACGGTGACGCCCAGCTCGGCGGCCTTGCGCGCGATGGAGCACAGGCGGGCGTGACCGTACTGCACGTAGTAGACGGGGTTGTCCGAGGACTGGGAGGCCCACAGCGCCAGGTCGATGTCCAGGGAGGAGTCGACAGATGAGCGGATGAGGGAATAGCGGGCGGCGTCGATGCCGATGGCCTCGACGAGGTCGTCGAGGGTGATCACGGTGCCGGCGCGCTTGGACATGCGCACGGCCTCGCCGTCGCGGACGAGATTGACCATCTGGCCGATCATGACCTCGACCTGGTCAGCGTTGTAGCCGAGGGCGGCCGCGGCGGCCTTGAGGCGGGCGACATAGCCGTGGTGGTCGGCGCCGAGCATGTAGATGCACAGGTTGTGGCCACGGTCGATCTTGTCGGCGACGTAGGCGATGTCGCCGGCGATGTAGGCGGCCTCGCCGTCGGACTTGATGACGACGCGGTCCTTGTCATCGCCGAAGTCGGTGGAGCGCAGCCACCAGGCGCCCTCGGATTCGTAGAGGTTGCCGTTGTCCTTCAGCGTCTGCACGGCCCGGTCAACAGCGCCGGACTCGAAGAGCGAGTTCTCGTGGAAGTAGACGTCGAAGTCGGTGCCGAACTCGTGCAACGAGGACTTGATGTGGTTGAACATCATCTCCACGCCGGCGGCGCGGAAGGTCTCCTGGACGTCCGCCGCCTCCAGCGCCCCGGGATGCTTATCGACGATCCGCTGCGCAATCTCCCCGATATAGTCACCGCCGTAGCCGTCCTCCGGGGTCGGCTCACCCTTCGCCGCAGCCACCAGGGAGCGGGCGAAACGGTCGATCTGGCCACCGTGGTCGTTGAAATAGTACTCGCGGGTGACCTGCGCGCCCGCAGCGTTAAGCACGCGGCCCAGGGAATCGCCGACGGCCGCCCAGCGGGTACCACCCAGGTGGATGGGGCCGGTCGGGTTCGCGGAGACGAACTCCAGGTTGATCTTGGTGCCCTCGTAGATGTCCAGATGACCGTACTCGGCGCCCGCGGCGAGGATCTTCGCCACGATCTCGCCCTGCGCAGCCGCCGCCAGGCGGATATTAAGGAAACCCGGGCCCGCGATCTCGGCCTCGTCGATGGCGGGGTCAGCGGAGAGGGTGTCGGCAAGTAACGTGGCCAGCTCGCGCGGATTCATGCCGACCTTCTTGGCCACCTGCAGGGCCAGGTTGGTGGCGTAATCACCGTGCTCCGGATTACGGGGACGCTCGACGACGACCGGGTCCGGCAGCACAGAGGTGTCGAGGCCACGGGAGGCCAGCACGCCAGCGGCGGTCTCCCGGATGAGGGACGCAAGATCAGCAGGTGTCATGGGCGGATAGTCTAGTCCACCTAGTTATATGTCTCCCACTGAGCCTGGTGGCGGGTTAAGATGCCATCTATGCGTCTATCCCCCCGTACTTTCGCCGCCGCCGCGACGCTCGCCCTGCTGCCGCTTTCCGTGCCGCTTGCCCACGCCGCCCCCGCCATCACCTGGGAGGACTGCCCCGCGCAGGTCACCGACCCCAGCGCGCAGTGCGGGCGTATCGACGTCCCCATGTACCACTCCGACCCCTCTGGCGAGAAGATCTCCGTCGGCTTCGTCCGCGTGCCCGCCGCCTCCGGCACCGCGCGTGGCACGATCTTCGGCAACCCGGGCGGCCCGGGCGGCGACGCTTACTCCTACTTCGGCAACACCGAGATGTTTGGCTGGTCTGCCGGTCTCACCGATGAGTGGGAGCGCGTCGCCGTCCAGCCGCGCGGCCTGCCCGGCTCCACCCCCGTCGACTGCTTCGAGGCAGTCAACCAGGGCGGCATGATGGACATGCTCACCAACCAGGGTGGTTTCATCCGCCAGGCCTGCGAGAACGCCCACCCCGGCTACACCGCGTCCCTCACCACCGACAACACCGCCAACGACTGGGAATGGGTCCGCCAGGCCCTTGGCCGCGAGCAGATCTCCATCCTCGGCCTGTCCTACGGCACCTACCTCGGCTCCGTCTACGCCACCCGCTACCCGCAGCACACCGACCGCGTCGTCCTCGACTCCGCCATGGACCCCAAGCTCGCCTGGAACGGCATCATGGGCACCCAGCAGGCCGGCTACGAAAACACCATCCACGAGTTCATGTCCTGGGTCGCCGCCCGCAACGACATCTACGGCCTCGGCGACACCCCGCTCGCCGTGTACCAGGCCTGGTCCGCCCGCGTCGTCGCCGAGACCGGCACCAACCCGACGCTCGTCCCGCCGCCCGCCCAGGTCGGCGACCTGCCCCCGGGCCTCGGCTCCTCCGGCGAGGGTGGCGCACAGGCCATGACCGCCGTCAACCCCTTCGTCGTCTCCTCCCAGGGATTGAGCTCCCAGGCTGTCAGCGGTGGCGGCAACCAGGCCAACTCCCCCACCCTCCAGATCACCCGCGCCATGGTGCCCTTCACCGGCGAATGGGACACCCTCGCCCGCATGATCAACGGCTCCGAGCCCCTGCCCGATCCGGCCGCCGTTGAGGTTCCTGAAAGCGCCCTTATCGAAGCCGCCAACGCCCAGCTCATGCAGCGCCTGATCATGTGCAACGAGAACTCCTACCCCGCCAACCCGGCCGACTACCCCAAGTACGCGTGGTCCAACTTCGTCACCGGTGACATCTTCACCGCCCCGAACGCCATGTTCACCTCCGGCGCCGCGTGCGCTGGTGCCGCACCAGTTGCCGGGCTGCCGGGCGTGTCCGGGGATGCGCTCGACGTGCGCCCGCTGCTCATCCAGGCGACCCACGACCCGCAGACCCCCTACGGCACGCACCACACGCTTGCCGACGCCATGGGTGCCCACGTCATCACCGTCAACGGTGCTGGCCACGGCCACGTCGGCCTGGGCAACACCGCGGTTGACGACGCCGTCGTCGAGTACCTGCGCACCGGTACCACCGCAGTGACCGAGGTGCCGGGACTTAACCGCTAGGTGGATTGGGTCGCCCCCGGCAGGGGTGCTAGACTTTCACCGTTGTCATCCCCAGGCGGGATGGCAGCGATGTCTCCGTAGCTCAGTGGATAGAGCATTGGTTTCCGGTACCAAAGGTCGCAGGTTCGAATCCTGTCGGGGACACGAATGACCTGAGGCCCCGATCGAGAGCACCCGCTCCCGGTCGGGGCCTTTCCCGCGCTCGTCGTGCGCGACGCGGGAATTCGGGTGGCACGAACGCCCTAGAATCCCCGATTTCGGTCCGTTCCTGCCATGCGAAGGAACGCGGTGGTTCATTGCACACCAGTTCGCCGGAAAAAATACCCGTCGGAGCCACTAACTGGCGTACAAAGCGCCACCTGCACGACACCGCCACCCACCACTAGAGTGGCGCCATGACGAACAACATCAATCAGCTCCTGTCCAGCCTGCCCATTGACCGCATCGCGAAGCAGCTAGGGGAAGACCCGACCCAGGTGCGCCAGGCCGCCGAGAACGTCCTCCCGGCACTGCTCATGGGCATGGGTGCCAACGCGAAGGATCCGGCCGGCCGGGATTCCCTCGCCAGCGCCGTCGATCAGCATGACCCGTCGCTTGTGGAGGGCGAGGTGGATGTTGACGCCATCGACACGAACGAGGGCCAGAAGATCGCCCACCACGTGTTCGGCGCCCAGGAGGATCAGGTGGTCAGCCAGCTCGGTGGTCTGGGCGGCGGCAGCTCGCTGGTGCGCAAGCTCCTGCCGATCCTGGCACCGATCGTGATGTCCTGGCTCGCCGGTCAGCTGCAGCAGCGGACGGGCGGGACGAAGCCGCAGACGCAGCAGACGCCGACGCCGTCGTCGAAGGGCGGGCTGCTGGAGCAGATCCTCGGCCAGGTCCTCGGTGGAGGCGGCGGTGCCCAGGAGCAGTCGCCGGGCACGGGTGGCATCTTCGGTGAGCTGCTCGGGGGCCTGCTGGGCGGCGGGCGCCGCTAGCAGAAAACACGACAACCGGGCCCGGGGATCACGTCCCCGGGCCCGGCTCGTCGTTTAGCAGGCGCTTGTGTCGTGCAGGCCGCACTGCGGGATGCCGAGGATGTACGAGGAGAACATCGACGAGAACAACGTGGGGAACAGAATGGCTCCGAAGAGGTAGTCCTCGGGTGCCCAGTTGGAGGAGTGGGAACTGGTGCTGCTGACCTCCTGGGCAGTTGCGGGGGCAGCTGTCCCACCCACGAGCAGGGCGACGCTGGCGACGCTGGCGAGGGTGAGACGAGTCATTCGACGGAGCATGGTGGAACCCTTTCACTTGGTTGGCCTATGAGACTTGTTAGTCGATACTTTCCCGCCTGCCAAGGGGGTCAACCCACAGGCTCCGCACGGGAATACCCCGAATCACCAGGCCACAGGCATATAGAACAATTCGGTAACCGTCGCCGGTATGGTGGTCGGGGAACGTACTCAACAACCGAAAGGCCACGCAATGCTGTTTCTCGCCCGCATGGATGTCTCCTTCCCCGAGTCCTTGACCCCCGAGCAGGTCACCGATTTCCAGGCCAGGGAGAAGGAGTACTCCGGCAACCTGCAGAAGTCCGGGAAGATGAAGGGTATCTGGCGCGTGGTCGGCGAGTACTCGAACTACTCCATCTATGACGTGGAGAGCAATGACGAGCTGCAGGAGGTGCTGTCCAGCTTACCGATGTACAAGTACATGAACATCTAGGTCACCCCGCTGGCGCAGCACCCGAACGCCACCCGAGACTTCTTCTCGCTAAGAGACAGACAGCGAACCGGCCCGTTTCCCACGGTG